>DATDLC010000092.1:0-40029 GCA_036519515.1 Pseudolabrys sp. | reverse complement strand
CAAGTCGCGGACCCGATCATTCAGGGGCTTTGTTGCTCGTTGTTTCGTTACTGCGCGCATCGGGGCTGTTGCAGATGGTGCGATATGCGACAGCGGCCACTGAGTCCGGATTGCCATCGACAACAACATAGGCAGTATCTTCTTTCACGAGATAGAGAAATGGCATTGCGGTGTTCTCACCCGACTTCTTTTTCCCTTTGACGTGGCCGCAGATGGTATCGATCGGCTGCCCGAATGTATTCTTTCGAAGCGCCCGCTTCATGTCGTCAAATTCGGCAGATTCCGGATCGTCTATGCTCGCTGAGATTTTCGCCTTTGCCTTCTTTACGACGGCTTCGGAGGTATCGCCCGTCTGAGCAGGCCGTGCCTCGGGCTTGGTCGTGCTCGGAGAGGTCGATTTTTCTTCGACCTTGTCCGGTTGCTTGCTTGGCTGATCAGCGGAAGGCTTTGCCGTCTTCGCTGCGGTCGCAAATTTCGCTTTTGTTGAGGCGGCTTTGGGTTTCGGTGGCGCAGGCTTTATGTCAAGCGGCGGACCAGCCGCAATTCTTTGGGGGCAAACCTGCGCGTCGCAGCCCGCCAACCTCGGAGCGGGGCAGGCGCAACCGAGGAGGCTTGCAGATAATGTGCAAATCAGGAGTCGTTCTCATGCAATTCCCTCCAAGGGTGCAGAGTCCCACTCGCAGTTCTTGCGACGAACTTTGATTTGACTAATGCCGACTAATTTACCGTGATTAAAGTGTAAATTGCCTGCATGGTTAACGCCGCAGGTTTCGCCCTACGGTTTGCCGGCCAAAAGCTCAGGGCGATATTCGAAGTGCATCGTGTCGAAATGGTACCAATAGCCACCCCAGATGAAGCCGTGTGTCTCAAAAATCCGCACGACCTGAATTGGGATTCGGTTTCGCCATCGGGGTTGCGTTCGGCTGCGGGAAGTCCACCGCCAATAGTCTGCAAATTTCGTGTTGATGTCGATGGCAGCCCCGTAGGCGTGCATCGATTTTGCGGGCGAGCCGGCAATCTTTCGGCAGTTATAGGTCCCGGCCATCGGCACCAGATATTTCACCAAATGATCCGGTAGCGCATCGAGTTCGCGAGAAACGTTTTCAAGCGCCTTGGCAACACCATTTACCGATGTGATCGGAACCTGGCCACCTGCGTGTTTGGGAAGCCAATCGATTGTGCGCAAATTTCTGACGACTTCGTTCTTGTTGCAATCGCCGTACATGGCAACGAATAGCGGCTCAAAACGAACTCGGCCAGGGTCGGAATTCTTTTCCGGCTGGTTTGGCTCGGTTCCCACCGGGTATCGCGCATAGAACATGTCGTCGATGTCAGGGCTTTCCAGAAGGTCCTGGAATGTCTTGTTGGCCCGGCCGTCGGAGAGTCGAAATTTCATCCCGTTATTCAGGATCAGAAATTCACTGTCGTAACCGGCAATCTGGTCCGGATAAGACCGCACGAGCCTGTCCAGATGGTCTTTGATGTTGGCCGCAGCCACGCCGTAGGAGTCTTCGCCTCTTGCGACAACGCAAAGCGCATTCATGGCGATGACTGCGAAAGCAAAAATGAATCCCTGCGTGCCGATGGAGCCTGCGTGTCTTGCGGAATCAGGCTGCCGGCTTCTCCTCCGGGGGAGGAACCAGGGGAACTGAAGATTGCTTGGGCCGATCGGCATCGTTCGTAGGCTGAGGGAAGTATTTCAGAATCGTTTGCTCCAGCAATTTGCAGATATCTTCGGCCATCTCCAAGTCCTCTGATTTCTCGATTGCAGATGCGCAAGCGTCCATCGGGTTCCTCCTGTGTGCACGAAATTTAATCCCCGTTTATCGATGAGTCGGGGCCTGAGCGTGAAGTAACACTGCACCGCTCGAGTGTATTGGTGAGGCGGTCCTTCTGCCATGTCGGGTCGGCAAGGCGCCCTTCTGGAATGGCCAAAGCCCGGGGCACTATTCCGAACTGTCGGCCCCGTTGACGAAAAATCTTCACGTCCGCGAGTGCATGGCCTGCGACAACTTGGTCGCCAAGATTACGAATTTTCAATCGCAGAGAAAGGCGGCGGTAATGTCGAACCGCCTATCAAGCACGCCATCACTCTGGGACATCAGAGATTCTATTTACAGTGGAGACAACAATATGAGCCAACTGCTTCCTGCCAGAGCGGAGCGCAAGGGGTTTTCTGCGCGTCGGCTGGTCCTGCTTGCATCGGCCGCCGGCCTTGCCATTGCCGCGGTTGCCGCCGCGCCCTCGAGCTTTGACGGGTCGAAACTTCCATCTTTCACAACATCCGCCCGCGCGGACAGCGTTCAACCGTCGGCCGGATTTGCCGATGTCGTCGCGAAGGTAAAGCCGGCCGTGATTTCGGTCCGCGTCAAGATCGACGAGGCCGCAACGACGACAGCCATGGGTGAAAGCGATGACGGCGAGGCGAATCCGCGGTTTCCCTTCGAAAAATTCTTCGAGCAATTCGGTCGGCAGGGCATGCCGCAGGCAATGCCGCGCGGCAGGCAAGGCGTAACCGGCGAAGGCTCCGGCTTTTTCATTTCAGCAGACGGCTATGCCGTGACCAACAATCACGTCGTCGATGGCGCCAAGACCGTACAGGTTACGACCGATGATGGCGCAGTCTATAAGGCGAAAGTTGTCGGCACCGATGCGAAGACCGACCTGGCGCTTATCAAGGCCGAATCCGACAAGAGCTTTCCCTTCGTGAAGTTCGCTGATCGCGAACCGCGTATCGGCGACTGGGTCGTCGCCGTTGGAAATCCGTTCGGTCTTGGTGGCACGGTGACTGCCGGCATCGTTTCGGCGCGCGGACGTGATATCGGAGCTGGTCCCTACAACGACTATATCCAGATCGATGCGCCGATTAATAAAGGCAATTCGGGCGGACCGACCTTCAATCTGGAAGGCAACGTCATCGGCGTGAATACCGCTATTTTCTCGCCGTCGGGTGGCTCGGTCGGCATTGGTTTTGATATCCCCGCCGACGCCGCAAAGATGGTCGTGGCCCAGCTTAAAGAGAACGGCTACGTCGATCGGGCCTGGTTGGGTGTGCAGGTTCAGCCGGTCACGGCGGAGATTGCCGACAGCCTTGGTCTCAAGAAGGCGGAAGGCGCCATTGTCGCGGAACCGCAAGCCGATAGCCCTGCCGCGAAAGCCGGGGTTATCGCAGGCGATGTGATCACCGCAATCGATGGCACGACGATCAATGACTCGCGTGAGCTTGCCCGCAAGGTCGGAATGATGGCGCCTGGCTCGCGCATCAAGCTGACGGTCGCCCATAAGGGCGAAGTCAAGACACTGGATCTGACCCTCGCCAAAATGCCGGACCAGAAGCAGGCAAAAAAAGCCGAAGCTGAGAAAGATGCTTCGACCGGCGGCCCACGGCTCGGCCTCAACCTTGCGCCGGCCAAGGACGTTGGTGGCGCCAGCTCGGAAGGCGTTGCAGTGGTTGGCGTCGACCCTAACGGGCCGGCCAGCGAGCGCGGCATCAAGACCGGCGACGTCATCCTGGATGTCGGCGGCAAGGTGGTCACCAATGTAGCGGATGTTCGCAAGGCGCTCAGCGACGCGCGCAGCGCCGGTAAGAGCTCCATCCTGCTCCGAGTAAAGACCGCAGAAGCGATGCGCTTCGTGGCGCTGCCAATCGGAAAGGCCTGACGACAAGAGCCTGAACGTCCGTAAGTTGCGTTAGTCGGACGCGTTGAACTTGGGGGACGGGAACTTCACCCGTCCCCCATTTTCGTCTGGATTGCCCTGCTGGGTAGCCGATGGTCGTCTCTGATCAGGGAATGAAGACCAGAAACAGGAATGTCGCAAAAACGACAAGGTGGACGAGTCCGGAAAGAATATTGGTTCGTCCTGTCCCGAACGTCAGAAGACCCAGGAAGAGAGTGAGGGCGAGGAGCAGCGTGTCGCGCCCTGAAAGGCCGATCTCGATCTGCTTGCCAATAAAGACGTTTGTAATTGCAACCGCGGGAATCGTCAGCCCGATTGTTGCCAGCGATGAACCAAGAGCGAGATTCAGACTCTTCTGCAATTCGTTGCGCTGGGCGGCGCGCACCGCTGTTATACTTTCAGGCGCCAAAACGACCATTGCGATGATGATGCCTGCGGCAGCTTGCGGCGCGCCGAGGTGGGAAAGCCCTGCTTCCAGGATGATGGCAAATTTTTTCGCGGTAAGGATTACTCCGGACAACGCCACCAAGAGCATAATCACGCCGATCAGCACGAGTTTGTTTGACGGATAATCGTGGGCTGCGTCCTTGGCGTCTCCGACCTCGGCACGAAAATATTCGGTATGCCGTGACGTCTGGATGAACAAAAAAGCGGCGTAGAGAATGACGGTTATGATGCTGACGAAGATAAGCTGTGGGTTCGAAAAGTAGGGCCCGATCATAGTGACCGTGTAGTTGGGAAGGACGAGCGTAAGAACCGACAGGGCTCCAAGCACCGTGAGATAGACGCCGGCACCCGATGTTTGAAATTCCTGTTCGTGGTGCCGTATCCCGCCCCAAATGATGCACAATCCGATCAGGCCATTGCATACAACCATGATGACGGCAAAGACGGTGTCGCGGGCGAGGGCTGGCGAGCTGCCCGGTGTCAGGACGATCGATTCAATGAGTGCCACTTCGATAATAGTGACGGCGAGGGTCAGAATCAGCGTTCCGTATGGCTCGCCAACGCGATGCGCGATCACGTCGGCATGATAAACCGCGGCAAACACGGCCCCGAGCATGATGACGATCATCCCCGCCGACATCATAAGCGAATAGGACGATGGCGGCTGCACGCTGGGGTCGTAGCCAATGTATGGCGCTGCAAGAACAAATGCGATCGCGAGAATGGGGAAAGCGATTGTCGTTGGTGGGGGACTTGAGTTGTGGGTCATATTTCGCGCGCTGTTCTGACGAGATTTGTGGTCCATAGTCACTGCAATCCTGCGCCTGAAAGCAAGCGCGCAAGAGTTGGGGTGGGGACAGCGGCTATTCGTCGAATTGGCCTTCCAGACACCCCATTCACTCCCTTGTTATTTTTGCGGTTTTAGGCATCCTCAGAATAGGTGCATGTGAGTGCAGGTCCAGTTTGTGCAGCTTTTGACGACCGCCGAAGCCGCCGCCTATCTCCGACTCAAGGAGCGCAAGATCTATGAGATGGTGGCCGAGGGCGCAGTCCCCTGCACAAAGGTGACCGGGCGTTGGCTCTTTCCAAAGGCCGAGCTCGATCATTGGCTGGCCTCAAGCGTGTTGCGCCCCGTGGGCACAGCGCGCCCGGAACCCGCGCCGATTGTCAGTGGCAGCCATGATCCGCTGCTGGAATGGGCGCTGCGCGAAAGCAGCTCGGGTCTTGCGACCTTGGCCGTTGGCAGTGAGGCCGGCTTTGCCCGCTTTGTCTCCGGTGAAACGCTCGCGGCCGGCATCCACCTGCATTCTCTCGAGGACGGCGAAGCCGATGCCAACATAGCGGCGATGAAAAGTTGCGGTGAGTTGCATGACGCGGTCTTGATTGCATTGTGCCGACGCGAACAGGGTTTTCTCGTTCCCCCCGGAAATCCGCTCAAACTTCGTTCGATCGAGGACGTCAGCAAGACAGGAGTGCGTATTGCCGTGCGGCCAAAAGGTGCCGGTGCGCAATTGTTATTGCTGGCATTGCTGCACCGAGCAAAAATTTCACTCGATCTCGCTGCGCCTTCGTGCCCAACCGGGCCCGATATCGCCCAGGCCATTCGCGCCGGGCGGGCCGATACAGGTATTGCAACGCGCGGCGTCGCCAATGCCGCAGGACTCGATTTCGTACCCATCGCCTGGGAGCCGTTCGATCTCGTCATGCGCCAACATGACTACTTCAGGCCGCCAATGCAGGCACTGTTCAACTTCCTGCGCTCAGAAGAACTCGCAACGCGTGCGGGCGAACTCGGCGGTTACGATCTGAGTGTCGCTGGCACGGTACGGTTTGTGAACTGATGACCGACGCGCAAGTCTGGCCGACCGAATTGCGCCTGCACAAGGATCGCAAGACTCTGACCGTTACTTTCGACGGTGGCGAGCGGTTCGATCTGCCTGCGGAATATTTGCGCGTAAAGAGCCCGAGTGCCGAAGTGCAGGGCCATTCGGCCGAGGAACGCAAGACCGTTTCTGCCAAACGCGATGTCGCGATCATCGAGGTGCTGCCCGTCGGCAACTATGCGGTGCGGCTGGTGTTCGACGACTTGCACTCGACGGGAATTTTCGATTGGGACTATCTGCTGGATCTCGGACGCAATCGGGGTGCCTATTGGCAGGACTATGTTGATGAACTCGCGGCGAAAAATCTCTCTCGCGATCCGCCGGCGCGACGAAAATAACGTGTACGTTAATGCTTACGCTCCGCCAAATCGAAGTGATCCGCGCGATTATGGTGACCGGCACGGTGGGAGGTGCGGCCCGGCTGCTGAATGTTTCGTCTCCCGGCATCAGTCGGGTCATGAAGCACGCCGAGACGTCCGTCGGAGTCAAGCTGTTCAGCCGCAAAGGTGGCCGCTACAGCCCGACACCGCAGGCTAATGCGATTTTCAGCCAGATCAACGGCGTCTATGACAAGATCGAAGACCTGGAATTCGTGATTTCACGAATTCAGCGCGGTGCCGAGACCGAACTGAAAATCGGTTCGGTACCGAGCATCGCCAACATCATGGTGCCGCGTGCGATCGCGGATCTGCGCAGGGCATTGCCCAGCCTGCTGATCGAGGTGGACATCCTGAAAATTGAGGATGCCGCCGATTATCTGCTTCTCGGTAAAGGCGAACTGGTGGCGCTGAGCTACAAGCTCGACCACGCGATGCTCGCCATCGAGCCGTTGGCCCGCGGTCGACTCAAATGCATCGTCCCGGAGGGGCATCCCCTGGCGCGCCGCACGCGTGTAACGACGGATGAAATCGTGAAATATCCGCTCATCGGGGTCGACCCGAACGATCCTTATGGGAGAATCATGGCGGGCCTCTTCGCTAACCACGCGTTACACTATGAAGTCACGATCCGCGCCCGCTTCGGCTCGACCGTTTGTGCGCTGGTTTCACACGGACTTGGCATTGCCATCGTCGATGAGTTTACCTTGGCCGCCGACCAGTGGCCGCGGTTACGGGTGCTCGACATTTCCGAGCCGACCGCATTTCAGACTTATATCGCGCACCGCAAGGATGTTTCGCTTTCGAGCCACGGCGCGCGATTTGTCGCGGCTTTGCGCAGTCAAATGGAGGCCTCAGCGAGGCCGCGCCAGGGGCGGAAAAAATAACGTCATGTTAAGTCTCGCGCACGTTTTGGTTATTGACCTTATGCGAGCGGATTAGCAAGGTCACATCATCATCGGTAGTGCCAGACCCGGATGTGGGGGCGCCGCGCTGCCAGAAGCCCGAACGAACGGGCCGCATTCTACCAAAGGAGGGAGCTTCCCATGTTTCGTTCAGGACTTCTTGCGTCGCTGATCGTCGCGGGCCTTGGCGTGACCAGTCCGGCCTTTGCGCAATCGACCGTGTACATTCCAGCCATTCTCGAGCTGTCCGGCACCGGGGCGGTGTCGGGCACCAATTTCCGCGACGGGATGCTGTTGGCGATCGACGAGATCAACGCCAAGGGGGGCATCCTCGGGCGCACGATTGACACACCTATGCTCGACACCCAGAGCGATGCCGGCATCTCACGCGCGCAAGTGCAAAAGGTGCTCGATAACAAGCCCTTCGTTATTCTCGGTCCCGTCTTCTCGGGTTCCGTGCTGGTCGACATGTTGCTCACCCAGCAAGCCGAGATTCCAGAGATCGTCGGCGGCGAGGCGGCGGCTATCACCCAGAAGGGCAACCCCTACGTTTTCCGCACGTCATTCGGTCAACAATTCAGCATGCCCAAGATCGCGAATTACATGCGTGACGGCGTCAAGGCGAAGACCGTCGGCGTACTATGGGTGAACAACGACTTCGGCAAAGGCGGTCGCGATACCTTCATCAAGGAAGTGAATGCGCGTGACATCAAAGTGGTGGCCGACATTTCGACCGAATCAGGACAGGCCGATTTCTCGGCTGACGTGGTCAAGCTGAAGGGCGCCAATGCAGATGCGATCTTCGTCTATCTTAACGAAGAAGAGAGCGCGCGTTTCCTACGGGAAGCCAAAAAGCAGGGCCTCAACAAGCCGTTGATCGGCGAGACAACCTTGCTCGGACAGAAAGTGATCGACCTCGCCGGCGAGGCGGCCAACGGGGTGCGTGGCCATGTCGGGCTGACGGTCGATGCGCCGATCCCGGCCGTGCAGGAGTTCGCCGCCAATTTCAAGAAGCGGTTCAACTATGCTTGCGATCACAATGGCATCAAGGGCTACACCGCAGTTTACTTCATAAAGCATGTAACGGAAAAAATCGGCAAGTTCGACAGCAAGGCGTTTGCGGAAGCTGCGCATGGCATCACCATCTCGCCGAAGGCCGAGCCTGGCATCCTGATGGAAGCCACCTGGGACAAAAACGGCGATATCGACCGGATCAGCTTCCTGGGTGAGGTCGTCAACGGCAAACAGAAGATCGTCGAAACCTTGCCGAAGCTCGGCAAGTAAGTCATCTAAACGCGCTCTTCCGCCCGGTGTGATCACCGGGCGGAGGCCAAAGGCCTTCGCCAGTGGCTTCGTTCATTCAGCTTTTGGTATCCGGCCTCGCAACCGGTGCGATCTACGCCTTGATTGCAGTCGGGTTCACGCTGCTCTGGCAGACATCGCAGACGATCAATTTCGCCCAGGGCGAATTCGTCATGCTGCCGGCTTTTTTCGTTCTCGCGGCCATGAATGCAGGCGCTCCGTTCTGGCTGGCGTGTCTCGCGGGCATCGCACTGTCGATCGTGATCCTGGGGATCCTTTTCAAGTTCATCATTGTCGACCCGATGCTGAAATACGGCGTGCTACCGTTGGTTATTTCGACGATTGCCCTGTCGCTCTTTCTCAAGGAAAGCGCCAAGGACTTTTATAGCTCGCAAGCGCAGCCGTTTCCCGCGTTGGTGCCGGCGACCGATATCCATGTTTTGGATGCTGTTATTTCGACGCAAAGTCTGGCCGTGCTGGCGGTCGCGATCCTCACTGTGGCGGCGCTGAACATTCTTCTCAACAAGACTCGGCTTGGCCGGCAGATGCAGGCGACCGCGCAAAATCCGACCTTGGCGCGCATCCTGGGCATCCCGGTGCAGCGGATGGTGCTCTACACGTTTCTACTCAACGCGGTGCTGGTTGCGATCGCTTCGATCCTGGTGAGTCCCATTTATCTCGCAAAGTTCACCAACGGGGAGACGCTAGGCATGGCCGCGTTCATTGCGGCGATCATCGGCGGATTCAACCAGGTGCGTGGCGCCATTCTCGGTGGCCTGATTCTGGGCGTGCTCGATAATCTGTCGGCTGCCTACATCTCGTCGCAGTACCGCGGCGCGTTCCCGCTGATCATTCTGATCGCCGTGATCCTGCTCCGCCCACAGGGCCTGCTTGGGCGGATCGAGGAGCGCACGATATGAACCGCCTCGGCGTCCTGGCCGTCGTTATCGCAGTTGCAGTGGCAATCGCCGCACCATTTCTGCTGAAGCCATATGGCATTTTCCTGATTTCGACTTGGGCGGTCCTTACCATCGCAGCGATCGGTCTTAATTTGACGCTTGGCTATGCCGGGCAGATCTCGCTTGCACAGGGCGCTTTCGTCGGAATTGGAGCCTATACGGTTGCGCTTCTGACACCGCTGGGCGTGCCATTTTTCGTTGCCTTTCTTGCCGCAGGCCTTCTGTGCTTCGCGATAGGATGGGGGCTCGGCTACCCCGCACTGCGGGTGCAGCACCATTACCTCGCCTTCGTCACACTTGCTTTCACCACGCTCGTCTTCCTGGTGTTGCGCAACGAGCAGTGGCTCACGAACGGGATCTACGGCATCACCGGCACACCGCGTCCGACGCTGTTGGGATGGAAAACGAACGGCCCGCAAGATTTCTATTTTCTCTGCCTGGGCGTTCTTGCGCTGCTTTCGCTCTCAACTTGGTGGATGCTTCGTTCGCCGTGGGGGCGCGCATTTGTTGCCTTGCGGGAAAATCCGATCCGCGCGCTTTCGCTTGGTCTTGATACCCGGCGCTACACGCTGATGGCCTTTGCCATCGGGTCGAGCCTCGGCGGGCTGTCCGGTGGACTGTACGCGCCGCTGGTGCAATTCATCGAACCGAACTCGTTCGCGCTCGGTCTGTCGTTCAACCTGCTGCTCATGGTGATCGTCGGCGGCAGCGGCAATTTCTTTGGGCCCTTCGTCGGCGCCCTGGTCGCCGTGCTGCTGCCGGAATGGTTGCGCATCACGCAGGGCTATTACCTCATCCTCTATGCCGCCGCGATCATGGTCATGATGGCGTTCTGTCCCTCGGGACTGCTCGGCCTTGTCGAGCGTGCGACCAGAGCGTTCAACGGCCGGCTGGCGCACGCCACGCCATCGGTGCGCGCGGAAGGGGTCGGAACATGACGGCAGTCCTCGAAGTGTCCAATCTGCGCAAGGCCTTCGGTGGAGTCATTGCCGTTGATGACGTCTCATTCGAGGTCCGTGCCGGGGAGATTCTTGGAATTATCGGACCGAACGGCTCTGGCAAATCGACGTTGTTCAACTGCGTTCTGGGGCAATTGCAGCCGAGCGTCGGCGAAGTGTGTATCGACGGCAAGGTCACGACCGGTTTGCGGCCCTGTGACCTCAATCGCCTTGGCGTCAGCCGCACGTTTCAGTTGTTGCAGGTCTTCCCGCAGCTTTCGGTGCGCGACAATCTCATCCTTGCGGGACAGGAACATCAAGGCTCCATGGCTTCGCGGTTATTCGGGCGCGCCGATGCCGGCCTCGGTGAGGCCGCGGGACGGATGATCGAGTTCTTTCGCCTGTCGCATCTTGCTGAAGAGCAGGCGGGCTCGCTGAGTTACGGCCAACAGAAGCTCCTGGATGCTGCGATGGCCTTCATGGCCGGCCCGAGGCTCGTCCTGCTCGACGAGCCGGCGGGGGGCGTAAACCTGACCATGCTCGGCCATTTGCGCGAACGGCTTCACGCCTACCACGCCGAACGCAAGGCAACGTTTGTCGTGATCGAGCACCAGATGGAATTCGTCATGGCGCTTTGCACGCGCGTGTTGGTCCTCGCGGAAGGACGCATCATTGCCGAGGGTGCTCCGCAGGATATTCGCCGCAATCCAATCGTGATTGAAGCCTATCTGGGGCATTAAAGATGAGTTCCGATTCATTGCTCGTCCTGGATGATGTCTTTGCCGGTTATGGCAAAATGACGATCCTTAATGGGACAAGCGCCCGCATTCGCCGCGCTGCGATCACGACCGTGATCGGCCCGAATGGCGCGGGCAAGTCGACGATGTTCAAGACAATCTTCGGTTTGCTCGCGGTGCGTAGTGGCCGGATTTCCTTCAATGGTCGCGAGACCACGAATTTCACGCCCCGTCAGATTCTCGACGAGGGAGTCGTCTACATACCGCAAGGCCGGAATATTTTTCCGGAACTGAGCGTGCTCCACAATCTCGAGCTTGGTGGCGTGGCCTTGTCCGACCAGGCGAGCCTCCCGCCGCGCATGGAGAAAATCATGCAGCGGCTCCCCATTTTGAAGGAGAAGGCTGGCGCACAAGCTTCCACCCTGTCCGGCGGACAACAAAAGATGCTCGAGGTTGCGCGCGGACTTCTGCTCGACCCGAAACTGATCCTGATCGACGAGCCATCGATCGGCCTTTCCCCGCTTATGGTGCAGGAGGTCTTTGCCATCTTGAAATCGCTTCGCGACAACGGCGTTACCATCCTGCTGATCGAGCAGAATGCGAAACAGGCTCTGCAGATCTCCGACTACGGTCTGGTGCTGGAACAAGGCCAGACACGTATCGAAGATACGGCTCCGAATATTCTTGCCGACCCCCGCATTGGGCAATTGTTTCTCGGCGGCGGTCTGGCGCAGCCGGAGCGCGTGGCATGAGCGGACGTAGAATGCTACTCGGGCTCATCGGTGCGAACATCATGGGTTCCCTGTCGCCGGCGTTGTTCGCGGAAGCGTTCGCCGCATCCGGGATTGATGGCTTCTATCATTTGATCGACGTCGATCGTCTGCGGGAGCGTCGGCTGCCGCAGCTTCTTGACGCGATCAAAGCCGCCGGGTTTGCCGGGACTAACATTACCTATCCGTTCAAGCAGGAAATCCTTCCGCTCCTGGATGCAGTGGATCCCGAAGCCTCCCAGATTGGCGCCATCAACACCGTCGCGATCGCGCCGGACGGCCGTACCACGGGATACAATTTCGACCGACGTGGATGGCGCCGTAGTTTCGAGGAAAGTCTCGGTCGGGACAGTGCGCAAGGCGCAACTGTCGTGCAGATCGGCGCCGGTGGCGCCGGGCACGCGGTAGCGTTTGCCTTGATGGATCTCGGCGTCGCACTTCTTGTTCTTCATGACCGCGATGGTGCCCGCGCCAACGCGCTTTGCGGCGATCTCGCAAAACATTATGGCGCATCGCGTTGCCGCCTTGCGCGCGATCTCGAGCGAGAGATCACGGCAGCTGACGGCATTGTCAACGCAACGCAGGTGGGCATGCGCGGCTTTCCCGGCAATCCCGTGCCGGTATCCCCGCTCAAATCAACGCATTGGGCTGCGGACGTCATCTACACCCCGGTCGATACGGAATTCATCAAGGCCGTTTCGGCGAAAGGTGCGCGCGTTCTCAGCGGCGACGGGATGTGCGTGCACCAGGCGGTCGAAGCTTTCAAGTTATTCACCGGAATCACGCCCGATCTTGCTCGGCTTCACCGTGCCTTTGCCGCCGGCTACGAGGCGCGCGAAGCCGCGCTCCGCGAAACCGTCTGACGCAGCCAGACCGGAGGATAAAAAAATGAAAACCTCGATAGCCACGGTTTGTCTCAGCGGCGGCTTAAGCGAAAAGCTGCAATCGATCGCAGCGGCTGGCTTCCGCGGCGTTGAAATCTTCGAAAGCGACTTGCTTTCCTATAACGGTACGCCGGCCGACGTCGCCAAAGAGATGTCTGATCTCGGCCTGCGCGCCATCACATTCCAGCCGTTCCGCGATTTTGAAGGCATGCCAGAGCCGCAACGCCAGCGGACCTTCGACCGCGCCGAGCGAAAATTCGATCTGATGCAGGAATTGGGCTGCGACTCACTGCTTGTCTGCAGCAATGTTTCCCCGGACTCGCTCGGCGGCATCGATCGTAGCGCGGCGGATTTTCATGAACTGGGCGAGCGCGCAGCCAAGCGTGGGCTGCGCGTCGGCTTCGAGGCGCTGGCCTGGGGACGTCATATCAACGACTATCGTGATGCCTGGGAAGTGGTGCGCCGTGCGAATCACCCCGCCATCGGCCTCGTGCTCGACTCTTTTCACACCTTCGCCCGCAAGACCGATCTCACGCCCATGCGTGCGGTTCCCCACGACCGGATTTTTCTTGTCCAGCTGGCCGATGCGCCATGGCTTGAGATGGATGTTCTGAACTGGAGCCGGCATTTCCGCTGCTTTCCGGGCCAGGGGGATTTGCCGCTCCTTGATTTCATGGAGGCGGTTGCGGCAACAGGCTATCAGGGCGATCTGTCGCTCGAGATTTTCAACGACCAGTTCCGCGCCGGCTCCCCGCGTTCAGTCGCCGTCGATGGGCAGCGCTCGCTGGTCTATCTGATGGACCAATTGCGCACGAAAAGCGGGAAAGAGGTTGCCGATATTCCGCAAATACCGCCCCGGTCGAAATGCCTCGGCGTCGAGTTCATCGAATTTGCGGTCGATGACAGAACCGCCGAAGAGCTCGAACAATTCATTGGCGGTCTGGGATTTCGCAACATTGCCCACCATAAGTCGAAATCCGTGTCCCGCTGGACGCAGGGCGCAATCAATCTTGTCATCAACAAGGAAAAAGAAGGCTTCGCACATTCTCACTACATCACGCATGGGCCATCGGTATGCGCCATCGGGCTCAAGGTCGAGAGTGCTGCGGCAACACTCGATCGCGCCGAAAAGCTGCGTGATACGCCGTTTCGGCAAAAGGTCGGGCCGGGCGAACTTGAAATTCCGGCAGTTCGCGGCATGGGCGGAAGTCTGCTCTATTTCCTCGATCCGACCAGAAAACTTGCCAAGGTCTGGGACGTCGAGTTCGAACCGGTGGCTGCGAGCAAGGGCGCCGATGCCGGCCTCACGGTCGTCGACCATATCTCGCAGTCGACGCACTACGAGGACATGTTGTCCTGGTTGCTGTTTTACACGTCGCTCCTCGATGTGCAGAAAACACCACAGGTCGACATCAACGACCCTGGCGGCGTGGTGCGAAGTCAGGTCGTTGAGACGGCGGACGGTACGCTGCGCATCGCCCTCAACGCCTCGCAAAGCCCGCGGACGCAATCGTCGCGCTTTCTCAATGAGTATTTCGGCTCAGGCGTACAACACATCGCTTTTGCCACCGACGATATTCTGGCGACTGCCGCTCGCTTGCGTGCCAACGGTGTAGAAACACTGCGCATTCCAGAAAATTACTACGATGATCTCGAAGCGCGCGTCGATCTCGGCAGCGACCGGTTGAAAATGCTGAAGGCCAACAACGTCCTTTATGACAAGGCCGACAATGGCGAATATTTTCAGCTCTACACCAAAAGCTTCAAAGACCTGTTCTTCCTCGAAATTGTGCAACGACGTGGATACAGGGGGTTCGGCGCAATCAATGCACCCATCCGCCTCAACGCGCAGTCCCGGCTTGCCGGCGAACACGCGGTATCCGGCCTGTGACAACGCCGTTGCGCATCGCAGTTGTAGGGGCGGGTGCCATCGGGCGTGCTCACATCGACCGGATTTTGAAAAGTCGAGACTGTCGGTTGGTAACGATCGTCGATCCGGCGCCCGGGGCGCTGGAGGTCGCGGCAAAGGCCGGCGTTCCGCTACTTGCCTCGCTGCCGGATTTGCTTGCCAAGCAAACTCTGGACGGTGTCATCATTGCAACGCCCAATCGGCTGCATGTCGAGCAGGGCCTTGCCTGTATTGCGGCAGGCGTGCCGGCCCTGATCGAGAAGCCGCTTTCGGACACGATCGATAGTGGCGAGCGGCTATGTCAGGCGGCCGAGAGCGCCAGGGTGAAGCTGCTAACAGGGCATCATCGACAGCACAATGCGATCATGAGCAGGGCGGTCGAGGTCGTGAAAAGCGGCCGGCTCGGGCGCCTGGTGGCTGTCGTCGGTACCGAAATGTTCTGCAAGCCGGACCAATATTTCGAGGACGGTCCGTGGCGTCGGCAGCCCGGAGGCGGCCCGCTCCTGATCAATATGGTGCACGAAATCGGAAATCTGCGCGCGTTGTGCGGCGAGATTGTTGCCGTGCAGGCCTTTGCGTCGTCCGCCACGCGAAATTTTCCGGTCGAGGACACGGTGTCAATCAGCCTGCGCTTCGCAAACGGTGTTCTCGGCAGCTTCATGTTGTCCGACACCGTCGCCGCGCCACAGAGCTGGGAGCAGACGACCCGGGAAGACCCGGTCTTTGCAGCCTATCCCGACGAAGACTGTTACATCGTTGCCGGGACCGATGGCTCACTCGCAATCCCGACCATGCTCCTGAGATTTTACGGCGATCCGGGACAGCGGTCTTGGCATGTACCTTTCGAAAGCGAGATCCTTGCGATCAATCACGCCGATCCTTTGGCGCGCCAGCTCGACAATTTCTGCGCGGTTATTCGCGGCACGGAGGAGCCTGGGGTCAGTGCGCGCGATGGACTGCAAAACGTGCGCGTCCTCGAGGCTATCCGTCGAGCGGCGGCCAGCGGGCAGACTTGTGTTGTTGGAAATTGAATCAGAAATCAGACGATTTCGATCGCGTCAAGCGACGCAATCAGGATTTCTTCCTTGGCGGAGGGATCACGCTGTCGAGCCATGCAACGAGTGCATCCAGTACGTCTCCAAGCACCTGAGAATCCTTCCGGCCTGTCCGCGTCGGCACATGAAGCGAATGATCGGCATCCGCAAACAGCTTTAGCGTGGCACGCTTGCCGAGCCGCTGGCAAAGCGGCTCAAGTTGCTCGAGCGACGCCAAAGTATCGCGGGTCCCCTGTAAGAAGAGCATCGGTTTTTGTACGTGAAACAGATGTTCGGCACGATCATGCGACGGACGACCGGCCGGGTGCAGCGGAAATCCGAGGAATGCCAATCCGTATACGCCTTGTAGCGGAGCATTCGCCTGCGCTTGTGAGGTCATCCGGCCACCGAACGACTTGCCGCCGGCGATGAGCGCAAATTCCGGTAACAAGGCGAGCGCTGCGGCCACGGCGGCGCGGACTGTTGCATGGGCAAGTGGCGGCGGGTCGGGCCGCCTGGTGCCGCGCTCCATATAGGGAAACTGGAAGCGCAATGTGGCCACGCCGCGCGAGGCGAGTCCACGCGCCACATTTTCCATAAAAGGATGATCCATTCCCGCTCCGGCGCCATGCGCCAGCACGTAGCAGGTGCGTGCGCGGGGCGGCTTTTGCAGCAATCCCGAAACGCGAATGGTGTCGTTGACAGTGATGGTGACGGGTTTGGCAACCACGGAAGATATGCATTTGGTGAATGGCGGGTGATGTAGGGATTGAACCTACGACCTCTCCTGTATGAAGGGAAATGCGTTAATAGAAAATTCAGAGACTTGCCGTGAGCAAGTCCACGGATTCTCCACATAGATCACTCGGACCCGAAGCAGGGTACTGCAGGTCGCGGCATGCATTTTCGTAAAATCTGAATCGACTGAATAACCGGCCTTCAGGAATAGCCGATACCTTGCTGTGTGCGCGCAACTTAACCGACATTTCACAGGCTCAGCCCATGCCAAAGCCGGTTTGGACCGACACGCAGATCATCCAGCAAATGGATAGCGGCGCCCATTGGTCGGGAAACAACCTGACGTACGGCTTTCCATCTACCGCCCAGCTGGTTCCCCTACGGGGAAAGGTCGGGCTTTTCAGTCTCGCCCGCTTTTTGGCTTTGCGATCGAATCGGGATCCGACACCATCTTGACGTTCTCATCCGGTAATGCGCTGACCCTGCACAATGTGACGCTCGGCAGTCTGGTTGCTGACGACTTCCTGTTCTACGAGTCCGACCCCGCTCCGTCGACGAACTTGAAGCCGACTGATATCCATCTATCGAATAGTACAATCCTCGAAAACGTCGCGAGTGGTGTATCGGCAATATCCTGGTCACCGACCCCAACTGGGACTCGGTCTTCACGTTTGGCGTCTCAGACTCCCGATTCGGGGTTGTGCAGGCGGGCGGGCAGTATCAGTTGAAACCCGTCAACGGCGCGTGGCTTGACTACGAAACTGAACAAACTGTCAATCTCACAATCACCGCAACCGATCCTGGCGGGTTGTCCGACCAAGTAGACTTCATCATCTCAGTGGGCGATGCCCCGGGTGCCAACGTCATAGGCACTTCGAGTAGTGACATTATTGACGCTACACACACTCCAAAATTGCAGGCCTACGTAGGCAATGAAGACGATGTCATCGATGGCCGTGCCGGCAATGATACGATGGCGGGCGGCCTCGGGAACGATACCTATTTCGTCGATAGCACGGGCGACAAGGTCATCGAGAATCCAGGCCAAGGTGTCGACGCGATACGGGCCTCTGTCACGTATTCGCTGCAAGCGAACGTCAAAAATCTGACCCTGACCGGAATATCGGCAATCAATGGCAGCGGCAATGCATTGGCCAATTCGCTTGTCGGGAACAGCGCAAACAATACGCTTGCCGGCCTTGGCGGCGCCGACGCGCTCGATGGTGGAGACGGGATTGATACCGCGAGTTATGCGGCCTCTTTTGCCGGCGTAAATATCAGTCTGCAGGCCGGAACAGCGACGGGCGGCGATGCGGAAGGAGATACTTTTGTCCGGATCGAGAACCTGACAGGCTCGCAATTCGGCGACACACTGGAAGGAAATAGCGGAAACAATTTGCTCTTGGGGGGGAACGGTAGCGACACAGTTTCCTACGCGCATGCGACGAGCGGTGTCTCCGTCACTCTCGCCAGTACCGCAGCACAAAATACTGTCGGCGCAGGGATCGATACTTTGTCTGCCTTCGAGAACCTGATGGGTTCTCAGCACGAGGATATGCTGACGGGAAACAATAGTGCCAATCTGCTGATGGGCCTCGGCGGCAATGACGTTCTTGTCGGTGGCTCCGGCGCCGATACGATGGTTGGCGGAGATGGCAACGATAGTTACACAGTGGACAATTCCGGCGACTTTATTGATGAAACCGGCGGAAGCGGGATCGACATTGTAAATACGTCAATGACCTTCAGCCTCGCTGATGCCGTCAATGTAAAGGGTGACGTCGAGAATCCCACCTTGATGGGAACGAGCGGCATCAATGGCACCGGCAACGCGCTGGACAACGCAATCACCGGTAATGGCGGAGCCAATATCCTTGCCCGGCTTGGCGGCGCCGATATCCTCGATGGCGGAGCCGGAGTCGACACAGTGACCTATGCGGCTTCATCGGCAGGCGTAAATGTAAGTCTGATGACGAGCGCCGGAAGTGGAGGGGACGCAGAAGGCGACACGCTTATTAACATCGAGAAACTGACGGGTTCGGCTTTTGACGACACGCTCGAAGGCGATGGTGCGGCAAATGTGCTCAACGGCGGCACCGGTATCGATACCGTGTCATATGAGCACGCCGTTGCCGGCGTAACGGTCAATCTTGCCACCACGGGCGCGCAGGCGGGAGGCGCTGGTTCCGATACCTTGTCGGGCTTCGAGAATCTTACCGGATCGCAGTTCGACGACATATTGAGCGGGACGAGTGGCGCCAACACGATTGTGGGCGGAGCTGGGAACGACAAGATCACCGGTGGTGGCGGGTCGGATATCTTGGTTGGCGGGGCGGGTACCGATACGTTTATTTTCAAAGCGGCGGCAGATAGCGCTCCCAGCCTGTCGGATCTCATCGGCGATTTTCTGGCCGGAACGGACAAGATCGATCTGTCGGTGATCGATTCAAATACCGCAGTCTCCGGAAACCAGGCGTTTCTGTATGGCGGTGAGAATCAAAATGTCGTCGCCAACAGCGTGACATGGTTCACGGACCAGGCCAGCGGAAACACGATCATCCAGGCCGATCTGAACGGCAACAGCGTCGCCGATATGCAGATCGTGCTGACCGGAATTAATCCGAATTTGCACGCGGCCGATTTTGTCTTGTAGCAACAGACCAATCTCTGACTGATTTACGTAAGAGATATGGTGGGCGCTGTAGGGATTGAACCTACGACCTCTCCCGTGTGAAGGGAACGCTCTCCCGCTGAGCTAAGCGCCCGGTCGTTGCGGACGGCGATATAAAGAATGCCTGCCGCGACGTGTCAAGCGAAGGGCTGGCGATCCCGCTAGTTGCGTGTTTTCGGATCGTCGCTTTGCGACAGACGGGACGCGTGCGTCTGCAATGCGCGGATGCGATCGGCCAGATTGCCGTTGTCCGTCGGCTCGGCGAGTTCGACACTGGCGGTGCCGACCGCCGGCGCCGTGGTACTCAATCCGCGTGACGTTTCGGCGGCCAAAAGTGCGTCGATCGGCGAATTTGGTCCCTCGAGAGCGGAAGCGAGTCTCGCGACCTCCGCGGCGACATCGTTGATACGCTCGCGCAGAAGGGCGTTCTCGACCCGCTCCGACGCCCAGGCTTCTTCCGTTTCGCGCTTGATTGACCCGAGCTCGCGCGCAAAGCGGTCACGCTCTTCTTTGGCGTGAACGAGCGCCGCCTGCAGCTGGGTGCTCTCGGTTCTGAGGTTTTGAGTTGCTGAACTCGAACGAGCCTCTAGTTCTATGATGGCCGTGCGCAGGTCGCTTTCAACCTTTCGCGCGGATTCCATTTCCTGGCGGAGGTGCTTGAGCTCAAATTCGCTCTGATTGAGCAGCCGCGACTGTTCGGTCAGGCGGCTCTCGAGATCTTGCGCGCGCTGCCCCAGGATTTCCGCCTCTTTGCTCTGCACCAATAGATGTTGTTCGAGCTCGGCGACGCGGCGGCCCAGGTTCTCAACTCTCCCGCGTTCTTCGCCCAGTTCCCGCGTTGCAGCTTTCAATTCAAGCCGCTCGGCATCGCGACGGTCTTCCACGGTCTTCAACTCGAAGCCGGCGCCGTCCAGCCGCTCCTTCAGGGCGTCCACTTGCGTCTTAAGCGCAATGATCTCGATCTTCTGGGAGTCGGCGAGCGTCGAGCGCTCGTTCAACTCACCCATGAGCTTGGCAAGTTCAGCTTCCTTGTCGGAGAAGGCGCGCTGCGCTTCGTGCATCGCGTTGGTTTTGACCAAAAATTCTTCGTCGGTCGCGCGAAGCTGGTCGCGCAGATTCTTGTCCCGCGCCTCGAGCGCAAAAATAGTTGCGGTCTTTTCTCCGAGCTCGACCTTCAGGCGATTGATGGCGTCACCCTTCTTGCCAAGTTCGGCAAGCTGACTTGTGCTTTTGGTCTTGAGTTGCTCGACGCTCATTTCCAGTCGACGTGTCGACATGGCAAATTCGGCGCGCAACTGATCCTTGTCCGCCTGAATCTCGGCCATCGACAGGGGGGCGGCGGCCTCGAGGCGACGCATTGTCAGGCGTACGGCGCGAGTGTGGACAAGAGGAACGACAACGAGCCCGATCAGAGCCGCGACAAGGAATCCGATGCCGAAAAACATGATCGGCTCAATCATGGAACGTAGGCCTCCAACTGCGCTCGGTGAAAATCAGGGAATCCACGCCGGCCAATCCCCAACGGCGCCGGAGGTTATCCTAAACCCGGCCTCGCGCTACAAAAAAGTGCAGGTGGTTTAGTTCAAAGTGTTGGTAAACGCACAGCGGTCAGAACGGATTCCAGGTCGCCCGCGGGGTGAACTTGAGGTAGCCGATATTGGCCCCAAGCCGTAACCCGACGCCTGAACGGATCGGCACTACGATAGTGTTGCCGGAGGCGAGTGCGGTCATGCCAAACCCGCCGATGAAGTAAGCGGACCCGTCAATGCCGGCGAAACGTTGATAGATCGCATCTGTGGCAGGCAGGTTGTAAACCAGCATCATCGTACGGGCACCTTCGCCGCCCGTATCGAAACCGACGGACGGGCCTTCCCAGAAAACGCGCCGGTCGCCGGCATTCTTCGTGTACAGCTTGCCATCGCCGTATCGCAGCCCCACGACGAAGGCGCCGCTGCCTTCCTGCCCAAGCACGTAACCGTTAGGCTGGCCCCACCGACTGACCGCGGTTTCGACGATTTGCGCCAGGCCGCGCGACACTGTGCCAAAGAACCGGTGGCCTTCCCGGACCAGCTCGCCCGGCGTGAATGACCCACTTTGAGGGGGTGGCGGGTTTTGTGCCGCCGCAAATTGCCCGGTAAAGACCACGAGAGAGAGTGTCAGGGCCGCAAGGCGCAGGGTCGCGCGCATCGTCTGCTCCATTGGATAATGAGGCTCAAGGCCGGTTTAACCGGATCCTCACGCCGACCGCCCTAAAGTCGCAAAAATAGGCTCGTCCCCGAATCATCTATCGTTGCCAAGAACTATGACTGCAGCACGGCAGGAACGGAAGCCGCACCTATTGCTTAGGCTGTTAGTCGCCATGGTTTTAGGGGTGGGTATCTTCGCACCCTTGGGATCACGGGCGGCCACCGACAACCAGTTGGCAATAAACGCCGCAACGGGCCTCGCTATCAGCGGCTTTGATCCGGTGGCTTATTTCACCGAAGGAAAGGCGTTATTTGGGCGGCCGGAGTTCGAATTAAACTTGGATGGGGCTGTCTGGCGCTTCAGCAATGAGGGCAATCGCGGGCTTTCGCCAAACACCCCGAAGTGTATGCGCCGCGCTTTGGCGGCTATGACCCAGTTGCCGTAGGCCGTGGCCGGTCCGTGCAGGGCCACCCCCTGATCTGGGCCGTGGCGGGACAAAGGCTCTATCTTTTTTACAGCGAGCAGACACGCGCCTCTTTCCTTGCTGATCCGGGCCGTATCATCGATAGCGCCGAGCGCAAATGGCCCGACGGTTTCAGCTGGCGCCGACCGTCCCAGACCTTTTGGCGTCTCCCCAGGCAATGAAGGCCGGTACGCGAAAATGCTCGGCGACGCGGCCATACTCCAGGGACAGGCCCTGCGGGGTTTTTACGACGCCGCCGGCGGCGACAACGAGCGCCTGGCCGGCGGCCACATCCCACTCACACGTAGTCGCCAGGCGCGCGTAAACATCCGCGGCACCTTCCGCGACCTGGCAAAACTTGATCGCAGAACCGCTGGCGGTTCGCTCGATTGGCCCAAGTGAGGCAAGAAAGGCATCGGTGGCCGGATCGAAATGCGAACGGCTTACGGCCGCCACGGCTCGTTCGCGTGGCCAAGCACGGGTGCGGATGGGCTGGACTTGGTCGGCGCCATCCTCCAGCAGCCGAAGACGTTCAGCCTTTTCGCCAATGACGCCTCGCCAGACCCGGCCGCGCCTGGGTGCGGCGATGATGCCCGCGATCGGCACCCCGCGGGTGACGATGGCAAGATTGATGGTAAATTCATCGCGGCCGGCAAGGAACTCCCGCGTGCCATCGAGGGGGTCCACGATCAGAAAGCTTCCATCAAGACGATTGTGATGCTCGCTTGCGGATTCCTCGGAGACGACCGGTACGCCTGGCAAGACTCGAGCAACACCTTGGCTGATTAACGCTTCGGACGCTTCATCGGCGGCGGTCACCGGCGAGTGATCCGCCTTCATCCGCGGTTCCAATGCTGCTAGTGAAAGCGCGCTGATTTTTGCGCAAGCGTGGGCTACGACCGTAGTCAGATCGTCCAGAAGATCAGCCGCCCTGGCCGGCGGAATTTCGGAAGCCGACGCCAAAATCGCACGTCCTTTTGTTGCCTTGGCTGTGTTGTAGGTGCGGTGTATCAACTTCGCCACGTCGGCGCGACCGTCGATTCGCCGATTGCGGCCAGCCTGCATGCCCAGCGGAGACTAGTCTATGTCCGAATCGTCCATCGAAGCACTCGATCTTGCGGCCCTTCTGTGCTCGCGTGTGTGCCATGACCTCATCAGTCCGGTCGGCGCCATCGTCAACGGGATCGAGGTGCTCGAGGAGGAGAAGGACGAAGCGACCAAGGAATTCGCGCTGGACCTGATCAAGAAGAGCGCCGCCACGGCCTCCAAGAAATTGCAGTTCTGCCGCATTGCATTCGGGGCTGCCGGCTCGGCGGGTGCCCAGATCGACCTCGGCGATGCCGAGACCATTGCGCGCGGTTTTCTGGAAGATGACAAGACCAAGATCGCCTGGAATTTGCCGCGCGCGCTATTGGCAAAAAACCTGGTCAAATTGCTGCTGAACATGTTGGTCATCGCCGGTCAGGCAATCCCGCGCGGCGGCAAGATTGCGGTCGACCCCATCGGGGCCGGCGACAGCATCGGCTTCAAAGTCGCGGCCACCGGTGTCAATGTGAAGATTCCACCGGCCGTACCCTCCCTGCTGACAGGGGAACTGCCTAGCGACAACCTCGACGCACATCGGATTCAGCCGTTCTACGCCGGACTTCTCGCCAAAGCCTGCGGGGTCAAAGCGGCGGTGACGGCAGACGGAGAGACTGTCGTGATCACCGCGCTATAAGAGCGTGGCAGGCGCCTTAACGAGCGGTTAACAGCGTGCGCGACGCTGGTACTGCGCAACCAAAATTAAACGCTTCATAGCGTTCAGACCTCTCGCCGACAAGCGCGGCCTTTATCAGAATTTGAGCTGGTCGAGGTCAAGCCTTCGCCGCCGCCAAGCGAAATTATATTGTCGGTCCGCGCCGGGCTGGCGCGTCCGATTCAACTGACGCGCGTGGGGGCTCGCCAATCGCGAGCATGGCCTGACGGGGGAGAACTTACCTCGGTCGACTATGTCAGCATAAAGATTTTTTTACGGCCTTCGCGGCGGCAGAGGCCGTCTTGCTGGTCGTTGACGACCTGAACACGATGACACGTATCGTGGACGGCACGTTGCGCAAATGCGGATTCGTCAACGTCGACCAGGTTCACGACGGGCCGACAGTTTTGCAAAAGCTGCGAGAGAAGTCGTACCTTTTTGTTGTAACCGACCGAGAAATGCCGGGTATGAATAGCCTCGAGCTTGCGCGCGAGATCCGCGCCGACCCGAAGATCCGAAATGTGCCCCTGGTGATCATGTCGGCGAGTTCCGAGCCGCAGCATGCGGAAGCCGCGATCGCCGCCGGCGCCATTTTTTTCATGACGAAACCCTTCAATCTGACGACCCTCAAGGACGTCATCGCCCAGCTCATGCGACCTCCTCAGAGCTGAGCGAAAACGGGCTTTCCGCGACCGCTGCCGGCTGTGCGCGCCCGAGCAATTTCTTGATGGTGCCCCCCTGCGGGATGGTAGGATTTGCCTGACAGTCGGGTTTGGGGAGTTGAGCATGCGAAGGGGTTATTTCATCGCGCCTCGGGGAGAGGCGCCCGTTTCGTTGTCGCGTCGATCGCAAAGCAAGTCCGGCGGCCCCGTTTTCGCGGTGTTTATTGCAGCGTCCATCGGCCTGATGACCTTGTCCTCGGCTGTACTTGCGCTCGAGCTGCCAAAGCCGGAGCCCGTACAAAAATATCTCGGCACGGCCGCCACCGGGCCGAATTACACGGTCAAGCCGCTTGTGCGCAGCGATGGCGTGATGCGCATCTTCGACGTCGATACGCCTTATGGAAAATTTGCATTTGATGGCGTTGAATTCGCCAAGCTGCGTATTCACGAACTGGACGCCGTTGCCGCACTCGAAAAAATGTCGCAGTCGGAGGCGTTTGGCAAAGCATTCGGCAGAGCGGCTCTGGGGCCGATCAAATTCGGTGCCGACCTCATCACCAACCCTGCCGAGACCGTCGAGCGCTCGCTGAGCGGCATTGGCAACATGTTCGACCGTGTCGGTGCCGGACTTTCGAACAATCGCGCCGACCGGGACACTCTTGTCGATAGCCTGCTCGGCGTCAGCGACACGCAGCGGGAACTTGCGGTGGATCTGGACGTCGATCCTTACACCGACTTTCCGCCGCTGGCGCAGAGGTTGAAAGAAATGGCCGGCGCAATGGCGGGCGGAGGACTGCCGGTGAAGGCGGGGTTGTCGTTCGTCCCCGGCGGTATCGGGATCGCGGTGTCGTCGGTTGCCACTGTCAGCGACGCGAAGGACACCTTGCGCAGCAAGACAGCAGCGCAGGTCATTGCCGAGACGCGTGCGACTTTGCTCTCTCTCGGTGTTCCTGACGAAAGTGTGGGCCGCCTCGTTGAAAACCGGAACTATACGCCGGCCGATCTCCTGATCATGGCGCGAGCACTCAAAAAACTGCACGCGGAGAACACCACCGCTTTCGTCGAGCACGCAGCGGGAGCGGGCTCGCGCAACGTCGCTTTCTATCATCGTCGACGCGCGCAAATCCTTGCCGCACGCAGCAACGAACTGGGCGGTATCATGTCATTCGTCACGTTTGGCGGGCAACCAATCAACGTCGCCCGTAACGGTAATGTTGTCGCGGCTTTTACCGTCGACGACATTGCCTGGACGGAGGTGCAGCAGCGCACCTTCGTTGCGGCGACGACCGAAATACATCGCACGAATCCAGGCGCCGTTCCCGTGCTTGCCACGACCGGCGCGGTGACGCCGACGGCTGCCGCCGAGATCGGTAAGCGAGGCTGGAAGATCGTTCATATCAAGCCCCAGCTTCGAGCAATAAAAAACCCCGTCATTTCCGGCGGGGTCAAGTGAGAGAGCCTTAAGGCTCGCGTCTCGCAGATGCAACGCGAGGGAAACTCTGGCGCTAGGCCGGAATGCGCTCGTCCGCATCGGTTGGCTCGCGCAAGACGTAGCCGCGTCCCCACACCGTTTCGATGTAGTTCTTGCCGGACGATGCATTGGCCAGCTTCTTGCGCAGCTTGCAGATGAAAACGTCGATGATTTTGAGTTCCGGCTCGTCCATGCCGCCATACAGGTGATTGAGGAACATCTCCTTGGTGAGCGTCGTCCCCTTACGCAGGGAGAGAAGCTCCAGCATCTGATATTCCTTACCAGTGAGGTGGACGCGCTGGCCGCCAACTTCGACGGTCTTGGTATCGAGATTGACCACCAGATCGCCGGTGTTGATGACGGACTGAGCGTGGCCCTTGGAGCGGCGAACAATCGCGTGAATGCGTGCGATCAGCTCGTCCTTGTGGAAGGGCTTGGTCATGTAGTCGTCGGCACCGAAGCCGAGGCCTTTGACCTTATCCTCGATGCCGGCCAGGCCGGACAGAATCAGGATCGGGGTCTTGACCTTCGAAACTCGGAGCGAGCGTAGAACTTCGAATCCCGACATGTCCGGCAGGTTCAGGTCGAGCAGGATGATGTCGTAATCGTAGAGTTTGCCGAGATCGACGCCCTCTTCGCCGAGATCCGTCGTGTAGACGTTGAAACTCTCGGATTTGAGCATCAGCTCGATGGATTGTGCGGTCGCGCTGTCGTCTTCAATGAGTAAAACGCGCATCTAAGTCCCCTTCTCGCCGCAGCCGGGCTTCAGGTCAGCGCCGCAAAGGCGGCGAGTGTTAAAAAACGCGGTGGGACAAACCGATTCGACACTATCTGGCCATGGTTAACAAAACCTGATTCTCCCATGCAAGCGTGCCGTAGGCAGCGACACCCGAATCGGCGTAAGATCTTGCTCGCGAGTGGTTTTTTAGCCACGTCCAGTCTCATGTCCCAATTTAAGAGTCTGCTTTAACCGACTCTCGCGACTCGCCCCTTCCGTCCTGGCTGGGCGAATCTGAAGCCGTAGTCCCGTGGACGAATGACCCAATGATTAACGACGCGGGTAAACACCGAGTTAATGCAACGATTGAGCCGGTAAGCCTAAGGGCAGGTTTATGGCTGGCGCGTCGCCGTCACTGAAAGCGGACCAATGAAGGCGCTCGCCGAACAGATCGTCGATATCGATGGGGTCGAAACCTACGGCCGCGTTGTGTCGATGCGCGGCCTGATGGTGGAAGTCGCGGGGCCGATCCATGCCATGTCAGTTGGTGCACGCCTGACGATCGAGACCGGAGCGGCAAAGATTCCCTGCGAGGTGGTTGGCTTCTCCGGCGGTCATGCGCTTGCAATGCCGTTCGCCGCGCTTGATGGCGTACGCCGTGGCTGCCGGGCCGTTGTTACCACCGCCGCCGGGACAATTCGGCCGTCGGAGCGCTGGCTGGGCCGCGTCGTCAACGCTCGAGCCGAGCCGATCGACGGCCAGGGGCCGTTGCCTCCTGGTCCTGCGCCCTATCCGTATCGTGCGTCGCCGCCGCCGGCTCACTCGCGGCGGCGGGTCGGCGATCCGCTGGATCTTGGGGTGCGCGCCCTGAACACGTTCATCACGGTATGCCGGGGCCAACGTATGGGCATCTTTTCTGGCTCGGGCGTCGGCAAATCGGTTCTCTTGTCGATGCTGGCCCGCAACGTCTCAGCCGACATTTCGGTGATCGGGCTTGTCGCGAGCGGGGCCGGGAGGTCCAGGAATTCTTGCAGGACGATCTTGGCGCCGCCTGCCTTCGTGGTGGTTTCCACCTCCGACGAACCGGCACTCATGCGCCGTCAGGCCGCCTACCTGACGCTGGCCATTGCCGAGTATTTCCGTGATCTCGGCAAGGACGTGCTGGTGCTGATGGACTCGGTTACCCCGCTTCGCGATGGCGCAGCGCGAGATCGGACTCTCTGCCGGCGAACCGCCGACCGCCAAGGGCTATACCCCGACCGTATTTGTGGAATTGCCGCGCCTGCTGGAGCGGGCCGGGCCCGGCACCGAGCAGGGGACCGATCACGGGCATTTTCAGCGTGCTCGTCGATGGTGATGATCACAACGAGCCGGTCGCTGACGCCGTCAGGGGCATTCTCGATGGTCATATCGTCATGGAACGGGCGATCGCCGAGCGTGGCCGATATCCGGCGATCAACGTCCTCAAGTCGATCTCGCGAACGATGCCGCGGGCGGCCGATCCAGACCACCTGCCGACAATCAACCGGGCGCGTCAGGTGATGGCGACCTATTCCGATATGGAGGAACTGATCCGCCTCGGTGCCTATCGGACAGGATCAAGCGCCGAGGTGGACGAAGCCATCGCCCTTCACAACCTCTGGAAGCTTTCCTGGCGCAAAGTAAGGAAGAAGCAACGACTATGGCGGACGGCTACGAGCAGCTCGAGCGGATCCTGCGGGCGAAGAAACACAAAACTAACGTTATTGCGGCACAGTCCGCCGGAATGGTCCAGAGCGTGGGTCGCACCGGGCGGTGCCGCCAGGTCGGGACTGCGTTTTCGGGGGCTTCGGGGAGTATTTAGTCGATGAAGTCACGTGAAACCCTCATCCGTCTGAAGAAATTTCAGGTCGACGAGAAGCGGCGGAAGGTCGCTCAGATCGAGGCGATGATCGCCGAGTTCGACCGGATTGCCGGGGAGCTCGAGCGCGAGATCAAGGTCGAGCAGGATCGGGCCGGCATCCACGATCCGGCGCACTTCGCTTATCCCACCTATGCCAAGGCCGCGACCGCGCGCCGGGAAAATCTCAAGCACTCGACCGACGAATTGCGCGTGCAACTCGAGGACGCCAAGTCGGCTCTGGGCGAGGCCTTTGAAGAGCTCAAGAAGGTCGAAATGCTGGACGAGCGGGATCAGGCACGCGAGAAGGCGGAAGAGAATACGCGCGAACAGGCCGAGCTCGATCGTATCGCGGCCTTGCGGTTCAACGCCGGCGGCGCGCCAGCCTAACTCTTAACAGCTCAAGAACTTTCGGCGGCGCCCATGGTGGCGCCGCTTACTCCGGCTTGGCTTTAATGACATAATCTCCAGCGCTACGATGTACTTTACTTCGGCGCAACTTTTCCTTGTTTCGCCATTTGCGACGCGAACCACAGACCTCCAACCTCACGTTGCGGGCCCGATCCAGATGATGATGGCTAAAAAATCGCCGAATCCGACAGACAATTATGTTGGTTCCCGAGTCCGTATGCGCAGGTTGATGCTGGGAATGAGTCAGGAAAAGCTTGGCGAAAAGCTGGGGCTGACTTTCCAGCAAGTGCAGAAATACGAAAAAGGGACGAACCGTATCGGCGCGAGCCGGCTCCAGCACATCTCGCAAATTCTCAAGGTGCCGGTATCCTTCTTTTTTGACGGTGCCCTCGGCAAACAGGCCGAGGGCGGATCGTCAAAAGCTCCGGTCGCCGACTATGTCTCCGATTTTCTGTCGACCTCCGATGGGCTGGCGCTGACCAAAGCGTTCACAAATATCAAAGATTCGAAGTTGCGCCGGCGCGTGGTTGATCTCGTGGAAGAGATCGCCGGCGATCAGCGCTAACAGCTCCGTCCCGTAGACTGTCGTAAAACGCCGCCGCCAAATCGCGCGCGCCTTGCGACTGTGCGCGACGCGTGTCTGCTCCCCTTTATGACAAATGCGAACGGACATTCTGTGCAATTTGCAGCTGTAACATTTGGCACATCATAGGTTGCGCCACTGCGTAATCCTGAACCGAGAATAATCGGCTGGCCTCGAGTTGCCGGGGCAAAAACATTTGGGAGAGTATGATGGTTGAGCGAGCCGCTGGATTTCCTCAGGCGCCGGCAACACCCACGGCGACCCCTCCGAAGCCTGTCAACCACCCGAAAAACGGCCAGCAGGCTGCGCACGATGACGGCGGTGGTTTGGGTGTAGCTCCCGGCAACTGGGGGTCACCGCCTGGCCTCACCGAGCCGTCCGAGTTTGCCCCAGGACCGCTTTCGTTAAAACAGCAAGCGGCGAACGAGGCCGAAGTCGAAGCGGACAAAGCATTTTTGCAATTCCAGACAGCAAATGCAGCACTGGCCGAGATCGACCCCAACGACAAGCCTGCAATTTCTGCTGCAAAGAGCAAGGTTGTTCAGCTTCAGAATTTGGCGGTCGAAAAAGCACAGTTCAACCTGAAATGTCAGACCATTGCGGGCAATAGAAACGTCTTCGACGGCGCCTTCCTTTTTAACCGATTTGAACGCGTCACCGGCCCTTATCCGTCCAGGGTTCAATGCGCGGAAATATACGTTGAGCGGGCAAGTGAGACCCTAATTGGCCTAGCTTACACCGCCAGAGAAAATGTCCTTATCGTGCGCGGTCAGCTTGCGTACGCGAATCAATGGCTCGCGAAGGATCCGGAAAATCCTGCAGCTCGAGCTGAGGTGGCTCGCTGCCAGAAAGCGTGTTTGAAGGCGACGAATGACAACCTGTTTGCTTGGGAAAGGGCAAAGGAACAAGCTAGTTACGGGCGTAACGACTCTGATGACACGCCCCAGATGAGGGAATGCAAAGCTGGCTGGGCGGACGCAGACGAACTGAAAAACAGTATTCGGAACGAGATGAATGGTGGTTCGCCTGCGCAAACTAGCTCATCTCAACGCGTAGCGAACGCACCAGAGAATGGTCCTTCAGAAGCTTCTGCTTCTGCGGATGAACATCTACCAAAACCGATCGCGAATAGTCCGCTGATCGTCGGTGATCTCATTGATTTGAGGGCGCGTGACCTTGTCCACATCGCAGAAGCCACGCAACGGAAGGTCTATCAGGCCGGCAATCGGTTTGTTGAGGCGGACTGGGCGCTGCGCGATATCAAGCGCAGACACAACACCGAAAGAGAACTTGCCGAGGCGCGCAATGAAGCTCGGAGATGTGCGCAAGAGTATTTGCGTTTGGCAAATGAAAGTGTTGCCGCATGGGACGAAGCAAGGTTGGCCTTGAGAGGTAAAGTGGAAGCAGGGCGTGCTGTTTCAGATGACCGTACGTATGGTGAAAATGAATACAATAATGCCGTAAGTACGCCGCAAATGCACAGGAACAAGTTACGTTACTCGAATGAAGATTTGGTTCACTAGCGGACAACCTGTATTCACGCTTGTTGTAGCAGCGAAAGCAGTTGGCCGCAGGCGCTAAAACGCCGCGGCCAGCTCGCGCGCGCCTTGCGACTGTGCGCCACGCGCCATCTTGGCTTCGATGTCGGCGATGAGGTTGGCCACCACGCCGGTGCGGCGCGCAACCGGATTGCGTTCATAGCCTTCGCGCTGGAAGAAGTTTGTGGTGGGAACGCGCATGCGCAGCGCTTGCGGCATCGTCACCATGTCGAAGCCATTGCCATCACCGGTGAGGTTCATGAGTTCGAGCTCGGCAGCGGTGAGTGGCGCCACATAGCCTTTGGCGCGGGCGAAGCGGACAGAATTCGTGAGCTTCTGCACCTGGAGAATCGGACCAAGGTCGATATCAAGCACGACGGCATGAATGCCAAAGCCTCCCGGCGTGGTTTTGGCCAGACGATCGTGCTCGGCCCAACGGTTCGGGACCGAGCGGCTATAGGCGATCATGCGTTGGAGGCCCTCGATCTTTCGCTCCATCGCAATCTTCGCGGGACCGGATAGGCTTTTTGCTTTCTGGCGTAGCGCCACGAGATAGCGGTTGCCGTCTTCGGCAAGGAGCGAGACCGAATTGGTGCTGAGCAACTGGTTGTAGCCAACGGCGGGCGAAATTGCGCGAGCGCCAGGCCGATAGGGCACAAGGCCGGCTTGCGAATCATAAGCGCCGTTGCCGCCGGTCTCGAAGGCGTAAACGCCAATAATCTGGTCGCGAGTCAGCCCGCCTGCGAGCGCGGCTTTCGCATAGGCGCGCTTGAAATCGAGGTCGCTTGCCGGCCGATCCGGGACGAAGCCAAATTGCTCTGCCGCATTCTTGAGGAAATCGGCGACGACAGGAATCTCGGGCCGCTCCGGGGGTGGCGCGACGGGCGCGCGAGGGTCGACCGGTCGCGGCGGACCTGCGTAGACGGGTGGCTGGCTGAGAACATAGTCGTCGGCAGTGATCGGCAGGTGGTCGCGGCGCTTCGCATTGCGCGTACGCCGCTTTTCCGCGACGGCCTCCCAATAGGCCGAAGCTTCGGCTTCGTAGGCTCCGTGCGCGGCCTGGTATTGCGCGAGCTTGGCCTGATAATCGGCGCTCGCCGCGCCGGGCGGCGTGCCTTGGGCGTGCGCAGTTGATGCGGCCAATAGCAAGCCTGCCGCCAGAAGGCTGGATGCGCCCAAACGGAAGAGACGGTTGCTCATGCCCGGCTGTTTTCGGTCATTTTCGTCGATTCGACCACTTCACAAAACAACGCGCCGCAAATGCGGCGCGTCAGACGAAAGATCGAGAATCGGCGGTCGTCTTATCGGACGGTCGGACCGCTGCGGTCGGTAAACACCACCGGACCGCCCGCCTTGATGACGGTCGGATTTTGCGCCGTCATGATGTCCGTGCCGAGATTAAGTTCGCGTGCCGAGATGCCGATGACGGCGATCAAAAGCGCGGCGGCAAGCCCTACCACCATAATCTTGAGATGGGTGGTGCGGTCTGCCGTATACATCGACCAGTTCATGACATCCTCCGGGGCTCTCCGCCTTTGTCGCCCCGTCCCGAAAAGAGGTTCAGCGTTCGTCTCAACTAACGTAGGCACGAACGTCCGGTTCCCAAGGACCCCTCACGGATCAGTGAATCGTTGTGAATTCAGACAGATTTTCTTTGTTTTCCGGGTACTTAGGCGACCGCTTTTTCTCGGTCCGGGGCGGCGAAAGGCCGCGTCCAAACCCGGGCTAGATGCTGCTTACGGTCTTGAGGCGCGCGCGGGGATGGATCTCGCTTTGCGAGAGCACCGGCGTCTGCGCTCGAAAGCGTTCGACGATACCGCGCACGAATGGACGGATGTTGGATGAGGTCACCAACACGGGCGCTTCACCTTCGCGCGCAGCTTCTTCGAAACGCTCGCGAACAAGCGTGATGAATTCCGACAGGCGCGACGGCTGCATGGCCAGTTGGCGGTCGTCGCCCTGACCGACCGACGACTCGGCGAATGCCTGCTCCCACCTGGCCGACAGTGCGATCAGCGGCAGATAGCCGCTTTGGCTTGTGTACTGCGCGCAGAGTTGACGCGACAGCCGCGCACGCACGTGCTCGGTCAATGTGACCGGACTGCGCGAGCCGGCGATGCCATCGGCAATGCCTTCGAGGATCGTCGCGAGATCGCGGATCGAGACACGTTCTGCCAGAAGGATCTGCAGCACGCGCTGGATGCCCGAGACTGTGATCAGGTTCGGCACCGGATCCTTGACAAGATCGGCCTGCTCTTTCGGCAACTCCTTTAGGAGCTTTTGCACTTCGCCATAGGAGAGCAGCTCCGCCATATTGCTCTTGAGCAACTCGGTAAGATGCGTCGACAGAATGGTGGCGGCATTGACCACCGTATAGCCTTTCATCGAGGCTTCTTCCTTGAGCGAGCCGTCGATCCATGTCGCGGGTAGGCCGAAGGTCGGTTCCGTGGTGTGTGTGCCCCGCCGGCAGGATCGATGACCGTGTACTGCCCTGCCCAGACCTTACCGCTGCCAGCCTCGACTTCTTTTGCTTTGATGACATAGGAGTTGGCGTCGAGCTGCACGTTGTCGAGGATCCGCACAGCCGGCATGACGAATCCCATTTCGACCGCGAGCGAACGGCGCAGCGCCTTGATTTGCTCCGTCAGGCGGTCGCTGCCATCCGGCGCATTCACCAGCGGGAGCAGGGCATAGCCGAGCTCGACTTTCAGGTCGTCCATCTTGAGTGCGCTTGCAATCGGCTCGTCCGCGGCATCGGTCTTGGCGGCGGCTTCGGTTTTCTTTGCCTCCGCGGCGGCGGTCACTTTCGTGCGCTTGTCGATAATGAAGGCGAGCGCGCTCGCGCCGCTGCCGAGTGCCAGAAACGGAATCATCGGAATGCCGGGCAGGAGCGCCATCACCAACATCACCGCTCCCGCAATACCAAGAGCCTTGGGGTAGCCCGAGAGCTGCTTCAGCAGCGCCTTGTCGGCTGCTCCGGCTACACCCGCTTTCGAAACCAGCAAACCGGCCGCGGTTGAAACGATCAGCGCGGGCACCTGCATGACTAGGCCGTCATCCACCGTGAGGATCGTGTAGGAACGAGCGGCATCGGCGAACGAGAGTCCTTGCTGCGCAATGCCAATGATCATCCCGCCGATGATGTTGATGAAGACGACGAGCAGGCCTGCAATTGCGTCGTCCATGGCGCCGAAGAATCCGCCTTCGTCTTCCAGTGTCTGCCGGCGACGGCGTGCGTCCTTCTCGTCGATGAGACCGGCGGACAGGTCCGCGTCGATTGCCATCTGCTTGCCCGGCATGGCGTCGAGGTGGAAGCGGGCGGCTACTTCCGCGATACGGCCGGAGCCTTTGGTGATGACGACGAAGTTCACGACGATCAGAATCGTGAAAACAATGATCCCGATGACGAAATTCCCGCTCATCACGAAATTTCCGAACGCTTCGGACACCATCAATGGTGCCCGAGTAGAGAGTCGTGGTGGGCTATTACCCTTCCCCCGGCAATATTTGCCCATTTTATGGTTAGCGGAGGGTTAATCGACACGTCGGGCAGCCAAAAAACCGTCGGCCCTCTCCCCGGGGACAGGGAGAGGACCTTGTGGGGGCGCTCTTGAGCGCCCGATGCCGGACGTCAGCGGACCAATCAGCCCGGCAACAGCACGGTGTCGATCACGTGGATGACGCCGTTCGACTGCATCACGTTGCGGATGGTGACCTGAGCAGAGCCGCCTTTGGCATCCGAGATCCAGAGCCTGCCATCCTTCTCGGCGAAGGTGAGATCCTCGCCTTCGACAGTCTTCAGCGTGGCCTTTCCATTACCGGCCCTGATCTTCTCCATCAGATCCTTGGCACTCAGGCGGCCAGGGACGACGTGATAGGTCAACACGTTTGTAAGTGTTTTCTTGTTCTCGGGCTTCAGAAGAGTGTCGACGGTGCCGGCCGGCAATTTGGCGAATGCCTCGTTGGTCGGCGCGAACACCGTGAATGGTCCCGGCGACTGCAGCGTATCGACGAGGCCCGCGGCCTTCACGGCCGCAACGAGCGTGGTGTGATCTTTCGAGTTCACCGCGTTCTGCACGATATTCTTGGACGGATACATCGGTGCACCGCCGACCGTGACGGTCTTTTCCTTTTCCTTCATTTGCGCAAAAGCCGGCTCGGTTCCGCTCAGGCTGAGCGCGAGCGCCGCTGCGGCAACGCCGGCTAGGGTGACGTTGATGATGCGTTTCATGGCTGTAACTCCGTTTGCTCTGTGTGACGTCCCCGTGCAGGAGACGTCGAAGCTACGGAGCGCCCGCGCTTGCGGATGCAGGCTCACAGAGACGTGAGCTTGCCCGTGGCGATTACCGGTCCGGTGGGCAGGCCCGTGGTCGAACCACCCGGTGGCTCCAGCGATACCGCGAGGACCGCGTTGCTTTTTGCGAACGCCGCCAGGTCCGGAGGCAGAGTAAGCACCACAGTCTGATCGGCGCGCAGCAAGCCCAAGGCGCGGGGTCTGCCGTCCGGCGGGATGAGCCACAACTCGGGGACGCGCGTTGCATCGGAACTGAAGCCGGCCGGTACGATCGCAACCGTACCGCGGCCTGAATCCACGGTCGCGACGAAATGGCGGTGGCCGCCACCTTCGATGGTTGCGACGAGCGGCTGCTGTTGCGTGAGCGTGCCGACATAGATCAGTGCCGCAAGACAGGCGGCAGCGAGCGCACCAGCCGCAAAACTTAGTCCGCGCCAGAAAGTGAGGTTGTGCCAAAGTCCGGGACCCGATGCCTCGGGCAGGTCGCCGGAGATTCGGTCCCATAGCTGCGGCGGTGGCGCAACTTCAGCAATTTCCGCCGCCCAAGGGGCAAGACGTTGCTCCCATTCATCGACCAGTTGGGCAAAGCCGTGGTCACGCGCTGCGCGTCGTTCAGCGGCCGTTCGCTCCGCGGCTTCGAGCACACCCAGCGCAAGTTCGGCTGCGAGCAATTCGTCGTCGGGCAAGCCGCTATGGTCCAACGTGTCGCTCATTGTTCCAGACAGGCCTTCAGCTTGATCATTGCGCGACGGATCCAGCTCTTCATCGTGCCAAGCGGCACGTTCATGCGTTTCGCCAGATCTTCATAGGTATTGCCGTCAAAAAATGCGCCGCGTAACGCCGCTCGCTCATGGGAGGCAAGGCCATCCAGACACCCATGCAGGCGGGCGTGTTCCTGAACGCTCACCAGCGCGGAATCGGCCGGGGTCGCCATATCGGCAACTTCGGCCGCGCTGTCAATCGGGTCCACGTTGCGACTGACGCGGGAAGCACGCAGCCGGTCGATCGACCGGTTTCGCGCAAGCGCTATCAGCCAGGTCATCGGGCTTGCCCGGCTGGCATCGAAATCGGCGGCCTTGCGCCATACCGTCACATAGACCTCCTGAAGCACGTCCTCCGCTTCTGCGCGCTCGCCCAAGATACGCAGGCAGACGCCAAAAAGCTTCGCCGAGGTCAACCGATACACCGTTTGCAACGCCGCCCGGTCGCCGGCCGGAATTCGGCCAAGCGCGGCGGCAATCAGGCTGCGATTGGAGTCGAGATCCATATGGCAGGGCGCCGTGTTGTGGCTGTCGACAAACCTTACGGCGTCAGAGGCGCGGCCACAATTACAGTCGGCCGGATGATCAATCCTCGAGGATTGGAAAAACGTGGCGGCCATCAGGGCCGAGCGGCAGCGGCTCAACGCAGATGACTGCCGTGAGGTCAAGATCGCCGTAAAGGTGCGGAAACAGTGCACCACCACGTGATGGCTCCAATTTCAAACGATCGCCAAGCTTTGCGCTGTCGATACGCACCAAGAGGAGGCCGCTTTGACCGGTAAAATGCTTCCCTGCTGTTTCGACGACCTGTGCGGCGTTTGAAAAGTGAATGAAGCCATCGCGTCGGTCGGCCTCAGAGCCGTGAAATACGCCCGCGCGCTCGGCCGCCCTCCACAGCTGGACGGAGCAAATTTTATAAATGACCGTCACTGTGCGGCGACCGGATCCGGGCCGTACCGGTTCGGTCCCGACGTCCCGCGAAGAAAGCCAGGTTCCACGATCATCCAGATTGAGACGGCAAGCGACAGGGTTCCAAAGATGAGTGATACGCCGGTCGTCCGCCCCACGCTGTCGAGCAGCGGCGGCACCAGATAGAACACCAGCAGCCACCAACCGCTTTTGTCGCGGTCATGAAGCCGCTTGATGCCGATCGCAATGCCGGAAATGATCATCGCAATGAAAATAATCGCCGTAAGAATCAGAAACAGCATGCTGAAGCCGGAAAAGAATCCGAATCCCGCAACAGCAATCATCATCGACGTGTAGACAATCGCCGCAATCCAGTATTTTGCGCGATTGATGCGACCCTCAAAGGTGAACAGCAGTGGACCCAAATAGGAATTCATGACGGCCCCCGAAAAGTTGGTTTGCGATGACCGATTCGACAGATCAAGTGGCGCCTTTGAGCTCCGAGCCGCCATGAGGCGGCGGAATTGGCGAACCATCGGCCGCATATTCATTGAGCTTGTTGCGCAACGTGCGAATCGAAATGCCCAGAATATTCGCGGCATGGGTGCGGTTGCCCAGGCAATGTTTGAGAGTCTCGAGAATCAGGTCGCGCTCGACTTCGGCCACCGTGCGTCCGACCAGATTTCGCGTAATTTGCTCGGCCGCCATGACGGCGTTTGCCGCGACGTCGGTACCACGCGCCTGGTCCAGTCGCGCGCCGTCCGCGGCCATCGCCGCCATTCGAGCCGCACCCAGTGACTTCACAAATCGAAGAAACCTTGCACCGGCTTGTCCTACCCCGCAGGGGCGCGAAGCGCGCGCCTCACCCGGCAAGATTTGCCCAGTTTAAGGTTAGCGTCCGGTTAATTCCGGCAGGCCATGCGCGAAAGAAGTCGGCCAAAAGCGCGATGCAAATGAAATCGCCGGCCAAGCGGCCGGCGATCCGATGCGAAGGGGAGACCGAAGTCTACTGGCGATACTGTTGGATGCGCGTCGTGCGCAGGCCGGCGAGGCCATGCTGGTCAATCGAGTACTGCCAGGAGAGGAATTCCTCGACGGTCAGCGTGTAACGCGCACACGCTTCCTCAAGGGACAACAGGCCGCCACGGACCGCTGCGACCACCTCCGCCTTGCGGCGAATGACCCAGCGTTTGGTCGTTGGCGGCGGCAAGTCCGCAATCGTCAGCGGACTACCATCTGGCCCGATGACATATTTGACCCTCGGGCGATGGGGTTCGGTCATTGGTACACTCACAAAACAAAACTCGACTGACAGTTACTTCGGAAAAATTACAGGCCGCGGCTTAAAATTTGCCTAAGCATGACAAATGCATCGGGCAATGTTTGCCCGGTATCAGATAACCTTTTGGTTACAGATCGCAGTGCGAGAGGCTTTTCGGCTCACCGGCCGTCAGCGCGTTAACGGCCGGTAATAAAAATGAACGTCGGCAAACCTATACCTTGCCGTTCCCGATCATGACGTCTGCCGGACAATCCGCTTGATCTTGTCCAGTGTGTAGTTCTGTCCATGATCGACAGCTGCGGCGGATCCTGCGTGAGATCGACCGAATCCACGATCGCCTGCACCTCGGTCGAAATGGCAACCGACTGCTTGTTGGCATCTACCGCGGTGGCGGTGAGCGTATAGGCGCCGTCGGGCCCGACGCGGCGGTCATTGCCGTGACCGTTCCAGGTGTAATTCTGCGTGCCGGGGTTGACCGCAAGGGTGCCGGGGTCGAATCCTTAATCGTGATCGTGGCCGTCGACGGCTTGGTGACGTTGAGGCTCCAGTTGGCGGTGCCGCCAGTCAGTTGCGCGGTCGAGCCGTCGACAACGACGGTTGCGCCGACATAAGCAAGCGCCGTGGTCGCCTGTGCGCTTTCTCGAGTGAGACCAGGGTCGCGAGCTGATCGTTGGATTTCATCTGCTGCTCGACTTGCGCGAACTAGACCAGTTGCTGGGTGAATTGATTGGTGTCGAGCGGATCGAGCGGATTCTGATTTTTCAGCTGCGTCGTCAGCAGCTGCAGGAACGTGGTGAAATTGCTGGCAATCTCGGTCTTGTCGCGCGCGTTCGATACGTTTGCGCCGGTCGCTGTGGAAGCGGGATTGATCGTCGTCATGCTCGGTCCTCAGACGCGAATATCGAGACCGCCGCCGTGTCCGGCGAGGCGGCTGTAGATCTGTGCCGTTATGTCGATCGTCGGCAGCAATTCGTCCTGCACGACAAGTCGGGCGTTGTCGGCGCCATTGGTCTGCTGCTGGTTTGCCGATTGATCGCGCAACGAGAACTGCAATCCGTTGTCGGCGGTCTTGAGGCCGGCATCCTGCAGGGCGCGCTCGAGACCGGCGGCGTCGCGCCGCAGCAGATCGTATGTGTCGGCACGCTCGACGGTCAGGCGCGAGGTGACGTTGCCGTCGCGGTCGACGTCGAGCCGAACGTCGATACGACCGAGCTCGGGCGGATCAAGCCGAATCTCGAACCGGTTCTTCCCCGCTAGTGCCTTGCCCGCGATTTCGATCGCGAGTCCGGCAATCGGAACGATCCCGGACTGCGGGCCGGATTGTGGGGCGGGCGGCGCAGGCGTGGCTGCGTTTGACGCTCCGTGCGTCTGCGTCGAACTGCCAACCGGCAGTGAGGTGTCCGGAATGCCCTTCAGAGTACTGGAGTTGGCGCCGGCCGGAAGGGCGGGGGATGTGTCAGTGCCGGCGGAACCAGTCGCGTGAACCTCGCCGCGAGTTTGGATGGAGAACTGGTTATCGCTTTCACCTGTTGAGACTTGTGACTTGCCATTGGCATGTGTCGGCAGCGTTATCTTGGAGACGAGGTTGGGGTCGTCGACAATTCCATCGCTGGGCTGACCGGTGTCGGTCTGCTCTCCGGCGTCGGCTTTCTGTCCGCATCACCTTGCTTACCGAGATCACTCTGCTTGCCGACAACGGCTTTCAACAGGTCGGGGTCGAGCGGTCTAAGTTGGGTCGCCACTTGCGCAGCAGGCGCCGCCTGTTCCGGCAGTTGCGGGACATGTTTCAGTTGATCGGCTTCCGGAGTCACGGAGGGTGGAGCAACGAGTGCATTAGTCGTGGTAATCGTTTGAAGGCTAGGCGGGCCTGCAGTCGTGTTGTCGGTTTTGTTGTCTTTGTT
>DATDLC010000091.1:0-3415 GCA_036519515.1 Pseudolabrys sp. | reverse complement strand
CTCGCCCACAATTGAGCTTCAATGCTGCAAATCTAGAACGTGGTGTGGCCGCAAGAGCTCGGGCGGGTGCCACACAACCGTCCGCTTCCCATTCTTGAACACCGCAAGAGGCTGAGAGATTTCGGCGATCACCTGTTCGGGTTCTTGCGCGCCAATGACCACGACATCAGCAGGATTGCCCACGGCGAACCCATAGTCCTTCAAATTGAGCAACCGCGCAGACATATCGGTCAACATGCCGAAGCATTCGCGAAGCTCCCCCGGACGATCGACCTGGAGCACGTTTGCGTAAAGATTTGCAATGCGAACGAGCGAGCAGTCGCCGTAAGGGGTCGCCGGATTGAGAACGTTATTGGAGGAAAGGGAGCAATTCACGCCGTGTTTGACCAGCAGATTTGCATCTGCCACGCCGCGAACGACGGAATGATCCCGATTGCGGCCCATGAGAAAAAGGTCCGTCGTCGGCAGCACGGTGACCGCTACACCTGTATCCGCCAGGCTACGCGCCAGCGCCGCAACCTCGTCCGGCGGCATGAGCGATAGCTTGGCCATGTGACCGACCACGACGCGTCCGCCACGCTGGTATTTGTCTGTGAGCTCACGCACGAGGTGGATGTTCATCGCGTCGGGCGTGGGGCCCACATCCAGATGCATGTCGATGTCGACATCGAATTCGCACGCCAGCTCGAAGATGCGATGGATCTGGCCGGCTTCCTCGGTGTCGTAGCGCGGCGCGCCGCCGATTACCCTGGCGCCGCGCTTGAGCCCCTCGATCAGCAGCTCCTCCGTTCCCGGATAACTGATCAATCCTTCCTGTGGAAAGACGCAGATCTCGATATCGATCGCCCACCTATAGTCGGCAATCAGCGACTGCACCCCCTCGAAACCGCGCATGCCGATGCCGGGATCGACTTCGACCTGCGTGCGCATGCGGGTTGTTCCATGCTTGATGCACTCTTCAAGCGTGCGCTCGGCCCGCGTGCGTACGTCCTCGACCGACATGCTCTTCTTCAGGGGTGTGACCCCCTTGACGGGGCTCAGTTGGCTGCGCTCCTGAGGTGCACAACGGTCGATGATGCGCGACTTGTCGAGATGGATGTGAGTTTCGATCAGACCGGGACAGACGAGATATCCCTTGGCGTCATAAACGTCCGCCTCGGATGAGATGCCGCGCTCGATTGCAATGATGCGACCTTGTTCTACACCGATATCCAATGGTCCATCTGACAGACGATCAAAGAGGCGCGCGTTGCGGATGATGAGGTCCACGATCTTGCTCCCCGAGAGGATCTGTCCCGTTTCGTCGGGGCCAGCCGTAGGTCGGCCCTGGCTGTTCAGGGGCGGTCGATCGGGCGGAGATCGCGCACCGACCATCCACCTGTTTCACTCGGCCTTAATGTTGGCTGCCTTGATCAGTGGCCACCACTTTTCGATTTCGGCCTTGTGGTGAGCGGCGAGCGCCTCCGCCGATTGCTGCTCGCGCGGTGGGATCTCCTGACCGAGGCCCGCGAGGCGCTCGCGGACGGTCGAATCGGCGAGGGCATCCATGGCCGCGGCCGTCAGCTTTCGAATGGCCTCCTGTGGTGTTCCCTTGGGGACCCACATTCCGTACCAGGTGGAGATGTACACCCCGGGCGCGCCGGCCTCGTCGACCGTGGGGATATCGGGGGCCGCAGCCAGGCGGTTGTTGGACGAGACGGCGTAGGCTTTGACTCGCCCGCCGCGCACGTGCGGAAGCGCTGTGATGGCTTGGTCGAACGTCAGATCGATGTGTCCGGAGAGCAGGTCCCGCATAATCTCGGAGGAGCCGGCGCGATACGGCACGAACTGGAAGCGGGTCCCGGTGACATTCTGGAAGTAGACGCCGCTGACGTGTTGTCCCGAACCGGGTCCGGCCGTGCCCTGTGTCGCCTTGTCCGGGTTGGCCTTGAGCCAGGCAATCAGTTCTTTCAGGTTTCTTGCCGGCAGGTCCTTCCGTGCCACGATGACATAGGGATTGCTGGGCAGACGCGCGACCGGTTCGAAATCCTTCAGCACGTCGTACGGCAGCGCGTAGATCGCTCCGTTCACGACGTGCGAAGGCCAGTTGCCGATGCTGACGGTGTACCCGTCGGGGGCGGCGCGCACCGCGCGGCCGACGCCGATGGTGCCCGACGCGCCGGTCACATTCTCGATGATGACCGCCTGGCCAAGCGACGTCCTCATGGCATCTGTCAGGGTGCGTGCCAGGGTATCGACCGGGCCGCCCGCGCCGAATGGTACGATCAGGGTGATCGGATGCGATGGGTATGGTTGGGCCACCGCGGGGCCTGCGAATGCCAAGGTAGCAAGGGCCACGCCGAGAGATAGTTGTCTCACATTCCACCCCACTTTGATTGGGTAGGTCCGGCACGTAACGATAACGGACTTCTGGATCGAAAGCCAAAGCGCGCTTCAGGGCAAGAAAATTGCACGATGTTCTTGACACTTAGCGGGCATCGCCAATCTCGAGGGCGCAGAACCGCGTCGACCTGCTAATAGTTTCGATTATGTTGTTTATCTTTGCATCGGCTGGTTCGATCGTCGAAACGGCGTATCAATTCAGTCAAAGCGACGACAAAAACGGCACAAACGCCGTAAGCTGCGTGCCACTCCATACCCCCGGAAGCGATTCAAGAACGCGTCTCGCGAGCAAGCTGCCGGTCGTGCTGAGCGCCGACGAGGTCGTGCGCTTCCTGGAGGCAATCCCGAGCCTCAAAAGCCGCACCGCGCTGACCACGGTCTATGCCGCCGGACTGCGCGTGTCGGAAGTCGTTCTCTTGAAGATCGCCGACAACGACAGCCAGCGGATGGTGATCCGGGTCGAGCAGGGCAAGGGCGGCAAGGACCGCTACGTCATGCTCTCTCCGCAGCTCCTGAGGATTTTACGCACCTATTGGCGGCTCGCTCGGCCGAAGCGATGGCTGTTTCCCGGCCGTGATGATGAGCGTCCGCTCGTACCCAACGTCTTGCACGCCGCCTGCCGCTTGGTCGTGGGCTTGCCGCGCTCGCCGAGCAGGCGATCGAGCTCGAGGGCGACCCGCATGCCGGAGATCGAGGTGTCGAAGGCACTCGCGGGTGCAGTCGTCGACCACCACCAGGATGCGCAGCTCCGGCAGATGATCGGGAAAATGCGCTAACGGGGTGTCCTCGTTAAAGCCTCACACGTTCAGCCGCGCTGCGGCCCAAATAGGCTTGGCGCACGCGATCGTCATTGCGCAACGTCGCGCAGTTACCGCTCGCGACGATCGATCCAGTCTGCAACACGTAACCTCGGCTCGCGGTCTCCAGCGCGTAGCGCGCGTTCTGCTCGACAAGGAGGACGCTCGTGCCAGCGGCATTAATCGCCTTGATGGTGCGAAAAATATCCTGCACGACCAGAGGGGCGAGACCGAGT
>DATDLC010000090.1:0-12972 GCA_036519515.1 Pseudolabrys sp. | reverse complement strand
ACGGCGTCCTCATGACGCTTGGCTTGGTCGCAGCCCTCACCGCGGTGCTGTTCGCGCTGGTATGGGAAACCGGGCTTGCCCACGGTTCCGTGGTCTATCTGATCCCCGTGGTGATCGCGGCGACCCGGTGGGGAATCGTATCGGCCGTCGTTGCCGCAATCTGCGGCGTGCTCGCGTCTGCCTTCTTCTTCTATCCTCCACTCTACAGTTTCCGCATCAAGGACCCGCAGGAAGTCATCGACCTGATCCTCTTCATCTTCGTGGCCGTCGCCGTAAGCCAGCTCGCCACACGCCTCAAGCGCCAACTGGAGATGGCGCGGCAACGCGAGATCGACCTGCGGGATCTCTATGCCTTTTCACGGCGCCTGGCTGTCGCCTTCGACGTCTCCGACATTCACGCCGCCATCGAAGACCATCTCGCCAGCGTCATGCAGCGCAATGTCGTGCTGTTTCCAAGCGCGCGCGAAGCCTCGAACAGCAGCGGGCGACGCACCGGCGTGACGGTGCCTGAACCGGTGCTCAGCGAAGTCGTCGAGGTCGCATCGGGCCACCGCGATACCACGGCCGGCGCTGTGGTGACGGCGGCCAGCGGCGAGATCTGGCTGGTGCGCGCGGTGTCACCGAAGAGTCCGGAATTCGGAGTCATTGCGATCAATCTCGGACACGAATCGAAGGAACGTTCCGACGAGCTGCGTGTACGCGTCGACGCGGTTCTCGCGGATGCAACCGCAACGCTCGAGCGGCTCGGCGTCGCCCATGCCATCAGCGAAGCACGCATGCGTTCGCAGACGGATCAGTTGCGCGAGGCGCTCATCGGATCCGTCAGTCACGAGTTGCGAACGCCGCTCGCCTCGATTCTCGGCGCGGCGACAGTGCTCAGCGCGGCACCTGCGCTGCGAAACGAAAAGAAGCTGACAGCGCTCGTTCACGACGTTCGCGACGAAGCCGAGCGGCTGAATAACGATATCCAGAACCTGCTAGACGCCACGCGCATCAGTAGCGATGGCGTCAAGCCGCATGTCGAATGGGCCGATCCGGCCGACATCATCAACTCCGCGGTGGAACGCTGCCGCCATCGTCTGGCGGATCGTCGGCTCATCGTCGATCTGCCTGCGGACTTGCCGTTGATTCATGTCGATCCGGTGCTGGTGCAGCAGGCGCTGATACAGATTTTCGACAACGCGGTGAAATATTCCGTGTCCGGATCGCGGATCGCGGTGGATGCGCATACGCAAGACGCCCGCCTCACCATCAGCGTCACCGATCAGGGCGCCGGTTTGACGAGCGCGGAAAAAACGAAAATCTGGGATCGCTTTGCGCGTGGCGAACGCCACGCTGCGACGACAAGCGGGTCCGGGCTCGGTCTGTGGATCGCCAACGCATTCATCGCCGTCAATGACGGAAAGGTCACCGCCGTCAGCGAGGGTCCCGGTCTCGGCACAACGGTGGCGATCGAACTGCCAGTGACGCAAGCCGCCGTTCCGCAACTTGAAAGCGACACCGATGAGTGAGCCATCTACAATCGTTCTCGTCGTGGACGACGAAATTCAAATCCGCCGGTTCCTGCGGACCGGATTCGAGCTCAATGGTTTCGTCGTGCACGAAGCCGGCACGGGCGCCGAGGCCATCCGTTCGGCGACACTGCGGCCGATCGATCTGGTGATCGTCGATCTCGGCCTGCCGGATATGGACGGTGCCGACGTCGTCGAACGCATCCGCTCCTGGTCGAGCGTGCCGATCATCGTTTTGTCGGTGCGTTCGAACGAAGCGGAGAAAGTTCGCCTGCTCGAGCTCGGCGCCGACGATTACGTGGTGAAGCCGTTCGGCATGGCCGAGTTGCTCGCCCGCGTGCGCGTTGCGCTCCGGCGACAGATGCGCGCCGTGTCCGGGGAGCCCACCGTCAAGGCCGGCCCGCTCACCATCGACCTGGCCGCGCGGGCGGTCCTGCTCAACGACAAACGCCTGACGCTGACACCGAAGGAATACCGGCTGCTGCAGGTCCTCGCCCAGCACGCAGGCAACGTGGTCACGCATCAACATTTGCTCAAGGAAGTCTGGGGCTCGATCCACGTGCATGACACCCACTACTTGCGCATCTTCGTCCGCAAACTGCGCCAGAAGATCGAGCCGCATCCCGACTCGCCGAAAATCCTCGTGACTGAACTGGGTGTCGGCTATCGGCTGGTGCAGTCGGGCACCGAAATCGATGCCCCCGCCTGGCCGGATTCAACTCCGGCCAAAAGCGATACCTGATACCGTGTTGATGCCGTTTGCGCCTGTGTCGGTGGGCGCCCAGAACCGTCGGGGTTTTCTTGACAGAACGGGCTTTTCTCCGCCATAAGCATGGCGCGCGGGCCCCTGGGTCCGCGCGATTTTTCGGGGGCGACCTAAGCCCTTAAAAACAAACAACAAACCGACTGAAAGAAGCCGGTCCGGAACAGTCCGAGCGCCGGGATCGAACACGAGGACGAAAGATGTTCGCAGTCATCAGAACTGGCGGCAAACAGTACCGGGTCGCCGCCGAAGATGTGATCCGGGTGGACCGGGTGAATGGCAACCTCGGCGAGATCGTCGAGTTCGGCGAGGTGCTGGTCCTTGGCGGCGACACACCGCAGCTCGGCACGCCGACCGTCTCAGGCGCCACTGTTGCGGGCGAGGTGCTCCAGCACACGCGCGGCGACAAGGTGATCGCCTTCAAGAAGCGCCGACGCAAGAATTCGCGTCGCAAGCGCGGCTATCGGCACGAGTTCTCGGTTGTTCGCATCACCGAGATCCTGACTGGCGGCGCGAAGCCGTCGAAGACGGCAGCACCGCGGCCCAAGCGCGAGCCGAAGGCTGAAGCGCAAGCCGCTCCTGCAACGGAAGCCAAATCGGCAAAAACCAGGGCCAAAAAGCCGGCGAAAGCGGCCGCAAAAAAGCCCGCGAAGGCCGCTACAAAGAGCAAGAAGAAGTGAGATGATTCCGTCACGGAATCAGTGTACAGAGTAAGAGAATTCGAGAGACCACTATGGCGCACAAGAAAGCAGGCGGATCTTCACGAAACGGCCGCGACTCCGCGGGCCGACGGCTCGGCTTGAAGTCGGCCGGCGGCGAGATCGTGCTCGCCGGCAATATCCTTGCGCGCCAGCGCGGCACCAAATGGCACGCCGGCCGCAATGTCGGTACCGGCAAGGATCACACGCTGTTCGCGCTCATCGATGGAAAGGTTCAGTTCGCAACGAAAGCAAAAGGCCGCACCTACGTGTCCGTTGTACCGATGACGGAGGCTGCGGCCGAGTAAGACGGTGGACAAAATCGAGGTCCGCCGGTCATTCCAGTCAAACCGGCGGGGCCTCGTAGGGCTCTGAGAGGGGGAGACGGGTGACCGGCTCCCCCTCTCAACTTTTTAAAACCTGGAGCCCGTGCCATGACACTACTAGAGGAAATACCGAGAGAGCCTTACCGCGAGGGAAGTAGTCCCGTCCTCGAGACCAAGCGGCTTGCCTTGCGCGCAGCGCGCCTCGAGGACGCTAAAGCGGTAGCAGCGCTCGCCAACGACCGCCGCATCGCGGAAAACACCGCGCGCATTCCCTATCCGTACAAAGTGGCGGACGCCGAGAAATTTATCGGCGGGGCGAACAAAAACGGCGAGGCCGCATTCCTGATCACGCTGCACGACCGGACAGTGATCGGCGCCTGCGGAATCATGTTCCAGTACGACGACCTGCCGGAGCTCGGCTACTGGCTCGGCGTCCCCTACTGGAACAAGGGCTACGCCACCGAAGCGCTTCATGCATTGATCGACTACGCTTTTACCGATCTTTCGCACGAGGCGCTGCAGGCTGGCGCGCGCGTCACTAATCCGGCCTCGCGCCGGGTGCTGGAGAAGTGCGGCTTCCAGTGGACCGGTGTCGGCCTCTATCGCATCAGCTCAATTAAGTCGTCGGCGCCCATCGATCGCTTCCGGCTTGAACGCAGCATCTGGTCGGCGCTGAAGACCTGGGGCCGCGTGAAGAGGGTGATGTAGCTGCCCTCACCGCGGTCCATCACCGCGTCATGGCCGGGCTTAGCCGTCCGAAGGACGGCGTGCTTTCGCACGCCCATGTCCCGGCCATCCACGTCGTTCCGCCTTTAAGACGTGGATGGCCTGCGACAAGCGCGGGCATGACGGAAGTGTGCATAAGCCGTCGTATGGACTACCCGGCGCGTGCCGCACGCGCGGCCTCCTCGAACTTGTTGCCGAATTCATCAAGCTCTTCGCGATTGAGATCGCTCACCGCCAGCATGTTCAATCCCTGGTCGGTCCACCGACGGATGTTGAAACCCTGCACGATTTCCATTCTGGGTGCCGGCAAGGAAAAGCCGACACCCTGCGTCACGAACAGATTGATGACGTGCACGCGCCGGCGATAGACGATCACGGCGACCGGCTTGCCGTCGATAAAATCGAGCCGCCCGCCGATCAGGGTATAGCCTTGCGCGGCGAGATCGATCACCGGGGGCGCTAGATCGATACGGCCGTTGAACCACGCTTGACGGTGTGCTGATCGGTCGAGAGCACGTCGGTCAGATGATCGGCCTGCAGCGAGCGCAAATGCGCCGAGATCGCTTCGCTGAGAATGCGTTGGTCGCGGTCTTCGCGCAGAACAACCAGCGTCACGCTCGCCGCCGCTGCCGCCGACAGGAGGCTGCCCAGCGCAAAACCTTTGAGCAGCGTGTGCCGGTCGGTCGCGGCCGCCGAAGGAACCGCGCGATCAATGCTTCGCCGCAATGATGCCGGAACCGCATGACGCAGGTTGCCACCTCGCAAGGCCTGCCGCAGATCGCAATAGGATGCGAGCTGCGCGGCGCAGCGCGCACAGCCGGCGGCATGCGTTTCCACCTCGCGCGCATGCCCGGCATCGAGCTCGTCGTCGATCAGCGCATGCAACATTACTTCTGCTTCATCGCAGGTCATGAGTCTTTCTCCTCCGCCAGCCACGCCGCACGCAGCAGCCCGCGCCCGCGCGCGCGCAAGACGAGACATCACAGTACCGACGGGCACGCCCGTAACGTCGGCGATCTCTCGATAGCTCAAATCATTCACCTCGCGCAGCACAAGTGTCTCGCGGAACACATCGGGCAATTTGTGATCAGTCGCTGCATGCTTTCGCTGTCGAGTCGATGCAGGGTTTCCGTCTCCGGACAATGCTGCGTCTCGCTCCACAATCCGTCGGATGTATGTTCGGCTTCGTCGAGATTGTCCACGACGGCTGCAAGCGTACCGCGCCGCGCATATTCCGCGCGGCAGACATTGCGCAAAATGGCCAGCAGCCAAGGCTTGATCGGACCGCCGCGAAATGTCTCGAAATGCCGGAACGCGCGCAAATAACATTCCTGCGCGGCATCTTCGGCGTCGGCCGTGTTGCGCAACAGATAGCGGGCGAGCGTGTAGACATCGTCGAGATAAGGCAAAGCAGCGGCGCGAAAGCGCTCCGCCTTGCCACGATCGCCGCCACCCTCGTACGCCATGCCGCACCGTTGCATCACTGTCGCAGCGTGATGCTTCCGGTCGCCGCCTCCACGACAATTGTCCCGGTCATGTGCGGATGCAAGGAACAAAAGTACTTGTATGTGCCTGGTGTCGTGAATGTGAACGAGAACTTATCCTCGCTATCGAGCGGCTTTGATCTGAAGTTGTTCGGCGAGACTACGGTATGCGGGATATCGTCGTCGTTCGTCCAGGTCACTGTCGTCCCCGACTTCACCTTCAGCTCCTGCGGCCCAAAGGTGAAGTTGCCGATCTTAACCGCAACATCATCGGCGCGGGCCGGCGTGGCAGCGAAGATAAGCAGGGCCGCCACGCCCACAATGACACTGTTAGTCAGCGATTTCGTTTTCTTGGTCATGTTCGAACTCATCCCTGCAGCGGCGTGTCGATGATGGCGAGACGCTGCTCGTTTTGCTTGAACGTGACGCTGGCGATGCCGAGCATCGTGCGCAGCTTGTCGTCGGGCACCTTCATGGTCCGGGTGATGGTGCAGACCCCGGCGCCTGCTGCGGGAATGCAGTCGAGCGCGCCGTGTGGAAGGTGACGTTGCCTTCGACCTTCTGCATGACCTGATGGATGTGGCCGTTGAGAACGGTCACCGAGCCGAATCTTTTCAGATAGCCGAGCGCTCGCGCACCGTCCTGCGTGCCCCAGCCCAAGTCCGGATAGACCGTCCACAATGGGATATGCGCGAACACAACGATCGGCTGGGAGGTCGCGCGTCCTTTCAGATCGTCCTCGAGCCATTCCAACTGCTCGTTGCCGAGATTGCCGAGGCCGCCCGCTTTTAGATCGACAACGTTGACGACGCCGATGAAGTGCACGCCGTCGGCATCAAAGCTGTCACGACCATAGCGCTCGCGGTATAGCTTGCCCTGGTCCTCGTCGATGACGTCGTGTTCGCCCGGCACGTAGTGCACGTCGAGCCGCGCCTCCGAAATAATGCGATCGGCATCGTCGAACTCCGCCGGCTTGGACAGATGCGAGATATCTCCGGTGTGGATCATGAACGACGGTCTGACCGCCAGTGCTTTCACCCGCCCTATTGCTTCCTCGAGTGTGCCCTTGGTGTTCGGATTGGCCGGCTTTTCGAAGCCCATATGACTGTCGCTGATCTGCAGGAAGGTAAAACCCTTGCTCTGCTGCGCCAGCACGTCGTCGATGATGCCGAGCGACGTCGGTACTCCGCCGGCAACAGTCCACAACACACCAGTTCCCGCCCAGGTCATGCATTCGAGAACCTTGCGGCGGCGGGGGCCCTTCTCGTGATCGTCGGTGCTCATGTCCGGTCTCCCTGCGATTGACTGCGTGGGGACTGGATCGGACTTCGCCGAGATTTATTCCCGGGCCTCTTTGGCGAATGGCGGCGCCTTGGGATATACCCTAAGGCCATGAAATTCCTTGATGAAGCCAAGGTCTATATCGCCTCTGGCGCGGGCGGGAACGGCTGCGTGTCATTCCGGCGCGAGAAATTCATCGAGTTCGGCGGCCCGAACGGCGGTGACGGGGGCAAGGGCGGTGACGTGGTCGTAGAGGCGGTGAACGGCCTCAACACGTTGATCGACTACCGCTACCAGCAGCACTTCAAGGCGCTGCGGGGCGGCAACGGCATGGGCAAAGACCGCGCCGGAGCCAACGGCAAGGACGTGGTTTTGAAGGTGCCGATCGGCACGCAGGTCTACGAAGAAGATGGCGAAACGCTGATCGCGGATCTCACCGAAGTCGGCCAGCGCGTGACGATCTCCCGCGGTGGCAATGGCGGCTTTGGTAACGCGCACTTCAAATCGTCCACCAATCGCGCGCCGCGTCATGCCAATCCCGGGCAACCCGGCGAGGAACGCACGATCCGATTGCGGCTGAAGCTGATTGCGGATGCCGGGCTAATCGGTCTTCCCAATGCCGGCAAGTCGACCTTCCTTGCGGCAGTGAGCGCGGCGAAGCCGAAGATCGCCGACTATCCGTTTACGACGTTGCATCCGCAGCTCGGTGTAGTCGAAGTGGATGGACGTGAATTCGTACTGGCCGATCTGCCCGGCCTGATCGAAGGCGCACACGAGGGAACGGGACTGGGCGACCGTTTCCTGGGCCACACGGAACGTTGTCGCGTGCTGCTGCACCTGGTTGACGGCACCGGGGAAGACGCGGGGGCCGCCTGCAGAATCGTGCGCGGCGAACTGGAGGCGTACGGACAAGGACTGACTGAAAAACCTGAAATCGTTGCACTGTCGAAGTCAGATGCAATGACCAATGAGGCGATCGAGGCGCAAACCGCGGAGCTGAAAAAAGCCTGCCGGAAAACACCGATGGTGCTGTCCGCACAATCAGGCGACGGCGTGCAGGAGGTGTTGCGTGCACTCCTCAGGATCATCAATCAGGCACAAGAAGACGCCGGCATCAAGGAACAGGCCAAGCGGCTCGATACGATTCGGCAGGAATGAAAAATCCATGGCTCATCCTGCCGCACCCAATCATAATAAGGCTAGTCGACACCACCCATCATTCGGCAGGAAATTATGAAAACGCGCGCCGCAGTCGCCTGGAAAGCCGGCGAACCACTGACCATCGAGACCATCGATATCGAGGGTCCGAAGGCCGGCGAAGTGCTGGTCGAGATCAAGGCGACCGGGATCTGCCACACCGACGCCTACACGCTGTCAGGCGCCGATCCGGAAGGCCTGTTCCCGGCGATACTGGGTCACGAAGGTGCCGGCGTAGTCCGCGAGGTCGGTGCCGGGGTGACCGCGCTGAAAGCCGGCGACCATGTCATCCCGCTCTATACGCCGGAGTGCCGCCAGTGCAAAACCTGTCTCTCGCGCAGATCCAATCTCTGCACCGCGATCCGCGCCACGCAGGGCAAAGGCGTGATGCCGGACGGCACCAGCCGCTTCCGCTGCGACGGAGATCCGGTCTTTCACTACATGGGCTGCTCGACGTTCGCCAATTACACAGTGCTGCCTGAAATCGCGCTCGCCAAAGTTCGTGAAGACGCGCCCTTCGACAAGATCTGCTACATTGGCTGCGGCGTGACCACTGGCGTCGGCGCCGTCATCAACACCGCAAGAGTTTGGCCGGGCGCGAACGTCGCCGTGTTCGGACTCGGCGGCATAGGCCTCAACGTGATCCAGGGCGCGCGCATGGCCGGCGCCGACAAGATCGTCGGGATCGACACCAATCCCGCCAAGCGCGCCATGGCGGAGAAATTCGGCATGACGCATTTGGTCAATCCGACCGAAGTTGGCCGCGACAATGTCGTGCAGGCCATTGTCGATCTGACTGGCGGCGGCGCCGATTTCTCATTCGAATGCATCGGCAATGTTGCGACCATGCGTCAGGCGCTGGAATGCTGTCATCGCGGCTGGGGCGAGAGCATCATCATCGGCGTGGCCGGCGCGGGCCAGGAGATTTCCACGCGGCCGTTTCAGTTGGTCACCGGGCGCGTATGGCGCGGCACGGCCTTCGGCGGCGCACGCGGACGTACCGACGTACCCAAAATTGTCGACTGGTATATGGAAGGCAAGATCAATATCGATGACCTGATCACGCACACGATGCCGCTCGAGGACATCAACGACGCCTTCGCGCTGATGCACGAAGGCAAATCGATCAGGTCAGTGGTGGTGTATTAACCGCGGTTACTTGACCAACCCGACAACGCGCGGAAGCCACAGCGTCAACTCGGGGATCATCGTGATCGCAATCAACGACAGCAACAGCGGTATCAGCCAGGGCAGGATCGCGACCGTCGTTCTTTCGATGGATAATTTGGCGATTCTGGACAACACGAACAGCACCATGCCAAGCGGTGGGTGGAGCAGCCCGATCATGAGGTTGAGCGTCATCATGACGCCGAAGTGCACCGGGTCGATGCCGACCTTCAGAATCACCGGCATCAACACCGGCACGAGAATGCTGATCGAGGCGATCGGTTCGAGAAAGCAGCCGACGACCAGCAGCAGGACGTTGGTTAGCAACAAAATAACGTAACGGTTATCGGTGAGAGCGAGCAGCGACTCGGTGGTGTATTCGGTGACGCGGGTTGTCGTCAGCACCCAGCCGAACAGCGAGGCCGCACCGACAATTAGCAGAACACCGGCGGTGGTCTCGACCGTTTCCATCGACACCTTGTAAAACTGCTTCGGGGTCAGCGTGCGATAGAGAAAGATGCCCAGTATGATTGCCCAGGCGCAGGCGGCGATGGCCGCTTCGGTCGGCGTGAACCAACCGAACGTCATCCCACCGATGATGATCGCCGGTGTCAGCAGGGCCGGGAGAGCGGCGAGGAAGGTGGTCGCCAGCGTGCGCCAATTGAAGGCCTGGTCGCGGCCCATTCCGTAGCGGCGGGCGGAATAATAAACGTAACCCATCATGAAGGCCGTCATTACCAACCCAGGAATGACGCCCCCGAGAAACAGGGCGCCGATGGAGACGTTCCCCATCATTCCGTAGATAACGAAGGGCAAGGATGGCGGGATGATCGGCCCGAGCGTGGAGGATGCGGCTGTCACGCCCACCGAAAACTCGGTGCTGTAGCCATGGTCCTTCATCGCCTTGATCTCGATGGTGCCAAGGCCTGCCGCGTCCGCGATCGCGGTCCCCGACATCCCAGCGAAAATGACCGAGCCGATGATGTTCACGTGCGCGAGACCCCCGCGCGTCCAGGCTGCAAGAGCAACGGCGAAATCGTAGATGCGATTTGTGATGCCGGCCGAATTCATCAGGTTCCCGGCAAGAATGAAAAACGGCACGGCGAGGAGTGGAAATGAATCGATGCCCCCCGCCATCCGGTGCAGAATGACGAAATCCGGCAGGCCGGCGATAAAGTGCGTGTAGATGAAGGACGATCCCGCAAGCGCAATGAACACCGGAACGCCGACGAGGAGCACCGCGATGAACAGAAGCGCCATGATGAGCATCGAAGGACCCCCTAGTCCGCCGATACCTGATGCGTCACGTCATCCGGCCGGCTCCAGCCGATCCGGGCATTGCGCCATACATTTTGCGCCTGGCGGATGAGCATCAGGAAACATCCGAATGCGACACCTCCATAAACGTAGCTCATCGGCAGATCGAACACCGTCATACGCTGATAGTGCATGCGTTCGGTGATCGTCCAGGAAACGAACGCGAGCAGACCAAGAAAAGCGAGCTTGACGAAATCGACGAAGGCCAGCAGCGTCGCGCGCACTGGCCCGGGCTTCATCACGTTCGAAAGAAGCTCCACGGCAATATGCGTGTTGCGCCGCGTCACCATCGCGCCGCCGATGAACACGATCCACATCAGGCCGTAGCGTGCGATCTCCTCGGTCCAGGAGAGGCTGTCATTGAGTACGTAGCGCGTGAAAAACTGGAGAAAAACGATGAAGGCGAGCGACCAGAAGATCACGAACGCAAGCCAATCCTCCGGGTGGTGCTCGACCACGACCTCAGCGTCTTCCGCCTCGATCAGGCGTTTCTCGCCTTTGAGCGTGGGGCGTTTCTCGCCTTTGGGCGCCTTCTTCTTTTTTCTGCTCATGATTCCCCGCGCCCTCAGACCGCAGCCGTCATGCTCGCGCTCAAGCGCGGCATGACGGGATTTGCGTCGGCTTATTTCAGCACCTGCAGCGCGTCATACTCGGCTTGCGACCAGCCCGCGCCCGCGCTCGGGTCGTTGTGCAAGGGCACGGCCACCTTGCGGAAAGCCTCGCGGTCGACTTCCACCACGGTCTTGCCGAGCTTGCGGAACTCGTCGGCGAGCTTGAGTTCGGACGCGCGGATCTGGTCGGTCGATTTCGCGCTCGCTTCCTTCAGCGCGTCCTCGAAGACCTTCTTGTCCTCGTCGGACAGCTTCGCCCAGACGTGCGAGCCGACGATCGTGACCAGCGACTCGGTGATGTGGCCGGTCAGCATGATGTGCGACTGAACCTCGTAGAACTTCTTGGCCATGATGGTCGGCAGCGGATTCTCCTGGCCGTCCACGGTGCCCTGCTGCAATGCCAGATACACTTCGGCAAAGGCGATCGGCGTGGCGTTGGCCCCTACGGATTTGGTGAACATCAGGAACAGCGGTGCCGGCGGCACGCGCAGCTTCATGCCCTTCATGTCTTCGGGCTTCTTGATCTCTTTATTCGCGGTGAGGTGACGCTGGCCGTAATAAAGGATCGCGACGACCTTGTGCTTGGTCTTGTCCTCATACCCCTTGGCGATGTCGCGGAACAATTTGCTGTCGCGATAGGCCTTCCAGTGGTCGAAGTCGCGCAGAATGAAAGGCGCACCCGTGATCGCCAGCGGCTTGTGGATCGAGCCGGCAAACGACGCGCCGGTATAGATGATGTCCACGGTTCCGAGCCCCAGCCCTTCGTTGATCTGGTTCTCGTTGCCCAATTGGGAGGCCGGGAACACCCCGATTTCATAACGGCCGTTGGTGCGCTTCTTGATTTCCTCGGCCGCCCAGAGTGCTTCGGTATGATAGGGCTCGCTTATTTCATACACGTGCGCCCATTTGAGTTTGGTCTGGGCGCCGGCGGGAGCGGCCATAACGTAGACTGCGGCCACAATCGCGAGAGCGTGAGCCAGATGACGCGGCCAATTCGACATACTTTCCTCCCCACATTCGGCTATTTTCAAAACGCCGGTTGCCTGCGATGTTACTATGCGGTCAGCGTCGCGCAACAGCCCATCATCGAGGGTGCCGGGGATGCGGCGGTCATCAAAGTCAGGTTTTTCATGAGTACACCGAGGACCATCCGGCTATCGCCCGAAGACAATGTCGTCGTCGCCGTCGACCAGATTACGGCCGGCGCCACTGCCGCGGGTGTAACGGCGCGGCAGCGCGTGCCGCGCGGGCACAAGATGGCGATTGCGGCCGTCGATGAAGGCGAGCCGGTGCAAAAGTACGGGCAGACGATCGGTTTCGCTTCAAAGCCCATCTTGCCCGGCGACTGGGTGCACGAGCACAACGTGGCACTGCGCGATTTCGCCCGCGATTACCGTTTTGCCGAGGCCGCAAAAAACGATGAGATTCTGCCGCCGGACTTGAGGGCGACATTCGAAGGTTATCTCCGGCCCAACGGAAAAACAGGGACACGGAACTATATCGGCATCCTGACGTCGGTGAATTGCTCGGCCTCTGTCGCAAAATTTATCGCCGAGGAAGTTAACCGGTCGGGAATCCTTGACGACCATCCTGAAATCGACGGCGCGGTTGCTTTTGTTCATGGCAGCGGCTGCGGCATGGCGGCCTATGGCGAAGGCTGGGAATTGCTGCGACGGACGCAGTGGGGCTACGCGACACATCCCAATCTCGGTGCCGCATTGATGGTCGGCCTCGGCTGCGAAGTCTTCCAGATCGATCGCATGAAGGAAGAGTATGGAATGGTCGAAGGCGACCATTTCCAGACCATGACGATCCAGGCGACCGGCGGGACCAAGAAAACGGTCGAGCAAGGCGTGGAGCGCATCAAGGCCATTCTGCTGGTCGCCGCGTG
>DATDLC010000089.1:0-11730 GCA_036519515.1 Pseudolabrys sp. | reverse complement strand
TCTGAGCGGGATTGGGCGGCTGGCCGGAATTCAGGCTTTCTTTTTGTGCCGCATCGCCCTGATCGCGACTGCCTTCTCCGGTGGTGGCGGGGGCGTTGTTCGACTGCGTTGGATTGTCTCCTGGGGGCGTTGCCGGTGTTGCTTGGGTGCCTGCGGTCTGCTGACTTGACGCCTCGTCTCGCTGATTATTGTGACCCCAGAAAACCACAGTAACGATTGCAATCGCGTCAATGGCCGCGATTGTGATCTGCCACCAAGTGGCACGCTTCTCGCCGGACTCCGGGGGGCCACTACCACGGGAAGCTTTCGCAGGGGATCATCTTCGAACGAGTTCATCGGAAGTCCGAATCGCTCGGTCCCGGCGCCAATTTGACGCCGGGACCTTTTCGCGACATCGCTGCAGTGCTGTTACTTAGACGGGGCCGCTGGCGCCGACGGAGCGGACGCGGGCGGCGAGAGCGGCTGCGTTGACGACGATCCGGAGCCCGTTGTCGCCGGGGGCGTCATTCGCGGCGCCGTGCTGCTGCTCTGCGTTGGGGTCGAAGAGCCGCTGCTCGCGGTATTACTATTGTTGTTCCAGCCGGCAATGATCAGAAAACCGATCAACAACAATACCGCGACACCGGCGATCCAGCCCCACATTCCGCCGGCAGCGCTCTCATCCCGGCGTACCACCGGATCGCTCAATCGCGGATCGGTAAAACGTGGATCAGTCATGACGTTCCTCCATGTTTCGAGGCGCTTTGCTTTCGTCTCGAAACTAGGAAACCCGCCAGTCGTCGTGTCGGTTCCGAAATAAGCGATGTGAGGGAACTGCGCGAATCAGGTTATTCGCACTGCGAGACGCCAGGCAGCCCAAAAAACAAAGAAGAAACACGCAAGGAACACCGGCAAACTTGCCGCAGCCGACCATTGCTCGACGGCTCGTCCAATGACATAGGCGATCGCCAAGCCAATCAGGACGAAAACGACGTAAATCGCAAGCAATCTCATGGCGAACGCCCGGATCAAATCCCCGTGCGGGTCTTAAGGCCCACCCGGGTATAGGGCCTGATCCCGAGAGGACGGGCAAGCCATAAAAATGGTATAGCCGCGCCACCCGCCATATTCCGATCAGCCCTCCCGCGCAGAGACCTTCATGAGCCTGACTCGGACTGGCGATTGCCACCGCGCCGGTATTGTTCGTGCTCCTATGGAGTACCGGCTTCATCGGTGCCCGCTATGGGCTCCCTTATATCGAGCCGCTGACTTTCCTGGCCGTGCGGATAGTTTTCGTCGTGATTATTATGGCCGCGATAGCGATCATCGGTGGCGCCGCGGCCCCCGACGCACGCGAGATCGGTCACAGCCTTGTCGCTGGCTCGTTGGTCCACGGGCTCTATCTCGGCGGAGTATTTACCGCCATCAGCCAAGGCGTGCCGGCGGGCATTTCAGCGCTGATCCCGGGCCTTCAGCCCATCCTCACATCGACCATCGCAAATCGGTTCATGGGTGAGACGGTAACGCGGGTTCAGTGGGTCGGCCTGGTGCTAGGTCTCCTTGGCGTCCTGCTGGTACTGCACGACCGCACCATTGTGTTCGCAGGCTCTACCCTTGGCTGGATCGCCAGTTTCCTCTCGCTCATCGGTATTACGCTGGGCACGCTCTATCAAAAGCGTCATTGCGGCGGGATCGACTGGCGTTCGGGGAATCTCGTTCAATATATCGGCGCGGGTACACTTTTTGCGCTCGGCGCCTTCGCATTTGAAACACGCGAGATTCACTGGACCGGCGAGCTTGTTTTCGCCCTCGCGTGGCTCGTGCTGGTGTTATCGATTGCGGCGGTCGGCCTGATGTACTGGTTGATCCGCCGTTCGGCGGCTACAGGTTTCGCCAGCCTGTTTTATCTCGTCCCCGCGGTAACAGCTTTGTTCGCTTACATTCTCTTTGGCGAGCGGTTGGACGCGCTTTCAATTCTGGGGATGATCATTTGCGCCGGCGGCGTGGTGCTGGCCAGTCGCGGCGCGCGCCAGACCTGACTATTGCCTTCCGCGCTCCAGCACGAGTTGCGTCTGCGTCACGAGCGCACAAAGCCTGCCGTCACTGCGCGTGACGCGAGTCTGCCAGACCATTGTGGTCCGGCCTCGGTGGAGTGGCGTACATTCTGCTGTTGCCACATCGCCGATGGGCACGGCCGCAAAGAAATTGGTCTTGCTTTCGATCGTCGTCGTCGATTGGCCGGGTTTGAGGTTGGCCGTGGTCGCGGTCCCGCCGAGATTGTCGGCAAGCGCCATGAGGGCCCCGCCATGCAAGATCCCAAACCGGTTATTGAGCTCGTCACGCGCGACGAGCTCTGCCGTTACCCGCTCTGGCGATACGTGGGTAATCTTCAGGCCAAGGAATTCGGCAAAGGGCGGTTGCTTGTTGGCCGCTTCATTCATCTCGGTCGCTCCCAGCCGTCGTTAGAAATAACAAAGGCGCGGACGTTAAGGCCCGCGCCTTTGTTGTGCAATCTTTGAGTTCGGTTAACCGCGCGGTTGCGGCACAATGCGGATGTAGGGCCGCGGCGCCTTGAAACCTTGCGGCCATATCTTCTTGGCTTCATCGTCGGTGACTGAGCCGGCAATGATCACGTCTTCACCCTGTTTCCAGTTGGCTGGCGTGGCGACGCGATGTTTAGCCGTCATCTGCAGCGAATCGATGACGCGAAGGACTTCATCGAAGTTGCGGCCGGTCGTCATCGGGTAGACCAGGATCAGTTTGATCTTCTTGTCGGGGCCGATGATGAACACATTGCGGACGGTCTGATTGTCGGCCGGCGTGCGCCCTTCGGAAGTGCCTGACGTGCTCGCCGGAAGCATGCCGTAGGCCTTTGAGATCTTGAGATCCGTGTCGCCGATCATCGGGTAGTTCGGCGCAAAACCGACGACGTCCTTGATGTCGGCAGCCCACTTTTTGTGGTTGTCGACCGGATCGACCGATAGCCCGACGATTTTCACATTGCGCTTGTCGAACTCGGGTTTGAGTCGGGCCATGGTGCCGAGCTCGGTGGTGCAGACTGGCGTGAAATCCTTCGGATGCGAAAACAGAACGCCCCAGGAGTTTCCCAGCCAGTCATGAAAGCGGATTTTGCCTTCCGTCGTTTCAGCTTCAAAATCGGGTGCGGTATCGCCAATCGCTAATGTCATCACCAACCTCCACTCAAATGGACATACACCTGTCACCTAATATAGTGGCCAACGTCGGAGAGGAACAGGGACACCACCAAGGAGGACTGTAGCGCCGTCGCACGCAGGCGTTGGAGAAGGAAAACACGGCGCTAAGGCGCCGGGTGGAAAGCTTTTTTCCACCTCGCGGGCGAGCGGACGTCAGCGGCTTGCGGCTTTACGCTCATCCAATCCAACGGTACGGCCCGGGAAACCGGCGGCGTCGAAATAGCGCGTCTTGCCGATGCTCTGGCCAACGAGAATGGTCGCGAGGCCATTTTCGCTCGCCTTGCCGCGTTCAACCCAACTTTCAGCCGTTGGGTTGAGGCCGCCCGGAAGGGCTTCTTCCGCCACGCGACCCTGCAAGGCGCCTTTGAAAGGAATACTTAGTTCGAGGGCGTGAGCAATGGTCTTTCCAATGTCGGCATTGCTCACCGGCGCCTGGTCGACGAAGCCGGTCTTAAAGCTTGGGCCGATCGCCGCCATGAAATTGAGGGTGTCGGCGCGACTGAAGCTGCCGTGCATTCCCTGGCCCTGCTGCAGGGTGGTATCTGCAACGCTAACCGCGCACATCACCGGTTGGCCGCAATCGGTCGCGTAGGAACGGAAATTGACCACAATTGCAGGCCGCGGCGTGCGCGCCTTGCCCTGCATGTTAATGGCCGAAAGCGGAAGCGTACCAGCGAACGCGCCGACATCACTGTCGACGAACAATCCGCTGATGTAGTCCTGGGCCAGCAAAGCGTCGATCACCTTGCCCGTCCGTGCGGAGTCCCTGTCCGGAACGTAGACCAAGTTGGACCCGCCGTTTGCGGCGACGACGACGGCCGGGTTTTCAGGATTATTGCCGATCAGACCATTGCCTCGGCTTGGATGTTTGCCCGTCTCCACGATCTTGTTCTTGTCGTCAGGGTCGTACAGCGGCAAGTCGAGCGCCTTGGCGATATCGATCGCCAAGAATCCCGGAGGCAGCAATCCGGGCGGGACGTCGGCATAACTCGCCTGCGCCGCCGGACTGGTTTTGCTTTCCTTTGAAATCGTCGAAAAACCATGGTCGGCTGCGACGACGATGTCGGTTGTTGCGGCAAGGCCGAGCTCATCCAGCGCTTTGCGCAGATCTGCAAGATTGTCGTCGGCATTTTTGATGGAGGCGAGTGAGGTTGGTCCGTTAATACCTGGTGTGACTTTCAGATGGCTATCGCCCTGATTGTGCTGCGTGCCGTCCGGATCGCGGGACCAGAAGACCAGCACAAAGGGCTTGTTGCGCGCCTTGAACATTGGCAGCACGACTTTCGTGGCAACGTCGGCAAAATATTTCTGCTGCACGATATTGGCGACCAAAGTGCCGGGCTTTTCGAAATTGCCCGCATTGGAATTGTCGCCAGGCGTGTCCTTGCGCGAGGGCGCGATCACTGGCAGGCCTGCTGTTTTTAGTGCGTCCTGCATTTCTTGCGACAGCGGAATGCCCTGCTTGCTGCCTGTCGAGTCGTCGATGGTGATGGTGGCCACGCCGGTACGCTCCGTGTGATCAAACATCAATATCGGTCCGAGCTTGCCGATCGCCGCGGTGCTGAAGCCCTGACGGCGAGCTGCGAACAGGATTGTGTCCTCGTCGACGAAGTTGCCGGAAAAGTGCGCGTCGATATCGCCGAGGATCAGATCGTTCTCGATGAACGGGGTCACGCTTCCACCGGCCGTTGGCACCGGATAGGCGGTGTAGATCGTATTGCTAAAGGCGCCGGTGTCGCCGAGAAAATGTCCGGTCGCCATTCCGGAGGCATTGGCCATCGTGAAGGTAGGGAACAATGCGTGAGGGTTGGCGAAATTGACGCCTTTATCCCGCACGGCGGCAAGCGTGGGCGCGGTCTGCGGTGTCACGGAATTGGGTCGGAGGCCATCGGGGACGAACAGAATGAGGTTGCGTTGGCTCTGCGCGGCCGCGGGTACAATTTGCAGAAAGATGGCGGCGCACGCGGCGGTGAAAATCATCGAACGAAATGACACGCGTAATTCTCCTAGTACCTGGTATGCCGTGCCGTGGTGGATACGCTCGCTGTAAGACAGTATTGTAACAATCGCGGGCTATCCCGCGATCTTTTCCTGTGGCCGAACAACGGGCCGCCAATGGACCTGCTAGAGTTTTTGTCGCGATTTGCGGTCGCTCTCGGGATCGGGCTGCTTATCGGTCTGGAGCGCGGCTGGCGCTTGCGTGAAATGAAGCCTGGCACGCGTGCGGCGGGCATTCGCACGTTCGCCATATCGAGCCTGCTTGGGGCCACTGCAGCCGCCGTGGCGCAGAGCGCCGCAGACACCGGCTTTTTTCTTGGCTCCGCATTTGTTGCATTTGCCGCTGTCATTACTCTTTTCTGCTGGGAGGAGAACCGCACCACCGGGAGCAATTCGGCTACGACTGCAATTGCAGCTGTTCTCACGTTTTCACTGGGCGCCTTCACGATTGTCGGCGACGTGCGGGTCGCTGCCGCTGCGGCTGTAATTGCGGCGGGGATTCTTGCCGCGCGCGAAGACATTCACAGCTGGGTCGCGCGCATCACCTGGCCCGAGTTGCGCTCGGCATTGGTGTTGCTGGCGATGACATTCATTGTCTTGCCGGTGATACCCGACGATCCGATCGGCCCTTTTGGCGGGGTTAACCCTCGTCAGATCTGGCTCATCGCAATCGCACTCGCTGGAGTGTCTTTTCTCGGCTATCTGGGTGTACGTGTGTTCGGCGCGCGGCAGGGCATTCTTTTGTCGAGCGCAGCGGGAGGCCTTATCTCTTCGACAGCTGTGACCGTTTCTAATGCGCGGCGTGCGGCTGCCGAAGAAGCGCCTCCTGGTGTGCTTTCTGCGGGAGTGGCTACTGCAAGTGGTGTTTCATTTTTGCGAGTGATCGCGATCGTCGCTGCCCTCCAGCCGACGCTATTGGGGCTGATCGCCCCGCCGCTATCGGTAGCGACTTTGGTCGCCGTTGTGGCGGGCCTTATGTCCCTGCGGGGACGGGCACGACGCCACAAGCCCGCAGCGCAGACGGCGTTCCGTAACCCGTTCGCTTTTTGGTCGGTGATTGCGTTCGCAATTTTTCTCGGGTTTATCGTCGTAGCCGCTCGCCTGATCGGTGAGCGCGTTGGCGCAACCGGCGTTATCTTGGGTGCGGCTGTTGCGGGTCTTGCCGATGTCGACGCCATCACGGTTTCGATAGCGCTCACGACCATTTCTGTGCAAAGTGCCGCTTTCGCAATTTTGGCGGCCGTCGCCGCCAATGTCTTGAGCAAACTGATCGTCGGCGCGCTTATCGGAAGCGGGCGCTTTACGTTCTATCTTGCGATTTTTTCATTGGCGTGTTTGATGGCCGCCGGCGTCACGGTTTGGATAGTGATTTCGTTCGCTCCGCCCTAGGAACGCGATTGACTTTTTCGCCGTAACGCCGCAAGCCAAGCCGGCGTCTGGGGCCCAACACGGAATGTTCAAGCGTATTCTCGTTGCCAATCGCGGTGAAATTGCCTGCCGGATCATCAAGACCGCGCGCAAGATGGGAATCGAAACGGTCGCCGTCTATTCAGAGGCCGACAAGGATGCCTTGCACGTCGAGATGGCAGATACCGCAGTTGCCATAGGGCCGCCTCCGGCAACTGAGAGCTATCTTGTCATTGAAAAGATCGTCGACGCCTGCAAGCAAAGCGACGCCGAGGCCGTCCATCCCGGCTACGGCTTCCTGTCCGAACGCGAGGCTTTTCCCAGAGCGCTTGCGGCCGCGGGCCTCGTGTTCATCGGTCCAAATCCAAAGGCCATCGCCGCTATGGGCGACAAGATTGAGTCAAAGAAGGCGGCCGCCGCGGCCAAAGTCTCGACCGTGCCTGGCCATCTCGGGGTGATCGAAAGCGACGTGGAGGCAGTCAAGATCGCCGAGGAGATCGGCTATCCGGTCATGATCAAGGCGAGCGCGGGCGGCGGTGGCAAAGGCATGCGCATCGCGCACAGCAAAGCTGAGGTACGGGAGGGATTCGTACGGGCCCGCTCGGAAGCGAAATCCTCGTTCGGCGACGAACGCGTGTTCATCGAGAAATTCATCACCGATCCCCGTCACATCGAAATTCAGGTGCTCGGGGACAAACATGGCAACATTATTCATCTCGGCGAGCGCGAATGTTCGATCCAGCGGCGCAATCAGAAGGTGGTCGAGGAGGCGCCAAGTCCTTTGCTTGACACGGCCACGCGAAAAAAGATGGGCGAGCAGGCGGTCGCGCTTGCCAAAGCTGTCGGCTACGACAGCGCAGGGACCGTGGAATTTGTCGCCGGGCAAGACAAAAGCTTTTACTTCCTGGAAATGAACACGCGATTGCAGGTCGAGCACCCGGTCACCGAGCTCATTACCGGCATCGATCTTGTCGAACAGATGATCCGTGTCGCCGCCGGAGAGAGACTCTCGATTGCGCAAGGTGAGATCAAGTTCAATGGCTGGGCCGTTGAAAGTCGTGTCTATGCCGAGGATCCATATCGAAATTTTCTTCCTTCGACCGGCCGGCTGACCTGCTACCGGCCACCGCAAGAAGAAAGCTCCAATGGAATTACGGTGCGCAATGATACCGGCGTTTATGAGGGCGGGGAAACCTCACTCTACTATGATCCGATGATCGCCAAGCTGGTAACGCACGCCTCGACGCGCGCCGCGGCGATCACCGCGCAAAGCGATGCACTGGACCGATTTGTCATCGACGGCATCCGCCACAATGTCCCGTTCCTCGCGGCGTTGATGGCCCATCCCAGGTGGCAGGCCGGCAAACTCTCCACCGGCTTCATTGCCGAGGAATTTCCTGGTGGTTTCCATACGCAGGTGCCGGAAGGCGAAACGGGAGAGGTGCTTGCGGCTGTCGCCGCGGCAATCGACCATGTTTTGGGCGAGCGCAAGCGGCGCATTTCCGGGCAGTTGGATGGCCGAAGCGTTACGCGCGAAAGCCAGCGAGCCGTGTGGCTCGGTGACCGTGAGGTCAAGCTTGAGGTCAAGCGCGAAAACGGGGTCATCAATGTGCGCTTCGACCGGGTCAAAAGCGCCGCCCGGAAACTCCATTCCGACTGGAAGCCGGGAGAGGCGCTCTGGATCGGCACGATTGATGATCGGCACGTGGCGGTACAGGTAATACGCGGTATTCCGAACGGTTTTGCGTTGAGCTACCGCGGCGTGGGAACCAGGGCCTATGTCTACACCGAACGGGAAGCCGGCTATGCGCGGTTGATGCCGCCAAGGAAGGTCAGCGATACTGGAAAACAGGTACTCTGTCCGATGCCAGGTCTTGTTGTCTCTATTGCGGTCAAGGAAGGCCAGGAGGTCAAGGCCGGCGAGACCGTGGCCGTTGTCGAAGCCATGAAGATGGAGAACGTGCTGCGGGCGGAAATTGACGGCACCGTGAAAAAGATCAACGCAAAGCCGGGCGACAGCCTGGCGGTGGATGCTGTAATTCTCGAATTTACTTGACCGAAACTGGGCTTGCGGCCGTGCGTTCGCCTTGTGGATTCGCGGAGAGGCTCCATGTCCATAACCACGATGCCGGCCCGCGTGAAATAAAGAACCGAGCAAATCGAGCGCACGTTTCGCACCAATATCTTCAGTTTCTTTTACATGGCAAAGCACGCGCTCGCGCACATGGAAAAGGGCGCCTGCATCGTCAACACGGCACTGGTCATTGCCACAGGACACTGCTCGACTACTCCGCGACAAGGGCGCCATTGTGAGCTTCACGCGGTCTCTGTCCGAGGCATTGATCGATGCGGCATCCGAGTGAACGCTGTGGCGCCAGGTCCGATCTGGACGCCGCTCATTCCTGCATCATTCGAGGCAAAACATGTGGCCAGCCACGGCGCGAGCACGCCGGTGCATCGCCCGGGCCAACCCAATGAGGTTTCCCCTTGCTATGTGTTCCTAGCGAGCGACCAGGCGTACATCAGCGGTCAGGTGTTGCACCCGAATGGCGGAAAGGTCGTCGGGTGCTAGGAACATCGTGAACGGCGCGGCGTTGGTTCCCGACACCACGATAGGAACCAGACCATGCTTGATGAACCGCGACGGCGGCGCCGAGCGCCTGATCTGGAGACAAATACCGCGCCTGATCTCTTGCACGATGACTTGCGCCGGCGGGACCAGCGCGAAACACCCGCTGACTCGATGCCACCTGACGACGAGCGAAAAGGCGAAGAGCCGGCCGGCGGCGGATTTACGCCGAGAAAGGATGGCGGCAACCCGCAGCACCTGGTCCACGACGAGGATCAGGAGGACGCGTCCTCGAGCCATTATGAGCGGGAGATTGACCGGCTCGATGCGGCGATCCGCGACCGATCACGCTGACGCCGCCCTTCAAGCTCTGCTATGTCGGAGTCGTGACGCTCTATTTCGCCTATGGCTCCAACATGGATCGTTTGGCAATGAAACGCCGCTGCCCCGGCGCCCGGGCGGTGGGTCCGGCCGTGCTTGAAGGCTATCGTTTCTTCGTCGGCGTCGATGGTTGGGGCTCGGTCAGCGCCAGCCGTGGCGACTCTGTGCATGGGGTGCTCTGGCGGCTGACGCCGCGCGACATTGCGGCACTTCATGCCTATGAGTTGCTGCACCAGGGTCTTTACGACGTCCGACATTTGCCGGTGCGCCATGGTTCGCGGCATGTGCGGGCGATGATTTATCTCTTGCGACGGCGCGCAACCGGCGCGGCGAGACCTGGGTACGTCGAATTGATCGCTATGGCGGCCCGCGAGTGGAATCTGCCAGAGGCCTATGTCCGTTCAGTCGAGCGCTGGTCCACCTCACGTTACACCGGCGCACGAACGCTCGATCGGGAGATCGTGCGTGAGTAGCGAGATCATTCGTCATGTCGTGGTGCGTGGCCGCGTACAGGGCGTCGGCTACCGTGCCTTTGTTGAGTATGAGGCGATGCAACGCGGATTGCGCGGCTGGGTGCGTAACCGTCGTGATGGATCCGTTGAGGCCGTCTTTGCCGGCCCTCGGCCGGTTGTCGAGGCAATGATCGAAGTTTGCCGGCGCGGGCCAATGTCTGCGCGCGTCAGTGCGCTCGATCAGCGCGAAGGGACGGAGATGGATCTTTCGGAGGTGGCGGAGCATGATCTGTTTGAGGTTCTGCCCACAATTTGATCTGTGGTCAGCCCGAACAGCGGCGTGAACTCTCGGCGCAAAATGATATCCACTTCAGCCATGGAAACTGGAATGCCGAGATCGGAAAGGCTCGTGACCGCGTAGCGCTTTTCACCGACACCGCACGGCACAATACCCGAGAAATGCGACAGGTCCGGTCTCACGTTCAGCGCCATGCCATGGAGCGTCACCCATTGCTTCACGCGGATTCCAATGGCGGCGATCTTGTCTTCGTAACCTTCACCTTTTTCGGGGCGCCGCACCCAGACGCCAATCCGGTCTTCGCGTCGTTCCGCATGCACATCGAGGGCAGCCAAAGTTCGTATGATCCATTCTTCCAAGGTAGCGACGAAGCGCCGTACGTCAGGTCCGCGCCGCCTGAGGTCGAGCATGACATAAGCGACGCGCTGGCCTGGCCCGTGATACGTGAGCTGACCTCCACGGCCGCTTTCGTAGATTGGGAAGCGGGCCTCAATCACGTCGCCAGAGTTCGCGCTGGTGCCGGCAGTGTAGAGAGGCGGGTGCTCCAGGAGCCAAACGAGCTCGGCCGCTTGCCCGGCAGCGATTTCGACCGCCCGCGCCTCCATAGTCGCGACCGCCTCTTTGTAGGAAACCGGGGAATCGGTGACGCGCCATTCCACCGGAAGCGATCCGGCCGGCGCTGGAAGCCCGATTACCAGTGTGTTTCGCCCATTAACCACTCGTTCACCATTCCATAGTGTCAGATATCTGATTAATCAATAGCAGCATCAATAACTTGGTTTTTCATGTCCAACGCATGTCCAATAAACGGGTATGGACAGTCTTAGTTACATGCCCTCGGCCTGCCGCGATAGCTACAGGGAACGCTCTCGCGGGGTGGCGAGTTAGATATGCGTTACTGTGAGCTTAAGTGAGGAGCAGGGGCCGCCATTGTCCATAGTGGCGGCCCCTTTTTTGCCTAAAAGAAAGGGCCAGGCGACGGTGAAACCTGGCCCAAAGCAACCGCGTATAGGGGATCATCGGGGACGCGGTCTCGATGATGTTTGGCCGGCTTTTGAGTCGCCGCATTTAAAAAAGACAAACGACTGTAAAATTTTTGTTCCGATAGTGAAAGAGCAATGCTCGCCGACCTAGAAAACATGAGCCCCAGCAAGGCCGACCGCCAGGTTGTCAAAGTTCCTCAACAACTTTAATCGACCGATGACTCGACTCTTCTACAAGGCCCGCCCACCATTTGGACGCCAACCGAAGGATTGCGGCTGATGGCCAGTTTGCGCCTTTGGCGGCACACCCGCCCCGACTTTGAGCCGAAGGTTTCAGGTTCGGGGAGCCAACGGGTACCGCTATTGATGATCATGAACGTCAATGGCGGGCCGATGCTGTCATAAACGGCGGCTCGAAAACCGTTTGATGGTGCGCAGACGTGATCCG
>DATDLC010000088.1:0-11409 GCA_036519515.1 Pseudolabrys sp. | reverse complement strand
GGGCGCGGCGGGTGGGATTTTTGCTGCCGGGGAATCTGGCGATGAGGACAAAGGTACGTTGTCCGCTGTCGGTCACGCGAACGGCAAGGCCGGGCACAACCGAATCCGAAACGTCATAACGCTTGCCCGCCTTCGCGGGCTTGAGCGCCTTAAGGGTGCGGTCGGTGAGGGTGCGCTTAGCCACCAGTGGAGCCTCCGGGGCAACATGGGGGCAACATATTTGCCCGTGTTCGCATGTTGCCCGATGAGATTCCAAGTAACCGCAGATTCAAGGATACGCAAGGAAAAAGCGCGTTTCCTGTGAATCGACGCACTAGTATGTCACCTCATGTTACAGGTGACTCTCTCACTTACCACCAGTAACGCCGGTAGGGCCGATCGTAGCCGCCGTAGTACGGACCGCCGCCGTAAAAGCCGTAGCCGCCGTAATAAGGTGCAAGTTCGCCAGCAAACCCGTCGCCAGCCGCAGCCATACGGTCCGCAGCGCCAGACGCGGCGGCAGGCAACCTGAACGTTCCTGAAGCAGATTGGTGTCCTGGACGGTGGCCTTGAGACCGGTCGGCGCCATGGCCGTCATGGCTTCGGCGCTTCGGCGCGATTTGGGGCGATCGAACTCGCCGTGAGAATGGCGAGCGTGGCGGCAGCTGCAAGTACAATTCGGCGCATTGCGTCCTCGCCTCCTTGTAGAGCCTGGATCCAAACGTGGTCGGCGCTGGATAACACCGGCCAGGTCGTCGAGTTCGCTAAATTTACAGGAAATAACTGGAAGAATAGATGGCCGGTGTGTTCATCGCTTGTTCATCGCGGCACAACCGTCTAGCTATCGAGCATGGGAAAACGACTGATTCCCCCTGAAAAAGGCGCGGTCGAGGAGGTCGCCCTGCGCGAGGCGCTTGAAGAGCGCTACCTCGCCTATGCACTTTCCACGATCATGAATCGCGCGCTGCCCGATGCGCGCGATGGGCTCAAGCCGGTGCACCGCCGTATTCTCTACGGCATGCGGCTGCTGCGGCTCGATCCGGGCGCCGCCTTCAAGAAATCTGCCAAGGTCGTCGGCGACGTGATGGGCAATTTCCATCCGCACGGCGATCAGGCGATCTATGACGCGCTGGTGCGGCTAGCGCAGGATTTCGCGCAGCGTTATCCGTTGGTGGACGGGCAGGGCAATTTCGGAAATGTCGACGGCGATAATGCCGCCGCCATGCGATACACCGAAGCGCGGCTTACCGAAGTGGCGCGGCTGCTGATCGACGGCATCGACGAAGACACCGTCGATTTTCGCGCGACCTATGACGGCACCAATCAGGAACCGGTGGTGCTGCCGGCCGCCTTTCCCAACCTGCTCGCCAACGGTTCGCAAGGCATCGCGGTCGGCATGGCGACGTCCATTCCGCCGCACAATGCGGCCGAGCTGTGCGACGCCGCGCTGTTCCTCATCGACAATCCGAAAGCGCGCAGCAGGACGCTGCTCAAATACGTCAAGGGCCCGGATTTTCCGACCGGCGGCATCATTGTCGATACACCTGAGACGATCGCCGAAGCCTACAACACCGGCCGCGGCTCGTTTCGCGTGCGGGCGCGGTGGAAACAGGAAGACACCGGGCGCGGCACCTACGTGATCGTCATTACCGAAATTCCGTGGCTGGTACAGAAATCGCGCCTGGTGGAAACGCTGGCTGAACTGATCAACGAGAAGAAGCTGCCGCTGGTTGCCGATGTGCGCGATGAATCGGCCGAAGACATCCGGCTGGTCATTGAGCCGCGGTCGCGCTCGGTCGATGGCGAGCTGATGATGGAATCGCTGTTCAAGCTGACTGAGCTCGAAAGCCGCGTTCCGCTCAACATGAACGTGCTGGTGAAGGGCCGCATTCCGCAAGTGCTGGGCCTAGCCGAAGCCTTGCGCGAATGGCTCGACCATCGGCGCGAGGTGCTGCTGCGCCGTTCAAGACATCGGCTGGCCGAAATCGAGCATCGCCTGGAAGTGCTGGGCGGCTATCTCGTCGCCTACCTCAACCTCGACAAGGTCATCAAGATCATCCGCAAGGAGGACGAGCCCAAGCCCGTCCTGATGAAGACCTTCAAACTCACCGATGTGCAGGCGGACGCCATTCTCAACATGCGGCTACGCAACTTGCGCAGGCTCGAGGAGATGGAAATCCGCGCCGAGGACAAGGCGCTGCGTGAAGAACGTACCAAGCTCAAGGCGCTGATCGCCTCGCCGGCCCAGCAATGGAAGACGATTTCGGGCCAGATCAAGGAGATCAGTGAAAAGTATGGGCCGAAGACCGACATTGGCAAGCGCCGCACGACCTTCGGCATCGCCCCGGCGCATGACGAGGCCGCGATCGAAGAGGCGATGGTCGTGCGCGAGCCGATCACTGTCGTCGTGTCGGATAAAGGGTGGATTCGCGCGTTGCGCGGCCACGTCACGGATTTTTCCGGCGTCAGCTTCAAGACCGATGACGCGCTGAAATTTGCCTTCCCGACCGAAACCACCGCCAAAGTGATGATCTTCGGCAGCAATGGGCGCTTCTATACGCTCGATGCGTCGAAGCTTCCGGGCGGCCGCGGCCATGGCGAGCCGGTGCGTCTGTTCATCGATCTCGAAAATGCCGATGTGGTGGCAGCGCTCGCCTACCAAGGCGGCCGCAAATTCCTGGTCGCGAGCCATCAGGGCAATGGCTTCGTTGTGGCCGAGGACGAATGTCTCGGCACAACCCGCAAGGGCAAGCAGGTGCTCAATCTCAAGGCGCCGGACAAGGCGGGCGCGATGACGACCGTCGATGGCGAACTCGCGGCGGCGATCGGCGCCAACCGCAAGATGGTGATTTTCCCGCTCAACCAGGTGCCCGAGATGGGGCGCGGGCGCGGCGTGCGCCTGCAGCGCCACAAGGAAAAAGGCCTCTCGGACGTGACCACGTTCACCGCAGAGGCCGGCCTGTCCTGGAACGATGCCGCCGGCCGCAGCTTCAACATGCCGATGAAGGAGCTCAAGGACTGGCGCGGCAATCGCGCCGATGCGGGCCGCATCGCGCCCAAGGGTTTTCCGAAGAACAACAAATTCCGCAGCCTGCCGAGCAACGGCAAGGCCGCCGCCGAGGCCGACACCGACGAATAGGCCGTCATTCCCACGGGCGCGAGCGGCAGCGAGCGACCCGGAGTCACCGGAAAGGTGCCGGTGGCGGACCCAATTGATCCGCTCATTCCCGCGCAAGCGGGAATCCAGGTTTTTGCGAACAGAGCTGGGTCCCGCCTCCGCGGGGACGAGCGGCAGTGTGAGACCGCCTCTCCACCGTCATGCTCGGCCATAGCCGTCCGAAGGACGGCGCGCTTCAGCGCGCCCCTGAGTGAGCGGGCGAAACTTTCAACTCGCCACGAACAGCAGCGAGCGTTTCGATTTCTCGAGCAGCGCCGACGCGGTGTCCCCGAAGAACAACCTCTCGCCCGGGCGGCGGCCGACGCCCATCACCACAAGATTGTGATTGCGCCGCTCAAGCTCGCTGAGAATGGCCTCATCGGCGGCGCGCTCGGCCACGACCGCAGTGCGGATGCTCATGTTGTAGCCGTCGGCGATCGCGACGATATCCTTCAGAATCGCTTCTTCGTGACGGCGGGTCCTGATGCCGCGACGCATGCCGCGCCGGGTGGCCGTGCGCACCGCAACGTAAAGCACAGTCACCGGCGCCTTTGTCGCGCGTGCCATGGTCAGCGCGACCTCAGCGGCGCGGCGTGACGGCTCGGTGCCATTGACTGGAACGAGAATGCTGAGCTTGCCGTCGGGCTTCTCCTGCAGATCATTACGCACCGCCGAGATGATCAGCGGTCCGTCAAAACCCTTGGCGAGGTTGGTCACGCCATTGTCGAATTCAGCGCTCGGTTTCGATGTTTTCTCAAGTCCGATGACGAAAACGTCGTAGCCTTTTTCCGCTTCTTCGGCGATTGCGGCCGGGCTCGGCTGCTCGTGAACGATCGTCGTCACTTCGACCGGATTGTCGACTTTCTCTTCCTTTTTCTGTTTGCTCTGGATCTGGGCCGCCGCTTGCTGCACGGCCTCGCCGGCGCCTTGCGCCTTTTCTTCCTCTTTTTGTGTTTTCTTATCGTCTTCCTTTTTGTCTTCCTTTTTGTCGTTCTTGCCGTTGTCCTGCTTGCCGTTGACCTTCTTCTGCTCGGGCTTGTCCTCGGGCGAGGGGGCCGCGGTCGCCTTTTCGGGCTCTTCCGGCATCGTGCTTTCGATTTTGCTCGGGTTCGCAATGTGCAGCACGGTCGTCGGCATTCCGTGCGTGCCCGCCAGCACGCCGGCGACGCGCGAGGCAAATTTGCCGTTCGGGCTGTCGTCGACGGCGATGAGCAGACGCTCGAGGTTGGGCACAAAGCCTCTTTGTTCGAGCTCCTCGCGCTCAAGCCGCTGTTTTTCTTCCTTGCGCATCGGGATGCGGCTGAGCGCCCAGCGCAGCGTCGGCGGCATGGCGGTTGTGGTGATCACCGCCATGGCGACAATCATCGTGAAGAGGTCCTGATTGAGGGCGCCCATCGACAATCCGACGGTCGCGATAATGACTTCAGTCGAACCGCGCGCGTTCATCCCGCAGGCGAGTGCCAGACCCTCGCGCCGCGTCAGCCCGCCGAGTTCCGCACCGATGAACGCGCCGGCAAATTTTCCGACGCTGGCAACGAGCACGAGGCCGACCGTGAACAACGCGATCTTCGGATCGGCCAGGATGGTGAGATCGGCGGTCAATCCGGCGATGCCGAAAAAGACCGGCGCAAAGAACGCAGTGATAAGCCCGCGCAGCTGTTCGTCGATATGCCGCGTCAGGATCGGGGATTCGCCGACCAAAATGCCGGCAACGAAGGCACCAAGCACGGTATGCACGCCGATCAGATGCGTAATCAGGGCCATAATGCCCATGATGCAGAGGATGGCGGTGACCACCGCGAACTCGCTGACGAGATGATCGTTTACCCAGCGGATCGTAAAAAACACGGCGCGTCGGCCGACCGTCAGGCTTGCGATCATGAACGCGATGGTTCCAATGATGCTCTGCGCGAACGACATCGGTTCGACCGAGCCGTGCAAGGCGAGACTGAAGATGATCGAAACGATGATCCAGCCGATGCTATCGTCGATGATCGCGGATGCGAGGATCACCTGGCCGACGATGCGGCGCATGAAATTCATTTCGCGCACGACCATGGCGACGATTTTCACCGATGCGATCGAGAGCGCGGTTCCGAGAAAGAGCGAGGTGATCAGCCGCTTGCCGGGGTCCGGCAGCATGCTGTCGGGCAAGGCCTCGCCAAGCGCGACACCGCAGATGAACGGGATGACGATGCCCATCAGCGAGGCGAACAGCGACGCACGGCCCGTCTGGCGCACCAGTTTGAGATCGGTCTCCATCCCTGCGAGCAAAAGCAGCAGCAGGATGCCGAACTGCGAGATCCCGTCGATCATCGCCTTCTGTTCGGGATTTTTCGGAAACAATGCGTGCTGCACGTCGGGAAGCAGCAGGCCGAAAAAGGAAGGGCCGAGCAGGAGGCCGGCGATCAGCTGGCCCATCACGGAGGGCTGGCCCAGGCGTGACATGGCTTCGCCCAAAAGCCGACCGACAAGCATTAGCACGACGATCTCGGCGATGAAGACGGCGTCTGATGCGCCCTTTCCGCCGCCCTCGGCAGCCCACGCCGGTCCTGCCACCAGCGTAAGCAGGGCGCATGGCCAAAGCCAGTCGCGATGGGTCCTAATGGTCCTCATGGCGGCGGCAATGCTCCAGGCGGATGTGACCGTTGCGACCGCCGCCCCGGTGGCGGACTGCAAGCGCCCAATAACTCAGGGGAATTCCAAAAGTTCCCGCTTGTTATGCAATTGCAAATTATTCGCAACTAGCTATATTGGCGGCGGAACAATGATAGAAAGTTCACGATGGATGCGCGCATAGAGCCGCCTGCGATCGCCGAAACACCCGGCTGGCGGCGCGACCGCGGGCGTCCGGCGCTGGCGGAGGTGTTCGGGTCGATCGCCACCCGGCCAACCGGCTCGTTCTGGCGCAAGCTCGTCAGTTTCCTCGGCCCCGGTTATCTGGTTGCGGTCGGCTACATGGACCCTGGCAACTGGGCGACCTCGCTCGCCGGCGGCTCCAAATTCGGCTACGCGCTGCTCACCGTCGCGCTGCTCTCCAACCTGATGGCGATCCTGTTGCAGGCGTTGTGCGCGCGGCTCGGTATCGGCGCGGGCCGCGATCTGGCGCAGGCCTGCCGCGACGCTTTCCCGCGCGCGCTGTCATGGCCGCTCTGGGTGCTGGCCGAGATCGCGATCTGCGCCACCGACCTGGCCGAGGTCATCGGCACCGCCATCGGACTCAACCTGCTTTTCGGCATACCGCTCGAGATCGGCGTGCTGATCACGGCGCTCGACGTGTTCCTGATCCTGTGGATGCAGAATCTCGGGTTCCGCTGGATCGAGGCCTTCATAGTCACGCTGCTCGGCGTGATCGCGGTCTGCTTCGTCGTGCAGATCGCGATGGCCGATCCCGACTGGGGCGCGGTGATCCGCGGCTTTGCGCCTACCACGTCGGTGGTGACCAATCCCGACATGCTTTATCTCGCCATCGGCATCATTGGCGCGACGGTGATGCCGCACAATCTCTATCTGCACTCCGGCGTTGTGCAGACGCGCCGCTTCGGCGATAGCGTCGAGGACAAGCGCGAAGCGATCAAGCTGGCGACCACCGATTCCACGATCGCACTGATGTTCGCGCTGACCATCAACGCCTCGATCCTGATCCTCGCCGCCGCCACCTTCAACAAGGCGGGCAAGGTGGACGTCGCCGAGCTCGACCAGGCGCATTCGTTCCTGGCGCCGCTCTTGGGCTCTGCCATCGCGCCGACTTTGTTCGGCATTGCGCTTTTGTGCTGCGGCCTGAATTCGACCGTCACCGCGACGTTGTCCGGTCAGATTGTGATGGAGGGCTTCATCGACATTCGTCTGCCGCCCTGGGCGCGGCGGCTGGTCACGCGCGCGATCGCCATCGTGCCGGCGGCGATCGTCACCATCTGGTACGGCGAGGCCGGAACGGCGAAGCTTCTGATCCTGAGCCAGGTCATCCTCGGCCTGGCCCTGCCGTTCTCGATCGTGCCGCTGGTGATGTTTACCGCCGACCGCACCAAGATGGGCGCGCTGGTGGCGCCGAAATGGGTCACTGTACTGGCCGCGCTGACGGCGGCGCTGCTGATCGCACTGAATTTCAAGCTGCTGGCCGACCAGATATTCGGCTGAGCCCCGCTACTTTTCCACGCGGCTCCAGCCGGACGGCATCAACCGTTCCTGCGGCAAGAAGCGGCCTTTGTAGTCCATCTTGCGCGAGCCCGCGACCCAATAGCCGAGATAGACGTAAGGCAGGCCCATACGGTTGGCCCGCTCGACGTGGTCGAGGATCATGAAGGTGCCGAGCGAGCGGTCGGCCTCATCCGGATCGAAAAACGAATAGACCATCGACAGGCCGTCGCTGAGCACGTCTGTGAGGGCGACAGCGAGCATCTCTCCCGCGCCGCGCCCGTTGATCCCGGTATCGGGGCCGCGCCGGCGATATTCGACGAGCCGGGTGTCGACGTGGCTGTCCTCGATCATCATTGCGTAATCGAGCACCGTCATGTCGGCCATGCCGCCGTCGCGATGGCGGACGTCGAGATAGGCGCGAAAGACCGAATATTGCTCGGAGCTCGGGGCGGGAGCGCGCATCTCGCCGACGATATCGGAATTGCGTTCGGCTATGCGGCGCATGTTGCGCGAAGGGGCAAAGTCGGCCGCGACGACGCGCACCGAGACGCAGGCGCGGCAGCCTTCGCAGGCCGGGCGATATGCGATCGACTGGCTGCGACGGAAACCGCCATGCGTGAGCAGATCGTTGAGCTCGGCGGCGCGGTCGCCGACGAGGTGCGTGAACACCTTGCGCTCTTCCTGGCCTTCCAAATAGGGGCACGGCGATGGGGCCGTCAGGTAGAACTGGGGTGTATCGCGAGAGTGCTGGCTCACCTGTCAGCCCGTCATTTCGATCATGTCGACTCTAGCATCGCGCTTCGGACCCATTCCGTCAAAGGCTTATCCGGTCCGGGCGGGCTGCATGGACGAGCGCAGCACCGTTGCACGGGCGTTGTTGTTGATGACCAAGGTGCCGAGAAGGATGTCGTGCAGCAGCCGGCGCCGCTCGTTGAAGAACGGAACCAGCAGCACAAGTGGCGTGAAAAAGGAGACCGTGAACCAGAAGGCGATGGCATGGACCGCGCCGAGCACGAAATAGGCAGGCGCGCCGTACCAGGTGCGCATTTCGAGGTCCATCACGCGCATCCCGATCGTGGCCGAGGCCGGGCCGCCGAGCGTGAAGCCGAAATAGAGAATCGCCCAGATCACGGTGGCCGACGGCAGCAGCCAGTAGAGCGCAAAGCCAAGGCCGAGGGTCACGATTCCGAAGGCGAAAATGAACATGGCCGCGAGCACCACGGGCACCGCGATAATGATGAAATCGATGATGAAAGCGATGACCCTGCGTGCCAGGACGCCATCAAACAGTTCCGGCTGCGTCGCCGGATCATAGGCGTGGGGTTTGATGTCGATCGACATGCGGCAATTCTCGCTGCAGGCGTGAACGCATTATAGCGCAGCCGGTTTCGCCGGAGATGGAGAAAGAATTGGGCGCGCGCAAGGGGTTGCCCGGGCGCTGGAACCTGTGCCGGCCTTGCGGCATGGTGCGGCGGCCTAGGCCCCGGAGCACAGATTTGAGCATCACGCTTGCCGATATCGAAGCCGCCCGCCGCGTGATCGATGGCATCGTGCTGCGCACGCCGATGCTGCCGGCGCCGAAGCTCTCCGCGCTGACCGGCGCGGATGTGCACGTCAAATACGAGAATCTCCAGGTCACCAATTCATTCAAGGATCGCGGCGCGCTGGTAAAGCTTGCCTCGCTGAACGAAGCCGATCGCAAGCGCGGCGTCATCACCATGTCGGCCGGCAACCACGCGCAGGCGGTGGCTTACCACGCTGCGCGCCTGCGCATTCCGGCGACGATCGTGATGCCGGTGACAACCCCTTTCGTGAAGACCGCCGCAACGCGCTCGCACGGCGCGGAGGTGGTTTTGTACGGCGAATCGGTTGCGGAAGCGCAGGCGCGCTGCGAGGACATTCAGGCGCAGCGCGGCCTGGTGCTGGTTCATCCTTACGACGATCGTGCGATCATCGCCGGGCAGGGTACGATCGCGCTCGAAATGCTCGAGGACAAGCCGGACCTCGATGTGCTGGTTTTTCCGATCGGCGGGGGCGGGCTGATCGCCGGCAATGCGATCGCGGGGAGGGCAAAAAATCCGAAAATCGAAGTCGTCGGCGCGGAAGCGGCGCTCTATCCCTCGGTATGGAATGCATTGTGCGGCGAGAATCGGCCACTCGGTGGGCCGACGCTTGCCGAAGGCATTGCCGTCAAGAACGTCGGCAAGCTGACGCTGCCGATCATCCGCGATCTTGTCGCGGAGATCATACTGGTCGGCGAGGCCGAGCTCGAACGCGCGGTCAATTACTATTTGACGCTTCAGAAGACCATGGCGGAAGGGGCCGGCGCTGCGGGTCTTGCCGCGATGCTGACAAAGCCGCAGCGGTTCAAGGGGCGCAAGGTCGGTCTCGTTTTGTGTGGCGGCAACATCGATCCGCGCGTGCTCGCCACGATCATGGTGCGCGAGCTTGAACGCGAGGAGCGGATCGTGTCGTTCCGCCTCACCATTCCGGATCAGCCCGGCGTGCTCGGCACCATTGCAACGCGCATCGGCGGGCTCGGCGCCAATATTCTCGAGGTGGATCACCGGCGCCTGTTTCTCGACGTGCCGGCGAAGGGGGCAAAGCTCGACGTCACGCTCGAGACGCGCGATGCGGCGCATGCCGAGGAGATCATGGCGGCACTTGCGGCCGACGGCTATGCGCCGCTGCGGCTCGAGGCCGGCGCCGCGATGGAGTGAGGCGCTCAGGCCGCCGACTGTGCCGGCACGTCGGGCATCTGCAGCTGCTGGACGACGGGGTCGCTCTTGTGCACGGCCAAAAGATTGTGGCCGGCCTGCACCACTTAGTAGCCGCGCGTGTCTTAAATTGACCCTTTTGGCACAAACCGGGCGGGCTCGGAGGGCGGCTAAATATTCGTGGATCTCACAGGCCGCCCGCTGTACCAAGTCAATCAGCCCCTGTCTGTCTCGTGCATCGACGGGGTAAAATCCTTCAATCGGCCCTCCCGGTCCGCTCAACATTGCGTCGACCCAATCGTCGAGGGTCTCACCGGTGTTGTTGGTGATTTCGATTTTCGTCGTTAAAAGGCCGCTGATCTTGGCTTTTTCGGAGATGGCTTTAACGGCTTCACCAAGCTGATCCAAGTATCAGCACGAGCGCGGGCGTGCTCTAATTCATCGAGCAATGATTGCACTGTAACCTCAGATTTCTTCGCAGCCTGCGCTTGTATCTCAGCTAACCGGGCTCGAATGTCGTCATTTGTCGTCAGCCTTGCAGCGTTTTGACGACAAGGCTTGTAACCCGCGCCAGCGTAGGCCTCAGTGGCGCTTTTGCCCTTGGCTAATTCTTGGGCGAACAATTCGTGTCTTGGATTTGTGAGAATTCCCATCGGAACGGCTCAGTCAATTTAGCTAGCAATAAATATATCCCAATTTCCGTGAAATTGAATCAGGGCGCGGTACGCTACACGCCATGCAACCTTGGCATTGCCCAGCAGATTTGGTCGTGGTCTGCAGCATCTGTCAGAGCTGCCGTCTTGGTCACACAATACCCGTCCAGCATATGTCCGCTTTCGGGGGTAAAGCGGACTGCAGCGATTGCCTACGCGCCAAATAAAGTCAGTTCAGAATGCCGATGGCGCGTGATGCCACAAGCGCAATGGTTGCAAACGATATGGCGGATTCAGCCATCATCAGAAGCTTAGCCCTGACGGTGAGCGGGAACGTGTCGGCCGGCGAAAATGCTGTTGCGTTCGTAAAGGCCAGAAACAGATAGTCAATAAAGCCAGGCAACCAGCCGGGATGAAGGCATGACTCGCCGGCCGGTTGTTGCTGCGTGAACAGAAAATCGTTGCGAACATCGGGCCGGGATCCTTTCGAGGCAGGGCCGCCGCGATCCAGCGCCCAATACCACAGTGCAAAGACGATGACATTGGTCACCCATATGTTGAGCGCATCCAGAAGCAAAGTCCGGCCGCTGCCCGCGTGACCCGCCAATATGGCCTCAACCAGGCGCGCCAGCGCGCCGAAGTTCATCAGCGTAACGACTGCCGTCAGGGAGATTGCTAGGCGGCGGACGACCAATCTCTGGCGGCCGACAAGAGTCCATTGCTCATCGGTCGATGCCTTGCGTGCGCGGCGTTGCGTCCATGCGGT
>DATDLC010000087.1:0-6502 GCA_036519515.1 Pseudolabrys sp. | reverse complement strand
CGCAATCGTCATCACTATGGAAGAGCCGACCACAAGTGAAGCCGTCATGATCCCCATGGTTGCCCGATCCATTGCGCTGTGCAGGCGATCGCCGAAGCGGTCGAGCCGCTTGAGGTCCAGATCGACCCTCATGCGGCCGTGCCGGGCGTCTTTTACCAACCGCGCGAGATCGCGCGGCATCGAGGTGACGAGGCCGAACAAGTCGCTGAGCGTCTGCTGGGCGCGCCGCGCTGTCTCCACCGGCTGATAGCGCTCTGACATGGCGCGGTCGATGAACGGCTTGACGCGCTCGATCAGTCGGAACTCCGGGTCGTACTGGTGCCCGAGCCCCTCGAGGGTGATGAGCGCCTTGAACAGGAGCGTGAGATCGCTCGGCAGCACGATGGAGTGCTCGCGCAGGATCGCCGATACTCGGTGGAGGAGCACCCCGATTTTCAGATCCTTCAGCTGCATGTCGGCATAGTCGAACGCAAATTCCCCAAGATCGGCGGCGAGCCGAGCCTCGTCCACAAATTCATCGCCGCGCCAGTCGAGCAGCACCTCCAGCATCGCCTCCTCGTCATGGCCCGCGAGTCCCGCCAGCAGATCGATGATCTGTCTGCGCCGCGCTGGCGATAGCCGACCCACCATGCCGAAATCGATCAGCGCGATGCGGTTGTCGGGCAGATACATGACGTTGCCCGGATGCGGATCGGCATGGAAAACGCCGTCCACGAGGATCATCTTGAGCACGGCATCGACACCGCGCGCCGCGAGCACCTTTCGGTCGAGGCCCGCAGTGTCGATGGCTGCCAGGTCGTTGCCGCGAATGCCTTCGATGTGCTCCTGCACAATCATCGTGCTGCTCGTCCACTCCAAGTAGACGTGTGGCACTAGGATATCGAGATCGTCGGCAAAGTTACGCGCGAAGCGTTCCGTGTTGCGTGCTTCAACTGCGAGATCAAGCTCGCGCTCGAGCGAGCCGCGCAGTTGGCCGACGACCTGGACTGGCTGGTAGCGACGGACTTCGGGCATCTCACGCTCGATCAGATGCGCAAGGCGATCGAGGAGTCTGAGATCAGCGTCGATCTTTGCCTCGATCCCGGGACGCCGAATCTTCAGGACCACTGGCGTGCCGCTGGCGAGTTTGGCCCGGTGTATCTGCGCAATGGAGGCGGCAGCGTAGGGTTCGCGCTCAACATGGGCAAACACTTCGAACGGAGAGCGGCCAAGCGCTTGTTCAATCTGCGGCAGGAGATCATCGAACGGAACCGGCGCCACTTCGCTGTGCAGCCGGGCCAGTTCAGTCGTCCATGCCGGCGGCAGCAGATCGTCTCTTGTCGAGAGCATTTGGCCAAGCTTCACGAAGGTCGGTCCGAGCTGCTCGAATGCGAGCCTCGCGCGCTGCTGCACTTCAAGATGCGCGATTTCGGTGGCTTCCCCCCAGTGCAATACATGTCCTGCGTGCTCGAGCAGCGTAGCGATGCCAGCGCGACGCACGAGGTCTCCGAGCCCATGCCGCACGAAGACCATGCTGATCTCACGCAGGCGCGGCAGCTCACGGGCCGTGCTGAGCAACCCGGAGACCATTGGTTGCTATTTGCCCTCCTTCGCCTCGGTATGGGCGCGCAGTGCATCCGCGATGCCGGCCAATACGCCACTGGCAAGCATTGCCATACGGGCGCTTGCGCCGCGCACCGTCGCCAGCCCCGAACCGGCGTCCATGCTGCGGGCAAACTCCCCCATCATGCTTGCCACACGAACGCTCGCCTCCACGCCGAGGTTTTGGGCGTGAGCCGCAATTTCCGTCATTTCCCGGCGAAGATTGGCACTCATCGCCTCAGCAAGTCGATTCGAGACAGCCACATAGTCTTCTTCCAGCTTCCGCAGGCTGACCAGTGCCTCCTTGAGATCGTTATCGGTGAAGTCCTGCCCCCGGGACGCAAGCTGCTGGAGGGCGCCATGCGTTGCGCTGGCGGATTTCACGAGCGCATCGTCAAGCTGCCTCACTGCTTCGGCGAAGAATTCTCGGGCCTTCGCACCGATCACCGCGGTACTGCCGGGCGTCCGACCAAGGACGGCGCTGGCAACCTCTCTGACGGCCTCGGGATCGACCCGGCCCTGCTGCAGAACCTGGCTCGTCAGCTCTTTGACGCGTTCTCGGATCGGCTGGTCTTCGACCGCGGCAGGCGCGGCGTCTGTTGCCGATGTGGTCGGCTCCGGCATGTCATGCTCCTTGGCTGCTGCTGGTCATAGCGTAGCGGATTTTGCGCAAGGCCGACAGGAGGACGGCTCGCGCTCTTTCTGGCTTGTGGCTGCGGCTTGTACTCAAGTCGCGCAGCATACAGTCGCCTGCTGTAGAAGTGCCCACTCGCACTCCCGGTCCCTGGCCTCGCTCATCGCGTCTGTCCTGGACACCCGGGTGACTTGGGCGCTCCCGAGGGTCGGCACCGCGGCCGTGGCACAGAGACAGTGCGGCAGTGCCCAATACGGCGTAAAGGCTTTGTTTTTTGACGTGTTCGGGACACTGGTTGACTGGCGAACGGGTATTGCGCGGGAAGCTGAGGCGCATCTTAAGCCACGTGGCTATGCGCTGGACTGGCTCGCGTTTGCGGAAAGTGTCAAACTCGACCGGTGTTTGACAATTTGGGTGCAAGAAGTGCCGATTCCACGGGGCTTTTTTCGATGCCAATAACTCGCGCCGCTATTCGATCACCTCGTCGACAACGGCATTAGCAATAAAATGGGCAATTCTTTGAGCCACGACCTACGGTTTCGGCGAGACGCGAGTCGCTACGCTGGCCTTACTCACTTTTACTGCGCTTTCGGGATGGCGTTCCTGCGGCGTTGATACCACCAAGTTTTCGGCCCACGCCGTCACCTTCCGAAGTTCGCCAACAGTCTTTGCAGACACTCCGATGTCTGGAGCCACCTCGACCACAACTCCAATTTCGGGCGAGGCGGCAGAACTGGTCAACAAGCAAGAGACGCTGAATTGGCGGGCATTCTGTAGGCGGGCACAACCGACGCCATCGCAAGCAATGGCCAGCAAAGGGCGGCAAACAGGAAGCAGAATATTGCAATGCACAACGGCGGGCTGCGGTTTAGATGAGCCCCATTTACGGCGGATTTTTTCGAGATGCGAGTGGTTCCGGGGACGATTAGGCAAGGATGTGCCCCTGGGTCGGGCAGTCCAGCGGTCCGGTGTCATTGTAGCCATCCCAGGTCAGGAAACTATCTGCCGACGCTCGCGCTGTCGTAAGTGACTCGATAGACCGCGCCATTGAAATCATCCGAGATCAGCAGCGAGCCGTCCTTGAGGACCAGCACGTCAGCCGGGCGTCCGAGATAATTGTTATTCTCGATGAAGCCGGTGATGAACGGATCGACCGATTTCACCGTGCCGGTTTCGTTGAGTGACACTACGGCGATGTCGCCGCCGAACTTCTTAGATCGATTCCAGGAGCCGTGGCGCGCGACGAAGATGGCGTTGCGGTATTCCGACGGGAACATGTTGCCGGTGTAGAATCGCATGCCGAGCGGGGCTGAATGCGGTCCCAACAGCGTGACCGGCTTGGTGAATTCGTCGCACGCGCGTCCCCACCCGAATTCCTGGTCCGGAATGTTGCCCTGGTGACAATACGGAAATCCGAAATTGTCCTTACCCGGTTGGGTGAGCCGATTGAGCTTGTCCTCAGGTATTTCCTCCGAGAGCCAATCGCGGCTGTTTTCGGTGAAGTAGAGCTGCCCTAGGACCGGGTGCCAGTCCATGCCGACGACTTGCCGGATCCCTCGCGCCACGACTTCCGGGCTGCTGCCGTCGAGATTGATACGACGGAGCTGGGCGTGCGCGGCCGACGGCATGCAGATATTGCAGGGTGCGCCGACATTGAAATAGAGCTTGTTGTCGGGGCCGAGGGCGAGGAACTTCCAGCCGTGCGCCTCGTCCTTGGGCAGATCGTCGTAGATAACGACCGGCTTGGGCGGATTATCGAGGTTGTCCTCGATCTTCTCGACCTTCGAGATCTTTGAGAGCTCGGCGATGTAGAGCGTACCGTTGTCGAAGGCGAGGCCGTTCGGCCGGTAGAGCCCCGCGTAGAGCGTCTTGACCTCGCGCCTGCTGGGTTGGTCATTGATAGCGTAGACCTTGTCCAAGATGCGGCTGCTCACGAACACGGTGCCCTTGTCGCCTTGCCGCAATGAACGCGCATTCGCGAGACCGCTGGCATAGACTTCGATCTTGAAGCCCTTGGGCGCTTTCAACTTCGCGATCGGTAATTGGTCGGCTGCCGTCGGCAGTGGCGGCGACGCAATCGGCGCGAGCTTGGCCCCGATTGCCGCCTCAGGGCGGCCCTGCGCCCATGGCGGAGGAGCCTCCGATGCAGCAGGTGTCTGCTGGGCGGCTGCCGGCCATACTGCGACAGCAAGCGTTCCGATGGTTCCAGCGAGCAGCAGATAACGTCGACTTGCAGAGCATATGATCATGACGATCCTCCATTTCGGAGCCGTTTCCTCGCCGACGTTCGCGCCGGCGCGTAATCCCGAAAGTCGAACCGCGACGAGCTGGGCGTGCGTTACCTGTTAGTGTCCAACTTTTGCCCCTCGAGCGCAATTGCATCATGCGAGCCAGCTTTGAGAGTGTGTGCCGGCGCAAGGAGAACCCATTGTGGGGCGCTCCGCGGATCCACGGCGAACTGCTGAAGCTCGGATTCGAGGTCGCGGAGTCAACAGTTTCGAAGTACATGATCAGGCGCCGCGGACCGCCATCGCAGAGCTGGCGGACATTTCTGGCAACCATGCGGACGCCATTGCGGCGATCGATCTGTGCGTGGTTCCAACCCTGACCTTCGAGCGGCTGTCCTCGATGTCGGAGAAATTCATCTCTACCCAACCGGTGGCGTTGCTAAGTGCGCCACAAGTCCCGGAATGTGCGCAGGAACTCGTATGAGCTAAAGGACAGAAACGCGAGATATATTAATTTCTTAGTTCGTGGCGGAGGGAGAGGAACCGGGATCCAACATTCTCCAGGTAGCCGAGCAAAGCTCGGCGAATGGTCGCGAAACAAGCGCATGCACAATTCCCTTAGGACCGCGAGAGGTAACGCGCCAGCTCCCGCTCGAATTCGGGGAAGTAGCTTGAGATCACCTTCACGTCGAACTGTCCGAGAATCGATTCCTTCGGCTCGCGGTCGAGCAAGAAGCGGAAGGCCGCCTCGAGACAGCGTTCCAGCATATGCATGCCGGCTGTCAGCCGCTCCCACATCTGCCGCGACATCGTCACGTGGTGACGGGTCTCACCCCTTCCTTCACTGATGACCACCTGATATCTGCCGGGCCGCGCGCAAATTTCGCCAGGCGCCAACGAGATGGAGCCCAGCCAGATTACTATCGAGAAGAGGACTTATCGGGAGTCATGGCACCCCCCTACGAATTGCAACGACGACGGCGGCGATGAACACGAGGATAGGAGCGACGAAAACGACGGCCAGTGCGTGCCACACTTCGGCCCACAAGAACATTCCGACTAGAGCGATGACCGTTCCCGCGACGACGCCAGCGAGATTGACCTCAGGGCGGCCCGTTCGTGAAGCTCGCCACGGACCGGTTGCCGGGTCGAACACCGGTTTAAGCGGTGGTGGCCTTGGCGGCTCCTCGACGCCGAAGAGCGCGGCCGGAAACTGTGCGGCATAGTGCCGGCGCCGGCTTTTGGGCGGATGTGGGTGTTCGTGGTGGGCGTTCGGGTCCGGCTTCACGACTTTGCGATACAAGTGCCAAGTCGAATGACCGAGCACCGGCACCACCACGGCGAGGCCGAGGAAGAACGGCAAGGAGCCGATCACCAGCAGCCCGGCGACGATCAATCCCCAAACCGCCATGGGCAAGGGATTCGCGGCAACGGCTCGCACTGAAGTGAGTACCGCTTCAACGGCGCCGACATCGCGGTCGAGCAGCAGCGGAAATGAAACCACGCTCAAGATCAAGACCGCGAGCGCGAACAGGAAGCCGATGCCGTTGCCGACGACGATGAGCATCCAGCCGGCGGGTGTAGTGAAGACTTGGCGAACGAAATTCGGAATCGAGGCCGCCGGCTCGTAGCCGATGGTTTCAATATAGATAGCCTGTGCAACGGCAAGCCTGAACATGAAGATCGCCAGCAGCAGAAAACCGAGCGCCGCAATTGCGTCGCGCGATGGCGAGTGCAGCACGTCGAAGGCGTCTTCCCATGAAATGTCGAGACCTTGTTCACGCTGCCGGCTCAGTTCGTAGAGGCCGATGGCCGCGAAGGGGCCGATCAGCGCGAAGCCGGCCGCAAGGGGAAACAGCAGGGACAAGACGTCATATCCGAAGCTCACTCGCGCCAGAATCAGACCGACGATCGGATAGATCAGGCAGAGAAACACCACGTGGGTGGGCATGGCCGAGAAATCGGACATTCCGCGTGCCAGCACGTCCTTGAGATCCATCACGCCGATGGTGCGGATCACCGGCGGACCGGGGGTCGACTCTGCCCCCATGAGAGCATG
>DATDLC010000086.1:0-5770 GCA_036519515.1 Pseudolabrys sp. | reverse complement strand
ACGACAGCGGCCGACGTGTCGGCCCTCACGTCAAGCCTGTCGGATTTTACGGCGAACACCTTGAAGAGATAGCGGTGCGGATGATCACCTTCGGGTGGACAAGGCCCGCCATAGCCGGGCGCGCCAAAGTCCGTACGCGTCTGCAAGGCGCCGGCCGGCAGCTTGCCGCCGGCACTGCCGGCGCCGAGATCGAGCTCGCTCACATTCGACGGGATGTTCACCACCAGCCAGTGCCAGAAGCCTGAGCCGGTTGGCGCATCGGGGTCATAGCAGGTGACAGCGAAGCTTTTCGTGCCCGCAGGCGCGCCTGACCATTTCAGATGCGGCGACTTGTTGCCGCCGGCACAACCGAAACCGAAATCGGCCGACAGGATGAAATCTTTCGGCAGATAGTCGCCATCCTTGAAACTGTTACTGGTGACTGAAAACGCCATACATCGTCTCCGTTGCTGCCCCGCCCAAAGCCTAACGTGTGCAACAGGACATTCAACAGTCATCGCGAGTTTAGCGATACCATTCATTATTTCTTCGGCAATCGCTGCTAGACAGATTTCGCAAGCCCGGCCGACAATTCTCCGAGCCTATCGCCGATGACCGAATTCTTTTCAACCAATACATTCGATCTCGCTGTTTATGTCTGCCTGTTCGTCGCAGTCGTCATGGGATTCATGACCGGCCTGCTGCGCAGCCTGGCGACGATCTTCGGCTATATCTGCGGAATCGGCATCGCAGTGGCGGCGACCCCGAAGGCCGTCTCACTCCTCGCGACCTATCCGAAATTTCCGACGCCGCAGACCTGGATCGTCTTCGCCGCAATTTTCATAGCGGCCGGTGCTTTGATCAGCATCCTGCTGCGGCTGATCGTGAGTGGGATGGTCGGCCCCAATGTCAGCGTCCCGGATCGCATCGCGGGCGCGGCGCTTGGCGCCTTTCGCATTGCCATGCTGGCGGTGCTGCTGGTGCTTGTCTTCGATCGCATCATCCGGCCCGGCCGCGAGCCGGCTTTCCTGAAAGGATCGCAGTGGCGGCCGGTGCCTTCATCGGCGGCGCAGTACGGGCTGCAGTCGCTTCCGCCGGAAGCCGAGGACTATATCGATCGCCTGAAGCGCCAACGTCGCCTTTAATCGTCCGGGCCCTTTGAACCTTCCGCCCTTTCCGCACGACCTAACCGGGAAGACTGCCGCGATATTCGCGGCGTTGCCGGAAAGGGCTGCCCATGTCGTCCGAACAATCGTCGGGCCGCACGAACAAAGGCTTTGCGCTCATTCTCGGAGCTGCGCGGGCGGCCGGTCTCAGCGCGCCGCAATCCAATGACAACGGGTTTGTGGAGAAGTGCGAGCATGACGAACTGGTCATCCTCGCCATCAACGACCCTTTGATGACCGCGGCGGTTCACAACGCGCGCCAGACGCTTCCGCAATTTCTCGCTTTGGCGAAGCAGCCGGGCCCCAACATGGTTGGTTTTGCGGTCAAGATCGCGATCCTCGCGAAGAATGGAGTGGAATTCTTCTGGATCCGCCCTTTCGCCCATGTGGACGATAGATTCATCGGGCAAATCAACAATACGCCGCGCTCGGTTGTGAATTTGAAGATGGGCGACACCGTCACGTTCGTCAAAAACGAGATCGTGGACTGGATGTACATCGATGGGGGCACGATGAAGGGCATCTATTCCGCGCGCGCTATCCTCCGATCGGCGAAGCCGAAGGACCGGAAGGCCTTCATGCGGCGCTTCGGCCTGGATTTTGAGTCTTGAACGGCCACGTCTGTGCCTTAAATCGGGGTTTGCATGGCCCGCACGCGGGGGCGGTAATCTTTGCTTCCCCGTCTATAAGTGGCTGGCGTAACCGGCCCGGATAGCATTAGTTTATTGGAGCACCTTTTGAGTTCCCCTAGGGGTTGCCATGGCAGAAGTCACCTACGAAATCGTCGAACACGACGGCGGTTGGGCCTATAAGGTCGATGGCGTCTTCTCGGAAACCTTCCCAACACACGCTGACGCTCTTGCCGCCGCGAAAGCCGCGGCCGAAGAGCAGACTGTGCCTGGACACACTGAAACGATCGAATACGAAGACGAGAAGGGCCGATGGCATACCGAAACTGCGCGCGGCTCAGATCGGCCACAAACTCATATCAAGGACAAACTCTGAGGCGCGGCGTAGCCGCCATCATCGGGGGAATTTGATGCTCTCGTTACGAATCTTCGCTCTCGCACTATTGGTTGCATGGGTCGCCTCGACCGCTCAGGGATTGGCGGCTCCGCTGATGCCGTCGCAGAACCCGACGATGGAAGATGTCGATCCCGGCATCGACAACACCGGGCGCGCTGCCGAGTTGCCGCCCGAGATGCGCAAGCAATCGGTCTATTATCGGACCGAACAGCCCCCGGGCACCATCATCGTCAACACGGCTGACCGCCATCTCTTCTTGATCATGGGCAATGGCGTGGCGCTGCGTTACGGCGTCGGCGTTGGCCGCGACGGCTTCCAGTGGGGCGGAGTCCAGAAGATCACGCTAAAGCGCGAATGGCCGGATTGGGTGCCGCCGCCGGAGATGATCACGCGCCAGCCTTATCTGCCGCGCTGGATGGCCGGCGGTCCGGGCAATCCGCTCGGGGCGCGCGCGATGAACCTCGGCGGCACCGTCTATCGTATCCACGGCACCAACGCACCCCAAACCATCGGACAGGCGGTGTCGTCAGGATGCTTCCGGCTGGTCAATGACGATGTAATCGACCTCTATTCGCGCGTGCCGCTCGGCACCAAGGTGCTGGTCCAGCATCAATAGCGTGTCGAGGCCGCGCTCAATCCCAAAGGCCGAATGACGCCCATTTGGATTCGGGAATTTCTTCGCCGACGGTGAAACGGAATGTCACGATCGTCAGGTGATCGGGCGTTGCCGTGCAGCGATAGGAGAGCGCGTACCATTTCTTGCGACTGCGGAAAGCGCCGCCGCTGACCTCAAGAGTGTCGCCGGAGACCACCGGCTCCGCCATTGCGTTCGCGACCGCCCGGTCGGGACGATGATCCTTGCTCTGCTCGCGGATGCGGGTCATTGCCGTGTAGTCGCAAAGCTGCTCAAGCCGCTCCGCGGGTGCCAGCATTTTCAGGCTGCGCTCGAAACGTCCTTCAGCGGCCACAGCCGTCGCTGCCGCGATCGTCGCCGCGACCACCGCCAACCCGAACGCACGCATGCAACCTCCTGCCCGCACGGCTTTTGTTACGACTATGTGCGCGCCGCCCGGGACAGGGAATCGGCACGGCCGCTTTGTCGCAAACAATAGTGGCATCTACAAGTCGGAAATATCAGGAATATTTCGGGTCACGGTCGAGCAATTCGATCGAGATCCCCTGCGGTCCGCGCAGAAAACAGATCTTGATGCCGGGCCGCGGCGAATGCGGCTCCTTCGTGAACTCTACACCTTTCTTCTTGAGATCAGCTGCTATGGCGTCGATGCCGGAGACTGCCAAACCGAAGTGATCAAGTCCCTGATAGGGCGTTGCTGGTGCCGGGTTGACGCCATCGCCGGGAGTGACCTGTGCGGTGAAGATCATCGCACCGCCAAGCTTGATATCGATGCGCGGCTTTCCGAGCATGGTGCTGCGGATGATCTCAGCGCCGAACATGCGCTCGAACCATTGCGCCGTCGCCTCCGGATCGGGCGTGCGCAAATGAATGTGATCCCAGGTAAAGGTCGGCATAGGGCATTTCTCCCGTGATGGCCTCGCTAATGAACTCGCGCCGCCTCATGGGTTTCTCCAAGGGCCGACGAAATTTAGCACAGCTTTGCGCTGCGCGTTACGTCGCAAGGGGCAGGTCATGTCCGCTTTGGGTCAAAAGCAGACATTCCGCAATGTCCAACCCATGTCCGCTTTTACCTCCGAAAGCGGACATTCCTCTGCAGCTGTGTAAGATCGACGCTTCTTACCGGTGGGCAATAGCTTTAAATTTTCAAAACGTTTTCGAGGTTCCAGAATCTCACAAAAATTTTGCGAGGACCCGCTACGATCATCGCATTGCCACGCATGGCGGCGGGCGTTAACCGTTCGTTAGAAGTTTCCACCGGAAGCTAATGGTGACGGTCACCGGCCTGCTCATAGGGGACGCACCGATGATTCTGATGTTCGAATTGATAGCTATGTTGGCCATAGTCGGGCTAGCCTTTGTACTCGGGCGAATGTGGGAGGTTCGGCAGCAGGAGATTTTTCGGCGGGATCATGAAAGGGACGGCCTCAGGATACCGACAGCGCACATTCCCCAGCATTAGCGTCGTTGCCTATATGAACAACGATATGGCTACCTGAATCTGATCAGCTGCCGCAGCTACTAACTCATTATAACTCGTATGACCTTGAGCAGCGGCCTTCAGGATGCATTCAGCGAGATATACCTTTACCGCTGTTGTCGAATATTCCATGGGAACTCTCGTCATGACATCTTCAAGCGCGTTTCTCATGTCTTCGACAACTTGAGGCGCGAACTGTGGCATGGCATAGCTCCCGCTAGAAATTTTGAAATCTTCTTATTCCGCGCATCGTGGGGAATAAAACGCGAGACTTGCTTCACCCATTCACATTGATCTCTCGTTGAGAAATGTGCCCCGCCTCGCAAAACCTGGTTCGGCACGCGCTTATGAAACTCACAACAAACCGGAGGAAGTTGGCCGAAAGCAGATCGCAGCCATTCATGAACAATATTTAATGAAACACATTCTTTCGCTTATTAGGTTTCCGTAGCCGCTTCCCGGGATAAATTAATGCGACGGATATTTTGGTTTAATCGCGACACTAGCTCTAAATTTTCAAAACTTTTTCGAGGTTCCCAGCATTTCATAAAAATTTTGCGAGGGACACCGAGCTTCCTCCGTTTCCGCTAGGTCCAGGCAGTGTCCGCTTTTCAAAAGCAGACGTGAAACCTTATTCGGATACTCTATTTTTCTTTGGCCCAAACGCATTCGTCCACGAAGCGCGAGCGGTCCTCCGTCCTGATCTTCTGTTGCTGCATCCGCTTTTCGCACTCGCGCATTTTCGACGCCCTATCGGCTGGCATCATCTTTTCCATCGCAGTTGCCTTCATCCGATCCGTCGCTTGCGCTGACGCAGCGTGTGCGAGGAACATCGCGAATGTCATCGCGGCCGAAAGGACGGTCAGACGGTGCGGGTGCATTAGTGCTTACCGGTCACTAGATCAGAACTTAGCCTGCCAAGCAGAAGCGTTGCGTGGCGCAGTTCACACACTCGGTAAAGAAATCGTCACGGCCTTGGATTTGATGTCTGCTTTGGGTCATTAGCGGACATAACCTCTGCCAATCTTCATGACTGCTTTACCCCGAAAGCGGACATGTGCAGTGCAACTCGGAATGTCCGCTTTGTGCCAAAAGGGACATTCCTCGGTTATGGTCGGGGGTGCGTTAGCGGACCAATTCAATCTCGCTCAGGCGCCATTCCTTCGTGAAGAAAGGTTCGAGCGGGCTGTAGAGGCGAAGGAGCGTGAACCAACCCTTGCCAGGCATGGTCTGAATCCAGTTGCCGCGTTTCACGCCCGCCGGTTGGGCTGGGCCGAAATAAATCGTCGTGGAGCCGTCGGAGTTCGCTTCGGCGGCTGGCGTCGGATAGCTCTGGCTGCCGGCTTCTGATCTAGATCAAATCGGCATCTGAAAAAAAACGCATCGAGTTGTCTTGGATCAATACACGCGCAAGCAGACCGTGATCCACTTTTTATATGGGTTTTTTTCTTTATCGCTGTCCAAACACCGGTCACCACGTGCAGG
>DATDLC010000085.1:0-7575 GCA_036519515.1 Pseudolabrys sp. | reverse complement strand
CGGATTGGCCCATAGAAGGTGCTTGCTATCGGTGCTCCAAAGCCAAACCGGCGCAGGATTGAGCGCGTGCACCGCCAGTCGCGGATCACGAAGATATGCAAGCTGCGAATTGGGTTCCGTCATTCCGGTGTCGCAGAATTTACGGCTAATAAAGTCTTAATAGGGCCGACAAGGAGCGGCGTCCACGGTGCAACGGCCTGCCTTTGTCCAAAGCCGCAATATCGTTAATGCAACCTGCTGCAAATTTGTGCGATGCAGTATTTTTATTGCAATGCACCAAAAAGGGGTGTATACGCTTTTTGACCCTTAGATCGCGGCACATCAAAAACGCAGGTGCGCTGCGGCTCGCACATAACGGGGCCAATTGCCGAGGGCGGATGGTCTGAGGATCACGCTCTCCGCCAGCCAAAGGACGATTCTCATGCCTGAACCCACTGCTTCTTCGGCGGCTAACAAATCCAAGCCAAAGCCGGTCGCTGTTCCTGCACCCGCTTTCGAGATGCCGAAGTTTGAAATGCCCAAGTTTGAAATGCCGAAATTCGAGGTTCCGCCTGTGTTTCGCGAGTTCGCCGAGAAGGGCATCGCGCAGGCCAAGGAAAATTACGAGAAGTGCAAGAGCGCGGCCGAGCAGGCCACCGATGTCCTTGAGGACACGTATTCGACGGCCTCCAAGGGCTATGCGAGCTATGGCTTGAAGGTAATCGAGACCACGCGCGCCAATACCGAGGCCGCCTTCGACCTGATGAGCGAGCTGATGGGCGCAAAGTCCTATGCCGAGGTGGTGGAGCTCTCAAGCGCTTTCATGCGCAAGCAGTTCGATGCGATGATTGCGCAGGCCAAGGAACTCTCCGAGCACGCGCAGAAGGTCGCGACCGACACGGTCGAGCCGATCAAGGAAAGCATCAGCAGCACGTTCAATAAGGCGGCCTGACCCTGCGGCGTCAGCGTCTAGGATTAGTGGGTGCGAAACCCGGGCGCAAATGCCCGGGTTTTCGTTTAATGGGCGGTGGCCTGCAGGGACGCTTGCCAAAAGGGCGAGCGGCACCTAGGTTCCGCCCGCTCGGATCGAGCATCTGAGCCTATCGCGCGTGCAGGCGTAGCTCAGTTGGTTAGAGCGCTGGTCTGTGGAACCAGAGGTCGGTGGTTCAAGTCCACCCGCCTGTACCATCCTCGCAAATCGTCGAAATAAAAACGCCGGCGACAGTGCGCCGGCGTTCGTATTCCTGTTCTCCAGTGGCTAGCGCCAGCTGTAGCGGCCGTTGTTACGCGGCGGAGGCGGGATATTACGCGGCGGATAGGGGCGAGGTCCGCCCTGTTGTCCGCCGAACATCCAGTCGAAGAAGTTGTTGCCGCCGCCGCCATAGCTATATCCGCCGCCACCATACATGCCGACCGGCATGCGCACCGGCTTGGACGAGGAATTCGGCGCCCGCTCGATCGCGATATCGGCGACCTTGCGCTCGTTGCTCTTGAGGATCGACAACATCCTGGCGTCGCGGCCATACACATCCTCACGCAGTTGCAGCTTGCCCGCATCGTCCACGAAAGCGGTCTGATAGGTCAGATGCACCGGGATGAATTTCGGGAAGTTGATATTGATTTCGCTGCCGCCGAACATCGATTCCAGGCGCGCCTCGTTGTAGCGCTCCTTCGGCAGCACCAGCGACAGCAACTTTTCGCCGTAGGTCAGCGGGTTCTGAACGCGCATGCAGCCGTGGCTGAAGGCGCGCTTGTCGCGCGAGAACAGATGCTTGTCCGGCGTATCGTGCTGATAGACCAGGAACTTGTTCGGGAAGTTGAAGCGGATGCGGCCGAGCGCGTTGCCGGCACCGGGCGGTTGCGAAATGTGGATCGTGCCGTCCGCGTCTTGCGTCAGCTTGAGGCCGATGCGATCGAGAGCCTGCGGATCCTGCTCCAGAGCCGGCAGGTACTCTTTCTCGATGATTGAAGGCGGCACGTTCCAGGTCGGATTGACCGTGATGAACTTCATTTCCGCGCTGACCATCGGTGTGGCCAGGTTCGGCTTTCCGACCACGATCTTCGTGTGCCAGTACACTTTGTCGTTGTTGTAGAGCGTAAGCGTGTAATCCGGCACGTTGACGATAACGTGCGGATTGCCGAGGTCGCGCGGAAGCCAGCGCCAGCGCTCCATGTTGACTATGATGGTATCGGTCGGGTCGGCGGAGGTGTGACGTACCTCCCTGCGCTCGCCGTTGAGCGTGCGGACAGTGTTCGGTCCGAGATTGCCGTCGACGTTGATGTCGTTTTCCGTCTGGAAAGTTTTTACCGCATCGCGCACAGCGTCGTCATAGAGCGGGTTCTCTTTGTCGCCCGCGATGTCGAGACGCTTGCGCAGCGCGGTCACGCGCTCATCTTTCATGCCCACACGGAGAATTTTGCCGTCCGGCACATGCACGCGCAGCAGCTCGGGCTTCTGCGCGGGCTTGGTTTCGGCAGGGGCCGGTCCTTTGCGCAACTCGGCGAGCTTGGCTTTGAGGGCCTTGAACCCGGCCTGCGGCGGGTTGTACGCGTCGAGCACTTTGCCCGCGTCGTTGCTGTCGCCAAGCTTGGCCAATACATCGGCCGGTTCGGGTGCGACCTGGTCGTATTGGATATCGGCGGCGACGCGCGTGAAATGAATGCGCCCAATCTGCGCATGCCGCGCAAATGTGAGCGCCGAAGCAGTGAGTTTGAGCTCGGCTTCAGCAACCGCATCGGCAGTCGTTGCAGACTTGAAATCGGGTGTCGGATAGTCGTTCGGGTCCAGGCCAACGGCATCAGCCTGACCGAGATAGGCAACCGCCGCCTTTGCGCGGTCATTGCCGATATTGTTGCTGATCCAGATCGGCGCGTAATTGTGCGAGCTGTAGTAAGCCTCGATGCCCGCGCGGTCGGCCTTTCGGCTGATCAGACGATCAAACTGGCGACCCGTAATGAGTTCACGAAGTTTGTCGGCGACCGCGACATCGCCTGCAGGAACGGGCGTTGCGTTGGTGGCGGCTTTGGCCGGCTCAGCGGGAGATGCGGTGGCGTTCTGCTTCGGCTCTTCCTTGGCCGGGGCGGCTTGCTTGGCAGGCGCCGCGATGTCTTTGGCCGTCAGTGGCGGTGGGAGCGTCGTATCCGGCACAGGCACGGACGCCGTGGTCGGGTTGTCGCTCTGCTGCGCCGTGCCAGCTTGACTGGACAAGGCCAGTACCAAGACCAGCGCCGTCGAGGCCAGCAAACGGTCAATTAGTGCACTTTTCACCACGTTTTCTCCCAAAACTGTCAGGGGCATAGGCCCCGATAAATGTTCGACCCCAGTTTAACTGATAGCGCGAACCCAGTTACGTTTTTCCCAATAGCCCGGTGAGAACAGGCGTCAACTGTGGCTATTTTGCACGAGCGAACAGCAGGAACGAATCGGGAGCTTTTAGCTGGACAGGCAGGCGGAGCGAAAGTCAACGGGCAGTTGGGAATAAGGTTTCTGGGCACTTTTTGGCAGTTATACCCATAACTTTTATGTACGGCGCCGTTGTGGCGGCTACCATGAAAAAGATGTGATGGCTCCTATGAACAATGAGCCTCTTGCGGCGGCTTGGGGCTGCGGTAATCTGCCTCAGAACCGCCCGTCGGAGTGCGGCCGAAAGGAAACGCCATGGTTTGGACGACCCCGATTCTCGTTGAGATCTGCATTGGCCTTGAGATTAACGGCTACCTCCCGGCCGAGTTTTGATTTTCTGACTCTTCCAAGACCCCGTTAGATGGGGCGCCTCACCGCCATCGTGCTTGGGTCGGCGGCCGGAGGCGCCTTTCCGCAATGGAATTGTCGGTGTCCGGTCTGCGCCCTTGCGTGGGCCGGTGATTCGCGCGTCAGGCCTCGCACCCAGACCGGTCTTGCGGTATCGGCCGGCGACGGACACTGGACGCTGATCAACGCCTCGCCCGACCTGCCGTCGCAAATCCGCGCGACACCCGCGCTGCATCCGCGTGGCGCCCTACGCGGCAGCCCGATCGACGCGGTCGTGCTCACCGGCGCGGAAATCGATCAAATCTCCGGGCTTCTGTCATTGCGCGAGAGTTCGCCTTTCACACTCTATGCCACCCCGGCAAGTCACGCGGCCGTTGCCGCTAATGCCATGTACGGCGCGATGGGCATGATGGCGCGCCGCGCGGTCAATCCGGGCGAGCGCTTCATGCTTACGGGAGGAATCGAGGCGACGTTGTTCATCGTCCCTGGCAAACTCCCGCTCTACCTTGAGGGCGAGGCGCCGGAACTCGGTACCGAAAGCGCGGCCAGTGTCGGCGTCGAATTGCAGCGCGAGGGAGCATGCATGGTGTTTGTGCCCGGAACCGCGGCAGTAACCCCGGCAATGCACGAACGCTTCGCGCGGGCGGACGTCGTGTTGTTCGATGGCACGTTGTTTACCGATGACGAGATGATTCGCACTCAGACCGGGCAAAAAACCGGCCGTCGTATGGGCCACATGCAGATCGACGGCGACAGCGGTTCCCTGCAGGCCTTAGCCGGATTGTCGGCGCGGCGTATCTTTGTGCATATCAACAATACCAATCCGGTCCTGATCGATGGCTCCGCCGAGCGGCGCAAAGTCGAGAATGCCGGGTGGCAACTCGCCGAGGATGGTATGGAGATCGTGCTGTGAAGCTGCTTTCTCCGGAAGAGCTAGAAACCGCACTGCGCGATATCGGCGCGCGGCGTTACCATCGCCTGCACCCGTTTCATGCGTTACTGCACGGTGGCAAATGCAGCAAAGGTCAGGTGCAAGCCTGGGCGCTCAATCGCTACTATTACCAGGCGATGATCCCGATCAAGGACGCGAATCTGATCGCGCGCTGTGAAGATCCGGCGGTGCGCCGCGAATGGCGCTCGCGTCTCGTCGACCATGATGGCGAGCGTGAAGGCGACGGCGGCATTGCGCGCTGGCTCAAGCTCACGGACGGCCTCGGGCTGAAGCGCGGTTACGTTGTGTCGTTGCGAGGGATCCTGCCCGACACACGGTTTGCGGTCGACGCTTACGTGCATTTTGTGCGCGAGAAGACATTGCTGGAAGCGATCGCGTCGTCGCTCACCGAGATGTTCTCGCCGGTGATCATCAGCGAACGCATGGCCGGCATGCTGGCGAATTACGATTTCATCACGCGCGAGACACTGAGCTATTTCGACAAACGCCCGCCGCAGGCGCAGCGCGACGCCGATTTCGCTCTCAGTTTCGTCAAGGGCAATGCGAGAACCCCGGAGCAGCAGCAGGCGGTGCTCGCCGCGCTGGAGTTCAAATGCAGCGTTCTCTGGTCGATGCTGGATGCGCTTTATTACGCGTATGTGTCGCCGGGGCACGTCCCGCCAGGCGCTTTCGTGCCGGAGGGACAATGATGGATGGGCCGGACGGCCAGGTTTCCGACGGCGCGCGTCCGCGTCTGCCGCGCGGAGTGCGATTGACGCATAACGAATCACAGGGAGGCTGGGTCCTGCTCGCGCCGGAACGCGTGTTCAAGGCAGATGCCATTACCGCCGAGATATTGAAGCGTTGCACCGGGGAAGCCACGCTGGCTGCGATCGTGGACGATCTCGCAGCGACCTTCGCCGCGCCACGCGAGCGCATCCATGCCGATGTCGCGAAGCTTCTGGCCGGGCTGGCGGAGAAGAAACTGTTGGAGCTTGGTTGAGCGCCCGCCGTGATGACGACGAACGGAGCCACATTATCCGCGCCGCTCGGCCTGCTTGCCGAACTCACGCACCGGTGCCCGCTCGGGTGTCCTTACTGCTCGAATCCGCTGGCGCTCGACAAACGCGATGACGAACTGGATGCGGCGACATGGGAGAGGGTATTCCGCGAGGCAGCCGGCCTTGGCGTGCTCCAAGTCCATTTGTCGGGCGGCGAACCGGTGGCGCGGCGCGACCTGCCCGAGATCGTCAGAGCTGCGCGTGAAGCCGGTCTTTACAACAACCTGATCACCTCGGCGGTCGGATTGACGCCGTCGAATTTGGCGACGCTTTCGGATGCTGGCCTCGACCACGTGCAGATTTCCATCCAGGACAGCGAGGAAGGATCCGCAGATCACATTGCCGGCTACAAAGGCGCCTCCGCGCGCAAGCGGGCGATCGCCAGAGAGGTCGTCAGTCTCGGTTTGCCGCTCACGGTCAATATGGTGGTGCATCGCGCCAATATTGGACGCATCGAGTCGATGGTGGAATTGGCATTATCGCTCGGTGCCAGCCGGGTCGAAATCGCTCACGTGCAATATTACGGCTGGGCGTTGAAGAACCGCGCTGCTCTAATGCCCACGCGCGAACAGGTCGATGAAGCTGTGCGGCAGGTCGAGATGCTGCGAGCCAGGCATCACGGCCAGATCGTCATCGATGCGGTCGTCCCCGATTACTATGCGCGTTTTCCCAAGCCCTGCGTCGGCGGTTGGGGACGCCGCTCGCTCAACGTCACCCCCGCGGGCCGGGTGCTTCCCTGTCATGCGGCTGAAATCATTCCCGGTCTCGAATTCTGGAATGTGCGCGAGCATTCGCTTGCCGACATCTGGCGGAGCTCGCCGGCGTTTCTGGCATTCCGTGGCACTGATTGGATGCAGGAGCCGTGCAAGTCCTGCTCCCGGCGCGATCAAGATTTTGGCGGGTGCCGTTGCCAGGCCTTCCTACTTACGGGCGACGCGCGCGCCGCCGATCCGGTTTGCCACCTGTCACCGCATCATGCCGTGGTCGCGGAATTGGCGGCGGATCGCAAGGATGCTGCCTACGCGTACCGTACGTCCTGATTTCGCAAAATTTTCGACTTCTCGATTGCAACGGAGAGTCGAAAGGTAGAGACTTGCTTCGAGGGGGAGCGCTCCGGGGCCGAACTCGAAGGGACCTCGCGAGTTAAGCGCCTCCACACTAGGGAGGAGTTCGATGAATCCGCGTTTCACGGTTCAGCATTCTATTTTGCTTGCCGGCACGATTGCCGGCGTTTTGTTGGCCGCACCGGCTGTTGCCCAGCAATCCGCCCCGGCGGCTTCACCGCCTGCCGCGTCGCCGGCAGCCCCGCTACCGCCAGGTTCGCCGTTGATCGGCCGTCTGAGGGCAACGAGGCCGCCTCCAAGCTTGCGCCGATTGCGCCACCACCGATTCCGGCGGCGGCCGATAAGTTGCCGACCACCCAGCTCAAGCTGCCGGCCGGATTCAACATCGAGGTTTATGCCAGCGGCATTGCCAATACGCGTTCGCTGCGCGTCGGCGACAAGGGCACCGTGTTTGTCGGTACCCGCCTCGGCAACAAGGTCACCGCCATCGTCAAGAAGGATGGGAAGACCGAGATCAAGACGATCGCCGAGGGTCTCTATCGGCCGAATGGTCTCGCCTACCATAAAGGCACGCTCTACATCGCCGAGCTTTCGCAGGTTTCCAAGATCGACAATGTCGAGGCCAATCTCGACAAGCCGACGAAGCCGACGGTGATCTATAACGATCTGCCGAAGGATGAGGCGCACGGTTGGAAGTTTATCGCGATCGGTCCTGACAATATGCTTTATCTGGAGGTAGGCCAGCCGGGCAACAACGTGCTGCATGACAAGGATCATGGCCAGATCCGC
>DATDLC010000084.1:0-4938 GCA_036519515.1 Pseudolabrys sp. | reverse complement strand
TAAGAATCATACTCACATAGTCGGCAGCACGTCGTTGAAGGGCAGGAAGACGATGAGTGCGGCGCAGGCTCGACGCTGTAGAGGCGCGCCGATCTACTGAATGATCTGCGCGTCCTGATCCGGCGCTGCAGGATCAAGGCCCCCAGGTGTCACCGCTCGTCTTCCTCCTCCGCAAAAGTATCGCCGCCGCCTTGGGAGGCGATAGCCGCGAGCTCGTCATCGCTCATGCGCTCCGCGTGAACTACGGTGATGGTGGCGGCCTCCAGCTCCTTCGGCATCAAGGATGCCACCACGCGCACGAAGCTTACCGGCTCGGTCCAGGCCGCAGCCATCAGCGCCGATCGGCCATAGGCTTTCCAGGCCTCGTGCAGATCGGCGAGAAAGTCTTCACTCAGCTTGTTGCGTGAGCCTTGCGGCCGGCCTTTAGGATTGCCGGATTGGCCAGGCTTCCAGGGGATCAATCCTCGTTGCCTGTGTTTCCGCACTGTTGAATCACTGTCCACCGCGTCAGCTTTTGACATAGTCAAATCAAACCCACTTCATGGCTCCTTTGAGTGCAGGTCGCATCCAACCACATCCAGCTGCGTCGAAGTCACCATGACCCCCAGGCCGACGAACTCTGGATGGTTTGTTTCTACACCGAACTGCGCGGGCGCGCACCTAATGGCATCTTGGAACAGATAGATCCGCTTGGGATCAATGCGCACGGCGATCCTGATAAGGGCGCTTCGATGATGCCGATGTTGCCGACGTGGTGAAGCTGGGGGCGACCGGTCTGGCGCACCAGCCGGCGGCGCGATGATAGGAGCCCGTACCTCAGAACCGGATCACCCGGTTGCTTCCCATGTGCTTCCCAACGCCATTTTCTGGGAAGCAAGCAATCCAAAAAGTGCCAGATTTTATTGGCGTAATTGACTGAACGCGACCCTAAGATCCCCAGCACCCCTGAAAGGGGACATTGGCGCTGCACAAATCAATGTCTGCTAAGTGCCAATAGCGGACATCGAGGTGGTGACGCCGATGTCAGGGCGGTCTTCTTGCCTAAGGCGATGTGACGGCCAGCCCTCAGGTTACGGAGATCACGCGCTGCAGTACGGTGCGCAGGTCTGCTGCGTCGGCCGCGCCGACGGCTAGTTCGAATTCCTTTTGCGCCCGCCGCCAGTGCGCTGCGGCGGCCTTGAGACGGGCCTGGCCCGTTGGGGTGAGCTTTACGCTGCGTGTGCGGCCATCGGGCCCGGCCCCGACTTTTACCAACCCGTCGCGCTCAAGCGGGCCGATTGCGCGGCTCAGTGCGGTGCGCTCCATGACCATGGTCGCGGCTAATTTGCTGATCGGCATCGCGCCCAAACGTCCGAGCTTCGACAAGATCGAATATTGCGTGGTGCGCAGACCTACCTCCGCCAGATGCTGGTCGTAGAGCTGACTGATGTGGCGCGCAGCCTGACGGAGCGCCAAGCAATTGCATGGCGTCGGATCGACGCCAGCGGCCGGCTCCGTATGTTTTTGCATGGCTCACATTCCCGAAATGATGACGGTTGCCCTTGCTAATATGTGCATACACACGTATCAATGTCAATTGAAACGTGCATATGCACTGTTTTGGCATTAGGCCGAAAGGGCGCTGCCATGGACCCGCGAACCCGAATACTGCTGGAGGCGCCGGTCACCCGCACGATCCTGCGTCTGGCTCTTCCGAATGTCGTGGTCATGATGGTGCAGGCCTCGATTGGTCTGATTGAAACCTATTTCCTCGCGAAGCTTGGGCTCGACGCGCTCGCCGGCATAGCGCTGGTGTTCCCCCTCTTCATGTTGTTGCAGATGGTATCGGCGGGCGCGATGGGAGGCGGCATTCTGTCGGCCATTGCGCGCGCCTTGGGCGCGGGCCAACGCGATCGTGCCAATGAACTGATTTGGTCCGCTGTCGCGATAACGATAGGGCTGGGTGCGCTCACCACTGTCGCCGCGCTTCTGCTCGGACCCAAGCTTTATGCCCTGATGGGTGGCCGTGACGGATCGCTCGCCGCGGCAACCACGTACTCCGCGATCGTGTTCGCTGGCGCGATTCCGCTTTGGCTGTTCAATTCTTTCGCCGCGATCATCCGCGGCACCGGCAATATGTTCTTCCCGGCCGCGGTGATTGTCGCTGGCGCGTTGATTCTTATTCCGCTGTCGCCGCTGCTGATCTTCGGCCTTGGTCCGTTTCCCCATCTCGGTATCGCGGGCGGCGCTGCCGCGGTCTTGCTCTATTACGTGGCCGGCTGCGTAGTCTTCGCGAGTTACATCTGGTCTCGCCGCGGAGTACTCAATCCCCCCTTGACCCCGCCGCGCCTCACCTGGGCGCCGGCGCGCGACATTCTTCGCGTCGGTGCAGTCTCTTCAATCGTTAGCCTGTCGACCAATCTCAGTATCGCGACTGCAACTGGTCTTGCCGGTCTGATCGGCCCTGCCGCAGTCGCCGGTTATGGCACCGGTGCGCGGCTCGAATATCTGCTGGTACCGCTGGTGTTCGGCTTGGGTGCGCCAATGGCCGCCATGGTCGGCACTTGCATCGGCGCCGGCCGTCGCGATCGGGCGCTGCGCGTCGCATGGACCGGCGCGGCCATTGCCGGCGGCCTTACTGGAGCGATTGGCATTGCAGCCGCGTTGTTTCCGTCCGCATGGCTGTCGTTGTTCGGGAACGATCCAAACATGATCGAAACCGGATCGCTTTATTTGCGCATCGTCGGTCCGACCTACGGCTTCTTCGGTGGCGGGCTCGCATTGTATTTCGCCTCGCAGGGTGCCGGCCGTGTGGGCTGGGCCATGATGGTGGCGGTACTGCGCGTCATGATCGCCGTCGGCGGTGGATGGATCGCAGTCACGATCTTTGGCGGGAGCACCGCCCTGTTCGTTGTGATCGCCGGAGCACTCGTAATTTACGGACTTGGCAATGCAGCCGCCGTTGCGGGCGGCGCATGGTTCAAGACCGCCAGCTCTCAAAATCGGCAAAGAAGAATTGAGACCCCCCATGTCCGTGCCGCCGTCTGAAGCAACGATCAAGCCGCGCCACAGCGCAGTTTCTGGATCGCCGTGATCTGCGGAGCCGTGATTCTCGGGATCGGCACGCGCCAAATTCGGCATCTTTCATCAGCAACAGGAGATTCAAATGTCAGATCTGAAAGGAACAGCGATTGTGACCGGCGCTACTGGCGGCGTTGGCGCCCTTTACGCCGCCGGATTGGCCGAACGGGGATATGACCTCCTCCTTGTCGGCCGTCAGCAGAAGACGCTCGACGCCCTCGCCAAGGCCGTGAAGCAAAAAGCAAATGTCAAAGTGGAAACCCTCGTCGCCAACCTCGCTGAGGCGAAAGACCTGGCGCGCGTCGAGGCCCGGATATCAAGCGATCACGCGATCACCGCTTTGATCAACAACGCTGGCGCTGCAAGCTTCGGCCCGTTCGCGAAGCAGAGTTCCGAAGCGGTGGATGAGACGACCGCGGTCAACATCACCGCCCTGACCCGGCTGACCCATGCCGTGCTTCCCGGCTTCCTGGCGCGGGGCGCCGGCTCCATTGTTAATATAGCGTCCGTGCTGGCCTTCCATCCGTGGCCGGAGTTCAGCGTCTACAATGCTTCCAAAGCCTTCGTCGTGAGCTTTTCACAAGCTTTGCAGGGCGAGGTCGCCGGCAGCGGCGTACTTGTGCAGGTGGTCACCCCGCCGGCGGTCGACACCGACTTTTGGAACAAAGCCGGACTACCGGTTAGCAATCTTCCGGCCGGCGCGGTGATGAAGCCGCAGCACCTGGTGGAAGCGGCGTTGAAGGGCCTGGATCGGGGAGAATCGTGGGTCTTCCCGTCGCTGTCTGAACAGGCTGTTTGGGACGATTACGAGAAGACGCGCCAAGCGCTCGTCGGAGGCCTGATGAACGGCGCGCTGGCAGCGCGATACGCAGCCTGACCCGAAAGACGGATCACCGCCGCGACCCACGGCGCGGCCGAAGTGCCTACTATTTTGGGCAAGTAAGTGCACCGGCCGAGGCCGGCGCAGAAAACAAGAGAGGTTAGTGTGACCCATTCCACGAATTCGATGATCTCCGCGATGCTGCCGCTATCGGCTCCCTATAGTCGCTATCTTTCGGTTGCGGCCGCGCTCCTCTTCCTCGTAGTGGTAGTCGCATCAGGCAGATATGCTTCCGCTGCCGCAAACGAAACCGAGGCGCGAGCCCTCTTTACGAAATTCGTAGCCGCGCAGAATGCGCATAACGCGGACGATGTGAAAGCCATGCTCTGGAATTCGCCCAGCATGCTTTTGTTTGCGCGAGGCGTGGAAACGAGAGGGCGCGAGGCGGTCGCCGCTCGTTTCAAGGAATACTACGAAGGCACATGGCATCTCGAACCCGACATGTCGCAATTTCGCGTAGCCGCGATCTCAAGCGACGTAATGCAGATTCTTGTCCCCATCGTTTTCACGCGAGGCCTTCCAGGCAACCCGCCACAGGACAACACATTTCTGATCAGCCAAACGTTCGTCCGCGATGCAACCGGCTGGTATGTCGCTTCCATACTACCGATCGCAAACACCCAACTCAAATAGCCGCAGCGCGCGCACCGGCAATGGACACGCCAAATCCAAACCACATTCCATGCAAAGGAAAGCCCCGATGAACAACCAGGATGAACTTCGGCACCGCTATCTGATGAATCGCCGCGCGTTCGTGGGTATGGCGGCTGCCGGTGCGGCAAGCCCGCTTCTCGCGCGTGCCGCCGCTGCGCAGCCCGCACCAAAGGCCCGAAATGTCGTGCTCGTGCATGGACTGTTTGCCGACGGGTCGTGCTGGTCGAAGGTCATCGCCCGCCTCCAGCAGAAGGGCGTCAACTGCACCAGCGTGCAGAATCCTCTGACGTCGTTGCGTGAGGCGTCGGAGGCCGCGCGGCGGGCGATCGCGGCTCAACCGGGCC
>DATDLC010000083.1:0-87262 GCA_036519515.1 Pseudolabrys sp. | reverse complement strand
TGGCAAGGGTTGACGGCCTTGGCTCAGGCCGCCTGCGTGGCCCAGGCGAGCGCTTCGTTCTCGATACGAATCCGGTAAGCAAGCAGCCCCGCATTCGCGAACGAAAAGATCAGCGCATACACCGGCATTCCGAGGGCCAGCGGAACCACTGCGATTTCCAGCGCAACGATCAGATAATTCGGATGCCTGAGCCAGCGATAAGGGCCGCGCGTGACAGGTGCTGCGCCACGCAACACGATGACTCGCGTGGTCCACCGCCGGCCAAGGCTCGTGATGACCCAGAGGCGGCCGATCTGCAGCAGCACAAAAACCGCAAGCCCCGGCCAGACGATCGTCCGATCATGGCCGAACACCCACAGACCGATGAGCCACGAAGCGTGCAGCGCGATCATGAGCGGATAGTGCGCGGCACCGAACTCGACGGCACCCTTGGCCCGCAAGCGCGCGGTATTGGACCGCGCGAAAACAAGTTCAGCGAGCCTTTGCACGGCCAGGAACGCGACGAGCCACGTTCCCTCACCCATACATTGACTCGAGCGCGAGCAGGTTTGCGGTGAATCCGGGTCCGAGTGCCGACAGCATGGCCGGACCACGCAAACTGCGCTGCAGCACACGCTCGAGAACGAACAAGACCGTCGGCGCGGACATGTTGCCGTAGTTGCGCAGCACGTCGCGCTCGTCACGCAAGGTACCTTTCTGCAGGTCGAGTGCCACCTCGATGGCATCGAGAACTTTTGCGCCACCCGGATGACAAATCAGTCGCGGCGCCTGCAGTTGCGCCGACTTGATGAAGCGGCGCACCGGCGCGGCCATCTTCTGCTCGACGAAGCGCGGCAGCGAGCGCGAAAGCATCACGCGAAAACCGACGGGGTCGATCATCCAGCCCATGATATCCAGCGTGCGCGGCCATGTGTGCTCGGCGGCGGCGCCGACGCTCAGTTCCCCTGTGGGCGGGCCGGCGCGCAACACTGCCGCCGCAGCACCATCGCCGAAGAGCGCCGAGGAGATCACATCGGCTTTCGATCCCCGGTCGATCCGGCAGGCGAGCGTGCACAACTCGACGACGACAACGAGAACGACCTCGCCCGGTTCAGCGCGCGCAAGCCTTGCGCCTAGTGCAAGTCCGGACACACCGCCCGCGCATCCGCGGCCGAACACAGGCACACGCATCACCGTCGGCCGGAAGCCCATCTCGGGAGCGACGCGCGCTTCAATGCTGGGCGTCGCAATTCCGGTCGAGGACACTGTGACGACGACATCGACATCGCGCGCGGAGATGCGCGCGCGATCGAGCGCGGCGCGCGCCGTCTGCACGAACAGTTCGCTCGCACTCTCGAGATAGACGTCGGTGCGCTCGGCGAGATTGTGCGGCTCGCTGAGCCATTCGAGCGGCCGCACCGAATAGCGTCGGTCAATTCCGACATTGACAAAAACATCGGCGAGTTTCGGATAGCGCGCGAATGTTCGCGCGTAAGCGTGGCGCGCCGCCGCGGTGACAGCCGTCTGCTCGAGCTTGTGCGGGGGCACCGCAGTCGCAACGGCAAGCACATTCACCGGCGGCACCATATGAATTTCCTTTTTATGTGCGAAGGACGTTCTTATGCGAAGAACACCGCTGGTCGCGGCCTCTTCCGCTCGTCAGGCGCTGGCGCGTTCACCGCGTCGTGAATTGAGATCAACGGCGCCATCGGAAATCGAGATGCTGAATGTGGCGCCGATGGTGCCCGGCACGAGCCGGATTTCACCGCCATGCGCGCGCACAAGTTCTGCCGCGATTGCCAGACCAAGGCCTATGCCTCCGGCGCGCGCGGAGCCCTGGAATGCCTGGAACAGGTGGGCCTGCGCTTTTTCGGACACACCCGGCCCGGTATCGGACACTTCTATCACCACGACGCTTCCTTCGCGTCGTCCGGTTATACGAATTTGATCCCGGGCTGGATCGCGCGAACCATGCGCTTCGAGCGCCTGCACCGCATTACGCGCAAGATTGACGAGAACGCGAAACAATTGATCGTGATCGGCTTCGACCGTCAGGCCGCGTTCCACGGCGACAATCCACCGGATCGGGACGTCGAGGCCGAGGCCGAGCGCCTCGTGCACTTCCTCGATCAGCGGTTCGACTCCAATCGGCTTGCGCTCGGGTGGCGCTTCCTGCGCGCCGCCGTAAGAGAGCGTCGACTGGCAGAAGGCGATCGCGCGTTCGAGTGCGCGCATCAGCTTCGGCGCAAAGCGCTGCACCTTCGGATCGGACGACGTGGAAAGCTGGTCGGAGAAAAGTTGCGCCGAGGCCAGCAGGTTTCGCAGGTCGTGATTGATTTTCGACACGGCGAGGCCGAGCGCGGCCAGCCTGCTCTGCTGATGCAGCATCGAGGCAAGCTCGCGCTGCATCGCGCCGAGCTCTTCCTCGGCGGTGCCAATCTCATCTTGCCGGCCGCTTTCGGCAATGATGCGCGAGGGGTTCTCGGGATCCGCGCGGAAGGCGATCATGTTTTCGGTGATGCGCCACATCGGGCGCACCAGGAAATAATGCAGGGCGAAGAAAAGCAGCATCGCCGTGATGCAGGAAATCGCCAGCGACAACATCAGAATGTTGACGGAGAACGTCCACATCGCTTTGCAGAGCGGCTGCTCGTTGAGAATGATCTCGAGGAAGTCACCGCCCATCGGCGCTGCGCCGACGACGCGCATCACGTCGTCCTGTTTGCAGGTCAGCAAGGTCTCGAATGCGTCAATGATCGAGTGCCACCAGGACCGCTGCCGCATATCGATGTCCTGCGCGATTTCTGATGGCACGTCGGCGGCAGCGAGCAGGCGGCGCTGATTGCCCATCTTCATCGCGACCGCGCGCGCGCCGATGCTGTTGAGAATTTGTTTAGCGAGGCTCTCCGGCACCATGCCGCTCGGTGCAGCGTCAAGCACGAGCGCCGCCGTGTGCGCAGCTGCAAGCCGATCGCTCAGCCAATTCAGGCGGAAGTTCGCGACCGATGGCACGTAAATCAGAACTTCCGCCACCATCACGAACAGGATGGTGAGCAACAGCAGCTTTCCGGAAAGGCCGACGCGCGGCTTTCGCGCCGGCCGCAGCGCATTCTCAGTTGCAGCTGGTTCGCTGGTTGCTTCCAAATTCGCCTCAGCCGAAGATTCGCATCCACGCAATGATGCGCCGCACCCAACCGCCGGTCAAACTCGGGGTGAAATAGTCGATCGCTGCACGTTTACCGAGTTCTGACAGCGTCGGATATGGCAACACAATATCGGCGAAAGCACGAATGTTCAGCCCCTGCGCGATTGCGAGCGACCACATCCCTATTAATTCGCCCGCCTGCGCGCCGACAATGGTCGCTCCTACTATCTTACCTTTGACTGTCGTGATGATTTTGATGTGACCGCGGGTCTCGTGCTCTGTTTGTGCGCGATCATTGTCGTTGTACGGCCAGCGCGCGATGCGGATCGTCATGCGAAGTGTCTTCGCCTGCGCTTCGGTGAGCCCGGCCTGGGCGAGTTCCGGTTCCGTGTAGGTCGCCCAAGGCACCGCCGTATTGTCGACCCGCACCGGCAGCCGGAACAACGCGTTCCGAATGACCAGGCCCGCGTGGTAGTTGGCTGCGTGCGCAAGCGGCGAATGGCCGGCGACGCAATCCCCGATCGCATAGACGCGCCGGTTGCTCGTCTTGAGCTTTCGATCGACAACAATGCCGGAGTGGTCGTGACGAATTCCCGCGGCATCGAGGCCGAGGCCATCGATGGCGGGTTTACGTCCCACTGCAATCAGCAGGTGGCTGCCGGTGATCGTCTGCTCCGCGCCTGAAGCCTCGATGGTCGCCGTGACGGTGCCCCCGGCATGCGTAACGCCGACGATATTCACGCCATTGCGGATGACAACGCCTTCGCGCGCAAGGCGATCGAGAACAATGTCGACGCATTCAGGATCGTCGCCGGTGAGCGGCCGTGCCGCCTCGAGCACGGTCACCGAACTGCCGAGCCGGCGGAAGGCCTGCGCCAATTCAAGGCCGACACTTCCGGCGCCGACGACGATAAGGTGGGCCGGCCTTTCCTTCAGGTCGAAAATAGTGTCGCTGGTGAGAAAAGGTCCGCCATCGAGTCCCGCAATCGCGGGAATGGCGGGCTTTGATCCGGTCGCAACAACGAAACGGCGGGCGCGAATCTCGATATCGCCCGCCGTCACCGTTTTAGCATCCTTGAACTGAGCGTGTGCGCGGATGACCCGGACGCCGAGTCCGGTGAAACGCTCCATCGAATCGGCGGGCGCAATGGCTGCGATGACCGAATGCACGTGCTCGTGCACTTTGGCGAAATTGACCCCGATATTCTGAACCTCGAGGCCGAACACCGCGGCACCACGGATGGTTTCCGCCCGCTTCGCTGCCGCCAGCAGCGCCTTCGAGGGAACGCAGCCGGTGTTGAGGCAATCGCCGCCCATCTTGTCCTGTTCGATCAGCACGGTCGGTACGCCGAAGGCAGCCGCGGCCGCGGCGGCTGACAAGCCGCCGGGGCCCGCGCCGATCACGCAAATGTCTGGTGTAAGTGTTTCTCCCATGCCCCGGTCCCGCCCGCACATCAAGCGGCAGTGCGCGAGCGCGCCCGCCAGTATTTCACCGCCACCGGCATCAGCGCGAGCAGACCGAGCGCGACAAGCGCTGCGATCAGCTGCGGCGTCAGAACATCCGCCGGATCAAACGCCAGCCGACAATCGGGCCCCTTGGCCGCGATACATTGATCGTATGAATTCTTCTGCGCCGCGATCATGCTGTCCAGCCCGGCCCCTGCCAGAGCGAAAACGATGGCACCCGGGATAACACCGATCGCGGTTGCGGCAACGAACGGACCCAGCCGCACGCCGGCAAAGGCCGGCACCAGATTGACCAGAAAGAACGGAAACGCCGGCACCAGGCGAAGGAAAAGGAGATAACTGAAGGCATCGTCGCGAAATCCGCGGGCGAGCTGGTTGGCGCGCGGACCTACTCGCCGCAGCAGCGGCTCGCCCAGCGCCGTGCGGGCCACCAGAAATATGAGTGTGGCGCCTATGGTGGCGCTGATAACAGCGGCCGTGGCGCCGACCGCAATCCCGAAGAGAAAGCCACCGGTGACGGTCAGAAACGCGGCTCCCGGCAATGAGACCGAGACGACGAGAATGTAGACGCCCATATAGACGAGGACGGCCAGCAACCGATGCGAGGCGACGAAATCATCGACCGCTGCGCGGTGGCGCACCAGGGATTCGAGCGAGATACCGCCGCTGATGAGATAGGCCACTCCCGCTAGGGCGATGATCGCTGCCAAAGGCAGAATCCGGCGGGCGAAACCGGGATGATCGATGGCGGGGGCCGGTCCTGGCATTGACGCTTTATACACGAGCTCCCGACCGGGCCGGGCTCTCTCACCGCCTTGTGAGGCGTATTGACCTCGAAAACCACACGACAGCGTCTCATTGACGGGCCAAAGCCCCTCCCTTATAAGCCGCGCGAACTCATGTGCTGGCCCGAAATTTCGGGTTTCAAGGCGTTTCGAGGACGATGTCCTCCTTCCCCACAGCGACAGCGGAGAACTGAAACGTGAAGCGGACTTATCAACCGAGCAAGCTTGTACGCAAGCGCCGTCATGGTTTCCGCAAGCGCATGGCAACCAAGGGCGGGCGCAAAGTCCTGTCCGGCCGTCGGGGACAAGGACGCAAGCGGCTGTCTGCCTGACGGCGACGAAAGCCGCCGCGCCTTCCATGGAGCGATTAAGGCAACGGGCGGATTTCCTGGCCGCGGCATCAGGGATCAAGGTGCCGGCAACGGCATTCGTGTTGCAGGCACGCAAGCGCCGTGACACGGAACCGGCACGGTTGGGCTTTACCGTGTCAAAAAAGGTCGGGAATGCGGTCGAGCGGAACCGCGTTCGTCGTCGCTTGCGGGAGATCGTGCGGCTCTCGGCCACAAGCCGGCTTCAGGCCGGGCATGACTACGTTCTGGTCGGACGGCGCGCGGCACTCAGCCAGCCGTTCGCCGTGATGACGCAGGACTTCGAAGGGGCGTTGCGGCGTGTGCATGCAAGACGCAATGGCAAAACGGAATCGTGATGAACGACAATAAGAATACCATTCTCGCCATCGTGCTCTCGGCGCTCGTGCTTATCGGCTGGCAATATTTCGTCGGCATGCCGCAGGAGAAGGCGCGGCAGGAGCAGTTGCAGACCCAACAGCAAAAGCAGGGAGCGCCGACACCGGCGCAACCAGGCCAGCCGCCGCAGGCACCCGCACAACCCGGTTCGCCACAGGTTCCCGGTCACGCGGCCGCACCCTCGGCCGCCGCGCCGGTCAATCGGGCTGCGGCGCTGGCCGCCTCACCGCGCGTTCCGATCGCGACCGATAACGTGCAGGGCTCGATCGCGCTCAAGGGCGCACGCATCGACGATCTTGCGCTTGTGCGGTTCCGCGAAACCGTCGATCCGAAATCGCCGCCGGTGATCCTGCTTTCGCCCTCAGGCACTGCGGATCCTTTCTACGCTGAATTCGGCTGGACCGGAGGCGGCGGCTCCGACCTCAAGTTGCCGACAGCGGACACTGTTTGGACGCGGGCAGGCTCGGGCGCGCTCGGCGTCGGCCAGCCTGTGACACTGACCTACGACAACGGCGAAGGTCTCGAGTTTCGCCGCACGATCGCGGTCGATGACAAATTCCTCTTCACCATCAAGGATGAGGTGACCAACAAGGGCACGAACTCGGTCACTCTTTATCCTTATGCGCTGATATCGCGCCATGGAACGCCGCAGACGCTCGGCTATTACATTCTTCATGAGGGACTGATCGGCGTCCTCGGCGATTCCGGGCTGCAGGAATTTACCTACAAGAGCATCGAGGAAAAGAAGCTCGTCAACTTCGACGTGACCAACGGCTGGCTCGGCATTACCGACAAATACTGGGCCGCCACGCTGCTGCCGGACCCCGCCGCGCGCCTGAAAGCGCGTTTCTCGACCGGCATGCTGGGCAATATCAAGACCTATCAGACCGACTATCTGCTCGACGCACAGACGATTGCACCGGGCGCGACCACTGCCGCAAATGCCCGGCTGTTTGCCGGCGCCAAGGAAGTGCAGGTCGTCAACGGCTATGACCAGCAGCTCAAGCTCAATCGCTTCGATCTGCTGATCGACTGGGGCTGGTTCTACTTCATCACCAAGCCGCTGTTCATTGTCATGGACTACTTCTATCGGCTGGTCGGCAATTTCGGTCTCGCCATCCTGATCGTCACCGTGCTGATCAAGATCGCCTTCTTCCCGCTCGCCAACAAATCCTACGCCTCGATGGCGAAGATGAAGGCGGTGCAGCCGCAGATGACGGCAATCCGGGAGCGCTATGCCGACGACAAGGCCAAGCAGCAGCAGGAGCTGATGGAGCTCTACCGGAAGGAGAAGATCAATCCGCTCGCCGGCTGTCTGCCGATCGCGATCCAGATTCCGGTGTTCTTCTCGCTCTACAAGGTGCTCTTCGTCACCATCGAAATGCGCCACGCGCCGTTTTTCGGCTGGATTCACGACCTGTCGGCGCAAGACCCCACTAACATCTTCACCCTGTTCGGCCTGATTCCGGTCGATCCCACCGTACTGCCGGTGATCGGCCAGTTCCTGCATCTCGGCCTGTGGCCTCTGATCATGGGTGTGACCATGTGGGTGCAGATGAAGCTCAACCCGGCGCCGCCGGACCCGGCGCAGGCGATGATCTTCAACTGGATGCCGCTGCTCTTCACGTTCATGCTGGCGAGCTTCCCGGCCGGACTGGTGATCTATTGGGCATGGAACAACACGCTTTCGGTGCTGCAGCAGAGCGTCATCATGCGCAAGCACGGCGCCAAAATTGAATTGTTCGACAACATCAAGGCGATGTTCGTGAAGAAGAAGGCGTCCTAGACGCAGCCTGCGACACACTCCAATTCTTTCATTGCGAGAAATGTGTGATGGCACCCGAGTTCACCCGACACGAAATCGAGACCGGCCGGCGCCTGTTCGCCGGAGAATGGCGCTTCGTTGCGGCGGCGGGCACACCTGTGTCGCTGCCGCCGATGCGCGGGGTCGAGATTGCCTTTGCGGGGCGCTCCAATGTCGGCAAATCGAGCCTGATCAACGCGCTCACCGGCCGCAAGACCCTCGCACGTATCTCGAACACGCCGGGCCGCACGCAGGAGCTCATCTTCTTCACCGGCGGCGGCAGCCTCAACGTCGTGGACATGCCGGGCTACGGCTACGCCGCCGCGGCGAAATCCAAGATCGCGGCATGGACCGAGCTGATCGATGCGTTCCTGCGCGGCCGCAGCAATCTGGCCCGCATCTATGTGCTGGTGGACGCCCGCCACGGCCTCAAGACGGCCGACGATGCGGCGCTCGATGCCTTGGGCCAGTCCGCCGTCAGTCATCAAATTGTTCTGACAAAATGCGATGCGGTGAAGCCTTCGGAGCTGCGCGAGCGCATTGCCGAAGTCGAAGCGGCCCTCGCCCGGCGTCCGGCCGCCTTCCCGACCGTGCTTTCGACATCCTCCCGCGACGGAGCCGGGATCCCCGAATTGCGCGCGGCCATTGCCCGCCTGCTGGAGGAAAGAAAGGCCTGACGCATTGTCGTGCCCCTGCCCGATCGGCTAGAACCGCCCGGCAAATGAGGCCGAAGCAATGAGCAAAGCGCCCAAGATCGACCCGCTAGAGCAGGCCCGCATCCTCGTCGAAGCGCTGCCGCATATGCAGCGCTACGACGAGGAGATCGTCGTTGTGAAATACGGCGGCCACGCCATAGGCCAGGAGCAGATGGCGCGCGATTTTGCCCGGGACATCGTCCTGCTCGAACAGACCGCCATCAACCCGGTGGTGGTCCATGGCGGCGGTCCGCAGATCGAAGCCATGCTCAAAAAGCTCGGCATCAAATCGGAATTCGCCGCCGGATTGCGCGTCACCGATGCCAAGACCGTGGAGATCGTCGAAATGGTTCTGGCCGGCTCGATCAACAAGCAGATCGTCGGCTACATCAATGCGGCTGGCGGCAAGGCGATCGGGCTGTGTGGCAAGGACGGCAATATGGTGCAGGCGCGCAAGGTCAGCCGCACTGTCGTCGATCCTGATTCCAACATCGAGAAGGTCGTCGACCTCGGCTTCGTCGGCGAGCCGGAAAAAGTCGACCTGACCATGCTCAATCAGGTCATCGGCCGGGAAATGATCCCGGTGCTCGCACCGGTGGCGACCTCCGCCAATGGCGGCACTTTCAATGTCAATGCCGACACCTTTGCTGGCGCCATTGCCGGCGCGCTCAAGGCCAAGCGTTTATTGTTGCTGACCGACGTCCCCGGCGTGCTCGATAAGTCGAAGAACCTCATTGCCGAACTGTCGATGGCCGATGCACGCAAGCTGATTGCCGACGGTACGATTTCCGGCGGTATGATTCCGAAAGTCGAGACCTGCATCTACGCACTCGACCAGGGCGTGGAAGGCGTCGTCATCATGGACGGCAAGGTGCCGCATGCCGTCCTGCTGGAATTGCTGACCGACCATGGCGTCGGCACGCTGATGCATCGCTGACGCAATTTCTGCCTGCACATTCCTCGCGCGCCGGCGAGATGCCGGTTCCGCGACGCTCAGATGCGATCTAGCATGCTCGGCATGATTCGCGGTTTCATTGCCATGATTGCCGCGCCAATTGCCGTGCTTGCGACCACGCAAGTCCACGCCGAACAGACATTGTGCAACCGCACCAGCTTTCGGATGGAAGCGGCGATCGGCGTCGAAAAACGCGCGAATGTCGTCACACGCGGTTGGTATCGCCTCGATCCCGGCCAATGCCGGCAAGTGATGGACGGGCCGCTCGATGCCGATATGGTTTATCTGCATGCGCGCACGCCGTCCGTCTATGGCGCTGCGCCGCCCACAAAACGGCGACGCCGATTTTGCGCCCGCAACGGCGATTTCGAAATTCCGAACGCGCGCGGTTGCCCGGCAAACCAGCAAGCCCATTTCAGCGCGGCCAAGCCGGCCGAATCGCCGAAAGGCCCGGTCGTCAACCTCGCGGAAGAAGCCGACTACGACGACGCGCAGGCTCGGCTTGCAGGAATCCAGCGCCTGCTCGTGATTTCCGGTTACAACGCCTACCCGATTGATGGCGTGCAGGGGACAAAGACGCAGGCCGCCATCACGAAATTTATCAACGACCGCAAGCTTGCCGCCGATGCGGCTTCGGGCGCGAATTTCTTCGACGTTCTGGTCGAAGCGGCGCGCAACCCCGAGGGCGTCGGCTTCTCCTGGTGCAACGACACAACGCGGTGATGGCCTCGCTCGGCATCGTCGAGATGGGAGCGATCGTCACCCGCGACTGGTATCGCGTCGAGGCGGGTCAATGCGTGCGGCCGGACGTACGCGGCGATCCATACAAGCTTTACAGCTATGCGGAAGCGATCGACGCCAATGGCCGTCCGGTCAAACGCGGCGATGCACCGCTCGCCTGGGGCGGCACGGTCGCGTTGTGCACGCGGGACGGACGTTTCGAACTGGCCGACCACAAGGATTGTGCGTCGCGCGGTCTGAATGCCGCCGGTTTTGCCGTGATCGATCTGGCCGGCAAACCGTCAATGACCGTGCGCTTCAAGGAACCATAGCTCCGTGTCGACAAGGTCCGCTCAGGCGCCGCGCGGTTTCGGCAACATCGAAACCTGGGTGTTCGATCTCGACAACACGCTCTACCCGCATCACCTCAATCTCTGGCAGCAGGTGGATGAGCGCATTCGCGCCTATGTCGCGAATTTTCTGAAAGTGTCCAAAGACGAAGCCTTCCGTCTCCAGAAGGATTATTACAAACGTTACGGCACGACCATGCGCGGGATGATGACCGAGCATGGCATGAGCCCCGATGACTATCTCGACTTCGTTCACAAGATCGATCACTCACCGCTTGAGCCGAATCCGGCGCTCGGTGCCGCACTGGAGAAACTCCCAGGCCGCAAGCTGATCCTCACCAACGGTACGCGCAAGCACGCCGACGCGGTAATGCAAAAGCTCGACATTCATCACCACTTCGAAGATGTATTCGATATCGCTGCCGCGAACCTCGATCCGAAACCGCTGCCGCAAGTCTACCAGCGCTTTCTCGCGCGCCATGGTGTCGACCCTGCGAAAGCGGCGATGTTCGAGGACCTGGCGCGTAACCTCGAGACACCGCATGCGCTGGGCATGACCACCGTGCTGGTGGTGCCGGAAGGCCAGCGTGAAGTGTTTCGCGAAGCCTGGGAGCTCGAGGGACGTGATGCGCCTTACGTCGATCATCTGACCGACGATCTCACCCGTTTTCTGGAAGAAATTGCGCGACGCTGATCAGGCCGCCGGCACAATCTGCTGCATCAATACCGCAAGCCCGATACCGCCAATCCCCGCGCCGACCAGCCGCAACGGCGAAAGATCTCCGGATTGTCCGGCAAGGCGGCGCGTGATCGCCATGGCGACCAGTGCAATCGCACTTTGAATGACCGCAAGGCCGAGCAAGTACGCATAAAGCGGAGATTGTTCGGCGCCAAAGATCGACTCGCCCAGCGCGTAACCGTGCACGAGGCCGACGAGCGCGAACAACAGAAGCGCGGCAGCGACAGACATCTGCCGCCGGCTCAGCATCAGCACCCCGAGCGCGATGACGGAAAGCGCAACCAGAATTTCTGCCGCCGGCACGGTCGCACCATTCAAAAGCAGCGCGACACCGGCCATCATCGCCACGATGAAGGCAACGACGAGCGAAGCCCCCGCGGCGTGCATGGCGGCGATGCAGCCCACCGCCACCACGGCGGCAAAATGGTCGAGGCCGATGATCGGGTGACCGAGGCCGGACAACATGCCTTCGCCGAAGGTCGCCGGGGTCCGGCCGCCCATGACATGATGGGCAAAAGCATTGCCGGCACTGAGCGCCAAGGCCACGAAGATTGAACCGAGGCGCATGAATTGCAGATTCATGAGCATTTCTCCCTCGCCGCAAGCTTAGCCCGGTGAGCGCGGCTTGACATCCCCTGCCCCGCCATCGACAAACCGCAGCGAACGAACCGGAGCCGCCATGTCTACCGACAAGGTTGCACGCGTCATCGACGATGCCTTTGAAGGCCGCGACAAGATTGGCCCGAAGACCAAGGGTGCCGTGCGCAAGGCGGTGAATTCCGCGCTCGACCTGCTCGATACCGGACAAGTGCGTGTCGCCGAGCGCGACGCCAACGGACAATGGCACGTCAATCAATGGCTGAAGAAGGCCGTGCTGTTGTCGTTTCGCCTCAACGACATGAGCGTCGTTCCCGGCGGGCCGGGCAAGGCGGTGTGGTGGGACAAGGTCGACTCCAAATTCAAGGGCTGGAACGCCGCGCGATTCCGCAAGGCGGGTTTCCGCGCAGTGCCCGGTTGCGTGGTGCGCCGCTCGGCTTTCATCGCGCCCGGCGTCGTGCTGATGCCGTCTTTTGTGAATCTTGGTGCCTATGTCGATTCCGGCACCATGGTCGACACCTGGGCCACGGTCGGAAGCTGCGCGCAGATCGGTAAGAACTGCCATATTTCCGGCGGCGCCGGCATCGGCGGGGTCCTCGAGCCGCTGCAGGCTGGGCCGGTCATCGTCGAGGACAACTGCTTTGTCGGCGCGCGATCCGAGGTGGCGGAAGGCGTCATTGTGCGCACAGGCGCGGTGCTGTCGATGGGCGTTTATCTCGGCGCCTCGACTCGCATCGTCGATCGCGAAACCGGTTCGGTTACGCAAGGAGAAGTGCCGCCCTATTCCGTTGTCGTGCCAGGCACGCTGCCGGGCAAAAGCGGCGGCCCCGGTCTCTACTGCGCGGTGATCGTCAAGCGCGTTGACGAACGCACGCGTTCGAAGACAAGCATCAACGAGTTGTTGAGGGACTAGGGCCACCAATGTGTCCGCCGACCCCGTAACCATCGCCCGCGATCTGTTGCGCTGTCCGTCGGTGACGCCGGCTGAAGGCGGCGCGCTTTCGTTTCTCGAAAAAACACTGAAAGCGTCCGGCTTCAGCGTGCATCGCATGACATTCCGCGAGCCCGGCGCCGACGACGTCGAGAACCTCTACGCGCGCATTGGCACGGTGGCGCCGAACCTGGTTTTTGCGGGCCACACCGACGTGGTGCCGCCGGGCGACGAGAAAGCCTGGAAGCATCCGCCGTTTTCCGGCGCGGTTGCCGGCGGCGAAATGTACGGGCGCGGCGCTGTCGACATGAAAGGCGGCATCGCCTGCGCGGTCGCGGCCGTTCTCGATCATCTCGCAGCAAATGGCGGCAAGCTGAAGGGCTCGATCTCGTTCCTGATCACGGGCGACGAAGAAGGCATCGCGGTCAACGGCACGCCCAAGCTACTCAAATGGACGGCCGAACGCGGCGAAAAATTCGATCACTGCATTCTGGGCGAGCCGAGCAATCAGGAAGCCCTGGGTGATACAATCAAAGTCGGCCGCCGCGGTTCGCTCAACGGCCATCTGATTGTCACTGGCAGGCAAGGGCACGTCGCCTACCCGCAGCGCGCAGAAAATCCGATCCGCGGACTCGTTACGCTTGTCGCCGCGCTGCAAAGCGAGCCGCTCGATCAGGGCAGTACGCAATTTGCGCCCTCGCATCTGGAATTCACGTCCGTCGACGTCGGCAACAAAACCGTCAATCTGATCCCTGGCGAGGCACGGGCGAGCTTCAATATCAGATTCAATGACAAGCACACGCTCGATTCGTTGAAAAAGCTGATCGAACAGTGCGCGGCGAAGCCCGCCGGCGGAAAGATCCAGTTCGAATTCCGATGGGAACCGTCGAACGCCGGCGTATTCCTCACAAAGCCCGGGCCGTTCACCGAACTTGTTGCGAAAGCTGTTGCCGAAGTGACGGGGCGCACGCCGCTGCTGTCGACGACGGGCGGCACCTCGGATGCGCGTTTCATCACGCACTATTGCCCGGTCGTCGAATTCGGGCTGGTCGGCCAGACCATGCATCAGGTCGACGAACGTGTGCCGATCGCCGACCTGCAGGCGCTGACCACCATCTATCGCAAGATCATCGACCGATATTTCGCCTGATCGCCGGGCAACACCCGGCGTTTCAGTAGTCCACCTGCATCAGATAAAGGCCATCCGGCGGCGCCACCGGCCCGCAGGCCGTCCGATCCCGCGCGTCCAGTGCCTTGCGCAAATCGTCGGCGGTCCACTTCCCCTCGCCGACGCAGACCAGCGAACCCACCATCGAGCGCACCTGATTGTGCAGGAACGAACGCGCGATTGCGGCCACTTTCACCTCCTCGCCATCGCGCTCGACGGCAAGCACGTCGAGCATTTTTACCGGCGATTTGGCTTGACATTCGGTTGATCGGAACGTCGTGAAGTCGTGCTTGCCGATCAGCCGCTGCGCCGCCGTGTGCATGGCATCGGTATCGAGCTGTCGAGGCACGCGCCATGCGCGGCCGGCATCAAGCGTGAGGTCAGCACGGCGATTGATGATGCGGTAGAGGTAGCGGCGTTTGATCGCCGACGTGCGGGCACTGAAATCGGCGGCAACACGCTCGGCGGACAGAATGGCAATCGGATGCGGACGCAAATGCGCATTGAGCGCATCGCGTACGGTATCGGTGTTCCAGGCCTTCGCAAGATCAAGATGCGCGACCTGCCCGTGCGCATGCACGCCGGCATCGGTGCGCCCTGCGCCCTGCACCAGCGTTTTTTCACCCGACAGCGCTTCGACCGCCGCGGTCAGCACACCTTGAACGGTTAATTGGTCGGCCTGGACCTGCCAGCCGGCGAAAGGCCTGCCATTGTATTCAACGATGAGCTTGTAGCGCGGCATTTCAGCTGACCCACGTGCCGGCTTTCACCGGCGTTCCGCGCAGAAATTCCTCGGCAGCCATCGGTTGCTTGCCGGAGCGCTGGACCTGCGTGAGCCGCACGGCACCATCGGCGCAGGCGATCGTCAGCCTGTCGTCGAGTACGGTGCCAGGTGCACCCGAGCCCGGGCCTTTCGTCGAGCGCAAAGCCTTCACGCGCACGCCGCCAAGCTCGAACCACGCGCCGGGAAAAGGCGACAGACCGCGAATGTGATCATGCACTTCTTTCCACGGTTTCTTCCAGTCGATGCGCGTTTCGGTGTTGGCAATCTTTTCCGCGTAGGTGACGCCCGTCTGCGGTTGCGGCGTGAGCGTGAGCGACTCGCGCCCCGCCGCAGCCAGCACGCGCGGCATCAGGTCGGCGCCAAGACGCGACAAGGCATCGTGCAACTCGCCCGCGGTCATGTCCGGACCGATTGGCATGCGATCAGCATTCGCCATGGCGCCGGTGTCGAGGCCCTCATCCATCTTCATGATGGTGACGCCGCTTTCCGCATCGCCTGCCATGATCGCGCGATTGATAGGTGCGGCACCGCGCCAGCGTGGCAACAGCGAAGCATGCACGTTGAAGCAGCCGAGACGTGGCGCTTCGAGAACAGGCTTCGGTAGAATCAGGCCATACGCGACCACGACGGCCGCATCGGCATCGTGCGCGCGGAAAGCTTGCTGTGCCCTTTCGTCTTTCAGCGTTTTCGGCGTGTGGACCGCAAGCGAGAGCCGCCGTGCTTCGCGCTCGACGGGCGTGGGCTGAAGGTCGAGGCCGCGGCCGCCCGGCTTTGGCGCGCGCGTATAGACGGCGACGATGCCGTGCCCGCGCGCGGCGAGTTCGACCAGTGTCGGCACCGCGAAATCGGGCGTGCCCATGAAGATCAGGCGCATTCAGGCAAACCTTTAGCGCGCCGGCGCGGCGACGTCAGCCGATATGATGCGAAGGCTCCTGATCCTCGGACAGCGGCTTGACGCCTTCGGTCTTCTTTGCCGCTTTCTTGAATTTCTTCATCACCATGTCGCGCTTGAGTTTGGAAATATGGTCGATGAACAGCACGCCGTTGATATGATCGATCTCGTGTTGCAGGCAGGTTGCCAGCAACCCGCTCGCCTCGATCTCCTGGGGCTTCAGGTCGAGATCGAGAAATTTCACCTTCACCGCCTTCGGCCGCTCGACCTCTTCGTAGTATTCGGGGATCGACAGACAACCCTCTTCGTAGGTCGCCGTCTCGTCGGAAGACCACACCACCTCCGGATTGATGAAGACCTGCGGCTCTTTCGGCTCGTCCTTTTTGGCGAGATCCATGGTGACGACACGCTTGGGAACCCCGATCTGGATGGCCGCAAGCCCGATACCGGGCGCGGCATACATCGTTTCGAACATGTCCTCGATGAGCATGCGTAGCGGCTTGTCGACGGTTTGGACCGCCTCGGATTTAAGGCGCAACCGCTTATCGGGAATGATCAGGATGTCGCGAACAGCCATGGCGGCGGATGTAAGGGGTTGGGAAACCGGGGTCAATGCGGCCTTTCCCCTTGAGACAACGACATTATCGCCCTACCGTTCGCTCTTCGTTCGCGCTGAGCGCGAATCACGGTAAAAGCGCCGGATGTCCGATCTGCAGACCCTCGCCAATACGATCCTGGTCCATGCCCCGGCCCTGACTTTGGCGACCGGGGCAATCGTGGCCATTGGCATCGTCGTTGTCATCGTGATGCTGGCGCGGCCACGCAAGCCGCCCCACGACCCCGTCGCCGAGCAGCGGATGGCCGAGCTCAACGCGCGCGTCCAGACCATGGGCGAGTTGCTCGCCCGGGCACAATCGCAATTGCAACACACCGTGCATGAGCGGCTCGACGCGGTCACAGCCCGGTTGGGCGACTCGATGCGCACGTCGACCAAGGATACCGCCGATCATCTGCACCAACTGCACGCGCGGCTCGCGCTCATCGACAGCGCGCAAAAGAACATCACCGACCTTGCCTCGCAGGTGACCAGCCTGCAGAGCGTGCTTGCCAACAAGCAATCGCGCGGCGCCTTCGGGCAGGCGCGGATGGAGATGATCATTCAGGACGGTCTGCCGAAGGATTGCTACGAATTCCAGGCGACCCTCACCAACAAGGCGCGGCCTGACTGCGTCGTGCACCTGCCTGATGGACCGCCGCTCGTCGTCGACGCCAAGTTTCCGCTCGAAGCGGTGACTGCCTTTCGCGAGGCGAAGAGCGAAGACGATCGCAAGTTTGCGATGGCGCGTGTGCGCACCGACATCGCAAAACACGTCGGCGACATTGCCGACAAATATCTGATCCCGGGCGAGACGCAGGACATGGCGCTGATGTTCGTGCCGGCGGAATCGATTTACGCGGAGCTCTATGACAGCTTCGACGATATTTTCCAGAAGGCCTACCGCGCCAAGGTCATCATCGTTTCGCCGTCTCTGCTGATGCTGGCGATCCAGGTGATCCAGCAGATCCGCAGGGATGCCCGCATGCGCGAGGCGGCCGGCAAAATTCTGATCGAAGTCGGCCTGCTGGCCGCGGACGTCAACCGTCTGCGAGACCGGGTCGAGAATCTGGACAAGCATTTCGGCCAGGCCAATAGCGATATCAAACAGATCGTGACGTCAGCCGACAAGATCGTGAGCCGCAGCGAGCGGATTCGCGACGTCGAGTTCGGCGACGCACCACCGAGTGCCGACATACTCCCGGGGCCCGGCGTGCGGCTCGAGGCCGGCGAATAACATCATGACAACCTCACCCGACGCGCGAACGCAACCGTCGTGGTTGGAGGCGATGGCCGTTTATTTCAAGCCGCGCGTGCTGATCGTCATGTTCCTCGGGTTTTCCTCGGGTCTGCCGCTGGCCCTTTCCGGCGCGACCCTGCTGGTATGGATGCGTGAGTCCGGCGTCGATCTCGCAACCATCGGATTGTTCGCCCTGGTCGGCACACCCTACACGGTGAAATTCCTGTGGGCGCCGCTGACCGACGCGCTCGATGTGCCCCTTCTGTCGCGCCTGCTCGGCCGCCGCCGCGGCTGGCTGGTGTTCACCCAAATTCTGCTGATGGCGGCGATCGCGTTTCTCGGCTTCTGCAATCCTGCGGTTGCGCCGGGCCTGGTTGCATTCGGTGCGCTGCTCGTGGCGACAGCCTCGGCGACACAAGACATTGTCGTTGACGCCTTCCGCGTGGAAAGCCTTCCGGAAAACGAGCAGGCCGCCGGCATGGCGTCTTATGTCGCTGCCTATCGCATCGGCATGCTGATCTCCACGGCTGGGGCACTGTTTCTGGTCAGCGCCATCGAGGCTTCCGGTTTCGACAAGCAGTCCGCGTGGCGCTGGGGCTATGTCGCTATGGCCGGCCTGGTGGTGATCGGCACTATCACCGCACTGCTCGCAACCGAGCCGGAGCGCTCGGCTGAGGCCGAAGCTGCCCACGCGCGCGAAAAACCGTTCACGCGCGTTGTCGAGGCCGCGGTCGGCGCTTTCAAGGATTTCCTCAGCTATGAACTTGCGTTGGCGATGCTGGCGTTCGTGGTGCTGTTCAAATTCACCGACGCGCTCTCGGGCGCCATGACAGCGCCATTCGTCATCGATCTCGGTTTTACGCGCAACGAATACGCGGCAATCGTAAAAGGTGTCGGCCTCGCCGCGCTGCTGCTTGGCGGCTTCGCCGGGGGTTTCATCGCCCGCGCCCTGCCGCTTGCCCCTAGCCTCTGGATCGGCGGCATCCTGCAGGCGGTCGCCAATCTCTCGTTCAGCGCGCTGGCACTGGCGGGAACGAACACGACCATGCTTGCAGGCGCCATCATTGCGGAGAACTTCACCAGCGCCATCGGCACGGTGATGTTCGTTGCCTACCTTTCCGCGCTCTGCCGAAACCCGCTGCACACGGCCACGCAATACGCGCTGCTGACCGCGCTGGCCGCCGTGGGACGTACCTACCTGTCTTCAGGCGCAGGGTTCATCGCCGAATCGACGGGCTGGGCATGGTTTTTCGTGATCTGCATGCTGGCCGGCATTCCGAGCCTGCTGTTGCTGGCCTGGCTGCAGCGGCACGGGCACTTCAGGCGGCTTGAGCGGAAGAAATCCTAGAACAGGGTCCGCTGCTTGATGGCTGCAGCAAGCGTCCCCTCATCGAGATAATCGAGTTCGCCGCCGACCGGCACGCCATGTGCCAGGCGCGTAACCTTCACATTCGCGTCCTGCAACAACTCGGTGATGTAGTGCGCCGTCGTCTGGCCATCGACCGTAGCATTGAGCGCAAGGATCACTTCTTTCACCGGCGTCTCATGTGCGCGTGAGACCAACGAATCGATCGTAAGATCCTGCGGCCCCACTCCGTCGAGCGGCGACAGCGTGCCGCCGAGCACGTGATATCGTCCGTTGACCGCGTGGGCGCGTTCAAGCGCCCAGAGGTCAGCAACGTTGGCGACAACGACGATGATCGAAGCATCGCGCCTAGTGTCGGTGCACACCGTGCACGGATTCTTCGTGTCGATATTTCCGCAAACCTTGCAGATCTCGATTTTTTCCATCGCCGTCTCGAGTGCTGCGGCGAGCGGAGCCATGAGCAATTCGCGTTTCTTGATGAGATGCAACGCCGCACGGCGCGCCGAACGGGGCCCCAGGCCCGGCAAGCGCGCCAACAGCTGAATCAGGCGCTCGATTTCCGGCCCGGCAACGGCAGCGGGCATATCAGCCCAGGCCCAGACCGGGCGGCAACGGCAGGCCCCCCGTAACTGCTTTCATTTTTTCCTGCAGGATCGCTTCTGCCTTCCGGCGCGCATCGGCATGCGCGGCAATCATGAGGTCTTCCAGTATTTCCTTTTCCGACGGCTTCATCAGCGAGTCGTCGAACTTGACGCCTTTGAGGTCGCCCTTGGCCGTGATCGTCACCATGACCATGCCGCCGCCGGCAGTGCCCTCGACCTCGATCTGCTCGAGCTCGGCCTGCATCGCCTGCATCTTGGATTGCAACTGCGCGGCCTGCTTCATCAGGCCCAGAAAATCCGCCATGTCACTGATCCTCGCTGTCCGGCGCAGCCTCGCCTGTCTCCGGGCCCTGTGTCACGCCGACGATTTTGGAACCGGGGAAGCGGCTGAGAACGGCCTGCACAAGCGGATCGCTCTGCACGCCGCGCTCGATTTCCGCCTGCTGGGCTTCGGCCTGCGCACGAACCGTCGGCGCGCCCTGTTCCTTCGATACGACCACGATCCAGCGTTTGCCGGTCCAGCCGGTCAACTTGCGCTGAAGATCGTGGACAAGTGTTTTCGGCGCAGTAGGCTCGAGCGCGATCTCCAGCTGACCGTCTTCGCAGCGGACAAGGCGCACATCGCGCTCAAGTGCCATCTTTGCGGTGATGTCACGCTTGTCGACGGCGAGCGCGATCAGATCCTCGAACGAGCCGGTGGAGAGGGTCGGCGCCGACGCGGGTTCTTCGTGCCCGGCGACCGGGTCGTCGGCCGGGCGCGGGAAGACGGCCGCCGAGGAACGCGGCGAACCGCGCGGTGCATCGTAGCGAGGCGCATAGCTTTGCGCCTGTACGGTGCCGCCATTACCTTGCGGGCGTACAGGAACCGCGCCGCTGTTCTCGCTGAGCGAGCGCACCACTTCGTCAGGTGTCGGCAGATCGGCGGCGTAAGCGATCCGTACTAGCACCATTTCCGCCGCAGCGACGGGGCGTCCCGACGCCTGCACTTCGGAAATGCCTTTGAGCAGCATCTGCCAGGCGCGCGACAGAACGCGCATCGACAGCTGCGCCGCGAAGGTGCGGCCGCGGATGCGTTCAGCCTCGGAAAGCGACACGTCTTCGGCGACGGCCGGAACGACTTTGACACGCGTGACGAAATGCGTGAATTCGGCAAGATCGCTGAGGATGACCGCAGGGTCGGCGCCAATGTCGTATTGCTCGCGCAGCTCCCGCAGGGCGGCGGTCACGTCGCCCTTCATCAGGGCTTCGAACAGGTCGACCACACGCACGCGATCGGCGAGACCCAGCATCTGCCGGACATCTTCGGCGCGCACCGGCCCGGCCGCATGCGCGATGGCCTGATCGAGCAGCGAAAGGGAATCACGCACCGAGCCTTCGGCTGCGCGCGCGATCAATGCAAGCGCGGCAGGTTCGATCTCGACTTTTTCTTTCGCCGCGATGCCTTCGAGATGCTTCACCAGAAGCGCGCCGTCGACGCGCCGCAGATCGAAGCGCTGGCAGCGGGACAACACCGTCACCGGCACTTTGCGGATTTCCGTTGTGGCAAAAATGAACTTGGCGTGCGGCGGCGGCTCTTCAAGCGTCTTGAGCAGCGCGTTGAATGCTGCGCCCGACAACATGTGCACTTCGTCGAGGATATAGACCTTGCAGCGGGCGCTCATCGGCGCGTAGCGGATGGCGTCGTTGATCTGCCGCACGTCGTCGACGCTATTGTGGGAAGCCGCATCCATTTCCAGCACGTCCGGGTGCCGGCTCTCGATGATCGCCTGGCAATGTACGCCCATCATCGGCATGCGAATCGTGGGTTCTTTCACCGAGCCGTCGGGCAGTTCGTAATTGAGTGCGCGCGCGACAATGCGGGCGGTTGTCGTCTTGCCGACCCCGCGCACGCCGGTGAGGATCCAGGCTTGCGGTATCCGCCCGCTGTCGAACGCGTTCGAGACCGTCCTGACCATGGCGTCCTGGCCGATCAGATCCTCGAAGCTGGCCGGGCGGTATTTGCGCGCGAGTACGCGATAGGCCGGCGACTGGGCCGGAACGGAACCGGAGGCAGCGGATTTTTCAGGCTCGCTCATTGTGCCATCCGCTTCGCTGCCGCGCTGAACGCGGACTGATTGCGAACGATCGAGGAATTGGTGGGAGGCTGACGAGCGACCCGAACCGCGCTCGTTAGGGCTGCTTCCTTCCGGACCTGACCCGGTTGGCGAGTGGCTCGTCCACCGCCAACCTCCCGTTGATCTATATCGGGCCAATAAGCCACGAAAGCAAGCAGCGGGGCGGCGTCTCTGCTAGGTTTCCTCCGAAAGAATCGTACGGATTTTCAATGGATTCAGCGGTTACGAAGGGCTGGTCACTGCATCCGCAGCTTGCGCAGGATACGGTTCCGGTCGGCGACCTGCCGCTCGCCCGTGTGCTGCTGGCGAAGGATGCGAACTATCCGTGGCTGATCCTCGTACCGCGGCTGCCCGAGTTGGTCGAGCTCATCGATCTTGAGGAAAACGCCGAGGTGCAGTTGCTCGGGGAGATCGCCGCAGCCGCACGCGCGCTGAAAAACATCACCCGGTGCGACAAGCTTAACATAGCGGCGCTCGGCAATCAGGTGCCTCAACTGCATGTGCATGTGATCGCGCGCCGGCATTCGGATGCCGCCTGGCCGAAGCCCGTGTGGGGTGTGAAGCCGCCACTGGTCTACAGCGACGATCAGCGGGCAAGCTTGCTTCAATCCCTTCGCGGATCACTCAAGTCTAACGGCCTCACCGAAATGGATCACTGACTTCGTTCTGCGAACAATCATCATGGCCGGCGATCCATCACGCATTCTCGTCATTTCGCTGCGTCGCATCGGCGACCTGCTACTGACGACACCTCTGATCCGCAGCCTGCGACGCGCCTGGCCCAATGCGGAAATCGACGTGCTCGTCTTCGCCAATACCGCGGGGATTGTTACCGGCAATCCGGACATCAATCGCGTCATCGCGATGCCGTCCACACCCACGCTGGCGGAGAGCACCCGGCTCTTCACGCGTCTCTGGCGGCAATACGACATCGCGGTCTCCACGCAGAGCGGCGATCGCCCTACCGCCTTTGCCTTTGCCGCCGCTCCGTTTCGCGCTGGCGTGACGACCGACAGCGATCCCTGGCTCGCGCGCGTGCTGAAACGCTTGGCTCTACAGAAAAGCGTTGCCGCCGCGGACAAACTCCATCGCGTCGAACAGATGCTGCGCCTTGCCGACGTTCTCGACGTCCCGCGGATACCGGAGCTGGTGGGTCCTGCGGCCGCGCCCAAATCGCACATCGTCGACGGCGGCGATTTTGCCCTGATCCACGCGACCCCGATGTTCGCCTACAAGGAATGGACGCCAGAGGGATGGCGGGCGGTCGCCGCCGGACTCGCCCAACACGGTCTGCCGGTTGTGGCGATCGGCGGACCCGGAGATGCCGAGCGCCGCCACCTTGAAAAGGTTTGGCAGGGGGTCGCTGCCATTCATCAGGTCGAGTGGCCCGAGATGATGCATTTGCTCGAACGCGCGCGCGTCTATATCGGCCCCGACACATCGGTCACGCATCTTGCCGCAGCCGCCGGGTGTCGCACGGTGGCTCTCTTCGGCCCTACGGACCCATGCGTCTGGGGGCCTTGGCCCGTCGGCGGATTAGACACGCCGTGGGTTGCAAGCGGCACGATTCAGAACCGGGGCAATGTCTGGATCGTGCAGAATCCTCTGCCCTGCATGCCCTGCACCTTGGAAGGTTGCGAGCGCAATATCCGCAGCCGCAGCGCGTGCCTCGACGAATTGACGCCCGATCAGCTGCTGGCGGCCGTCGGCCAGGCGCTCGCTTGACCGCCTCGCTGGTCCATTTCAAGCTTGCCGCCAAGTCCCATACGCCGTCTGGAGCAGGACATGACATTCCGCATCGCCGCAGTGCAGCCGATCGCCAACCCGGTCGAGCAGGCTGAAAAAAATATCGGCGACGCGGTGGATTTCATCGCCCGCGCGAAAGCCGAAGGCGCCGACTTCGTCTGTTTCCCGGAGACTTATCCCGGTCCTTGGCGCATGCCGGCGACCTTTGATCCGACACCACGCATTGCGGAAGCGGCGGCAAAGCACGGCATCAATGCCGTGTACGGCACTCTCGAGCCTCTCAGCCACAATGAAGGGACCGCGCACAATCTCATCTGCATGGCCTATGGCGACGGCCGCGCGCCCGTCAGCTACCGGCGCACGCATCCGAACGGACCCTGGATTTACACCGGCGGCCAATGGTGGGAATTTCAGTACGTTCCCGGAAACGAATTCCCAGTATTCGACACGCAGCAGGGCAAAGTGGGGCTTGCTATGTGCAGCGAGGCCTACATGCCCGAGGTGACGCGTGCGCTGGCGCTGCGCGGCGCGGAACTGATCTTCATGCCGGCCGGCACCGACAAACGGCGATTGTGGGCAACCTGGCGCAACCTGATCTGGTCGCGGGCGATTGAGAACCTCGCCATCGTCGTCACCACGCAGAACCTTTTCAGCCATGCTGAGCGCGGCCTCGCGATGGTAGCGACGCCGGAAGAAATCCTGTTCGAGAGCACAGGGGCCGGCCTGTTCGTCGTCGACGTCTCTCTGGACCGCGCGCGCGAAATGCGGACAACAACCGATTCCGTCACCTCCGCGCTCGGTTACGGCGCAAAGCAGGGCGTGCTCGGCCCGCAGTGGCAGCGGCCGGAGCTGCGCGAAACCATGTATCCTCGCCCGCGCGGCGAAGCGGCGGAGTAAGCATTGCGCGAGGGGAACGACCGTGCGAATTTGCGCGACGCATGCCCCCTCGCCCAGATCTCGGCCCGAAACCCCGCCTTGGATATTGTGACAGCCGCATAGAGCGCGCGGCCGAGTTGCGCGCCGATGCCGCCGCCATTGATGCGTTCGCTCGCAAGCCAGGAGCGGGAGTCTATGTGATCGGGGGTGAGTGGATCGTCATGAAGAAGGGCTCGCCTCTCAATGAGCCTTTGTTCACGCTCACCGAAGCGAACGCATTTTCACCTGCGACGGAGACAATTTTCATCGGCCTGCTCGATGGGGCGCCCCGGTTCGGCCACGGCATTCCACCGCAAGCGGCGGAGGTACTGAAGTCGCGTAGCGATTTGCATGTCACGGATCTCCGTTCCGTCGCGGTTCAAGGTCTCGTTGTGCAAGATCATCTGCCGCCGATCGCCGAAGCCAAGGCCGTGCTGCATTGGCACGCACGTCATCGCTTCTGCCCGAACTGCGGCAGCGCGACCAGGCTTGTCAACGGCGGCTGGCGGCGCGATTGTCCGCAATGCAAGGCTGAACATTTCCCCCGCACCGATCCGGTCGTGATCATGTTGGCCAGTGACGGGGAACGTTGCCTGCTCGGGCGCAGTCCACGCTTTGTCCCGACGATGTGGTCGTGCCTCGCCGGCTTTGTCGAGCCGGGGGAATCGATTGAGGATGCCGTGCATCGGGAAACGCGCGAGGAGGCGGGCATCACCTGCGGACGCGTGGTTTATTTTGCTTCGCAGCCATGGCCGTTTCCGACATCGTTGATGATCGGCTGTCATGCCGAAGCGCTGACGCACGAGATTGTGGTCGATCGCGAGGAACTCGAGGACGCCCGGTGGTTTAGCAAGGGGGAGATTGAGTCCATGCTGATGCGTAAACATCCGCAGGGGCTCACGACACCGCCGCCGGTGGCGATCGCGCACCACATCATCCGCGCCTGGGTGGAGGACGAAGTAAGCTTTGACTGAACGCGTGCCGAAAGAGCCGAAAATCCTTTGCGCGGGTATCGCCGTGCAGGACATCGTCATGCGCGTCGAGAATTTCCCCGCTCCCGGCACTAAGGTGGCCGCCAGCGAGTTCATCATCACCGGAGGCGGCTGCGCGGCAAATGCGGCGGTCACGATCGCCCGGCTGAACGGACGCGTCGCCTTCGCCGGACCACTCGGCGGCACCGATGACGCGGTCAGCACTCGTATCCTGTCCGACCTCGCCAACGAGAATGTCGATTGCGCGGGCGCGGTGCGCGTCGAAGGCGGCACGGCATCGGTTTCACTCATTCTTCTCGATGCGACGGGTGAAAAAACCATCGCCACCCGCCGCGGCGTCAATCTTGGCCGCGCTCTGCCGAAAGACCCCGCGGCACTGGTTGCGGATGTCGACGCCGTTCTCGTTGATAACCGCTTCCCGGAATTTGTGACCGCAGTGTGCCGTGCAGCCCGCGAGAGGAAAATTCCGATCGTCATCGATCTCGATCAGGCGACGAGCGTAACCGATCCCCTGCTCGCGCTTGGCACCCATGTTGTCTCGTCGGCGGAAGCCTTGTTCGGAACCAAGGGGCTGAAGGACTACGGAGCGGCTCTGAAAAAGCTCGCCGGACACCTTTCCGGCTTTCTCGCCATCACCGACGGACCGCACGGCGTCTATTGGCTTGATCGCGGCGAGGTCAGACACCTCGCGGCCTTCAAGGTCAAGGTGATCGACTCCCTCGGAGCGGGCGATGCTTTCCACGGCGGTTTTACGCTCGCACTCGCCGAGGGCCATGCGCTCCTCGACATCCTGCGCTTTGCCAGTGCTACTGCCGCGCTGAAATGCACGAAATTCGGCGGCGCTTCCGGGGCACCGACGCGCGCCGAAGTCGACGCGTTTCTGAAGCAAAATAGCTGAGCGATTATTTCTTCGACGGGCACGGCGCGCCGCAAGGTGCGCAGGCGCCCGCGAAATCCTCGGGCGACACCGCACGTCCGCTCGAGGGGCTGGACAGGTGATCGACCAGAATTGCCGAGACGCCGAGGACGACGACAATGATATAAACCGTGCGCATCGGCTATTCCCTCGACAGGCCGAAAAGCGGCCGCAGGCGGATGCCGAGTACGCAACCGGGCAACGCGGCGAGGAGCCAGACCCAGCCGTGCAGCGAGCCGGAAGCAACGCCACCGACGAAGGCGCCGATGTTGCAGCCGAACCCGAGGCGCGCACCCCAACCCATCAGCAATCCGCCGATAGCGGCCGCAAGCAGCGACTTCGCCGGCGGCCACGCGGTCGCGGCAAAGGGCTTTGTGGCAGCGGCCGCCGCCATGGCTCCGAACAACATTCCGAAATCAGTGAGGCTGGACGTATCGGAAAGTACCGACTCCGCAAGCGCACGCTTGGGCCCCGGCCATTGCCAGAACGCCGCGTGCGAAAGATCGAAGCCAAGCGTAGTCGCAGCCTTTGCGCCCCATACAGTATAGGCGAAGGTCACGCTCCAGGGGTGACCGCCCGCAAAGAAAACCGCAACGCACAGCAGCCCGATCGCGATCCCGCCGATCACGTAGTTGCGCGAAGGCATGAAATTGGCGCCGCGCTTGCGCGCGATGGCAACGATCACGCTCGCAACAACAGCAATGCTCGCGAGCGTAACGGCGAGCCCGCCCCAGGCGCCGAAATAATCCGAGGCGAGCACCGGATCTATGCCACCAAGCGCGAGGAATGAAGGCAACGACAGGCTGCCGAAGACACTGCCGATTACGAAGAACAGCAATGCGATGAGCATGCGCCCCGAACCGCCGCCGACGGTGTAGAGCGTCCCCGAGCCGCAGCCGTTCGCGAGTTGCATGCCGACGCCGAAAACGAACGCGCCTATGACGAGCGAAGGACCGAGCGGCGCGATTGCTCCGCCATATTTAGGACTCAGCGCGGCGACGGGCACCACCACAAGCGCACAGATAAGGATGACGATGAGGCCGCCGAGTAGACCGCTGGCATCTCCCCGCGTCACGAAACGCCGCCAGGAGGCCGTGTAGCTGAATTCGGCCTTGAGAAACGCAACGCCAAGCCCGAAGCCGCCGAGAATTAGCGCGGCAGATGCCGGCTGATGGTCGAGCAGCACCAGCGTAATCAGAATTGCTGTGGCACCCAGCGCGAGCCCGAGGAAAAGCCGGTCGATGCGAACGGCCGCGCCCCGATCGGACGCGGCCAGACTTGCCGTAGTCATGAAAACTCCAACGCGCGGATCAGGAACCGAGGCCAACGGCCTTCTTCAGATCGTCCCATTTCGTGCGCGAGGATTCAATCGGCCGGCTTGCATTGCTGGTCCACTCGACCATCGAGCCGGCATAGAGCCTGGTTTCTTTGCGGCCAAGCAGCTCGTGCAGGACGAACCAGTCGGTGGCGGCCCAATGGCCCGTGTTGCAATAACTCACCGCCGGACCGGCGGGGACAGCGCTCGCAATCGCCGCAAGCTCTGCCTTCGCCTTCAGCTTGTTCGTTTGCGGGTCGTAGAATTTGGCGCTGTCGATATTCAGCGCTCCCGGAATGTGGCCGTAGGCCTGGGAGGCCGGTGCCTTCTCCTTGCCCAGGAAGAACGACGCCGGCCGCGCATCGACAAGCGATGCACCACCTTTGCCTTCGATCGCTTCGACATCGTTGGCCAGCGCCAGAATGCTGTTGTCGACCGTTGCCGTGAAAATCTTCGGCGATGGAGCCTTGACCGCGCTCTCGACCGGCAGTCCGGCCTGCCGCCACGCAGCGAGACCGCCATCGAGAATCGATACGTCCTTCACGCCGACATGTTTGAGAGTCCAGTAGGTGCGCGCGGCGGAACCGAAATCGAGAACGTTGACGCCCGCCGGCACCACCACGACGTGGGTCGTTTCGTCGATGCCGAGATCGCCGATCAGCTTTTCCAGTTCGGGGACGGTCGGCACCATGAAAGGCACGTTATTACGCGTGACGCGCCAGCCCGCCTTGTCGTAATCGCTGTGTACGCTGCCGGGGACGTGCGCGGCCGCATAAGCCTGCGCGCCACCGCCGTCGATGGCTGAGCGGATATCGAGGACAACCAGGTTCGCATCGGCGCGATGGGCGTTGAGCCATTCCACGCTGACGAGCGGTTCGGCATGCGCACCCGCGACCGACGCAGCCAATGCGGCGCTGAACAGGATCGCGGCGCCGAGACGACGCAGTGTCTTGCGCGGGCTGAAGCGAAGGGATGTTTTCATGACACAGGTTCGTGGTTGGAGCCGCCTCTCGCGGGGATACATCCGCTTTGAAATAAAATATTTTTCTCTATAAAGACAGATGTAAAGGCTAAATAAGAATATTGTTCTATATTTGGATGCAGGAATAGGCAGTTCGTTCTAGCTTCGGAGACCAATAGAGAATGGACGCTATCGACCGGAAAATCCTGGCGGTTGTGCAGGAGGACGCCTCGCTCTCGGTAGCCGAGATCGGCCAACGGGTCGGCCTGTCGTCGACGCCCTGCTGGAAGCGGCTGCAACGGCTGGAGGCGGACGGCGTCATCACGCGCCGGGTCGCGATCATCGACCCCGAGAAGGTCGGCCTGGGCATCACGGTGTTCGTCTCAATCGAGACCGGCGATCACTCGCAGGAATGGCTGAAGAAGTTCGCCGACGTGGTCGGCGCCATGCCGGAGGTGATGGAGTTCTATCGGATGGCCGGCGACGTGGACTACATGTTGCGTGTGGTGGTGACCGACATTGCGGGCTACGACGCGTTCTACAAGAGGCTGATCGCGACGGTGCCGCTGAAGAACGTCACCTCGCGGTTCGCGATGGAACGGATAAAATCGACGACAGCGCTGCCGATCGCCGAAACGCGATAGCGTCAACCGATCAGACGCACTTCTTGGTGTTGTATTCCGGCGCCTGGATTTGCGGAGCCATGTACATCACGTCCGACAGCGTAATGCCGGAGGCGGAGATGTGGCTGAAGCCCGAGCTGAAGCCAGTGACCGGAATGTACTGATAGCTCACTTCACTGAACACGAGATACGAGTTCGGCACCGCGAGGTTCACCGGGATCGTGACAACTTCACCGTCGGCGCGGGGTGTCACTCCGGTCGTTGCACGTCCCCAGGCCACCTTCGCCACGCCCGTTGCATCGATTTTCAGGCAGGAGATTTTGGCTGCAACCGGGCCTCGGAGCCATGAATACCATCAATGTACGCGGCGCCCATCACCATGAAGCCGATGCGAACGAAGCGCGCAGCCAGCGGGATCAGGAACCAGTAGCAGATGTCGGTCACGATCTCGCGCTTGCGCCACCAGGGGCGACCCGGATTGCAGGCGGACCAGTGCGACAGCACGGCGAACACGATGCCGAAGGCGATCGAGATCGGAACCAGCTTGAGCATGGTCTCGCCGGCGACTTTAACGACGGACAGCAACTCGGCGAGCATCGTCGGAAACCTGGATCGTTGCGACGCTCTCCGGTATCGGAGCCCTGGGTTAAAATGCCATGAAGGGACGCCGCCGCCGCTGTCCTGCGCAGTTGGGTGTTCCGGGGGCAGAATCCGGTTTGTTGGGCGAATTAACGATTCTATTAACCTCTCTGTTCTCGCCGTAACGATTCGTTAACAAAGAAAGACCTCGCGTGACCTCGCACTGCACTGAAATCGAGCGGACGGCGCTAACCGAAAGGCAAGCTTGCCCGGCGTAACGTGGCGGCGCTGTTGTGCGTTGCGTAGAGAAAGTGAGTGGTCATGTTGACGGACGTAATCAGGCTTCTGCTGTTCCCTGCCCTGATGGCCTTTGCGGCATCGAGCGATCTCCTGACCATGACGATCTCCAATCGACTGTCGCTGGCGCTCGCGGGCGGCTTTTTTCTGCTGGCGCTCGTGACCGGCATGACTCTTTATGCTTTCGGCATGCACCTTGCCGCGGCCACCGTGGTGTTGGTGGTTGCTTTCATATTCTTTTCGCAGGGCTGGATCGGCGGCGGCGATGCGAAACTTGTAGCGGCGACCGCGCTCTGGTTCGGCTTCGATCATCTTCTCGATTACATGATCTATGCGTCGCTGTTCGGTGGCGCGCTGACGCTTGCGATACTTCAGTTCCGCAAGTTGCCGCTGCCGGCCTTTCTCGCCCGTCAGCACGGGATCATGCGTCTGCATGAAACCGGAGGCGGTGTGCCCTACGGCATTGCACTCGCAGCCGCAGCTCTCATCGTTTATCCGAAGACCGGCTGGATGCCGGTGTAAGCGCGCGCAGATCGCGGAGCGCTAGCGCGGCAAGATTATACCGCTCCTTAACCATACCTCGACCTTTAGCTGGTGAAATCCGTGCAAGCATGCCGGCAAGGGCGAGCGAACCACCGGAAGGAATTTCGACGGTCGTGTCGGCACGGCGGGTCCCGGTGACCTGCAGCGTCATGGCGTTTTCCGTCGAGAGGTCGGAAACCTCGGTCATGACTTTCAGGCTGATGCGGCCTTCCGAAAGCACGACCGGCGTGAACACCAGGCTGACGCCGAACTTCTTGAAGGTGATTTGCGGTTAACACAGCGGCGGCGAGCGCGTCGTGTCGCACGACAGCCCGTTGGGAATCGGGAATTCGCCGCCGCCACAAAGGTTGCCGTTTCGCCGGAGATCGCGGTCAAATTCGGCTCCGCCAAAGTGCGGATGACACCGGCGCGTTCCATCGCGCGGATCGTCGCGATGATCTCGTTGACGATGTCGCGGATTTCCTTAGCGGCATACCCCGAGAAATAAAGCGTTAACCCTAATGACTGGTTAACTTGTAAACTGACCTTGATTGCGCATGATCTTTTTCCTGAATAAATCCAGGCCTTCGATGCGCGACGCTGCGGAGTATCTATGCAACCTGTGTTCGTAAACGCCGGCAAGAAATTGCAGGCGACCCCGATCTGGTTTGTCCATTCTGGAAATCTCGATTCAGTCCACAAGGAGATCGGTGAACGGGGACGCGCCTTTGTCTCGACCGCCGGTTTCGAGGCCAAGCCGGGCCGGCTGCTGCTGCTCCCGGCTAGCGACGGAAAACTCTCCGGCGCGCTGTTCGGAATCGAAAAGCCCAGCGAAGGCGAAATTGACCGCTTCCGGCCAGGACAACTGTCCGGCCTTCTGCCGCCCGGCACCTACCGCTTCGCCAATGCGCCGCACGATGCCCGCCTGGCCGCGCTCGCATTTGCCCTCGGTACGTATCAATTCACGCGCTACCGCAAGGCGGACACACGCAAGGTTCACCTTGTCATTCCTGACGGCGTCGATGGCGACGATCTCAGCCGCATTGTCGAGGGTGTTACGCTTTGCCGGGACCTCACCAACACGCCGTCCAATGACATGGGCCCAGCCGAGCTGGAGGCGGCCGGCCGCGCCTTCGCCAGGCGACATGGCGCCAAGGTACGCGTCACGAGTGGCGATGCGCTCGCCAAGAACTTTCCGCTGGTGCACGCAGTCGGAGCCGGCTCGACGCGAAAGCCCCGGCTGATTGACATCACCTGGGGAAAGCCCGGCGATCCAAGAATTACTTTGGTCGGCAAAGGCGTCTGCTTCGACACCGGCGGGCTCGACATCAAGCCCGATAGCGGCATGCTCAATATGAAGAAGGATATGGCCGGTGCGGCAACGGCGCTGGCACTCGCCCACATGATCATCGACCGCGGTCTGAAGGTCAGGCTTCGCGTCATCATTCCGGCAGTCGAAAACTCAATTTCCGGCACCAGCTTTCGTCCCCGCGACGTTTATGTTTCGCGCAAAGGCATTTCGGTCGAAATCGGCAACACCGATGCGGAGGGACGGCTCATTCTGGCCGACGCCCTTGCGCTTGCCGACGAAGAGAGGCCGGCGATGATCGTCGACTTCGCCACCCTGACCGGGGCAGCACGTGTCGCGCTCGGACCGGACGTTCCTCCCTTCTTCACCGATGATGACGCGCTCGCTGACGTGCTTTCGCGCGCCGGCGCTGCCGAGAACGATCCGGTCTGGCGCATGCCGCTGTGGCGGCCGTATCAGACGATGCTCGATTCAAAGGTCGCCGATCTCAACAACGTGGGGGTGGGCGGCCATGGTGGCGCCATTACGGCTGCGCTGTTTCTGCGCCGGTTCGTGAGCGCGAAATCGTGGCTACACCTCGATATTTTCGCCTGGACGCCGGCGGCAAAACCCGGGCGCCCGGAAGGTGCCGAGTGCCAGACGGCGCGTGCCCTGTACGCGATGCTCTGCAAGCGTTACGCCTAAGCCATGGTCGCGCTCGATCCTCGCACCAATCCGTTTCGACCCGAAATCGCGGCGAAACATCTGCAGGGCCAGGTCGAGGCGAAACGATTTGTCGAAGGCAAACGTCACCAGGTGATCGAGCCGGTCGCGACCCTGCGGCGCGCGCCCTCGCATGACGCAAGGCTCGACAGCGAGGCGCTGCTGGGCGAGCGAGTCATGGTCTATGAAACCACCGACGAGGGCTGGGCCTGGGGGCAATTGGAAACAGACGGCTATGTCGGCTGGCTCTCGGCCAACGCGCTCGGACCAAGCGGTCCGGCCGCAACCCACAAAGTCGCGGCTCTCCGCGCATTGGCATTCCCGGGTCCGGACATCAGACTACCCCCACTCGCGGCGCTTCCCATGGGCGCGCAGCTGACCATCGCGCGGCAGGACGAGCGGTTCGCCGTAACCACGTCGGGCTGGCACATTCCCGAAGTGGGCCTCGCGCCGATCAGGACAAGACGCGCCGACTTCGTATCGGTGGCCGAGCAGTTTCTCGGAAGCCCCTATTTGTGGGGCGGCAAGACTTCGCTCGGGATCGACTGCTCGGGCCTCGTACAGGTTTCACTGCAGGCGGTCGGTATCCCCTGCCCGCGCGACAGCGACATGCAGGAATTGGCACTCGGAAAACTGTCGTCGCTCGCAAGCCTTCGCCGCGGCGATCTCGTTTTCTGGAAGGGCCACGTTGCAATCGCACGCGACCCCGAGAGCCTTATTCATGCGAATGCATATCACATGGCGGTGGCGATCGAGCCGGCGTCCGACGGCATCGCGCGCATCAAGGCCGCGGGCGGCGAGATCACCGCGGTGAAGAGAGTATCCTGACCTTACTGCGCCACTGCACCTTCGGGCGCGGTCTCCAGCTTAAAAGCGGCTGCGAAAAGCGCGCGCGTGTATTCCGTCTTCGGCGCTTTGAACAACTCCGCCGCCGCGCCCTCCTCCACCATCTTTCCGTGACGCAGGACCAGCAGCCGACTTGCCATTGCCGCGACGACCCGCAGATCGTGCGAGATGAACATGTAAGTGAGGTCGTGCCGCTTCTGCAGATCGCGCAGCAGATCCACCATCTGCGATTGGATCAGCATGTCGAGCGCGCTGGTCGGCTCATCGAGCACGATGAAGGTCGGCTCGAGCACCAATGCACGCGCGACCGCGATGCGCTGGCGCTGGCCGCCCGAGAACTCGTGCGGATAGCGGAACCGCGTCTGCGGATCGAGCCCGACATCGGTCAGCGCATCGACAACGCGCTTCTCGCGTTCCGGCCGCGATAGATCGGGGTGATGCACCCACAGGCCTTCTTCGATGATGTCCGATACGGACATGCGCGGTGATAGGGAGCCGTAGGGATCCTGAAACACGATCTGCATGTTGTGCCGGAACGGCCGCATCTGCTTGAACTTGAGGCCGTCGATCTCATTGCCCATGAACACGATCGGGCCGGTCGAAGAAATCAACCGCAGAATGGCAAGACCGAGCGTCGTCTTGCCCGACCCCGATTCGCCGACGACCCCGAGCGTCTCGCCCTTGCGCAACTCAATGCTGACGCCGTCGACCGCCTTGATATGGCCGACAACTTTGCGCAACACGCCGCGCTTGATGGGGAACCAAACCTTGAGGTCTTTTGTCTCGATGACAACGGGCGCGTCCGGGCACGGCGGCGCCGGATCCGGCTTCGGCTCGGCCGCCAGCAGCGCGCGCGTATAGGGATGTTCGGGCGCGGTGAACACACGCTCTACCTCGCCCTGCTCGACGATCTTTCCGCGCTGCATGACGCAGACCCGGTCGGCCAGCTTGCGGACGATGCCGAGGTCATGCGTGATGAACATCATGGACATGCCGAGCGCGGTCTGGGTGTCCTTCAGCAGCTTGAGAATTTGAGCCTGCACCGTGACGTCGAGCGCTGTGGTGGGTTCGTCGGCAATCAGCAGGTCGGGCTCATTGGCGAGCGCCATCGCGATCATCACGCGCTGGCGTTGGCCGCCGGAAAGCTGATGCGGATAGCTTGCGAGCCGTCCGGCGGGATCGGGGATGCCAACTTGGCCGAGCAGTTCGATGATCCGCGCGCGGGCAGCGTCGCCCGCAAGCCCTTGATGCAGCATCAAGATCTCGCGGATCTGCTTCTCGATCGTGTGCAGCGGATTGAGTGAGGTCATTGGCTCCTGGAAAATGATCGTGATGTCGTTGCCACGCACGTGGCGAATTTGTTTTTCCGCCATGGTGAGCAATTCGCGCCCCTGAAACTTGATTGATCCCGACGGATGGTGCGCGGCGGGATAGGGCAGCAACTTCATCACCGAGAGCGCCGTGATCGACTTTCCGGACCCGGATTCACCGACAAGCGCCAGCGTCTCGCCTTTGCGGATATCGAATGACACCTTGTCGACGGCCAGCATTTCGCGGCTGCCGCGTCCGAAGGCGATCGACAGATCGCGAATGGAGAGAAGCGGGTCTTGCGCGCTCATCGGAACGTCTTTCTTGGATCGAATGCATCGCGCACCGCCTCGCCGATGAAGATCAGCAGCGACAGCATGAAAGCGATACTGAAGAAGCCGGTGAAGCCGAGCCACGGCGCCTGCACATTCGCCTTGCCCTGCGACAGCAGTTCGCCGAGCGAAGGCGAACCGGGCGGCAGGCCGAAACCGAGGAAGTCAAGCGCGGTCAAAGTCATCACCGACGATGACAGGATGAACGGAAGGAACGTCATGGTGGCCACCATCGCATTCGGCAGTAGATGCCGGAAGATGATGATCATGTTCGACACACCGAGGGCCCGCGCCGCCTGGATATATTCGAAGTTGCGGCCGCGCAGGAATTCGGCGCGCACCAGGCCCACGAGCGAAACCCATGAGAACAAAAGCAATATGCCGAGCAACACAAAGAAGCCCGGCACCAGCACCGACGATATGATCAGCAGCAGATAAAGCGATGGTATCGAAGTCCAGATTTCGATGAAACGCTGGAACAAGAGGTCGGTCCAGCCGCCGAAATAACCCTGAACCGCGCCAGCTGCGACACCGATGATCGAGGAAACGATAGTGAGCGCCAACCCGAACAGCACCGAGATCCGGAAACCGTAGATCAGTCGCGCCACCACATCGCGGCCGCCGTCGTCGGTGCCGAGCCAGTTTGTTTCGACTTCATCGCACTTGGCAAAGCCATGACTGGCGGCAAACTCGCAATCCTTCTTGGTCAGCAACCATGTCGGTTTGGAGGGGAATGGCGACGGCGGCCTGCTCACCTGCGTGTTGTAATAAAAGCGTACCGGCGGCCAGATAATGATGCCGCCTTCTTTTTTGATGAGATCCATCAGGTAGTCGTCACGGTAGTCGGCCGCGGTGCCGAACAGGTTCGGATCGTGCTCCTTGGCAAAGACCGTGTCCGGATAGGTGATGATGGCCGGGAAGAAAGACCGCCCGTTGACGTGGATGAAAATGGGCTTGTCGTTGGCAATGAACTCGGCAAACAGTGAGATCACGAAAAGCGCCAGAAAAATCCACAGCGCCCAGAACCCTCGCCGATTGGCCTTGAAATTCTCCCAGCGCCGTTTGTTGAGTGGTGAGAGCGATATCGCTTGTCCTGTCGGCGGTGCCGCGAGCCCCATCGGCGAGACGGCGGCGGTTTCCGGTGGCTTGATGCCGGTGCGTGCGTCCACCTCAGACCTCCCGCGTCTCGAAGTCGATGCGCGGATCGATCCATGTGTAAGTCAGGTCGGAGATCAAATTCACGACCACGCCGATGAGAGAGAAAATGTAGAGCGTGGCAAAGACCACCGGATAGTCGCGATTGAGAACGCTCTCGAAGCCGAGCAGTCCGAGGCCGTCGAGCGAGAAGATGGTTTCGATCAGCAACGCGCCCGTAAAGAAAGCGTGCACGAACGCAGACGGGAACCCGGCGATGACAATCAGCATCGCATTGCGGAAAACGTGGCCGTAGAGCACCTGATTGCTCGTGCAGCCCTTTGCGCGCGCCGTCAGCACATATTGCTTGCGTATCTCTTCCAGAAACGAGTTCTTCGTCAGTAGCGTCATGGTAGCGAAAGCCGACAGGGCCATGGCGATGATCGGCAACGTCAGATGCCAGAAATAGTCGAGAATTTTCTGCCACCAGGGCAATTGCGACCAGTTCTCTGACACGAGGCCGCGCAGCGGAAACCAGTCGAAGAACGAGCCGCCGGCAAACAGGATGATCAGCAAGATCGCAAACAGGAACCCGGGAATCGCATAGCCAACGATAATGACTGTGGAAGTCCAGACGTCGAAGCGTGAACCGTCGTCCATCGCCTTTCGGATGCCGAGCGGGATCGAAATCAAATACGTCAGCAATGTCATCCAGATGCCGAGCGACATCGACACCGGCAGCTTTTCCTTGACCAATTGCAGTACGCTGACGTCGCGGAAATAACTCTTGCCGAAGTCGAACCGGATGTAATTCCACAGCATCAGAACGAAACGTTCGGGCGCGGGCTTGTCGAAGCCGAACTGCGTCTCGAGCTTCTTGATGAATTCCGGATCGAGGCCTTGTGCGCCGCGATATTTCGATGTGGCGGCGTCAACCTGCGACGCGCCCTGCGCCAGACCCCGGTTGCCGAAATCGCCTCCGGCCGAGCCGGAAATGCGCGAGGTTGCGCCCGTATCCGAGCCGGTGAGCTTGGCAATGACCTGCTCGACGGGCCCCCCGGGCGCGAACTGCACCACGACGAACGCCACCAGCATGATGCCGAACATTGTCGGCACCATGAACAGCAGACGACGGATGATATAGGCGGCCATGCGCTCCCCTCAGTACCTCACTCCCGACCGGCGCGGAAACGCAGTGTTCCGCTTATTTTTGTTCCAGTTTGGCCGCCTTACCGCGATCATACCACCAGGTCTCTGGAATTCCCCTGAAATAGCGGGGTTTGGCGGCCGGATGATCGAATACATCCCAATAGGCGATCCAGTGCGACGCTTTATACCAATGCGGGATCCAGTATCGTCCGGCGCGGATGACGCGATCAAGCGCTTTGCAGGCAGCGGTAAGCTCGGCGCGGGTCTTGGCCGCGATAATAATGTCGATAAGTGCGTCCACCGCTGGATCGTGGATACCAGCACGATTCTGCGAGCCCTTTGTTTCGGCCGCCTGGGATGAAAAAAAAGTGCGCAGTGAATCGCCGGGCGTCGAGGAAAAGCTGAAGCGTTCAACCGTGATGTCGAAGTCGAAGCCGTCAACGCGCGCGCGGTACTGGACGGGATCGACGATACGTAACGTAGCATCGATGCCCAACACACCGAGGTTCTTGATATAGGGCAGATGGTGCGGCTGAAAGGTCGGCTCGTCGATCAGGAATTCGATGGTGATGGGCTTGCCGTTTGGCAGAATCCTTTTTCCGTTCCTGAGAGTGCATCCGGCGTCGCTCAGGAGTTGAGCGCCGCGCCTGAGCCACTGTCGGTCTTGCCCCGAAGTGTCGGTGATGGGAGGCACATAGGGCTCGCCAAAGACCTCGTCCGGGACTTTTCCGCGAAATGGCTCGAGCAAGGCGAGTTCGGCCGCATGCGGCTTTCCCTTCGCCATCATTGGCGAATTCTGGAACACCGAATGCGTGCGATCGTAGGACCCATACATGATGTTCTTGTTGGTCCACTCGAAATCGAACGCATCGATTAGCGCTTCGCGAACGCGTCGGTCCTTGAACTTTTCCCGCCGCGTATTGATGAACCAACCCTGCGCGCCCGAAGGCGTGTCGTCGGGCAACACGCTGCGTTTGACGCGGCCATCCTTGAAGGCGGGGAAATCATAACGCGTTGCCCAAAAACGCGACGTGAATTCCTCGCGGAAAAGATAGTTTCTCGCCGTGAAGCCTTCGAAACCAACCTCACGGTCCCGATAGTACTCGAACCGCATCACATCGAAATTGTACTGTCCCCGCGAAACGGGAAGATCGGCGCCCCACCACTCCTTGACGCGCTCGAATTCGATGAAATGTCCAACCTGGAAACGCCCGACCTTGTAGCCCCCACTGCCAAGCGGAATGTCGAGGGTCGATTCATCGAACGACTTTTTCGAATAGTAGGCACGCGAGAAGATCGGCAGCCCGGCGACGAACAACGGCACATCACGAGCGCGATTCTCCGCAAAACGCGCGACCACAGTGCGATCATCAATAGCTTCTGCGCCCGAGAAATCGCGCAGCTGCTGGGTAATGATCGGGTGGCCCTTGTCCTTCAATGTGGCGAGTGACCAGGCGACATCATGTGCCGTCAGTAGCGTGCCGTCATGGAACTTTGCTTCCGGACGCAATGTGAATGTGTAGGTCAGCCCGTCATCGGAAATGCGAACGCTGCGCGCGGCCAGGCCATACATCGCATCGGGCTCGTCGCCCGAGCGGACCATAAGCGTCGCGAACGTAAGTTCCATCCCCTGCGCGGCGTCGCCCTTAAGAATAAAGCTGTTGAGCGAATTGAAGGTCTGGAACGACTGGTTGAACTGGCGGTTCGGTCCGATCTGCGAGAACACGCCGCCCTTCGGCGCTTTTGCATTGACGTAGTTGAAATGCGGAAAATCCGGCGGGTAATTGAGATCGCCGAAGGCCGACATCCCGTGCCGGTCGGTATTCTGTGCAACGGCTGGAATGACGCGGTTGCCGACACCGGCTGCGGCCGCACCGGCAAAAAGCCCCAAAGCACGGCGGCGACTGAGCACCATTGATCTACGACCGTTGCAGCACTTTGGCAGCCCTTGCGGCATCCCACCACCAAACGGAAGGAAAACCCGAGCGACCGTATTTCGGCATTATTTCAGGATGCGCGAAACGATCCCAGCGCGCAGTGCGCACAAAGGGATAAGTCCACTGCGGCACCACGTAAAAATTCCACAGCAGCACCCGATCGAGGGCCTGGGTGGCGGCGACCAGCTCGGCCCGATCCTTGCTGAAGATCACCCGCTCGATCAGCGAATCGATTGCCGGATTCCTGATGCCGACCAGATTACGCGAGCCCGGCTGGTCGGCGGCCTGGGAGCTCCAGAAGCCGCGCTGCTCGTTGCCGGGTGAAAGCGACTGGGCCCAGGACGCTACGATGATATCGAAATCCCACTGCCGGAGCCTATTCTCGTATTGCGCCGAGTCGACCACACGCACGTCCACTTTCATGCCTGTGCGCTCGAGCGACGGCTTGTAAAACAGGACGAAGCGCTGCGCCGCGGGCTCGTCCACCAGAAACTCCACGGCAAATTGCTCGCCGGTTTTTGCGTCGACCAGCTTGGTATTGCGAATTTCGTAGCCAGCTTGGTGAAACAAGGCCAGCGCTTCTCTGAGATTGTTGCGCACCGCCTGCGGATTGCCGCCGACTGGGTTCGTGTACGGCTTGGTGAACAGGTCGGCCGGGACCTTGTCGCGCAGGGTTTCGAGAATTTCCAGTTCCTTGCCGGACGGCAAGCCGGTCGCGGCAAGCTCGGTACCTTCGAAATAGCTACCGATCCGCTTGTATTGGTCGGAAAAAAGCTGACGATTCATCTCCTCGAAATCGAATACAAAATTGAAAGCGCGGCGAACGCGCGGATCCTTGAACGTGTCGCGACGAATATTGAAGGCGAAGGACTGCATGACGCCGACATTGCGGATGGGAAACTCCTCGCGAATGACCCGCTTCTCCCGCACGGCCGGAAAATCGTACGAATTCGCCCAATCCTTGGCGCTGTTTTCCACGCGCCAGTCGAGCTGATCGCCCTTGAAGGCCTCGAGCGCGACGGTGGAGTCGCGGAAATATTCGTAGCGGAGGGTCTGGAAGTTGCGTGTGCCGACGATGACATTGAGATCCTTGCCCCAATAGTCGTCGACCTTTTCGTAAACCAATGTACGACCCGGCACGAAGTCCTTGAGACGGTAAGGGCCGGAGCCGAGTGGGGGCTCGAGCGTTGTCTGCGTGATATCGCGCTTGCGGCCCGATTTGTCCGTTCCTTCCCACCAGTGTTTCGGCAGCACCGGAAGTTGACCGACAATTTGCGGCAGCTCACGGTTGCCTGGCCCGTCGAAAGTAAATTTGATTTCCCGCTCGCCGACCTTTTCGACTTTCACGACATGCCGGTAATAGGCGCCGTAGAAAGGACTGTTCTTTTTCAAGGCATCGAATGAGAAAAGAACGTCATCGACTGTAACCGGCTTGCCGTCATGCCAGCGCGCATTTGCGCGCAGGCGATAAGTGACGTTCGAATAATCTTCAGGATAGCTGACCGCCTCTGCCAGCAGTCCGTACTCGGTGGACACTTCGTCCAGCGCCGGCGTGGTCAGCGCCTCCGTGAAAAGCTCGGTGCCGGCAGCGATGCTGCCTTTGACGCCAGACACCACCACATTGAAATTGTCGAACGTGCCGAACGCACTTTGACGCACGGTGCCGCCCTGCGGCGCATTCGGATTGACGTATCCGAAATGTTTGAAGCCTTCCGGATATTTGATGTCGCCGAACAAAGACAGCGCGTGCCGCCAAGCTTGGGTCTGCGCCGATGCCGGCCGTCGCGGCAATACGATGCCAAATGCGCCCAATGCCGGCGCAACCAATGTCGATGCGGTGGCGCGCAGGACAGACCGACGACTGAGCTTCATGCAAACACTCCGGGGTGACCGCTTTCGCTATGCGGTCGCTGGCAATTATGTCGCTTTTTCGGTCCCCCGCCAGCAGCCGACCCTGCTGCCAACGGCGCAGCAAGCTCAAATTTCCGTAACAAAATGGTCGCGCAAGAACAAAGGGCCGGGCGAAGGCCCTGCCGATCGAACGCGTTGCTATTTCTTGGCCGGTTCGCCACCGGCGGGCGGCGGAGCACCTTCAGCCGCCTTGGGGAGCGGCACCGGGTTGTCGGCCAGGGTGTGCAGATAATCGATGACGTCGGCGCGCTGCTCCGGCTTCGATATGCCGGCGAAAGTCATGGCCGTCCCGGGGATGTAGCCGCGCGGATTGGCGAGGAACTTGTTGAGTTCGTCGAATGTCCACGTCCCGCCTTTGCCCTTCATCGCAGCAGAAAAGTTGAATCCGCCGCGGCCTTCCCCGCGTTGGCTCCCGACGATGTTCCACAGATTTGGCCCAACGCGGTTCGGTGCGCCCTTCTCGAAGGTATGGCAGGCCTGGCATTGTTTGGCAGCAGCCTGGCCTTTTTCGACGGAAGCTTTGGCGAGCAACGTCTCGATCGGCTGCTCCGGCTCCTTGGCACCGCCGGCCTTTTCTTCACCCGTCTCCTTGACCGCAATGTCAAAGCCCGGCTTTGCCGGCTTCTGCGGCGCAAAAACGGCGCCCGCAGCGATATTAAGGGCGAGCAGGACGAGGCAGGTGCCAAGGATGGCGCCGAGGATCTTGTTAAGTTCGAAGGAATTCATCGAAAGACGGCTCCCGGAGCGGGGCGTGACGGTGGGGCAATTACCGCCATGGTCCGGCGGCGGCGATGAGATACCGGTTTGCCTGACCTATGGCAACCCGTATAAGCGCCTGCGGCATTATCGACACCCGTCATGTGGCCGGATTTCCCGGCAATTCCGATGCCCGACGCCATCGTCCTCATTCCGGCACGTTTCGCCTCGACTCGCCTGCCAGGCAAACCACTGGCCGATCTCAATGGCATTCCGATGATCGTGCATGTTCTTCGGCGCGCTCATGCGGCTGCCATCGGCGATGTGGTGGTGGCCACCGATTCGGAAGCGGTCGCCGCCGCTGTTGAAAAAGCGGGCGGCCGCGCCGTCATGACGCGCAGCGATCACGCTTCGGGCTCGGACCGCATCTACGAAGCCCTCGAGGCGGTCGATCCGGAACACAGCGTCGATATCGTCGTCAATGTGCAGGGCGACCTGCCGACCATCGCACCTGGCGACATCCGCGCAGTGCTCAAGCCGCTCGCCAGCGAAGATGTCGACATCTCAACTCTTGCCGCCGTCATCACCGATCCCGCCGAGCGAACGAATCCGAATGTAGTCAAGGTTTCCGGGCGCGAGATCGCACCCGGCCGGCTGCAAGCGAAAAGCTTCACGCGCGCTGACGCGACCGGCGATGGACCGCATTTTCATCACATCGGGCTCTACGCCTATCGCCGCCCCGCACTGGAGCGCTTCGTCGAATTGCCGCCGTCGGTCAAGGAGCAACGCGAGAAACTCGAGCAGCTGCGCGCGCTCGACGCCGGAATGCGCATTGACGTGATGATCGTTGACGGCGTGCCGCTGGGGGTCGATACGCCGGAAGATCTGGAAACGGCACGCAGGCTGCTCGGCGGTTGACTTAAGGCCGCAGGTCTGCGTACGGAACCCCATCAAGGCGGTGGACATGGCGAAAAAGAAGATCATCTTCCAGGGCGAGCCCGGGGCAAATTCGCATCTTGCCTGTCGCGAAGCCTATCCAGATCACGAGCCGATCCCCTGCCCCACCTTTGAGGATTGCTTTTCCGCGCTTGTTTCCGGTGACGTCGACCTCGGCATGATTCCGATCGAAAACTCGGTCGCCGGGCGCGTCGCCGACATTCATCATCTGATGCCGACCTCGGGCCTGCACATCATTGCCGAATGGTTTCTTCCGATAAGAAATCAGCTGATGGCACCAAAGGGCGCGAGCCTCAAGACCGTCAAGACGGTTCAGAGCCACGTGATGGCGCTCGGCCAGTGCCGCAACATCATCCGCGAACTGAAACTCAAGCCGGTCGTTGCTGCGGACACCGCCGGGTCGGCGCGCGAAGTCGCGGAAGCCAAGGACATCACCCGGGCGGCAATCGCATCGAGGCTGGCGTCGGAAATCTACGGTCTCGACATACTGAAAGAGAATGTCGAGGACGAATCACATTCGACAACGCGCTTTGTCGTGTTGTCGCGGGAGAAAAAATGGGCTCAGCCGGGTCAGGGCAAGGTCGTCACCACTTTCGTCTTCAGGGTGCGCAATGTGCCCGCCGCGCTTTACAAGGCGCTCGGCGGCTTCGCCACCAACGGCGTGAATATGACCAAACTCGAGAGCTACATGATCGGCGGCAATTTTTTCGCTACGCAATTCTATGCCGACGTCGAGGGCCATCCGGACGACCGCGCACTGGTGTTCGCGCTTGAAGAGCTCGCCTTCTTTTCCAAGGAATTGATAGTGCTCGGGGTCTATCCCGCGCACCCGTTCCGCGAAACGTTCAAGGAAGAGAAGGATTAGCGCGAGGCCCCTCAGACCGCGACGCGGCCGAGAAATCCTTCGATGCCGCGTTGCAGCCTGGTTGCTGCGGCCTCGACCGTCTCCGACGCTTCGAGCACCTTGCCGGCCGCGCTGCGCGTTTCGCCGACTGCCTTTCCCGTGGCGCCATGCGCGGCGCTCGCCACGTTGTGCGAGATTTCGTCGGTTGCGCTGTCTTGCTGCTGCAGCGAAAGCGCCACGGCCGATGTATAGCCGTCGATTTCACGCATTGCGGCGGATTGCGTCGGCAGTGATGCGGGTCGAACTTTGCACAGCCTCGAGCTGCGCGGCGATCTGCTCGGTCGCCTTCGCTGTCTGCACCGCCAGCGATTTTACCTCCGATGCGACCACAGCAAAACCGCGGCCCGCCTCGCCGGCGGCGCCGCCTCGATCGTTGCATTGAGCGCAAGCAGGCTCGTCTGACCGGCAATGTTGCGGATCATACTGACGGCTTCGCCGATGTGTTGAACTGTGCCGGCAAGACGCGTCATATGTTCGTTGGTCGTTTGCGCCTCGGCGACTGAATGCGACGCGACTTCAGCCGCCTGACCGATCTGGCGACCTATCTCTCCGATCGATGCGATCAGTTCTTCGGCGGCACCCGCAGCCGCGGTCATGTTCCCGGCAGCCTCGTTCGAAGTATCGACGGCGCCGGCGGTGCGCTCCGATGTGCGGCCGGACGAATTCGACAGCGCCACCGCAATCGACTTCAACGCTGCGGTGCTTTGCGTCACCGTTTGCAGCACTGCGGCGGCGTCTGCGCGAAAAGCACGAATTTCCGTTTCAATCGCGACGCGGCGCCGCTCCTGCTCCGACAATGCCGCACTTTTTCTCTCGGCATGGATGCGCTCGGTAATATCGTCGTGCGTCCCGATCCAGTACTCGCCACCTTTGATCGGACGGTTGACCACCAGAACGGCCCGACCGTCCGGCGTTTCCACGATCCGGTTCATCGATTGGCCCCGGCGTACCGCGCTGAGAATTTCGGCACGATACTTTTCGGGATCGATGTTGAGGCTGCCGGTCGTTATCCGGTTCTGGATCAATCCAAGCAACGTGCACCCGGGTTTCACGACGTCCGGCGACAAGCCGTACATCTCGACGTAGCGATCATTGCAGACAAGAATTCGCTCGTGAGCGTCGAACAGGATGACACCCTGCGTCATATTGTTGAGAACTACGGACAGAAGCGCGCTGTCGCTGCCGGAGCGGCTGTAACCCCACCGAAGCATACCTACCACTGTGGCAAAGCCTACGATGGCAGCCATGGCATATATCAGCCAGCTCTGCTGCGAGACGGTGTTCAAGCCAATCCCCCCGCCCGAACGCGCGGATGTTATACCGCTGTAAGCTTTTATTAATTCTTAACCTGTGGCGCGTTGCGCGACTGCAAACGACTGCGCTCAAATTGGTCGACGAAGCGCGGAGAAAGCTTTCGCAGCCGTTCGATGTCGATTCGACCGGAGCGCGTGATGTAGCTCATTGCAAAATCGACAGGCGCAAGCCGCATATGTTCGGCAAAGTGCTCGTACCAGGTCGCGCTGCCATTGGCACCCGACACCAGTTTTTCGAGCGTCGGCCGTCGCGCAGCTTCGTACGCCACAAGCGCGGCGCCGATGTCGTCCGATTGCGCCAGCGCCTTGTCGAGAGTAATCGCATCCTCCATGGCGAGGCGCGTGCCCGAACCGATTGAGAAATGCGCAGTGTGAAGCGCGTCACCGACAAGAACGCAGTTCTCGACCGACCAATGTTCGTTGTGAACGATGGGAAATTGCCGCCAGATCGAATTGTTCGATATCAGCGCGTGACCATCCAGCGCCTGCGCAAACACGCGCTCGCAGAAGGCCCGCGTTTCTTCTTCGTCCATCTGCGCGAAGCCCGTGCGCGCGAAAGTGGCCTGATCGACCTCCACGATGAACGTGCTGAGATCCGGAGCATAGCGGTAATGATGCGCGTTGAAGAAACCAGCGTTAGTTTCGACGAATGTCTGGGTCAGTGTCTCAAAACGCTTGCCGGTGCCAAACCAGGCGAAGCGATTGTTGAGAAGACGCACGCCGGCGCCGAACCGCTTTTCGTTGGCTCGGCGCACAAGCGAGTTGACGCCATCGGCACCGACGATGAGGTCGGCATCGCGAAGCTCGCTGAGGCTTTTCACCGCGCGACGGTAGATCGGCTCGGCGCCGACAGACCGCACCCGCGCCTGAAGCAATTGCAGCAACTTCAGGCGGCCGACGGCTGAGAAACCGACTCCGTCTATCGTCACGCGTTCGCCGCGATGAACGACGGTAATGTCGTTCCACGATTCCATATGCGGCGTTATCGCCGAATAGGTCGCCTCGTCGTCTTCGCGCAGGAATTCCAGAGCGCGGTCCGAGAACACCACACCGAAGCCAAATGTGGCGTCAACCGGATTCTGCTCGATGATGGTGATGACCGTTTCCGGGCGGCGGCGCTTGATCAAATACGCGAGGTAAAGTCCTGCAGGGCCGGCACCGAGGATGGCGATGTGCATGGCGTTTCGGACAATCAAATTGTCTGATTATAGGCGCCCACTTCCGGGTGCGTGCGCAGCACGCCATCGACCGCCTGAAACATTTCGCGCATGCGCTGCTCGGACACCGGGCTTTCGACCACCACCACGAGTTCCGGCTTGTTGGACGACGCCCGGACCAGGCCCCAGGTGCCGTCTTCGACGGTGACACGCACGCCATTCACGGTGACCAATTCGCGGATCGGCTGGCCGGCGACTTTCTTTCCGTCTGCCTTGGCTGTTTCGAAGTACTTTACGACCGCGTCGACTACCGCGTACTTCTTCTCGTCGTCGCAATGCGGCGACATCGTCGGTGAACCCCAGGTCTTCGGAAGCGCCTTGCGCAAGTCGGCCATGCTCTTGTCCGGATTGCGGTCAAGCATGTCGCACACGGCCAGCGCGAAGATCATGCCGTCGTCGTAACCGCGGCCGAACGGCTTGTTGAAGAAGAAGTGTCCCGACTTCTCGAAGCCTGCAATAGCGCCGAGCTCATTAACCCGGCGCTTGATATAGGAATGACCGGTTTTCCAGTAGTCGACCTTGACGCCGTTGGCCTTCAGCACCGGATCGGTGAGGAACAGGCCGGTCGACTTCACATCCACCACGAATGTCGTGTTCCGGTGCATGGTCGACATGTCCCGCGCCAACATGACGCCGACCTTGTCGGCGAAGATTTCCTCACCTTCGTTGTCGACCACACCACAACGATCGCCGTCACCATCAAAGCCGAGCGCGACGTCGGCACGATTGACAAGGACCGCATCGCGCATGGCGTGCAGCATCTTCATGTCTTCAGTGTTGGGGTTGTAACGCGGGAACGTGTGGTCGAGATTGCAGTCGAGCGGAACGACATCACACCCGATCGCCTGCAAGATCCTCGGTGCGAACGCGCCGGCGGTGCCGTTCCCGCACGCGGCGACAACCTTGAGCTTGCGTTTGAGCTTTGGCCGCTTGGTGAGATCAGCAATGTAGCGCTCGGGAAAATTCTCTACGAACGCGTAGCTGCCGTCGGCCCGGAAATCGAACTTCGCCGCCATGACGATTTCCTTGAGCCGTTTCATCTCGACCGGTCCGAACGTCAGAGGCCGGTTGGCTCCCATCTTCACGCCGGTCCAGCCGTTGTCGTTGTGTGACGCCGTGACCATCGCGACGCAAGGCACATTGAGCTCAAACTGGGCGAAATAGGCCATCGGCGTGATGGCGAGGCCGATGTCGTGAACCTTGCAGCCCGACGCCATCAGGCCGGAGATGAGCGCCATTTTCACCGCCGACGAGTAGCTGCGGAAATCGTGGCCGGTCACGATTTCCGGTTTCACGTGGAGCTCGTGAATGAGCGTGCCGAGACCGATACCGAGGGCCTGAACGCCCATCAGGTTGATTTCTTTCTCGAGGAGCCAGCGCGCATCGTATTCGCGAAAACCGGTCGGCTTCACCAGCGGCGAAGATTCATACGCATAGGTATTTGGCGTGAGCGCAGGTTTCGGCGTCGGAAACATCAGGTCCTCAGGCTAAAGGGCGCAAATCCAATACCCTAACGCCGGAGGCGCGGAAAGCGCTCCGCCATCGATTTCGAAGGGCATCAGACTACTGTTCGAGCAACAGGCGGCCGTTGGCGTATTCGTAGCGCCTGAGCCGCGACAGGAAAGAGACACCGAGCAGGTTTTTCGACAGCACCTCGTCCGGCAAGACCATGGCGGGCACGTCATAGACCGTGATGCCACCGACTTCGATGCGGTCAATCTTGGCGGGCGCTGCTTTTATCCTGCCGTTGGCGGTAACTGCCGTGGCCGTATAGTCCCGCGGCTGCGGACGAATACCCGCCAGCGCGGCGGATGACTCGCGCAGAACCACGAGGGACGCGCCGGTGTCGACCACGAAGTCGACAAACCGCCCTTCGACCCTCGCCTCGACCTGGAAATGGCCCTGACGGTCGCTTTCCAGGATCAGGCTGCGCCCGGAGGTGCTCGGCTCACGCAGTTCGTTGGCCGGTTCAACGACGGCGACCTGCGGCTCGGAACGTGTTTCGACCGCACGGTCGGCAAATCGGGCCGCATAGCTGCCAGCGACGACCAGGCGGCGGCAAAGAAAATGAGCTGACGCATGGCAAAGCCCAATGATGGGCGGTCACCCTGACATGTGAGGATCAAAGGCGGCTTAACGGGTGCAAGATCGCCCGCGCGCTTTTATGCATGGTGACCGCGCGGTAACCCGATCGACGACAATTGTAGCTATTGGCCGCGCGGCTTTGCGCGGCGCGTTGCCGCCGCAGTCAGCGGATCGTCGGGCCATGGATGCTTCGGGTAACGGCCACGCAGATCCGTCCTTACATCCTTGTAGCTGCCGCGCCAGAATCCGGGCAGGTCGCGAGTCATCTGCACCGGCCGATGCGCCGGCGAAAGCAGTTCGATGAGCAGCGGCACCCGCCCTCCTGCGATCGCAGGATGCACGGCAAGACCGAACAACTCCTGTACGCGGATCGAAAGCTTCGGCCCTCCCTCCGCCTCGTAGTCGATCGGTACCTGCGAGCCGGACGGCGCAGCAAAATGAGTCGGCGCCTCGGCTCCAAGCCGCTTGCGCAGATTCCATGGCAGCAACGCGTCGAGCGCGGCGGCAAGATCGTCCGTGCCGATTTGCTGCAGTGACGTTTTTCCGGTGAGGAATGGCGCCAACCATTCGGCTGCCGTGCTCGCCAACGCACCATCTGACAGGTCGGGCCATTCGTCGCCTTCGGCGCGCCGCAGGAACATCACGCGATCGCGCAATTGAAGCTGCGCCTTGCTCCACGGCAGCCGGCCCGCTCCGATTGCAGCGATACCTTCGGTTAGCAACCTGGCGCTTTCCGAATCCGGCGTAACCGTTCTGGTCTGCTCGGCCAGAATCAATGCGCCGAGCCGGCGAACACGTCGGGCGCGCAGCGAGGCAGACGTTGCGTCGAAGGTCACAGACTCACGATCTTCGATCCGATCAGAGAAGAGTTGCTCAATCTCCTCAAGTGTGATCGGCGCCGCCAGCACGATGCGGCCGGCGGCTGCGGCGCCCGCAAGCTCCGCCACGGCAAGGTACGGTTCGCGCGCCAGCGACGACGCAGGATCGATCATCCCGCCCCGTCCATTGGCGAGCAGAAATGAACCGCCGCTGCCGCGATTCCTGGCGAGGCGATCGGGATAGGCCAGCGCCAGCAGCGAACCCGGCGAATGTTCGTCGTCGTTCTTCTTGTTGCCGGCGGTCGCTGCCCAGCGTCTCACCATGGCGCGCGCATCTTCGGCGCGTCTTGAGCGATCGCGCTGGAAGTTTTCGAGGCGATGGCCGAGGTCGACATCGTTGCCGCCGAGGCCACGCTCAGTCAGAACAGCGGCGATTGCAGCGGCGGTTTCGCCCGCACCTTGAATTGCCGCATCCACCACCATGCGCGCCAATCGCGGTGGCAGCGGCAAGGCACGCAGTTTGCGGCCTTCCTCGGTGATGCGGCCCATCTCGTCGATGGCGCCGATCTCACCGAGCAGAGTTTTGGCCTCATTCAAAGCGGCTTGCGGCGGCGCATCGAGAAATGCGAGCTGGCCACTATCGGCTGCGCCCCATTGGGCGAGATCGAGCGCGAAAGACGACAAGTCGGCAGACAGTATTTCCGGGCGCGTATAAGGCTCGAAAGATCCGGTCTGCGGCTCGTCCCATAACCTGTAAGAGATGCCCGGCTCGGTGCGGCCGGCGCGGCCACGGCGCTGGTCGGCGGCTGCGCGCGAGACACGCACGGTCTCCAACCGCGTCAGTCCGACATCCGGCTCATAACGCGGCACCCGCGCCAGTCCGCTGTCGATGACGACGCGAACGCCTTCGATGGTGATCGAGGTTTCGGCAATGGAGGTTGCCAGAACGACCTTGCGTCGCCCCGCCGGCGAGGGTGAAATCGCGCGATCCTGTTCGCGCGCATCGAGCGCACCGAAGAGTCCGACAATGTCGACATTCGGTTCGCGCACGCGCTCCTTCAGCAACTCCTCGGTACGGCGGATCTCGCCGGCGCCCGGCAGAAACACCAGCAGCGAGCCGCTTTCGGCACGCAGCGCGCGCTCAACTGCATCCGCCAACTGGCGCTCGATCGGCGCGCGCGGATCGCGGCCCAGATAGCGCGTCTCCACCGGAAAAGCGCGCCCTTCGCTTTCGACCACCGACGCATTGCCGAGCAACGCCGCAACCCGCGCGCCATCAAGCGTCGCCGACATCACCAGCAGCTTGAGATCCGGTCGCAGACCGAGTTGCGCGTCGCGCGCCAGCGCCAATCCGAGATCGGCATCGAGGGAGCGTTCGTGGAATTCGTCGAACAGCACGGCGGCAATGCGGTCGAGAGAGGGATCGTCGAGAATCATCCGTGTGAAAACGCCTTCGCTCACGATCTCGATGCGCGTGCGCTTTGTCACCTTTGAATCAAAACGCACGCGCAGGCCCACGGTATCGCCGACCTGCTCGCCCAATGTCGACGCCATGCGCGCGGCCGCAGCGCGCGCCGCCAGCCGGCGCGGCTCCAATACCAGAATTTTCTTGTCCTTTGCCCACGGCTCGTCGAGCAGCACCAGAGGCACGCGCGTTGTCTTGCCGGCGCCGGGCGGAGCGACCAGCACTGCGGCATCGTTGCCGGAGAGCGCTGCGGCGAGGGCCGGCAGCGCAGCGTCTATTGGCAGGGATATATCGAAACTTCGCATGATTTTCGTCGTCATCATCCGGACGGGCGGATGAACCGGTAGCCGCAAGAATCAAACAGTGATGGAAATGCCTACCGGGTCCCCCGCTTGCGCGGGGGACGACAAATTCTATCAAAGGAGAGGGTGACCGACATCATTTCCGTGGCCGTCCGACGCTTTCATAAACGAAGCCGTGACGGACGATTTCATCCGGACGGTAGACGTTCCGCAGATCGACAAGAACAGCCTGTGCCATCACGCTCTTCAATCGATCGAAATCCAGCGCGCGGAATTGCTCCCACTCGGTGACGATCACCAGCGCCGAGGCACCTTCGGCGCAGGAGTAAGAGTCATTGCAGAATGTGATATTGCCGATGAGACTCTTGGCCTGCTCCATGCCGACCGGATCATAGACGCGCACCTTCGCACCCATATCCTGCAGCGCGGTGATGAGCGGAATCGACGGCGCCTCACGCATATCGTCGGTATTCGGCTTGAACGTAAGGCCGAGGACCGCGACGGTTTTTCCGCGCAGCTCACCGCCAAGGGCGGTCGAAACCTTGCGCGCCATCGCGCGCTTGCGCGCATCATTGACCGCCGCCACGGCTTCGACGATGCGCAACGGCGCGGCGTGGTCCTGCGCAGTCTTGATCAGCGCCACTGTATCTTTGGGAAAACACGAGCCGCCGTAACCGGGACCGGCGTGCAGGAATTTTGACCCGATCCGGTTGTCCAATCCGATGCCGCGCGCGACCTCCTGCACGTCGGCGCCGACTTTTTCAGCGAGATCGGCGATTTCGTTGATGAAAGTAATCTTGGTGGCGAGGAAGGCGTTGGCCGCATATTTGATCAGTTCGGCCGTGCGCCGGTCGGTAAAAAGAATGGGGGAACGGTTGAGATAAAGCGGCCGGTACAGTTCGGTCATGACCTCCCGCGCGCGCGCGTCGGTCGTACCGATGACAATCCGATCAGGATGCTTGAAATCCTGGATAGCGGCGCCTTCACGCAGGAATTCCGGATTCGACACGACCGCGCAATCGGCATCGGGCCGTGTCTCGCGGACAATGCGCTCGACTTCGTCGCCGGTACCGACCGGCACGGTCGACTTGGTGATCACCACGGTAAAACCGTCGAGCGCCCGCGCAATCTCGCGCGTGGCCTCATGAACAAAGCTCAGGTCGGCGAAGCCATCGCCGCGGCGCGAGGGGGTACCGACCGCGATGAACACCGCGTCGGCTGCGGCGACCGCGCCGGCGAGCTCGGTTGTAAATTCCAGCCTGCCGGCGCGCGAATTGTTGGCCACGAGCTCATTGAGGCCAGGCTCGTAAATCGGCACTTCGCCGCGCGCCAGAGCCGCGATCTTCGCCTTGTCCTTGTCGACGCAAACGACCTCATGGCCGAAATCGGCAAAACACGCGCCGGAAACAAGGCCGACATAGCCGGTGCCGATCATGGCAACGCGCATGTGGGATCCTTCATGAAGGTGGCAAACCGTTGCCGGTCAATGCCGGACCGCGCCTGCATAGCAGACGGCATCCCGAGTGGCGAGAGGTGCCTGCCTATGTGCATTTTCTGTGACCGGATATTCTGGCCGATTGATTAACGCCGCTTCCGGGCCCACATTCCGCACATGCCAGCGTCCGCTAGATCCAGCCCCAAACCAAAAACAGCCGCGCCAACCTCCGCCCCGCCAAAGGTCGCGTCACGCCCGGTCAAAAAGGGCGACCACGTGTTCCTGGTGGACGGTTCCGGTTACATCTTCCGCGCCTATCACGCGATCAGGTTCGAGCCGCGCACCGCCGATGGCACGCACGTCAATGCGGTCTACGGCTTCTGCAACATGCTGTGGAAGCTGATCAAGGAGATGAAGCCGGACGAGCGGCCGACGCATCTCGCGGTGATCTTCGACAAGTCGGAAAAGACCTTCCGCACGGAGATGTACAAGGAATACAAGGCGCATCGTCCGCCCCCGCCCGACGACCTCATTCCGCAGTTTCCGCTTATCCGCGATGCGGTACATGCCTTCGAGATCCCGTGTCTGGAGCAGGCAGGGTTTGAAGCGGACGACCTGATCGCGACCTATGCGCGGATGGCCTGCGAGGCGGGTGCGACCGCCACTATCGTTTCGTCGGACAAGGACCTCATGCAACTCGTGAACGAGTGCGTGGTGATGTACGACACGATGAAGGACGTGCGCATCGGCATTCCCGAGGTGATCGAAAAATTCGGTGTGCCGCCGACGAAAGTCATCGAGGTGCAGGCGCTGATCGGCGATTCAACCGACAACGTGCCGGGTGTGCCAGGCATCGGCGTAAAGACTGCCGCCCAGCTGATCGGCGAATACGGCGACCTCGAAACGCTGCTCAAGCGCGCAAACGAGATCAAGCAGGACAAGCGCCGGCAGGCGCTTGTCGACAATGCCGAGGCCGCGCGTATTTCAAAAAAACTCGTCACGCTCGATGATCGGGTGCCGCTCGAGGTGCCGATCGAGAACCTCGGCGTAAGAGAACCTGACTACAAGGCCCTGATCACATTTCTCAAGGCGATGGGTTTCAGGACGCTGATGCAGCGCGTCGCCGAAAAGGCGGGCGTCGATGCTAGTCAGGTCGAAACCGCGGAAGCAGCGCCTGCTGCTGCTCCGAAATCATCGCCGGTCCAGGCCGGCCGCACCAGTGGACAGGGACAGCTTCCCCTTGTTGCCCCCTCTGCCACCAGAAGCAAGGCCGCTCCGGGTCCCGACTCCGCGCGACTGACCCCGATCTCGCTGACCGAGCGCCGGCTTGAAACCTTGCGCGCAAGCAAGATCGATCCCGCGAAATACGAAACGATCGAGACGCTTGACCGTCTGAACCACTGGATCGCGCGCGCCCACGATATCGGCGTTCTCGCGATCAAGACCGAGACAAGCAGTCTCGATCCGATGCAGACGGCGCTTTGCGGCGTGGCGCTCACCGTCTCGCCGAACGAGGCAGCCTATCTGCCGCTTGGCCATCGCGAGGCAAGCGAAGGAGAAACATCGGGTCTGTTCGCGGCCAAACTCTGCAACGGGCAGATTGCCGAACGTGATGCGCTTGAGGCGCTCAAACCGGTTTTCGAAAACCGGAGCATCGTCAAAGTCGGCCACGATGTGAAACGCGACTGGCTGGTCCTCGCCTGCCGCGGCATCCGCCTTGGAACCACCGACGATACGATGCTGATGTCATATGTCCTCGACGCCGGCAAAAGCGCGCACGACATAGACAGTGTCGTGACGCGATATCTCGGCCGCAGTCCTTCCCGCTTCAACGATGCGAAGAACAGGGAAAGGGCGCTGTTCACCCCGGAGGCGACGCCGATCGCCCGCGCCGCAAGCTATGTGGCCGAAGATGCCGACCTCATTCTTCGTCTTTGGCAGGCTTTGAGAGCACGCATGGTCGCCGAGAAGGTCACCGGCGTTTACGAAACACTGGAGCGGCCAATGCCGCGCGTACTTGCCTGCATGGAGGAGCGCGGAATCTCGGTCGACCCAAGCGTTCTGTCGCAACTTTCCAATGATTTCGGCAAGAAGCAGGCAGCGCTCGAACGGGACATCAATAAGATAGCGGGGACGCAGGTCAACCCGGGAAGCCCGAAACAGCTGGGCGACATCCTGTTCGGCCAGATGGGATTGCCCGGCGGTTCGAAAACCAAGACCGGGCAATGGTCGACCGGCGCCCGCGCGCTGGAAGAACTGGCCGAGCAAGGCCACAAGCTTCCGCAGGTGATCCTCGACTGGCGGCAGGTGTCGAAGTTGCGTTCGACCTATACCGAAGCCTTGCCGAACTACGTCAATCCGAGAACGCACCGCGTCCACACCAGCTACGCACTTGCGGCAACATCGACCGGCCGGCTCTCATCCTCCGAGCCGAACCTGCAGAACATCCCGATCCGGACCGAGGATGGCCGTAAGATTCGTCGGGCCTTTGTTGCCGCGCCCGGAATGAAGCTCGTCTCCGCCGATTATTCGCAGATCGAATTGCGGCTGCTTTCGGAAGTCGCTAATGTACCGACTCTGCGAAAAGCGTTTCAGGATGGCGTCGACATTCACGCCATGACCGCCTCGGAAATGTTCGGCGTGCCGGTCAAGGACATGCCGGCCGAAGTGCGCCGCCGCGCAAAGGCGATCAACTTCGGCATCATCTATGGTATCTCGGCTTTCGGACTCGCCGCGCAGCTCGGCATCGAAGGCAAGGAGGCGGGCGCCTACATCAAGAAATATTTCGAACGTTTCCCTGGCATCCGCGATTACATGGACGAGACGCGCGAGTTCTGCCGCGAGCACGGCTATGTGCTCACATTGTTCGGCCGCAAGTGCCATTATCCCGATATCAAGGCCAGCAATCCGTCGATCCGCTCGTTCAACGAGCGAGCCGCGATCAACGCACGCCTGCAGGGCTCGGCCGCCGACATTATTCGCCGCGCCATGATCCGCATCGAACCGGAACTTCAAAAAGACAAGCTCAATGCACGCATGCTTCTGCAGGTGCACGACGAGCTGATCTTCGAGGTGCCGGAAAAGGAAGTCGAGCGCACCCTGCCGATCGTCAAAAGCGTGATGCAGAGTGCGCCCGATCCTGCCGTGGCGCTGCACGTCCCGCTTCAGGTCGACGCTCGCGCGGCCGACAACTGGGACGAAGCGCACTGAGCGCGCGTGTTGCCTACCTGCGCTTCCGACGCGCCTTAACCTTTTTGGCGGAGCGGCGCACGGCCGGTTTGGCCCTCGCCGCTTTTGCAGCCTTCGCCGGCAGCACCGCGATCGCTTCGATCTCAAACAGCGCGCCCGGCCGCGCCAGCTGAGAGATCGCAACCGTCGTGCTGGCCGGCGGGGCGGCCATATTGAAGTGGCGGTCGCGCACCTCGCGGAAGATCGAGATATGCGACATATCGACGAGATAATTGTTGATCTTGACCACGTCCTTGAGCGTCGCGCCGGCATCGGCGAGCGCGAGCTTCAGGTTTTCGATGGCCTTTTCCGCCTGCGCACGAAAATCGCCGGGTGACCCCACCAGGGTGTTTTCCATGTCGAGCCCGAGCTGGCCGGCGATGAATATCAGCCTGTTCGGCCCTGTGGCCTCGACCACGTAGCTGTAGCCGGGCGGCTTTGCGAGCGTTTTCGGATTGGAAAAGCGGAGATTGGCAGCCATCGAAATCCTCCTGTCATCTAATCGATTGACCTGGTTTTCCTTCACAACTTTTGCGTTTTCTCCAGAAGCTCCAAAATTTCTGCCAGCCATTTTGTGGTCGGGGATGCTGCCCGACGCTTTGCGAAATGACAACGGCCGGTTATCCGCAATGCCGCTTGACCCGCGACCGGCATTGGGCAGATTTAGCCGGAGAACATCCCGAACAAGCGAGTCGGTGGACGATGCGAAAAGCGGTATTGGTAGCGGCAATCTCCGTCCTCGGCCCCATGCTGGTGGGGCACGCCTTCGCAGCCACCCCCTGTCGCACCAGTGGTAGTTACGAGCGCTGGCTCGAGGACTTCAAGAAGGAGGCTGCCGCGCAGGGCATCTCGCCGCGGGTCATTTCCGCAGCGACGCCGAGCATGATCTTCGACCAGGCGATCATCCGCCGCGACCATGGCCAGGCGGTATTCAACCAGACGTTTTTGCAGTTTTCCGACCGCATGGTCGGCGGCGGCCGCATTCCGACCGGCCTCGCCAAGATGAAACAGCACGCGTCGCTGTTCGCGCGCATCGAGGAGAAATACGGCGTGCCCGCCCCGGTGCTGACCGCGTTCTGGGGACTCGAAAGCGACTTCGGCGCGAATTTCGGCAAGTACAATATTCTGAGTGCGATCGCCTCGCTCGCCTATGATTGCCGGCGTCCGGAGTTCTTCCGCCAGCAACTTTTCGATGCGCTGCGAATTATCGAGCGCGGCGATCAGAGCGTCGAGGACATGATCGGCGATTGGGCCGGTGAATTCGGCGGCATGCAATTCACGGCGACCGACTATCTTAAGAATGCAGTCGACTTCGACGGCGACGGCCGCCGCGACCTTATTAAAAGTGTTCCGGATACGCTCGCTTCGGCCGCCAACTTCCTGGTGAGCCTCGGCTGGCAACGCGGCCAGCCTTGGCTCAAGGAAGTGCGCGTGCCCGCCAACCTGCCCTGGCAGGAGGCCGATGTCACCATTCAGCACCCGCAATCGCAGTGGGTCGCGTGGGGCGTGAAGCCGATGCAAGGCGAATTGCCGAGCGGCAATCTGTCGGCGTCGCTGATCCTTCCCATGGGGCGGCAAGGGCCGGCGTTTCTCGCCTACCCGAACTTCAAGGCCTTCCTCGGCTGGAATTCGGCCATGGTCTATTCGACGACGGTTGCCTATTTCGCCACCCGGCTCGCAGGAGCGCCGACCGTTGACCATTCGGGCGCCGCCAGCATCGCGCCGCTCTCGACGCAACAGGTGATGGAGTTGCAGCGCCTGCTCATCAAGCACGGCTACGAAGGCGTCGGCGAACCTGACGGAAAGGTCGGCAATGGCACGCGCAATGCGACCAAGAAGGCGCAGTTGAAAGTCGGCTTGCCGGCCGATTCTTACCCGACTGCCGAGCTGATCGAGCGTCTGCGCAATGGCAGCGCCGGCAGTTCGAACCGGTAATTTCCTGCCGCGATGAAGGCGGCCGCAACGCAAAATTACCAAACGTTCATATTCCATCACATCCGCACGATGGAACCGCCGGATTCGTGAACCCTCCACCGTTTAACTCGTTAAAGGGGACCTGCGTCCTTCTTGCGTTCTTTGGAGTTGGAGGATTAAAAAATGACACGACAAAAAAGCACGCTGCTGCTGGCAGCGGTGCTTGCAGTTGGCATGGCGACGACAGCTGACGCCCAGCAACATCAGCATGGTGGTGGCGGAAGACCTGCGGCAGCGCCTGCCGCCCGGCCGGCCGCGCCAGCGCCGCGCATGGCTGCGCCGCAGATGTCGGCGCCGCGGCAGATGTCGGCACCGCAGCCGCGGATGTCGGCACCACATATGTCGGCACCCCGCGTGGCCGCCCCGCAAGCGCCACGAATGGCACCGCCGCGCATACAGCCACGAATGGCGACGCCACACGTAAATTCACAACGAATGGCAACGCCGCGCATTCAGCGGTCGCCGAACGTCAATCGTGCGGTCCAGCGACAGCAGTTCCGCGAGGAACGGGCATTGCGTCAGCAGCACGCGCAACCGCCGGCGCAGGCACGCTCCAACGCGCAGGTGCAAACGAAGCAGCAGGCGCAACAGGCGCTTCAGACCAACAAAGGCGAGCAGCAACGTGCGACGCGTGAACAGCTGCGCGCCGAACGCGCCTTGCGCCAATCCGAGGCGCGCGAACTGCGCCGACTTCCCGCGTCGCAGCGCGCGGCGCGGCGCGAGCAGATCGAGCAGGCGCGTCAGCAGCGTGCGCTTGCCCGGCAACAGCCGACGCAGCCGGACGCCGCGGCGGCTCGGGCGCAGGCGAATTCGAACGCGCGCAATTGGCGTGAAAACCGCCGCAACGGAACAGCACGCGTGACACCCGATACGGCGCGTCAGGGCCGTTTCGCGGCGCGTTTTGCGCGGCAGGCCGGCGGTATCCAGGCAAACGACCGCTGGTCGCGGGTTGCCGCACGTCACGCGTGGCGGCACCATCACCGCGCCCACTTCGTCGCCTGGTTGGGACCGGTCTTCTGGCCCTATGCCTATTCCGACATCTTTGACTACACGTTCTGGCCATATGGCTACGACGACGGCTACTGGGCCTACGCCTATGACGACTTCTTCGACGGCGTGTTCTGGGGCGACGCAGGTGTACCGGCGGCCTACGCTTATGCGCCGTCATCCGGCTATGCGTCATCCGACGGTACGCGCTCAGCCCGTGCACCATCGGCACCGCCTCCGAGCTATGCCAGCGTACGAGAGCTGTGCCGGCAGCCCGGCAGCGGCGTGACCGCCTGGCCGTTCGGCGACATCGAACGCAAGGTCGAACTCAATGGCGAGCAGAAACAATTGCTCGGCGACGTGCGCAGGGCGAGCGAGGACGCGGCCGCGGCCTTCAAGGCCTCGTGCCCGGCGGACAATGCGTTCCCGCTGACCCCTCCGGGCCGCCTGGCCGCGATGACCGCACGGCTTGATGCGACCCTGCAGGCGGTGCAGACGGTGCGTCCGCCGCTCGAGGCGTTCTATGCCTCGCTCAGCGACGAGCAGAAGGAGCGCTTCAACCTGCTCGGCCCGCAGAATGCGGGAGCCGAGGCGCAGGCCAGTGTCTCCACGCAGGCGGCCAATACATGCACGCAGCCCAAGCAAGGATTGACCAACCTGCCGATCGAAAAGATCGAGGAGGCGCTCAATCCCACCGATGCGCAGGAGGCCGAACTGATGAAGCTGCAGGACGCGACGACCAAGGCCGTCTCCATCATGCAGACAGCCTGCCCGGATGAGACGCCTATGACGCCTCCCGGCCGCCTGGCTGTGATGGAGAAGCGCCTGCAGGCGATGATCGATGCCGCCAACACGGTGAAGCCGGCGCTCGAGAACTTCTACGCTTCGCTCTTGAGCGAGCAGAAGGCCCGCTTCAACCGGATCGGGCAACAGCTGGCGCGAACCAACGGCTAAAAGCCCGAACCACGCACTAAAAAGGGCGGCATCTCAGCCGCCCTTTTTATTTTCGAGAGCGCAACCGGACACTCGAATCGGTCCGGCGCAAGCGACATCACGTCGTCTGTTGCGACACAAATACGGGCTTGCCGTAATTCTCCCGCCGCGCAACTATCCCAGTAACCGATAAAAATCGCTGGAGGGTGCGTATGCGTAAAACGTGTCGACGTACGACTATAGCTATCGCGCTGCTTGCATTTGCGGCTGCGACAGTCGCGGCCGAAGCCAAAGACAAGGTCAAAGTCGGCTTCATTGGTCCACTGACAGGCGGCGTTTCCGTCAACGGTCTCGGCGGCCGCAATTCGGTCGACCTCGCCGTGCGTCTGCGCAATGCCGATCCGAAATCGAAATACGAATACGAACTCGTCGTGCTCGATGACGAGTGCAAGCCGAACGTCGCCGTGCAGGTCGCGACCAAGATGGCCGCCGACAAGGACATCATCGCCGGCGCCACGCACTATTGCTCGTCAACGGCGATCGCCACCGTCGACACCTACCACAAGTTCGGCTTTCCAGTGATCGTGTGGGGGGCGGTGCTGCCCGACATCACCTATCGCAACAAGTATGAAGAAGTGCATCGCGTCAACGGCACCATGATCAACCAGAATGACGCGAACGCCGAGCTGATCTCCAAGCTCGGTTTCAAGACAGTCGCGGTCATTCACGACACCACCGACTACGGCAAGGGTCACAACGAATATTTCAGCAAGGCGCTGGCCAAGATCGGCAAGTCCAACATCGTCGGCATTTTCGGGGTCACCGCCGAACAGCAGGACTTCACTGGTGAACTCACCAAGATCAAGGCGCTCAACCCCGAGGTGATCTACTTCGGCGGGCTGACGCCGATCGGCGTGCGCATCCGCTCGCAGATGGACAAGCTCGGCGTCAACGCCGTGTTCGACGGCACGTCAGGCATCGTCTCCGACGCCTATATCCAGGGTCTCGGGCCGCTGGCGGAAGGCACCCTCGCCTTCCGTGAAGGCGCGCCGACCGAGAAGCTCCCGGGCGGAAAGTTCTTCATGGAAAAATACAGCGCCCAGAAATACGACAATCCGCCCGAAGCCTATGGCGCCTTCGCCTACGCGGCGATGGACATGATCCTCGACACCATCGAGAAGGTCGGTCCGGATCGCAAGAAAGTCATCGCGGCGCTTGCCGACGTGAAAGATCGCGACTCGATCGTCGGCAAGATCACGTTTGACGATCACGGCCAGAACACCGTTCCGGTCATCACGAAATACGTGGTGCAGGACGGCAAGTTCGTTGAATGGGACGACAGCGAATACGCCGCCGGCAAGCGCAAGCTGCCGGGACAGAAGTAACGACGCGCGGCGCAAGACCCATGAGGCAATGACCCGTCATGGCCGGGCCTGTCCCGGCCATCCACGTCTTTCTTGATTTCGTGGAAAGGCGTGGATGCCCGGCATCACCGGACATGACGGCGGAGATCCGGACATGGATGCTGGCCTACTCGCCCAATACATCATGAATGGGCTGATGCTCGGCATGATGTATGCGCTGGTGGCCGTCGGCTTCACGCTGTTCTTCGGCGTGCTCGACGTCATCAAATTTTCGCACGGCGATGTGCTGACGGTCGGCGCCTTCGCCGCGCTCGCGACCTATGTCGGCCTGCACGCTCTCGGCCTCAATTCCAGCTGGCTCGATCTTCTCCTCATGCTGGTTTTATCGACGCTCGCCATGGCGCTGCTGGGCATGGGGATCGCCCGCTATCTCGTCATGCCGCTGCGCTCCGCGCCGGCGCTCAACACACTGCTGATCACGCTAATGCTGGGCACGGTGCTGCGCGAAAGCGTGCGGCTGTTCTATCCGCAGGGCGCCAATCCGAAGCCGTTTCCGGCCCTGTTGCCGCGCGCTTCCATCGATCTCGGCGCATTCAACCTGCGGCTCGACAATGTCCTGATGCTCGCTGCCGGGGTGCTGGTCATCCTCGGCATCCAATATCTTCTCAATCGAACGAAACTCGGTCTCGCGATCCGGGCCGTCGCGCAGGACGAAGAAACCGCGCGCACGATGGGCATCAACTTCACCGCCATCGTACTCATCACCTTTGCCATCGGTTCGGGACTCGCGGCCTTCGCCGGCGTGATGAACGGCCTCTATTACAATGAAATCAATTTCGGCATCGGCCTCTATCTCGGCGTCATCGGCTTTTCCGCCGCCATCATCGGCGGCCTCGGCAGCATCTACGGCGCTATCCTCGGCGGCTTTCTGTTCGCGGGCCTGCAGACTATCGGCACGGTGCTGCTGCCCTTCGCCAGCGCCTACAAGGATGTGTTCGCCTTCGCAGTCGTCATCGCCATCATGGCCTGGCGCCCGACCGGCCTGATCCAGGAAAAAATCAGTGAGCGCGTCTAGGCCCATGGCGCAAAAAACGCGCATATCGGTGTGGCCGGGCGTGATTTCGCTCGCGATTGGGACGGCCTATCTGATCGCGCTGCTCGACGTCGAACGACAGAACCTGATTATCGCGCTGCTCGTCTTCGGCATCGCCGCTGTGATCGCGGCCGCCTGGCTTGGGCTACTTGACAGCGTGAGCGCATCCTTTGCCGATCATGAAGATACGCTCGGCGGCTGCGCGATCATCGCCGCGCTCGCCGTTGCGGCATTTTTTCACGAAAATCATTTCGTGCTGTTGCTGGTCATTACGGTGTTGCTCTATTCGGTGGCGACGCTCGGGCTCAATGTGCAGTTCGGCTATGCCGGCGTCCTGAATTTTGCGGGCGCGTCGTTCTTCGGCATCGGCGCCTACACGTCGGCCGTGCTGAACAGTTATACCGCGGTGCCGCATCTGGTCGTGCTGGTGATCGGCGGCCTTCTGGCGGCGCTCGCCGGCTCACTTTTGCTGCTGCCGGTATTGCGCACGCGCGGACACTATGCCGCGGTGGTCACGATCGCTTTTGCGCTGTTGTCCAAGACCTTCCTCGAGGTCAATGACGTACTCGGCGGACCGCAGGGCATGCAAGTGAAGGGTACGCGCATTCTCGGCTGGTCGTTCAATGACAACATCACGATCTGCAGCGTCTCGCTGTCGTTCTACATGAATTATTTTGTCGTGAGCCTTTTCCTGCTGGTCGGCGCCTTCATCCTGGTTCGGCGGCTCGAACGGTCATGGATCGGGCTTAACCTCGATGCGCTGCGGCTCGATGAAACTGCGGCGGGTTGTTTCGGCCTCGATATCGTGCGCTGGAAGATCACGGCCTTTCTGATCGGCAATTTTCTCATCGGCATTGCCGGCGCCTTGTTCGGCATGGTCGGCGGATTCGTTGCGCCCAATAATTACACCTTCGCCGACTCGCTCATCCTGGTTTCGATTCTGCTACTTGGCGGCATCGGTAACCCATGGGGTCTGATCGTGGCGACCATCATCGTTGTGGTCGTGCCGGAGAAATTGCAGACGATCCAGGAATACCGGTTCCTGCTCTACGCGCTGATGGTGATCGCGGTGCTGCTGTTTCGCCCCGAAGGGCTGCTGCCGCGCCCCGTGCGCCGCTATTTCCCGGGATGGCGGCCATGAGCGCGTTGCTTGAAGTGCACGGCCTGTCCAAGCATTTCGGCGGCGTGCTGGCGCTCGACGAACTCGACCTCACCGTCGCTCCCAACGAAATTCTTGGCCTGATCGGCCCGAACGGCTCCGGCAAGACAACGTTTTTCAACGTCATCACCGGCATCTATCGCGCCGACGCCGGAAGCGTCGTCTTCAACGGCACCGACGTGACCAATGCGAGCGGACAGGCGGTCTATCGGGCCGGCATGGCGCGCACTTTTCAGCGCTCGCGTCTTAGCTTGCCGCTTTCGATCTTCGACAATATCATGATTGGCAACCACAAGCGCCTTAATCAGGGCCTATGGTTCAATCTGGTCAAACGCGGCGACTTCAAGCGCCAGTTCGAGGAAAGCTACGCGGCGGCGCGGGCGCTGGTCGAGGTGTTCGAGCCGGGGCTGGCGGATCGTCTGTTCGAGCCGGTTGCCGGCCTGCCCATGATTGATCGCCGCCGGATCGAGATCTGCCGTGCGCTGATCAGCGCACCCCGACTGCTGCTGCTCGACGAACCTTCGGCCGGCATGACGCACGAGGAAACGGCGGAACTGATGAATGACATCCTGCTGGTCCGTGCACGCAACAAGGACCTGACCATCATCATTGTCGAGCACGAGATGGGCGTGATCGAACGCATCACCGAGCGCTGCGTCGTGCTCAATTTCGGCCGCAAGATCGCCGAAGGCCCCTACCGCACCGTCGCATCCGACTCGCAGGTGCAGGAAGCCTATCTCGGAGTGGCATGATGAGCGGCACGCTGGAAATCGAGGGCGTTTATACGGCTTACGACAAGGCGGACGTCCTGCAAGGCGTGTCGCTCAAGGTCGAGGCTGGCCGCATCACCTGCCTGCTCGGTTCCAACGGCTCGGGAAAAACGACGCTGGTGCGGTCGGTCATCGGGTTGACGCCTCCGCGGGTGGGCCGCATCGTATTCGACGGCTCCGACATCACGCAGCTTCCGACGCACAAGATCGTCGCCGCCGGCATTGCCTGCATCCCGGAGGGACGGAAGGTGTTTCCCAAGCTCACGGTTGAGGAGAACTTGCGGGTCGGCGCCTATCAGGAGAGCTCGGACAAGGTGAGTGCCGCGCGACTGAATGAGATCCTGACCGTTTTTCCGCGGCTGGCCGAGCGGCGCACGCAACTTGCCGGGACCATGTCCGGCGGCGAGCAGGCGATGGTATCGATCGGCCGTGGTCTCATGTGCGCACCGAAGCTGCTGCTGATCGACGAGCCGTCGCTCGGCTTATCGCCCCGCCTGGTCAAGGAAAATTTCAACATCATTCGCAGCATCAATGAGCGGGGCATCACCGTATTGCTTGTCGAGCAGAACGTGCACCAGACGCTTGCGATTTCCCACTATGGCTTCGTGCTTTCGAAGGGGCGCGTTGCGGCAAGCGGGACACCGACAGAACTTGCAGCCCGTCAGGATGTGCGGGATGCCTACTTTGGATAAGCCATGACGTCGTCGGTAGAACTCACGCAGGACCTTGTCCGCTTCAAAACGATCAATCCGCCCGGCGACGAACGCGCGTGCGCCGAGCGGCTCGCGGCCTTGCTCGAAAATGCTGGATTCACGATCGACCTCACCCCGTTCGGCGAAGGACGAGCGCAACTTGTCGCCCGCATCGGCGGTGCCGGCGGCAAACCTGCAATCGGCTTTACCGGCCATCTCGATACTGTGCCGCTTGGGGCGCAGCCATGGTCTGTCGATCCGCTGGCCGCGGATATCAAAGACGGCAAGCTTTACGGGCGTGGCTCGTCCGATATGAAAAGCGGCGTCGCCGCGTTTGTGACCGCGTGCGTCACGTTGGCCGACAAACTGACAAACACGCCCGGCGTGGTCCTGTACATCACGGCGGGTGAAGAAACCGGTTGTACCGGTGCCGCTGCAATGGCGCGCGCCGAAACACCGCTCCCTCGTGTCGGTGCGCTGGTCGTGGCGGAGCCGACCGGCAATCGCGCGCTCGTCGGCCACAAGGGCGCGCTATGGCTCGAGGCGGTGACGACAGGCGTGACGGCGCACGGCTCGATGCCTGAGAAAGGCGTCAACGCCGTCTACAAGGCGGCGCGCGCGGTCAGCGCCTTGCAGGATTTCGATTTCAATTTCGCGCGGCACGATGTTCTCGGCGGCCCGACCCTCAACGTCGGTACGATCAAGGGCGGACTGAACATCAATTCGGTTCCGGACCGTGCCGCGATCGGGATCGACATTCGTACAATCCCCGGACAGAGCCACGCCAAGATACGCGACCAGCTGGCCAGTTATCTGGGAGGTGACGTTGCGCTGAGCACGCTGCTCGATGCGGAAAGCGTCTGGACCAATCCTGACGATGCATGGATGGGCGAAATCTTCCGTATCACGCGCGATGTTGCCGGTTTCGGTGATGAGCCCGCCGCCGCACCCTACTTCACCGATGCATCGGTTTTGACACCCGCAATCGGATCGCCACCAACGGCCATCATCGGACCCGGCGAACTCGCATTGGCGCATCAGACGGACGAGTATTGCCTGATCTCGCGTATTGAGCAGGCAACCGAGATCTACTCCCGCGTGATTCGGAGCTGGTGCCGAGTCTGACCGTGCGGCCGACTACTCGGCCGCGATACGCACTTCCGGTGCCGCTGCCTTGATGTCGGGCGTGACGTGCTGGTCGAACTTGGCGAAGTTCTTCTGGAACATTGCAACCAGGTCGCGCGCGGTTCTGTCGAACTCGGCCTTGTCCTTCCAGGTCTTGAAAGGATTGAGCAGGTGTGGCTCGACCCCCGGCACCGATGTCGGCACCGAGAACCCGAAATAGGGATCTGTGCGGAAGTCGGCGTTCTTCAGCGAACCGTTGAGCGCCGCGGTCAGAAGGGTGCGCGTTGCCCCGATCGGCATGCGCCGGCCGACGCCGTATTTGCCGCCGGTCCAGCCTGAATTGACCAGCCAGACATCGACCTCGTGCTTGTTGATGTAATCGCGCAGCAGGTTCGCATAAACCGAAGGATGCCGCGGCAGGAACGGCGCTCCGAAGCAGGTGGAGAATTCCGGTTGTACGCCGACCAGCCCCTTTTCGGTGCCGGCGACCTTGGCCGTGTAGCCTGACAGGAAGTGATACATCGCCTGTGTCGGCGTCAGCTTGGCAATCGGCGGCATCACGCCATAGGCGTCGGCTGTCAGGAAGATGATGTTCTTGGGGTGACCCGCGCGCCCGCTGCGCGAGGCATTCGGGATGAAATCGAGCGGATAGGCCGAACGCGTGTTCTCGGTCTTGGAGCCATCATCGTAGTCTGGCACGCGGCTGACCGGATCGAACGCCACATTCTCCAGCACGGCGCCGAAGCGGTTGGTGGCGTCCCAGATCATTGGCTCCGCTTCCCGCGAGAGCTTGATGGTCTTGGCGTAACAACCACCCTCGAAATTGAAAATGCCGTCCGGGCCCCAACCGGTTTCGTCGTCGCCGATCAGGATCCGGTTCGGGTCGGCCGAAAGCGTGGTCTTGCCCGTTCCAGAGAGGCCAAAGAACAGCGCGCTCTCACCTTCATGGCTGACGTTGGCCGAGCAATGCATCGGAACGATGTTCTGCGCTGGCAGATAGAAATTGAGCGTGGTGAACACCGATTTCTTCATCTCGCCCGCATAGGACGAGCCACATATCAGAACGATCTTTCGCGTGAAATCGATGGCGACCATCGTGTCGGAGCCTTCACGACCGCCGTGACGTTTGGCGTCGGGCCTGAATGACGGAAAATCGACGATGGTAAGCTCGGGAACGAAGCCGGCGAGCTCGGCGTGCTCGGGGCGGATCAGCAACTGACGGATGAAGAGGGAGTGCCAGGCGAGTTCGGTGAAGATGCGGGTCTTGATCCGGTATTTCGGATCGGCGCCGCCATAAAGATCCTGTGCGAAGATTTTCTTGCCCTCGGCATGCTTCAAGAAATCAGCGAGCAGATTGTCGAAGTTTTCCTTCGACATCTTGCGATTGCCGTCCCACCACACCGAATCGCGGGTGAGATCGTCGACGACGGTATGTTTGTCCTTGGGGCTGCGGCCGGTGTGGTGACCGGTTTCCGCGCACATCGCGCCACCGGCAACGATCGAAGCTTCACCCGCCGATATCGCATACTCATACAGTGTCGGCTCGGTCAGGTTCCAGCGCACCTCGGCCAGATTTTTGAACCCGAACTTCTCGGCGCCATAGGCGCCGTTCCGCACACCCTGCTCTTGCACGCGATTTCTCCCAAACAGGCCGCTTTATTGGCAGAACCCCTCACGGGGCTCTTGGGTCCCCGCCGCGGCTATTAAGACGATAGTATAGCCCCTTGCTTAAAGGCGCGAGACCATAGTCAGGGCGTCTCCGAAAGCCAAGAAAAAATGCCATGCGAGGCCTGCAGGCCGCGTTGCGCTGCATCAATGTTTTTGAATAACGCCGGCCTAGTCCACCAGACCCCTGTCCGCGAGCCATTTCTGAATCAGGTCGGCAACCTGGGCATTGTTCTTGTCCATCATCAGCATGTGGGAATTTCCCCTTATGCCGGCCTCGGGCAGGTTAACCACGTCCACACTGCCACCTGCAGCACGGATCGCCTCGGCGTAGTCGAGGCCGATCTGGCGCATTTTTGGCCAGCGGGTGTCGAGCGGAATGTAGTCGCCGTAGACAACCAGGGTTGGGATGTTTTTCAGCCTGCCGGCCTGCGCCTTATCGCCCGCGACAGCCGGCTCGACCGCAACGATCGCCTTTATCTTGTCGGGACGCGCTTGCGCCACGGTAAAGCCAAACCCACCGGCCTGGCTGTGAAACAAAAGGACACAAGGACAGATTTTGTCGACCAGTGCGGTATAGGCGGCGATGATCGCCTGGTCGGTCGTGGTCCAGCGCGGCACGATCTGTTTGGTGAAGTTGTCATAGGCTTCGACCGGGAACTGGCTCCCGACATTCACTTTCATCTTGGCCGGATCAGCATTCCATGAGCCGAGGCCTTGCCCGATGGGGAAGCGCTCGAAGGGGTTTGCCGTTGTCAGAAAATTCGGCTCGCTGTTCCACACATCAGGCGGCGCGAAGCCGGAGCGGCCACGCTCGACCGCATCGGAATTGTAGACGTCCCAACCCTTGCGAATGAACAGATTGAGCCAGCCTTCGCGGCCGTCGGGCGTGGTTTCATAGGTGGCGCCGGTAAGTCCGCCCCCGTGCCACATCAGCAGCGGGTATTTGCCCTTGCGATTCTGCGGCAAGAAGTACTGCACATACATCTGTTCGACCTGATAAAGGCCGTTCGGATCGACCTTGGCCGGAACGCCGCCGGCGCCGAACACAATTTCTTTTACCGGCTTGCCGGAAATTTCCACGACGCGTCCGCCGACATGGAAAGAACCCATGTCACGCAATGCGATCGGTTCGCCGGCAAATGTTGGATGGATCGCGGCAGCGCTCAGCAGAATCGAGAACAGAGTCTTACGCATAGTTTCACTCCGGCCATTTTTAGTTGAGCGCAGTCTGACTCATCCTAATCAACTTGGCGACAGTGTATTCGTGCGCAGCGGACGAATGTTGGGCTGCCGCCCGCGCGTCAGCCGGCCCGCGCCTGCTCAGCCAGCTGTTTCAAAATCGCGCGCAGCGGGCCCGGTGCGGTTACGCGTTGCGGGAACGGCAGTCTTAACGCCGTTCGTCCTTGCTGCAGTTCGAGACCTTCCGGATCGATGCCGACACAACGCCAGTCTCCGTCGGATCCGCCAAGTAATTTCGTTGCGTACAGTCGGCAGGCATCCGCGTGATCTTCGTTCATGTGCGCGATCGCGTCGGACTCGGATTCGACAAGAGCCTGAGCGTTCGACATGTCGGCAAGCAAATCTTCCGGTTTAATATCCACGATGCGACCGAAGCCGGCCACCAGATGCGCGCGCGCGATCGCCATTCGATAAAATGCGAAGTCACCGAAACCCGCGAACATTTCGGCCTCCGGATGCCGTCTTAAATACGCACCGGCAGCCGCACGATCGGTCTTTGCACACGTCCCCATCAGCATGATGCGTGCACCCTCGAGGGGATCGCCCTCTTTGCGCTCGTCCAGCATCAGCGAAACGCGCGCATCCGCTTGGATATTTTTGGTGTGCAGCGCCAGATTCGACAGCAGGAGGAGCGGCGCACCGTCGATTGCCGTTGCGACGTTGACCAGGGAGCAGTAGGGGTCGCCGAAGCCGGGCATCAATGTCGCCAAGGCGCCGGAGCGACCCTCGCGCAACAACTTCTTGGCGGCTAGACGGGGATTGAAGGGTCTGTCAGGCTTCATTATTCGGTCACTCGCACGCTAACGATCAGCCCCCCTGCCCAAACAGTTTTACGTCCTTGGGGTTGAATTCGCTACCGAATCACATAGTTGATGCAAAGAGGCCACATTTCGGACCCCGTTTATGGGGTTCAAAAAGCGCGGGACATCACGGAAGAGGGGCTCATGCCGACCATCGCTCTCGTCGACGATGACCGCAACATCCTGACCTCAGTGTCTATGGCTCTCGAAGCGGAGGGCTATCGCATCATGGCATATACCGACGGCGCCTCCGCGCTCGACGGATTCAAGTCGTCGCCGCCGGATCTCGCAATCCTCGACATCAAGATGCCGCGCATGGACGGCATGGAGACGCTGCGGCGCCTTCGCCAGAAGACCGACATCCCGGTGATCTTCCTCACTTCCAAGGATGAGGAAATTGACGAGCTGTTCGGTCTCAAAATGGGGGCTGACGATTTTATCCGCAAACCATTCTCACAACGGCTTCTGGTCGAACGTGTGAAAGCCGTGCTGCGCCGCGCTAGTCCGAAGGATGGCGCGCCGCAAAAGGAAGTCGATTCCGCGAAGGTCCTGGAACGCGGTCAGCTTCGCATGGACCCCGAACGACACACCTGTACCTGGAAGGGCGAGCCGGTTACGCTGACTGTCACCGAGTTCCTCATTCTGCAGGCACTCGCCACCCGTCCCGGCGTGGTTAAGAGCCGCAACGCGCTTATGGACGCAGCCTATGACGACCAGGTTTACGTCGATGACCGCACCATCGATAGCCACATCAAGCGCTTGCGCAAGAAATTCAAGGTGGTTGACGACGATTTCGAGATGATCGAGACGCTTTATGGCGTCGGATATCGATTTAAGGAATGAAATAGTCTTGATGACGCGGCCCGCCTGGGCGGCCTGACGAAGCGTCCCGGCTTGCGGTAAAATGCCCCCGGGGCTCGGATCGCGCACGATCCCGAAGAGGCGGTATCGTTTTTTCGGCAAAGATCATGCGCTGGCAATAGGGCCCACGGTCAACCCGGCTGGATTGAACGAAGTGCTCGATCGAACCGCGGAAATTGTTGCGCAGAATTCCGAAACCGAACGATCCGGTGCGGAACCTGCGCGTTCGGAATCCAGGCAGCAAGGCGGCGCCTTGCGGCGCATGCTGGGCTCGGTCTGGCATTTCTTCGTGTCGCAAAGTTTTTCCAGCCTCACCAGACGCATCGTCTTCCTCAATCTTGCCGGTCTGGTCGCGCTGGTCACCGGCGTACTCTATCTGTCGCAATTCCGCGCCGGACTGATCGACGCGCGCGTGCAGAGCTTGCTGACGCAGAGCGAAATCATCGCCGGCGCCATTGCGGCATCCGCCACCGTCGAAACCGACTCCATCACGATCGATCCGGAACGCCTTCTCGAGTTGCAGGCCGGCGAAAGCTACGGACCTGCGGACGATTCACTCTCCGGCATCGAATTCCCTATCAACCCGGAGCGCGTCGCACCGGTGCTCAGACGCCTCGTCTCGCCGACCAAGACGCGCGCGCGCATCTATGATCGCGACGGCGTCCTAATTCTCGACAGTCGAAATCTTTACGGGCGCGGCGACGTATTGCGCTTCGACCTGCCGCCGCCAAGCGCGGAAAAACCCGGCCTGATGGAACGCACGTTCATCACCCTGCGGCGCTGGTTCGGACGCGGTGATCTTCCCCTGTACAACGAGCTCGGGCCGGAGAACGGAAAGGGTTACCAGGAAGTCGCACAGGCACTCAACGGCGCGCACGCCAGCATGGTGCGCGTCAATGACCGGGGCGAGGTGATCGTTTCCGTGGCCGTGCCCGTACAACGGTTTCGCGCTGTCCGTGGTGCGCTGATGCTGTCGACGCAGGGCGCCGATATCGACGACATGGTGGAGGCGGAGCGGCTCGCGATCGTGAAGGTATTCTTCGTCGCCGCGGGCGTAATGGTCGTGCTCTCGATGCTGCTCGCAGGTACCATCGCCGGTCCTGTGCGTCGGCTCGCCGATGGCGCTGAACGCGTTCGTCGGCGCATCCGTACCCGCGTCGAAATTCCTGACTTCACCGGTCGACGCGACGAAATCGGAGAACTGTCCGGCGCGCTGCGAGACATGACCAATGCGCTCTACAGCCGTATCGAGGCGATCGAAAGTTTTGCCGCCGATGTCGCGCACGAGCTGCGCAATCCCCTCACCTCGCTACGCTCGGCGGTGGAGACGCTGCCATTGGCCAAAACGGATCATAGTCGGCAGCGCCTGCTCGCGGTGATCGAGCACGACGTGAAGCGACTTGACCGACTGATCTCCGATATCTCCGATGCCAGCCGGCTCGACGCGGAATTGCAGCGGCAGGAAGCCGCTCCCGTCGACTTCGCAAAATTGCTCGACGCGCTTGTCAAGGCCGCGAACGAAATACGCACCGACAATGTCAACGTGACGCTGACTTTCGAAGGCAGCGCGCTTTCAAACTTCAAGGTTCCAGGACACGACTCGCGGCTCGGACAGGTCGTCAGCAACCTGGTCGACAATGCGCGTTCGTTTTCGCCGCCGGGCGGAACCGTACGCATTACGTGCCGGCGGTTGAAAGACGAAGTGGAAATTCTGGTCGATGACGACGGACCCGGTATCCGTCCGGAGGCACTCGATAAGATTTTCGAGCGGTTTTACACCGATCGGCCGGAACATGGGTTCGGTCAGAATTCCGGCCTCGGACTGTCTATTTCCAAGCAGATCATCGAAGCCCATGGTGGCAAGATCCGCGTCGAAAATCGCACCGGCGTCGCAGGCGGTCACGGCGAGCCGCGCGTGCTAGGCGCCCGCTTCGTGGTGCGACTGCCGGCAAGCTGATGGCCCCGGACAAGTCCACAATCCACGCCTCCGCAGTTCTTGTCGGGCCAAAAGCCGTGTTGATCCGCGGGCCGGCCGGCTCGGGCAAATCACGGCTCGCATGGGATCTTGTCACCGCAGCGGCGCAGGGCGTCCTGCCTTTCGCGAAACTGGTCGCCGATGACCGCACATATCTAGAAAACCATGCGGGACGCCTAGTCGTACGCCCGGCGCAGCCGCTGGCGGGCCTGATCGAGGTCCGCGGCCTTGGCATCCGCAAGGTCGAGATCGAGCCCTTGGCAACTGTCGGGCTGGTTGTCGATCTCGACGCTGCCGATGCCGCGCGCCACCCAGAGAAGGCGGCCAAAAACGCTATGATTGATGGCGTTTTACTGCCGCGGCTTGCGGTCGCAGCCGGAATGGCGGCTCTTCCCCTGGTGTTGGCAGTTGTGCGCACCCCCTCAGCGGGTGATTGACCAGCGGCCGCGGGTTGGGCTACCCCCTGCGCCCTCGATCGAGCGAGAAAAATTAACCATAAGGGGCCTAGGATCGCACCGCCCAAAAAAGCACGCACCGAGCCCGTCCTTGGCACCGTCTTTCCGCAGTGCAACAGAGCGCTTATATAGCGAAAGAAGCCCTTGCAATGGGGCTTCAGATGGGCGTGAATGTGCGCCCTTTCGTGCGGTGCAGCGTAGCGCCCGCGAGGAGTTAGGGATGATCGGCCTCGTACTTGTGACCCATGGGCGGCTCGCCATTGAGTTCCGCTCAGCGCTGGAGCATGTGGTCGGACCCCAGCGTCAGATCGAGGCAATCACCATTGGCCCCGACGATGACGTCGAGCAGTGTCGCAAGAACATTCTTGAGGCGGTCAAGCGCGTCGACAGTGGTGAAGGGGTCGCGATTCTCACTGACATGTTCGGCGGCACGCCGTCCAATCTCGCCATCTCGGTCATGAGCCAGCCCAAGGTCGAGGTGCTGGCCGGTATCAATCTACCGATGTTGATCAAGCTTGCGAAAATCCGCGAGATCTGCCCGCTGCAGGATGCGGTCGCGGCCGCCCAGGAGGCTGGCCGCAAATATTGCACGATCGCCAGCAGGGTTCTCAACGGTAAATGAGCCCACGCGCGTCAGCGGACGACACACCTGTCGTGCGCGAGGTCGAGATTGTCAACAAAAAGGGGCTGCACGCCCGCGCCTCAGCCAAATTCGTGCAGACGGCGGAAAAATTCGATGCCGCCATTACCGTTACGCGTGGCCATGAAACCGTCGGCGGCACATCGATCATGGGGCTGATGATGCTCGCCGCAGGCCCGGGTGTGAGCATCATCATCAAGGCCATCGGCAAGGACGCCGCTGTGGCCGTCGACACACTGGCCAAGCTGGTGACCGCAGGATTCGGCGAAGAGAACTAGCGGCCGGGAAGAAAAGTATTCTCAGTTGTCCCGACTGGAACTGCGAAATCCGCGGACCTCGCTTTCTCAAAGAAAATAACTTCCCCCCTGAAGCGGCGCGTGCCTAAAGTTACAGCACGGGTGCAACCGACGGCCACCCGTAAGCCAAGGAGGAGTCCTTGAGTACCAAGCCCACTCTCCCAATCGATGATCATACCCAGCGGATGATTGACGGCATGATCGCCGCCGAAGCCCGCCACCTTTCGAAACGCGATGCCGAAAAAGAAGACTGCGGTTGCAAGGAGGGAATGTTTCCGACGCGCGCTCCGGCCAACCGGCGTGACTTCCTGTTTACGGCCGGCTCCAGTGCGGGGGCGGCAGCGGCTGCGATGCTGAGCGGATCTGCCGTCGCGCAGCAGGCGCCGCCGGGCGCCGTTCGTTTTGATGTCCCCGCCGACCCGACGAAAGAACAGGGCCGCGCCGTAGCAGCCGACGGCGGTTACGGTTCGCGTTCGCAATTTGAATCGGAAGTTCGTTGGCGTTTCCCGACCGCCAGTGAGAACACGTCATGGAGCATGACGCCGCTCGACAAGGTGCAGGGTAATCTGACGCCGTCCGGCTTGCACTTCGAGCGTCATCACGGCGGCATTCCTACTATCGATCCTGCTAAGCACATGCTGTACGTGCACGGCATGGTCGATGGTGCGCGCAAGTTCACCATGGCGGATCTGAAAAGATTTCCGTCCGTCACCCGCAAGTATTTTATCGAATGTTCCGGCAATGGCCTGACCGAGTGGAACAAGCCGACCCTGAAGACGGTGCAGGGCACGCACGGGCTGCTCAGCACTTCGGAGTGGACCGGTGTGCAGTTCGCGACGATCGCGCGCGAGGTGGGTCTGAAGGACGGCGGCACCTGGGTGCTGGCCGAAGGCGCTGATGCGGCGGTGATGACTCGCAGCATCCCGATGGAAAAGACGCTCAAGGATGCAATCCTTGCCTACGGTCAAAATGGCGAGGCGATCCGTCCCGAGCAGGGTTATCCGTTGCGGCTGCTGTTGCCCGGCTACGAAGGCAACACGCACATCAAATGGCTGCGCCGTTTGGAGGTCAGCGACAAGCCGTTCATGACTCGCGAAGAGACCTCGAAATACACCGATCTTCTGGCAAACGGCAAAGCCCGCCAATTCAGCTTCGACATGGAAGCAAAGTCGGTGATCACCTTCCCCTCCGGCGACATGAAGCTGCCAGGACCGGGCTTTTATAATGTCTCGGGCTTCGCTTGGTCCGGTCGTGGCCGTATGCAATCCGTCGACGTCTCCGTCGACGGCGGCAAGACATGGATGCCGGCCCGCCTGGATTCTGTGCCGGAACCGATCTGCACCGTGCGGTTCAGTCTCCCCTGGATTTGGGATGGCAAGCCCGCGGTGCTGCAGAGCCGCTGCACTGACGAAACCGGTTACGTCCAGCCGACGCTTGCGCAGCTCATCGCGATCCGTGGTTCTAATGGGCCATTTGGATCGATTTATCACCTTAACGCCATCCAAAGCTGGGGCATCGCGGAAGACGGGAGTGTGACCAATGTCCACGCGTAGTCCTTGGATTGCGACCGCGGTAGCGGGACTCCTCGCCACCACACTCGCCGCCTCCGCACAGGTGCAGAATGTGCATTATGGTATCGGTACGCCGGCGACGCCGGACGAACTCGCTAGGTTCTATTCGATTCCCCCCGATGGCCGCGGTCTTCCGCCCGGAAGCGGAGATGCCACCAAAGGCGCCCAGATCTACGCTCTCGCATGCGCGGCTTGTCATGGGGACAAGCTTGAGGGCAATCCCGCCAAGGGCATCGGCGGCGACAAATTACTCGGGGGCCGTGGCACGCTGGCAAGCAAGACGCCGGTAAAGACCGTCGAGAGCTATTGGCCCTATGCCACGACGCTGTTTGACTACGTCAAGCGCGCCATGCCATTCAACGCGCCCGGCTCCCTGAGCGATGACGATATCTACAGCGTCGTGGCCTATGTTTTGTCGGAAGCAAAGATCATCAAGCCGACAGAAGCCATGAACGCCAAGACGCTGCCGGCCGTCGTCATGCCCAACAAAGACGGCTTCGAGCCAGACCCGCGGCCAGAGCTGCAGCTTTACCGCTAAACGCCATTTCTGGACGCGCCCAATTGGGCGCGTCCGGTCCGTTCAAACACATAAAGAATTCTTTATATATGCGTTGCGGGCCATCGGCCGGCCTGTTATAGGCACGGCGAACCCACCCGCTCATTCGCGTCTGTAGAAGGACCGCCATGACCGCTGCCCAGCCGAAAGCCAAAGCCGGCGACTATATCGTCAAGGACATCTCGCTCGCCGAATTCGGCCGCAAGGAAATCTCGCTTGCCGAAACGGAGATGCCCGGCCTGATGGCGACCCGTGAGGAATACGGGCCGAAGAAACCGCTCAAGGGAGCGCGCATCGCCGGCTCCCTTCACATGACCATCCAGACCGCGGTGCTGATCGAGACTTTGGTGGCGCTTGGCGCCGACGTGCGATGGGTCTCCTGCAACATCTATTCGACGCAGGACCACGCTGCCGCGGCGATCGCCGCCGCCGGCATTCCCGTGTTCGCGATCAAGGGCGAGAGCCTCAAGGACTACTGGGACTACACCGCCAAGCTGTTCGAGTGGCACGGCGGCGGCACACCCAACATGATCCTCGACGATGGCGGCGACGCCACCATGCTGGTGCATAGCGGATTGCGCGCCGAGCAAGGCGACACCGCCTTCCTCGACAAACCCACAGCCGAGGAAGAGGAAGTATTCTACGCGCTGATCAAAAGGCTCATGAAGGAAAAGCCGAAGGGCTGGTTCGCCGAGATCGCCAAAAACATCAAGGGCGTCTCCGAGGAGACCACCACCGGTGTGCATCGCCTCTATCTCATGGAGAAGGCGGGAAAACTTCTTTTTCCGGCGATCAACGTGAACGACAGTGTCACCAAGTCAAAGTTCGACAATCTCTATGGCTGCCGCGAGTCACTCGTCGACGGCATCCGCCGCGGCACCGACGTCATGATGTCGGGCAAAGTTGCGATGGTCGCGGGCTTCGGCGACGTCGGCAAGGGCTCGGCCGCATCGCTGCGCCAGGCCGGCTGCCGCGTGATGGTGTCGGAAATCGATCCGATCTGCGCGCTTCAGGCGGCGATGGAAGGCTATCAAGTTGTGACGATGGAGGATGCCGCGCCGATCGCCGACATCTTCGTCACCGCGACCGGCAACAAGGACATCATCACCATCGACCACATGCGGAAGATGAAGGATCGCGCCATTGTCTGCAACATCGGCCACTTCGACAACGAGATCCAGGTCGCGCATCTGAAGAACTTGAAGTGGACGAACATCAAGCCGCAGGTCGATGAGATCGAATTCCCTGATCGCCACCGCATCATCTTATTGTCGGAAGGCCGGTTGGTGAACCTCGGCAACGCCATGGGTCATCCAAGCTTCGTGATGTCGGCATCGTTTACCAACCAGACGCTGGCGCAGATCGAGCTATTCGCCAACCAAAGCAAGTACGAGAAAAAGGTCTATGTGCTGCCGAAGACGCTGGACGAAAAGGTGGCGCGGCTGCATCTTGCCAAGATCGGCGTGAAGCTGACCGAACTGCGTCCCGATCAGGCCGACTACATTGGCGTGCCGCAGGCTGGTCCATTCAAGAGCGATCACTACCGATACTGAGCCTGACACGGTTCTCAGCTTCTCATGGCCGGGCTCGCCCCGGCCATCTCGCTTGGGACAGCCCTTGCGTCCCCAAAAAGGCATGTCCGGGAGGAGTCCGGGCACGCCAACTTGAAGCCCCCGAATCCCGGTGTTATCTCGCCGCCATGACGACGTCGCCGATCCAGAACATCCGCAATTTCTCCATTGTCGCGCATATCGACCATGGCAAGTCGACGCTCGCCGACCGGCTGATCCAGCTCACCGGCGGTCTGGAGGAGCGCGAGATGAAGGAGCAGGTGCTCGATTCCATGGATATCGAGCGCGAACGTGGGATTACCATCAAGGCGCAAACGGTGCGCCTCAACTACAAGGCGCGCGACGGCAAGACCTACATTCTCAATCTGATCGACACGCCGGGGCACGTCGATTTCGCCTATGAGGTGAACCGTTCGCTCGCGGCCTGCGAAGGGTCTTTGCTCGTGGTGGATGCGAGCCAGGGAGTCGAAGCCCAGACGCTCGCCAATGTCTACCAGGCGATCGATAACGGCCACGAGATCGTGCCGGTGCTCAACAAGGTCGATCTGCCCGCCGCCGAGCCGGCGAAGGTCAAGCAACAGATCGAAGACGTCATCGGCCTCGATGCCAGCGATGCCATCGAGATATCGGCAAAGACCGGGCTGAATGTCCCGGAGGTGCTGGAAGCGATCGTGACGCGGCTGCCGCCGCCGAAGGGTGATCGCGAAGCAACACTCAAGGCGCTGCTGGTCGACAGCTGGTACGACGTTTATCTCGGGGTCGTCGTGCTCGTGCGCATCGTTGATGGCGTGCTCAAGAAAGGCCAGCGCATCCGCATGATGGGCACGAATGCCAGCTATGAGGTGGACCGCACCGGCGTATTCACCCCGAAGCTCCAGCCGGCGGACGAACTCGGCCCCGGCGAGATCGGAATGCTTACCGCCTCGATCAAGGAAGTAGCCGACACGCGTGTCGGCGACACCATCACCGACGATCGCAACCCTGTCGACAAGCCTCTCCCCGGCTTCCGTCCCGCAGTACCGGTCGTGTTCTGCGGCCTGTTCCCGGTGGATGCCGCGCAATTCGAGGACCTGCGCGCGGCGATGGGAAAGCTGCGCCTCAATGATGCGAGCTTCACCTACGAGATGGAGACCTCCGCGGCACTGGGCTTCGGCTTCCGCTGCGGCTTCCTCGGCTTGCTGCACCTCGAGATCATTCAGGAACGACTGTCGCGAGAGTTCAATCTCGACCTCATCGCGACCGCGCCTTCGGTCATCTACAAGATCAAGCTGACGACCGGCACAGAATTTGAGATCCACAATCCGGTCGATATGCCAGAGCCGAACCATATCGAGGAAATGCAGGAGCCGTGGATCGAAGCAACGATCCTGACGCCGGACGAATATCTCGGCTCGGTGCTCAAGCTCTGCCAGGACCGCCGCGGCGAGCAGAAAGAGCTCACCTATGTCGGTAACCGTGCCATGGTGAAATACGATCTGCCGCTCAACGAGGTGGTGTTCGATTTCTACGACCGACTCAAATCGGTCTCGCGTGGCTACGCTTCGTTCGACTACCACCTCACTGACTACCGGCCGGCGGACCTGGTCAAATTACAGATGCTGGTCAACGGCGATCCGGTCGATGCGCTGGCGATGCTGGTTCATCGCACGCGCGCCGAATCCCGCGGCCGCGCCATGGCGGAAAAGCTCAAGGAGCTGATCCCGCCGCACATGTTCCAGGTGCCGATACAGGCCGCGATCGGCGGAAAAATCATCGCGCGCGAGACCGTGCGCGCCTTCCGCAAGGACGTTACCGCCAAATGCTATGGCGGCGATGCCACGCGCAAACGCAAGCTTCTCGACAAGCAGAAGGAAGGCAAAAAACGCATGCGGCAATTCGGCAAAGTCGACATCCCGCAGGAAGCCTTCATCGCGGCGTTGAAAGTGGACGTCTAGGCCCTTCGGGCACTATCGCCAATTCTGCCAGTACGAGCGGGCGCGATTGCCGTCCCAGGAGTTCTCAAAAATACTTTCGTAGGTCTGGCTTCGGTACTCCTGCCAACCGTCATCGCGCACGCGCACCCGCTGCACAGGCGCTTCGCCGGTGACAACAATGCGCGTTTCGTCAGTACGATCCTTGACCAACGCGAACAGTACGGCGGCGTTCGAGGGACTCAGGCGGATGCAGCCGTGCGAGGCTGGTCTACCGAGGCGCGAGACCTCGTAGCTGCCGTGGATTGCATAGCCCTCATTGAAAAAGATCGAATACGGCATCGGCGACCAATCGTATTTGCGCGAAAACCACTTCCGCGCCAGCCGCTGCGGCCGGTAACTGCCATTCGGCGTGTTGTAACCCCAGCGCCCGGTTGATACGGGCCAGCGATAGCGGCTTGCGCCGTCGACCTCGACGGTCAGGCGCTGCGCTGTTTTGTCGACGGTGACAACGATTGCGGACTGTGCCGGGGCGATGGAAAAAACGAGAGCGAGAACGAAGATTGCGAAGGTCACGCGCGACAAGTACGCCTCCGTTACGCGACAGGTGCCATGGATGGCACAGGTTCATTAATTTAGATAAAGAGGTATTGACTCAAGTCCGTTGTGTTTCGCTTGCGGCAACTAGTCGTACAATGGAACCCTGTGCCACCACAAATGTACCCTCGTATAATTAACCTGACAGGCAGTAGCGGAATCGGTAGACCGGGAGACGTCATGTTCGCGCGAATCGTGGCCCCATTCGCTCTGTCTGTCGTAATTGTCGCAGGCGCATTTGCCGCCAGCGGCCACGCTGCCCTGGCACAAACGCCGGCGGCTGCCGCGACGGCCCCTCTGCCGCCGCCGAAACCGGACATCGCGGAGCAATCCAAAGAGCAATCACAGAGCGAGCAACAAAAAGAGCAAGCTCAGAAGGAGAAAACGCGGCCAGCCAAGCAGCTTTTTGGCGCGGTACAGCTTCCATCAATCGGGAAGGCCGTGTCGATCGGCTACTATCCGCGGGGGTGTCTTGCCGGCGGTGTCGAATTCCCGGTCAACGGGTCGACATGGCAGGTGATGCGTCTGTCGCGCAACCGAAATTGGGGCCATCCCAGCCTGATTCATTTCCTGGAAAAATTTGCGCCACTCGCCGCCAAAGCCACGGGCTGGAACGGTATCCTGGTCGGCGATCTGGCCCAGCCGCGCGGCGGACCATCGCCCTCCGACCACGCCAGTCACCAGACTGGGCTGGATGTCGACATCTGGTTCATGCCGATGCCGGATCGCGTTTTAACCAAGGAAGAACGCGATACCATTTCGGCGATCAGTCTCGTGTCCGACGACTGGAAGCATCTCAACGCGCAGACATGGACGCGCCAACACGTTGCCTTCATCAAGACTGCTGCCCAGCAGCCGGAAGTCGAACGCGTGCTGGTCAACGCCGTGATCAAGAAAGAACTTTGCCGCGTCGAAGCAAAGCAACCGCACGCCTGGCTGGCCAAAGTACGCCCCTGGTACAAACACCACGATCATATCCATGTGCGTCTGAAGTGCCCGGCGGATTCACCCAACTGCCGCGCACAACCGCCAGTGCCCGGCGACGATGGCTGCAGCGCCAAGGAGCTCGACCACTGGCTAACCGACAAAGTCCTGCGTCCATCGATCGCTGCGCCAGGCAAACCTGCGAAGCCGATGATGCTCTCCGATTTGCCGCCCGCCTGCAAAACCGTTCTCGAAGCGCCCGCCGGCAAAACAAGTCTGGCCAACGACAAACGCTGATGGGGGCGACGTGCGCATGAGCACGACAAAGTCCAGATCGACGGGCCCTGATGCGCTCAAGATGCTTGCCGCCCTTGAGCGCAAGGTGTTGTGGCTCGCGAGCTGGATGATTCATAACGCCAATCATCTGCGCGAGAACGCGGATGGCCTGAAGGTCGGCGGGCATCAGGCCTCGAGCGCTTCCCTCGCCACGATCATGACTGCTCTTTATTTCGATGTGCTGCGCCCGCAGGACCGCGTCGCGGTGAAGCCGCATGCAAGCCCGATCTTTCACGCCATCCAATATTTGTTCGGCAAGCAGACACGAGAACGGCTTGAAGCCTTCCGCGGCTACAAAGGCGCGCAGAGCTATCCCTCACGCACCAAGGACGTCGACGATGTGGATTTCTCCACCGGTTCGGTCGGCCTTGGCGTGGCGCAGACGCTGTTCTCCTCGCTGACGCAAGACTATGTGCGCGCCCATGGCTGGGGCCTAGACCGGCCCGAAGGCCGCATGGTCGCGCTGGTCGGCGATGCCGAACTGGATGAAGGCAACATCTTCGAAGCGTTGCTCGAAGGCTGGAAGCAGGGCCTGCATAATTGCTGGTGGATCATCGACTACAACCGGCAGAGTCTCGACGCGGTCGTGCGCGAGGGGTTGTGGGCTCGCTACGAGCAACTCTTCAACAATTTCGGCTGGAACACCGTCATTCTCAAATACGGCTCGTTGCAGGAGGCGGCGTTCAAAGAGCCGGGCGGCGAGACCCTTAGGCAATGGATCGACAACTGCCCGAACCAGCTCTATTCGGCGCTCGTGTTTGCGGGTGGGGCGGCGTGGCGGAAGCGGCTGAATGATGAGATCGGCGACCAGGGCAACGTCAGCAAGCTAATCGAAAAACGCAGCGACGACGAGCTCGCGGCGCTGATGAACAATCTCGGCGGGCACGATCTGCCGTCTTTGCTGAACGCATTCCACAGCGCCGACCCCGAAAATCCGACCTGCTTCATTTGCTACACGGTCAAGGGCTTCGGGCTACCGTTTGCCGGACACAAGGACAACCACGCCGGCCTTATGACGCCGCAGCAGATGGAGAGGTTCCGTCAGGCGATGGACGTTCGGCCCGGTCACGAGTGGGATCAATTCGAAGGCCTGGGGCTGCCCGCGCAGCAATTGAGGTCGTTCCTTGACCGTGTTCCCTTCGCGGCCGCTACTGTGCGGCGCCTTCACGCTCCCAAACTGGATGTGCCGGAAAGCCTTTCCGTTACCATCCAGCCGGCCATGTCCACGCAAAACGGCTTCGGGGCGATCCTCAACGAAGTCGGCCGTAGTGAAAGCGACTTCACGCGCCACATCGTGACCACTTCGCCCGACGTGACCGTGTCCACGAATCTCGGGCCTTGGGTCAACCGCCGCGGACTTTTCGCGCGTCAGGCCATGGCCGATACGTTCAAGAGCGAGCGCATTCCGTCGACCTTCAATTGGGAGTTCTCTCCCAAGGGACAGCACATCGAGCTCGGCATCGCCGAAATGAATCTGTTCATACTGTTGTCCGCGTTGGGCCTGTCGCACACCATCAATGGCGAACGCCTTCTGCCGATCGGCACGCTGTACGACCCGTTCATCGCGCGCGGCCTCGATGCGCTCAACTACGCCTGCTACCAGGATGCCCGCTTCATGTTGGTGGCAACGCCGTCCGGCATCACGCTCGCCGGCGAAGGCGGCGCACACCAGTCGATCGCCGAGCCGCTGATCGGGATGGCGCAGGATGGACTCGCCAGCTTCGAGCCTGCCTATGTCGACGAGCTCGCCGCCATCATGGCCTGGGCTTTCTCCTATATGCAGAAAGACGGAGAGGCGGCGCCTTCTGAACGCACCTGGCTTCGCGATGAGACCGGAGGATCGGTGTATCTGCGCTTATCGACGCGGCCGATCGACCAGATCAAGCGAGAGATGACTCCGGAGCTGCGGCAACAAATCGTCGACGGCGCCTATTGGCAACGCAAACCCGGACCCAATTGCCAGGTGGTCGTGGCCTACACCGGCGCGGTGGCGCCGGAAGCAATCGACGCCATCGGCCTGATGGCCGAAGACCGCCGCGACGTCGGTTTGCTGGCGATCACGTCTGCCGATCGGCTCAATGCGGGCTGGACCGCCGCGCAACGCGCGCGCGAGCGCGGGTTGGTGCATGCGCGCTCACATATCGAACGGCTGCTTGCCGACGTGCCGCCACACTGCGGGATTGTCACAGTGCTCGACGGACATCCCGCCACGCTGGCCTGGCTTGGCGCCGTCGCCGGACACAGGACGCGTCCGTTGGGCGTCGAGCACTTCGGACAAACCGGATCGCTGGCCGCGCTCTATCGGCACTATGGCATCGATGCCAACGCCATCGTCGCGGCGGCACAGGCCATTGCGCCCGGCCGCCCGATCCGTCATCTCAAGGCTTTGCCCTGATCGGCGCTACAAGCCGAACAAGAGGGCCACAACGCCGAAAATAATGATCCACACTATGATCGCGCAGACGATGACTGCGATGGTGTAGACCAATGCCTTGTCCGCCGGCGGCCGCATCAGGGCGGTAATGCCGGTGTACAGCAGATAGAGGCTGTACAAGCCGAGAATCCCAAGAAAAGCCAGCGCCGGAATGACATTGAACACGCCTGCCACCCAGGCGGCGGTTGGTGAGTAAGCCGAAACTCGCATCGCGTTGTCGGGGCTTTTTCGCGCACCGAACGTGCCGGCGAGGAAATCGATGATGTAGGCCACGACAAACACGCCGACCAGCGACAGAACATAGACGACCACGGCGCGGGCCAGACCGAGGCCGATGCCGACACGATATCCACCCAATCCGATCAGCGACGTGCCGATAAACGTGCAGACTGCGGGGATCGCGGCGACAAACGCGACATAGTTCGGAATCAGAAACCCGGCACTCCCCGGCTCGCTCTCGATGGTGCCCCATTCCGACTTCGGTTGCAGCAGGATCCCCTTGATTCTTTCCACGAGATTCATGACACCCCTGATCCGCGGTTCGATTATAGCGTCTTTTGATCCTGCAAAATCATCGCCGCGCCCTTTTCCGCAATCATCATGGTCGGCGAGTTGGTGTTACCGGACGTAATCGACGGCATCACGGATGCGTCAATGACGCGCAGGCGATCGATGCCTATGACGCGCAAGCGGGCGTCCACCACCGCCCGCTCATCATCGTCGCGGCCCATGCGAGCGGTGCCGACCGGATGAAAAATGGTCGTGCCGATATCGCCGGCGGCCTTGACCAGGCCGGCCTCGTCATCGCTGCGCACCTGCGCCCCGGGCAGGAATTCGACGGGCGAATATTTCTGCAACGCCGGCTGCGCCACAATTTCTCGCGTGACACGGATTGAATCGGCGGCAACGCGCTGGTCTTCGGGGGTCGACAGATAGTTCGGGCTTATCGCAGGCGCCTGCGAAGGATCTTTCGATTTGAGCGTGAGTGCGCCCCGGCTGGTCGGGCGCACATTGGCGACGCTTGCCGTAAAGGCCGGAAACGGATGCAACGGTTCGCCGAATTTATCGAGCGAAAGCGGCTGCACGTGATACTGGATGTTGGCGGTGCTTTGCGATGGGTCCGATCTCGTGAACGCGCCAAGCTGCGATGGCGCCATGGTCATCGGACCACGCCGACGCAGCGCATAGTTGGCGCCCATACCGAGCCGGTTGAGCAGCGAGGCGTAGGTTTCGTTCAACGTTTTCACGCCGGAAACCTTGAAGATCAGGCGCAGCTGCAGGTGGTCGTGCAGATTGGCGCCGACACCCAGTCTGTCGAGCGTGATCGGAATGCCGAATTGCGATAGTTGCGCGGCCGGCCCAATGCCTGAAAGCATCATAATATGCGGAGAACCGATCGCGCCGGCAGCAAGAATGATTTCGCCACGGCATCGGGCACTGCGCAGCTCACCGTTCTGCCGCCAGCGCACCCCAACCGTGCGCTTTCCGGTCAGTTCAAGTCCTTCAACAAGACAACCCGTCTCGAGGCGGAGATTTGTTCGATGCAAAACAGGCTTCAGGAAGCCACGCGCCGCCGACCAGCGCCGGCCACGCCTCTGATTGACATGAAAGTAGCAGATGCCTTCGTTATCGCCTGTGTTGAAGTCCTCGACAGTCGGAATCCCATATTGGTTTGCCGCCGCGCGAAACGCATCGAGAATATCCCAGGTCAATCGCGGATATTCGACACGCCACTCGCCGCCGGTGGCATGATGTTCGCCTTTCAGGAAGTGATCGACGTGCTTGCGAAAGTAAGGCCGCACGTCATCCCATGACCAGCCGGGTAGCCCCAGCTGACGCCAGTGATCGTAGTCGCCGGACTGACCGAGCATATAGATCATGCCGTTGATCGCCGAGGATCCGCCGACGACTTTCCCGCGCGGATAATTCAGGCTGCGGCCATTGAGGCCGAGCTCCGGCTCGGTCTTGAGCAGCCAGTCGGCGCGCGGATTGCCGATGGCAAACAGATATCCAACCGGAATGTGAAACCAGATCCAGTTGTCTTTGCCACCCGCTTCCAATAGCAGCACACGGTTCGCCGGATCGGCCGACAACCGGTTGGCCAGAAGACAGCCGGCCGATCCAGCGCCCACAATGATGTAGTCGAACTCGCCTTCGATGGGTGCCGCAGCGGCCATGTCATTCCCTTTCGTCGGACCCGGACTTTACCGCGGTGGGCAGGACTTGCTAGGCTGACAGAAGTTGCGGCGTGCTGTGCGTGCGCCGCCTGCACTCGGAACGGCGGTTCCGATCTCGAACCCGAATTCAGACCAAGGCCGGCGCCCATTCTGGCGCGGCAGGAGAACCGCCATGTTTGCCCGAGTTTTTGCCCATCTCGCCCTTGTCTGGGCGCTCGCGGGCGTGCCGCAACCGGTGATCGCGCAGGAACAGATCACGGTTTTTGCGGCAGCGTCAATGAAGAATGCGCTCGACGATGCCAATGCCGCTTTCAGCAAAGCTACCGGCATCAAGGTGGTCGCGAGCTACGAGGCAAGCTCCGCGTTGGCCAAGCAGATAGAACAGGGCGCTCCCGCCGATGTGTTCATCTCGGCGGACTTGCGCTGGATGGACTACGCGTCGGAGCGCAAGCTGATCAATTCGAATACCCGGATCAATCTGCTCGGCAACAAGCTGGTGTTGATCGCGCCGGTGGATTCCAAGCTCGCCAATGTAGTCATCGGTGACGGCTTCGACCTCGCCAGACTTGCCGGCGACGGCCGTATCGCCGTCGCCGACGTCAAGGCCGTTCCCGCCGGACTCTATGCAAAGGCTGCGCTCGAAAAGCTCGGAGCATGGACGGCGGCCGAGCCGAAGCTCGCGCAAGCCGAAAACGTGCGGGCAACCCTTGCCTTCGTCGCGCGCGGTGAAGCGCCAATTGGCATCGTCTATGAAACAGACGCCAAGGTCGAACCGAGGGTGAAGGTCATCGGTATCTTTCCCGACAACGCTTATCCGCCGGTCACCTATCCGGCAGCCGCGACCGCCGAGACGAAGAAACCGGGCGTCGGGCAATATTTCAGTTTCCTGCGCACACCGGCTGCCAAGGCGATATTCGAACTTTATGGGTTCAGCTACCTGATCAAACCGGTGTCGTAGGCGGCATCGACAGCGCGTGTTCGACCTTTCACCCCAGGACTGGACCGCGGTCGCGCTGTCGCTGCGAGTCGCCGCGATATCGACCGTGGTAGCGCTGCCGTTCGGCATAGCTATTGCCATGCTTTTGGCTCGCGGATCGTTCTGGGGAAAATCCGTACTCGATGCGATCGTACATTTGCCGCTGGTGCTGCCGCCGGTCGTCACCGGCTACCTCCTGCTGCTGACGTTCGGCCGCCGCGGGCTGGTCGGCGCGTGGCTCGCCGATAACCTGGGTATCGTGTTCGCGTTTCGCTGGACCGGCGCGGCGCTCGCCTGCGGCGTGATGTCGTTTCCGCTCCTGGTGCGCCCGATCCGGCTCTCGATCGAAGCGATCGACCGCCGGCTGGAACAGGCCGCGAGCACGCTCGGCGCCGCGCCCTGGCGGGTGTTTGCCACGGTGACGCTGCCGCTGGCGCTCCCCGGCGTGCTTGCCGGCATGGTGCTCGGATTCGCAAAGGCGATCGGCGAGTTCGGCGCGACGATTACCTTCGTGTCCAACATCCCCGGTGAAACCCAGACCATTTCGTCTGCAATCTACTCGCTGATCCAGACGCCGGATGGCGACGCCGC
>DATDLC010000082.1:0-64479 GCA_036519515.1 Pseudolabrys sp. | reverse complement strand
CGGTTCTAAGTAACCCAGCCTTCAGTCTCTTTTGCCCATACCGCTCTTTGCACGCCTAGGGCATCCAGTGGCGACCAGCCAGTTGGTCGATCCCGCCTCCGTATGATGCGACCCGTTCTATCCTGCGGTTTTTCTTCCACCGCGAACGACGTTCATGCAAGCGGAGCGATTCGACTGAGCGCGAACAATATGCAGATTCGACTCCGCGTCAAGACATATTAGAACCAGTGCACACATGCCGCCCCATCGCTTCCCAGCCGCTTCCCAGGAGCTATTTCTGGGAAGCGAGTTGCAGCTAAGTTAATAAATCAACAACAATATTTGAAATTGGGTTTCTTGTTCTGGCACCAGGAAGCGGTGACGCCCTACACACAGTAAGAGACTGGTTGTACAGGGCTCAGACCGGAGCGCGCGCCGCTTCCGGTACCGCAGCCGGAATGGCACTTGTCGCTGTCTCATCGACCCGCACAAACCCGCACAACCAATAGCTCGCAGCGATCGCTGCAAACGCCACGGCCGCGCCACCCACGAGGTCGATGAAATAGTGCGCACCATCGACAGGCGTCGCTACGATGAGCGCAACATTCAGCGTGATCGCCGGCCACCTCACATAGGGGACCGTACGCAGGGCCCAGATGAATATAAGCGCGCCGGCGGTGTGGAAGCTCGGAAAGGTGATCAATCCTTCGAGATTGTCGAGAGGGATGGAGCGGAATGTGCCCGCCCGCAGGCCTTCGAGCGTCGGCACATGGGTATAAACAGTGGAGCTGATGTTCGCATAAACCTGCGGCGTCAGATCGAGATAGACGAAAGCCGCAACTGCCGGCGCGAAGACCGAGATGACGGAGGTTACGATCAGCGCCAGACCGAACGCCAGCATCCAGCGTCGCAGGCGCGGCAACTGGTTGGCGATCATCAGCACCATCGGCACCAATGCGAACTGCGGCAGCAACTGGATGGGTCAGGCCTTCTTCTCGCTATTTCAGACGCGAAACTTCTATTTCGCGACGCTTGCCGGTCTGGTGTGCTTTGCCTTCGCGGCACTGCTCGCAAGCTTCAGCTACCGCTACGTCGAGTTGCCCTTCCTGCAGTTGCGTCGGAAATACGTTGCCGAAGATGCTGCGACCATGGGCAACGCCTTGAGATCAGATCCACGACTCTCGACCTCCTGAAGACGGCACGTGTACCGCATGGCGGGCACTCAGGCCGGTTGCGTTAGGCTTGCCAAAACCGGTTTGACCTCCGACAATCTTCGTTCGCAATGAGATGCTTGCCATCGAACGCGCAAGCCCGGCGAACCTGGGAGGAGACCCATGCGCTTTCTGAAATTCGCGCTGGCCGGCGCGTGTGCCTTCAGCCTTGTCGGCATCACCCCCGCCACAGCTGCGGAACCCGTGAAAATCCGCATGTCATGGGTGGCGCCGGTCGCCAATTGGGCCTCGATTATCCTGGAGAAGAAGGACCTGGCCAAACATATGGGCAAGTCCTACACGGTCGAGGCCGTTCGCTATCAAGGCACGCCGCAAATGATTACGGCGATCGCAAACAATGAATTGGAAGTCTCCAACCTCGCCTATTCGTCGCTCGCGATTGCAATTGAGAATGCAGGTCTCGACGACATCCGTGTCATCGCCGATGAATTCCAGGATGGCGTGCCTGGCTACTACACGCAGGAATATTTCGTTCGCAAGGACAGCGGCATCGACAAGGTCGAGGACCTCAAAGGCAAGGTCATCGGCACCAACGCCGGCGGGAGCGCCGTCGACATCGCCATGCGCGCGATGTTGAGAAAGCACGGACTCGAGGAAAAACGCGATTACACCATGGTCGAAAGCCCGCTTCCGGCGATGCCGGCAGTACTGTTGGAAAAAAAAGCCGACCTTGTGCCGGCCGTGCTTCCATTTGCTTTCAATCCGAAGCTGCGTGAAGAGGGCAAGGTCTTATTCAAGCAAAACGAGGCGCTCGGCGTGACGCAAATGATTGTGTGGACAGCGCGCAAGTCCTTTATCGACAAGAACCGCGCCGCCATGGTCGATTTCATGGAGGACATGTTGCGCATCACACGCTGGTTCCTCGATCCAAAGAACCATGACGAGGTCGCTCAGATCGCATCAAAAATAACGAAAGCGCCGCCCGAGCGCTTCGGCTGGCTGTTCACCAAGCAGGATACCTATCGCGATCCGAACCTGCTGCCGAACCTGGAAGCGTTGCAGCGCAATGTCGATGTCACGCGCGAACTTGGCTTCGTGAAGAACAAGATCGACGTCAAGAAATATTCGGATCTCAGTCTGGTACAGGAAGCGGCAAAACGTCTTCAGTAATTCACTGGATTTATCTCAGCCCCGGAGGATTTCCCCCGGGGCCATTTTTTTGATCTATCAGATCCGCTTCAGCGGTATTGCACCGAGAAAGTCTCGCTTCCCGACATCCACGCCGAAGTTCCGCACCGCGGCATAGGCCGCCGTGAGGTGGAAATAGAAATTCGGCAAAACAAAATGGTTGAGATAGTCGGTGCCTTTCATCTGGCCCTTGTTCGGGCCAAGCGGAAAAGTAATTTCGCGCTCGGATGATGCGTCGACCGCTTTGGCATCGAGCGTCTTCAGAAAGGCCTGTGTCTTGGCAATGCGCTCCTTGAACTGATCGAGCGTCGTTTCGGTATCCTCAAATTTGGGTGGCTCAACACCTGCAAGACGCGCCGAACCATTCTTGGCCTGATCGCTCGCGACTTGCACTTGCCGGCCGAGGGCGAACATGTCCGGGGCCAGGCGCCAGCCCAAAAGGACCGAGGGGTCAATTTTTTTCGTCGCCGCGTGAGCCGCCGCCTTGTCGAGGACTGTTGTCAGAGCGTTTAGACCGATCTCGAAGACCGGCAAGGAAGCTTGAGACATTGAGAAAGGCATAGAGGTTGTCCTTGGAAAACGGCGTCAAGCGGACGCATGAGCAATGTCCGGTGCCTTTTGGCGCTGGAACTTCGACGAGCGCAGCCTTATAGCTGAGCCCTTTGCCGGCGCAAGTTGCGATGATCGGCGTGCCCTCTAAGCCGAGGCGTGCCGAAGCGCAACTATGCCCCTTCGAGTGAGCTGGCCGTGTTAGTATGGCCAGGGCAGGAAGGATCGAACGTTCAATGACCCTTAGTCACAAATATCGCGCCATCCTGGCGGCGACTGCCCTTGCCGTAAGTCTTGCACTGCCTGCCGAGCTTTTCGCGCAAGCGACAGGTTCGCCGCCCGCTGCCGATCCGCCAGCCGCTGCGGCCACGCCTGTGATACCCAGCGCTGCCCCCACCGTCGAGCAACCCCTGGCGCCCCCCATGACTTCGCCTGGCATGGCGTTGAGGTTGCCGCGCGATTTGTCGCCGTGGGGGATGTTCATGGCGGCCGATATCGTCGTCAAAGCGGTGATGGTCGGCCTCGTCTTTGCTTCGGTACTGACCTGGACGACCTGGTTCGCCAAGGCCATCGAATTGATGATGGCGCGCCGGCGCATGCACGCCGAAATTGCTGTCCTCGGTCAGGCGCGCTCCTGGAGCGAAGTGGGCGCGCGCATGAACGGACGAGGCAATGACTCCGCCGCGATGCTGCGTGCAGCAGACGACGAACTACGCCTGTCAGCCGATGCTATGTCGCCGGACGGAGTAAAAGAACGCATTGCCTCGCGACTTGAGCGCATCGAGGCGGCCGCCGGCCGTCAGATGATCCGCGGCACCGGAATTCTCGCCACGATCGGCGCCATCGCTCCGTTTGTCGGATTGTTCGGCACGGTCTGGGGCATCATGAACAGCTTTATCGGCATCTCGAAATCGCAAACCACCAATCTTGCCGTGGTGGCGCCCGGCATCGCCGAGGCTCTGCTGGCAACCGCACTTGGTCTCGTTGCGGCCATTCCGGCCGTGGTGATGTACAATATGTTCTCGCGCTGGATCGCCGGATATCGTGCACTACATGCCGATGCCGCGGCCGAAATTCTGCGCATCATCAGCCGCGATCTCGATCGCGGCGCGTTCGATCAACGCCCGGCGGAACGCCGCCGCGCCATTACCGCTGCCGAGTGATTCGCTATGAGCGTGCGTCTCGACCATGGCGACGAACAACTCAGTGAGGTCCATGAGATCAATGTCACGCCGTTCATCGACGTGATCCTCGTGTTGTTGATCATCTTCATGATTGCTGCGCCCCTGGCGACCGTGGACATTTCCGTCGACCTCCCCGCGGCCAATGCCGAACGGACGCCGCGTCCCGACAAGCCGCTGTTTCTCACGCTCAAGTCCGACTTGAGTGTTTCGCTCGACAATGACCAGATCAATCGCACCGCGCTTGCCAGGGCGCTCGATCGTGCAACGGCCGGCGACAAGCAGCAGCGCGTATTCCTGCGCGCAGACAAGGCCGTGCCATATGGCGAACTCATGAGTCTCATGAACGAATTGCGCAGCGCCGGTTATCTGCATGTCGCGCTTGTCGGGCTCGAAGCCGAGAAAATGTAACCATGGCGGCCGCTACCCAGGTACTGCCGATCCGGCGCAGCTCCGAAGCGTTGCGGTGGGGTGCGTGTTTCGCGTTGGCGCTCGGTTTCCATGCGGCCGGCCTGGCGGCCCTGTTGGCACGATGGAGCGAGGACTCCGACCTCGTGGCCAACGCGCCCGTGGTGATCGTCGATCTCGCGCCCGTGCCAGTATCGCCCAACATTACCCCGAACGAATTGCCGCCAGGCCCAGAACAAAGCGAAGCGCAGCCGGAGCCCGAACCGGAAAAGCCTGTCGAAAGGCTCGATCTTCCACTTGAACGCCAGGCTGAGCCGCTCGTGGTGACCCCGCCCAAGTCCGTCGAAAAGCCGAAAGAAAACAAGCCGAAGCAAAAGCACGCAAGTCTCGCCAGCGCGCCGAGCACAGCCGAGCAAAAGGCCCAGCGTGCTGCCGCGCCGATGCCGGGCGCGCCTTCGCGCAGCTCCGATGCAGTACCGAACTGGAAATCGCAGCTTGTCGCGCGGCTCGAGCGCTACAAGCGCTATCCCTCGGAGGCGCAATCGCGCGGGGAGCACGGTGTCGCACAACTTGCCTTCAACGTCGACCGCAGCGGTGGCGTGCATAACGCACGTATTGTGCATAGCTCGGGTTCGAGCATTCTCGATCGCGAAACCTTGACGCTGGTGGAGCGGGCGCAGCCGCTGCCGCCGCCGCCGCCGGAAATCACCGGTTCGCAGATTCCGATCGTGGTGCCGATCCGCTACAACGCCCGTTGACGAGGCCCGATCAGCCGCGCCGGCGCTTACCTTCCCGCGCAGGGATTTGCTCGCCGAGTGATCGTCCGATCATAACAAGCACCGGGCCAGGCAGGGCAGCCTGGGCAAGACGCTGCGGAAGTTCACTGACCGGCGCAGCGACAACGGCCTGATCGGGCCGCGTTGCGCGGGCAATGGCAAGTGCCGGCGTACGCGGATCAAGACCTTCGGCAGTCGCCTTTTCAACCAGCGCCGCAAGCGTGCGCGTCGGCATATAGATCGCTGTCGTTGTCTCGGGGTCGGCAAGGCTTCGCCAGTCGAAATCGTCGGGTAACGCGGCACTCTTTTTCGCGTGACCCGTAACATATTGCAGTCGTCGCACGCATTTGCGTTCCGTGAGCGGAAGGCCAAGTCTGGCCGCAGCGCCTTGCGCGGCCGTTATCCCGGGCACCACGTCGACCGGGATGTTCGCGGCCTGGCAGGCCGCAATTTCTTCGGCGGCGCGGCCGAAGATTAAAGGGTCGCCGCCCTTGAGGCGAACCACGCGTTTACCTTGTTTGGCGAGGCTGACCATCAAGGCATTAATATCTTCCTGCTTGCATGATGGGCCGAAGCCGGTTTTGCCGACCAGCATTTTCCGCGCTTCGCGGCGCGCAAAGTCGAGAACATCGCGCGAGACCAGATCGTCGAACAAGATCACGTCCGCCGACTGAAGCGCGCGCACGGCGCGCAATGTCAGCAGTTCGGGGTCACCCGGTCCGGCTCCGACGAGCGCCACCGAGCCATTTTCAACCGTTGTACCGATACCTCGTACATCCGCGATGAAACGATCGAAATCGTTTTCACTCGGCTCATGGTCCGGATTGGACAGTGCATAGGCGGTGAACAATTGCCAGAACTTGCGGCGTCCTGAAAACGACAAACCGGATGCCTTCACCACGCTTCGCCAGCGCGCGGCCGCGCCGGCCCAAGCCGTGAATCCGTTCGGTAGCAACGCCTCAAGTTTCGCGCGGATTGCCTGGGCAAACACCGGGGCAGCGCCGTCGGTCGATATTCCGATGACCAGGGGCGAACGATTGACGATAGCTCCGAAAGCGAAATCGCAGAACGCTGGTTTGTCGACAACGTTTACCGGCACACCGTGAGCGCGCGCGGCGGAAGCAAATGCTGCAGCCTCCTCATCATTCTCGAAGGCTCCGACGGCGATAGTTGCACCCCTGATGTCGTGAGCCGTCCAGCCACGACGATTGATGGCGATCGCTCCGCGTGGTGGATTCTCGGCGACGTAGAGCAGTTCGTCGGATGGACCGGCTGCATAGACCTCCACCACCGCGCCGGATGCCGACAGCAACTCGGCTTTCCACGCGGCAGCCGGACTTCCGCCCGCCACCACGGCACGTTTGCCGTCGAGTGCCAGAAACACGGGAAGCCGAGCCAACGGAGCCAGCCGCGATGATTCTTCTTCAAGCGGTTTGCGCGACACGTTCATGACCAACAATCCTCTTGAGCTCCGGCAGACACGAGCCGCAATTTGTGCCGGCGCGCAGCGCAACTCCGATTTGTTCTACGCTTGCCGCCCCGCCGCTTGCAAGCGCCGCACGGATGACATTCAGGCCGACGCCGAAGCACGCGCATATGAGGGGTCCGGGATCTGGAATACCCTTGGTTGACTTGGCCGACAGGATCGCACGCCGCTCCGGTTCGCTCAACGCCTCGCTCTCGAAGGCGGCTTTGACCGAATCCCACCGCGGCGCCGATCCGGCCTTACCTAGAAACAGGCAGCCCATGAAACGACCTTGAGCAAACGCCGCCACGCGATAGGTGCTGCGAGGTTCGTCGAAATATTCGGCGGTCTCCTCGGTTCCCAACAAAGCAGCGGCGCGCGCACGCCAGGCGGCCGGCGGATCGTCGCTCGCGAACAGCAGCCCTGTGCCATTCGCCACGGCTACACGCGCCCACCACGTCCCCACGGGCATCGGCGGAAGTGTGCGAGCCAGCAGAAAGCCGTGATATGCAAATGCCACAGGCTCAATTGTCACCGGTGTGGCCTTGGCCTCGGGCTGACCGGAATACGGATCATTCGCCGATGCAACCAGATCGCCAACGCGGGCCGCCGATGCGGTCTTGTCGCTCCAATGGATCGGCGCGAACAAACTGCCTCGCCTTTGGTTGCCGGTGACGACGACCTTGAGTACGCACTCCCCGTACAGTGAGTTGATGCGGGCGAAACCACCGTCGGTGAGTCCTGTACTAGCGGCATCCATAGGGTGCACTTCCACGAAAGGCTCCGACGAATGAGTTGCCAATCGCGGACTCTGTCCCGAGCGCGTCATCGTGTGCCACTGGTCGCGTACACGACCGGTGTTCAGCCGCAACGGAAAATGCTCCGAGACATCCGCGCTCAATGCGGGTCTTGCGCAGGCCATGAACCGCGCTTTGCGGTCCGCGGTAAAAAAATGTCCGTCGCCAAAGAAGCGGGTCGCCCTACTTGCCGTTCCTTCACGCGCCGGCCACTGCACCGGATCGAGCGTATTGAATTCGTCATCATCAAGTTGAGCCAGCGCACCGATATCGAAATCCCGCGTGCCTCCATTCTCGAAAGCCGACAAAGTCGCATGCTCGCGGAAAACGTCCGCTACCGAATTGTAGGCGAATGCATCCCCATAACCCATCCGGCGCGCGACTTGCGTTACGATCCACCAGTCGGGCTTTGCTTCACCGGGAGTCTTCAAGAATGGTCGTTGCCGCGAGATGCGCCGTTCCGAATTTGTGACGGTGCCATCTTTCTCGCCCCAAGCCGACGCCGGCAGCAGAATCTGTGCGCTCGCATTAATCGTATCGTTCGAAATGACGTTGTCCGAAATGACAAAGAGATCGAGCTTGGCCAGTGCTTCTCGAGCGGCGCGCGCCCGTGGCAAAGATACAGCCGGGTTTGTCCCCATCACCCATAGCGCCTTGATCTTGCCACGCTCAATCGCCTCGAACATCTGAACGGCCTTCAGGCCTTCGCGCCGTACGATATTTGGGGCGTCCCAGAATCGGCCGACACGATCAACGTCCGCAGGCGTAAACGTCATATGGGCAGCCAACTGGTTGGCGAGCCCACCAACCTCGCGCCCGCCCATTGCATTCGGCTGACCGGTCAATGAAAACGGGCCCATGCCGGGGTTACCGATGCGGCCCGTCGCGAGATGGCAATTGATGATGCTGGTGACCTTATCGGTTCCCTGCGCCGACTGGTTCACCCCTTGCGAGAAACAGCTGACCACTTTTGGAGTCGCGGCGAACCACTTGAAAAATTGCCCAACATCAGCCGCACTGAGCCCCGCCCCGGCCGCTGTCGCCTCCAGATCCGGCGCGATCTCTCGCGCGCGGATCAGCGCCTCAGTAAACCCCGACGTATGAGCATCGATGTACCCGTAATCCAGAGCATGCGTGTCAGCGAGATGAACCAACAACCCCGCGAACAGAACTGCGTCCATCCCAGGAGCGATCGGGAGAAACAGATCGGCATCCTCGGCCGTGGCCGTTCGCCGCGGATCGACAACGACAATCCGCGCACCTTGTGAACGCTTGTTGGCGACAATCCGCTGATACAGCACAGGATGGCACCAGGCTGCGTTGGAGCCGACGAGAATGATCAGGTCGGCGATATCGAGGTCTTCGTAGACGCCCGGCACGGTATCGGCGCCGAATGCGCGCCGATGGCCTGCCACCGAAGAAGCCATGCACAGGCGCGAATTGGTGTCGACATTCGGCGACCCGATAAAGCCCTTCATCAATTTGTTTGCGGCGTAGTAATCCTCGGTCAACAACTGGCCGGAGAGATAAAAGGCAATCGCGTCGGGACCATCCTTGGCAACGATCCGCGCAAAACCGTCTGCCACGCGATCAAGTGCCCAATCCCACGTAACTCGAGCGAGGGTTCCGTCGACTTTACGCAGCATTGGCTCCAGAAGACGGTTCTCGAGCCCAAGCGTTTCACTCAACGCCGCGCCCTTGGAGCAAAGCCTGCCCAGATTGGCCGGATGCTGAGGATCTCCGGCGATGATTGCGCCACCGTGCATATTAGGCTTGGCCAGAATTCCGCAGCCGACGCCGCAGTAGGGGCACGTCGTACGTATTGCCGGCGGATGATGCGCAGGAGCGTTCATCAATAGACGTCCTGCTGATAACGATTTTTCTTCTTCAGCTCGCTGACAAAAGCAGCCGCCTCTTCCGGGCTGCGCATGCCATGCCGGGCAACAATGTCAACGAGCGCAACCTCGACGTCCTTGGCCATGCGCTTTGCATCGCCGCAAACATAAATATGCGCACCATCGGCAAGCCAGGACCACAGATCACGCCCCACCTCGCGCATTCGATCCTGCACATAAATTTTTTCGTTTCCATCGCGCGACCATGCGAGGGACAATCGCGTCAATAGACCGGACGTTTTCATCTCCCTGAATTCGTCCTCGTAGAAGAAATCAAAGTTGGAATGTTGATGACCGAAGAACAACCAGTTGCGGCCTTGCGCCCCGATCGCGCGACGCTCCTGCAGAAATGCACGGAATGGCGCAACCCCGGTACCTGGCCCGATCATGATGATCGGCACGGCGGGATCGGCCGGCAGACCGAAGGCGTGAGCCTTCTGCACATAGACCTTGAGTGAACGTCCGGGCGGCAGACGCTCGGCGAGATAGGTCGAAGCCACGCCCAGGCGCGTGCGCTCGCCGATGTCGTATCGCACGGCATCGACGGTGAGCGCGATACGGCCGTGATTGGTCTTCGGTGAAGACGAGATCGAGTAAAGGCGTGGCTGCAGGGGATCAAGCGCCTCGATGAACGCCTCCGGATCAGGCCGAATGGAAGGAAACTTCTCGATCGCCGCGAGGACATCAAGCGTCGCGGCATCACCGTCGGGATCTTCGCCGGTCGACAGCGATCTCGCCTTTTTTCGACGCTCTCCACCGGTGATGTAGGAAAATAGCTGAAACAGCATGTCGGGCGCCGGCGACAGCGACACGCCGTCGGTCAACACGTCGCGCAACGTACGACCGCCGATCGGAAAATTCGCCGGCGCGTCGAGTGCCTTGATGACAGCCTCAACCAGGGCCGGATCATTCGCCGGAAAAAGCCCGAACGCGTCTCCCACAGCGTAGTCCAAACCGCAGGCGGACAGATCGAATTCGAGGTGCCACGTTTCCTTCGCGGATCCCGGCTTGTTCAAGCGTGTCCGCGACACGAATACAGCCCCGGCGGGATTATCGCGCGAGTAGCCTTGGGTTGCAGCTGTCGGCGGCGCCGGCACGGCAGCCGCTGCGGCGGGCTTTACCGGCGCGTTTTTGAATTCCTCAAACAGGGCCTTGAGCGTCCGCGCGGTTTCCTTGCCGCCAGGTACGCAAAGGTTCAGTCGCTCCTCCTTGCCGGAGTAAATTGCGCCCGAATAATTTTTGCAGTCGTAGCCGCACTGGCCGCAATCCTGCTGCGCCATGGCTGCCATCATGCGCCAACGCAGCGGCTTGCCATTGGCAAGGCTCATGCGCTCGATGAGTGGCAAGGTCTGGTCGTGCCAGGGGGCGCCGCCATCGTCCTCATCGACGTCCTTGCCGGATGCTCCACCAGAGAGCAGCGCCGCGGCCTGCTCCCCAGACAATGGCGTGACACCAAATCCGTCAAACGACACCAAGCCGGCAAAAAAGCCATTGAGCCAGACGCGCTGTTCTTCGGAAAACGGCGCAGTTTCAGGAATTAGCGATGGTATGGGCGGCGGCAGGCTTTGCGTCATTCGGCCGCCTCCGCTGCGAAAATACTTTTCAGGATTTCAATCTCATGACGCCGCGAGAACGCGAGGAAAGTCTCGTCGCGGGATGCGCGGTGCCCGAGATAGCCCCTGAGCATGCGCTCGATAATGCGCGAGGCGTCCTGTGCCTTCACATCGCGGTAGATCTCGCGGCCCAGCGCGGCATCCGGTCCAAACCCGCCGCCGATGTAGACGTGATAGCCCTCGATCTGCTCCTCGCCCTCCTCGACCTTGCAGGCAAGCAGGCCTATGTCGCCAATGTAGTGTTGCGCGCACGAATGGTGACATCCGGTGAGATGAATATTCACGGGCCCATCGAGTGCGACGCGTCCTTCGCACCATTGGACGATATCTTCGGCGTGGCGCTTGGTATCGGACGCCGAAAAGCGGCATCCGACATTGCCTGTGCAGGCCACGAGCCCGGTACGGATCGGGCTTGCTTTGGTGGCGAGCCCGAGTGCATCGATCGCCGCTTCGACGGTCGCCACTTTTCCATCGGGCACACCTGAGATCAGAAGGTTTTGCCACACCGTGAGCCGGATATCGCCGTCGCCATGCTCATGCGCAATCCGGGCAAGGCCGCGCATCTGGGCGGCCGTGATCCGCCCAACCGGCAGGACGACGCCGATCCAGTTGAGACCCTGCTGCTTCTGGGGGCGCACGCCGATGTGAGCGCCGCGATCAAAGGCGGGCCGCGGCAAGATCGCATCCGTGGGTACCTTTGTCAGTTTGCGACCAAGCACCTCCTCGACGCGAACAATGTATTTTTCGATGCCCCACGCGTCGAGCACATATTTGAGCCGCGCCTTGTTGCGGTCGGTACGATCTCCGTGTTCGATATAGACGCGGACGATCGCATCGGCGACCTGCGTCGTTTCTTCCGGTCTGACGATCACTCCGGTGTCGCGGGCGAAATCCTTGTGGCCCGTGATGCCGCCCAACGCGAGGCGAAACCACACGCCCGCCTCCGCTCCGAAACCGGGCTTCACCTCGACGGCCTGAAATCCTATGTCGTTGGTATCTTCAAGCACCGGTATACGACCGGCCCCGTCAAATCCGACATTGAATTTGCGCGGCAAACCGTACAGCGCGCGTTCATTGAGAATATGGAAGTGCCATTCACGCGCGTAGGGGCGCGTGTCGATTAGCTCGTCCGGATCGATGCCGGCCGTCGGCGTGCCTGTGACATTCCGGATATTGTCGGCACCCGAGCCTCGCGAGCACAGGCCGAGATCCTGGATCGCCTCTACGATGTTGACCGCATTTTTCGGCTCAATCTCGCGCATCTGCAGATTTGCACGCGTTGTGACGTGCGAATAACCGCCGGCATATTCTTCGGCGAGGTCTGCGAGTCCCGAAAGCTGCCAGTGCTTCAGAATCCCGTTCGGGATCCGCAACCGGCACATGTAGGAGCTCTGCGCAGGCGCCACATAAAACAGGCCGTAGAACCGCCAACGAAAATTGTCGGCCGGTTTGGGCGCTTCATTCTTGCGTGCCTGCTCTTTCAGCCGCTCATAGCCGTCGAACGGATGCAATTCCCGTTTGAATTTCTCCTGGTCCGCAAGCTTGCCCCCTGCAGCCAATACCCGGTTCTGTGCCTGAATATGGATCGCGTCCGGGCCAGCCACCTCGGCGGGAGCCCCGCCATCTGCTCCCTTTCCACGCGCGGCACGCGCCGCATTCAGCCCCGTGGCAAAGCCTTCCAGGTAGCGTTTCTGTTCCGGCGTGAAATCACTCGACATCACGCAGCCTTTCGCTCGGCGAGCGCGCGGCCAAAGATGATGTCGTCACGCATCGCATCGATGGAGCTTCCACGACGGATGAGATCGACATACCAGAGCCCGTCGGCGGTATCGCCGAACAACACCGCGCCGACGAGTCGGCCCTTCGAGATCACCAGCTTCTTGTAGATGCCAAGACCGCGATCGGAGAAAACAAGCTGCTCGGTGCCTGGGACGCCGAGGAAATCGCCGGCAGAAAACACGTTGACGCCGGACACTTTGAGATTGGTGGCGAGCACGCTGCCGGGGTAGTGCGCTCTTTCGCCTGTCAGGTGCGCCGCGAGGACGCGCGCCTGCTCGTAGGCCGGCTCGACAAGTCCGTAGCAGACCCCGCGATGCTCGGCGCATTCGCCGATCGCATAGATGCCGGGCCTGCTGGTCTGGAGGCTATCGTCGACCACAATACCGCGATCAACGCTGAGGCCGGCGTCGCGGGCGAGGTCGATATTTGGTCGAATGCCAGCGGCGACCACAACAAGATCGGCCTCTATTTGCCTGCAGTTCTTGAGCATCACCGCCTGCACGCGCCTCTTCCCAACAATGGCGACCGTTTCGGAATCGAGGAGGACGGTGATGCCGCGCGCTTCGACTGCCCCTTTCAGCAAACCGGCAGCCTGATTATCGAGCTGGCGCTCCATAAGCCGATCCATCAGGTGCACGATCGTCACCTTCGCGCCTGCCTTGGCCAGTCCGTAGGCCGCTTCGAGCCCCAGCAAACCACCGCCGATCACAGCAACGCGCGCGTGCCGCTGCGCGGCCGCTTCGATCGCGGCGACGTCGGCCAGATCGCGGAAAGTCATGACCCCGGACAATTCCGCCCCAGGAACGCCCAGCCTGATGGGGCGCGAGCCGGTGGCGAACACAAGTCTGGCGTAGGGCAAAGTCGCGCCGTCGACGAGCCGCACTCGACGAATTTCCGGGTCGATTGCAGTCGCTGTACGCCCGTAGAGCAGAGTGACTCCGCGCTGGATCCACCAGCGCGCCGACCGCAACTCAATATCCGAGCGCGAGACCTCCCGCGCCAGAACGGCCGACAGCAGCACCCGATTATAGGCAAGCCGGGGCTCTTCGCCGATAACGGCTATCGCGTAGCGGCCGAGAGCACGACGCGCGAGTTCGTCAACGAGATGCACTGCGGCCATGCCATTGCCGATAACGACAAGCGGTTCGCTCATCAGCAGCCCCCTTCGGGCCTGAAGGATTTCGAACACGCCGCGCCATTGCGGCCACCCGCGTCGTTGCGGGGCAGAATGGGATCACGCTGCCTCAACGAAGCGATGACGCTCGTAGAGGAATTCGAGTACGCGTTGGCGACATTTGAGGAAGGTTGCGTTTGTTACCAGGTCGAGCCGCTTGCGCGGCCGCGACAACGGCACCTCGAGTATCTCGCCGATCTGGGCCGATGGACCATTGGTCATCATGACGATACGGTTTGATAGCAACACGGCTTCGTCGACGTCGTGCGTGATCATCATCACCGTGTTACCGAGTTTCTGATGCAGCCCCATCACCGTATCCTGCAGATGAGCGCGTGTGAGCGCGTCGAGTGCGCCGAACGGTTCATCGAGCAGCAATAGTTTGGGCTCCATCGCCAGAGCTCGGGCGAGCCCGACACGCTGCTTCATGCCGCCCGAAATTTCGGCCGGTCGCTTGCTTCGAGCGTGCGTCATTTGCACGAGATCGAGATTGTGCAACGTCCATTCGCGACGTTCGGCGCGCGACTTCTTCGAAGCGAATACCTTGTCGACCGCGAGCTTCACGTTGTCATAGACCGTCAGCCAGGGCAGCAGACTGTGATTCTGGAATACGACCGCACGATCGGGCCCCGGTTCGTTGACCTCATGGCCCTCCAGAATGACGCCGCCCGCGGTCGGCGGCGTCAGGCCCGCGACGATATTGAGCAATGTCGATTTTCCGCAGCCCGAGTGCCCGATAATCGAGACGTATTCGCCTTTCTTGACCTCGAAAGTGATGTTGCTGAGAACCTGGGTTTCGTTGGAGCCACGCGTAAAACTTTTGTCGACGTGGTCGATCTTGCAGTAGGGAATCATGCTCGCAGTCCTCAGTTGGCCGCGGTGCCGCGGGTTACGATTGAAGCGACGCCGGCGACGATACGGTCAAGAACAAACCCGACCAGTCCGACATAGACGAGCGCTACGATGATTTCGGAGATGTGCGAGGAATTCCACGCGTCCCAGATAAAGAAGCCAATACCGACGCCGCCTATCAGCATTTCCGCGGCGACAATGGCGAGCCACGACAGGCCGATACCGATGCGCAAGCCCGTGAAGATGTAGGGAGCCGCGGACGGCACCATGATTTTCGCAAAAAATTCGAATGGATTGAGCCGCAACACGGCCGCGACATTACGATAGTCCTGCGGGATGTTGCGGATACCCACCGCGGTATTGATGATGATCGGCCAGATCGCGGTGATGAAGATCACGAAAATCGCCGACGGTTGCCCGTCGCGGAAGGCTGCGAGTGACAAAGGCAGCCAGGCGAGCGGTGGAACAGTTCGCAGCACCTGAAAAATCGGGTCGAGCCCGCGCATCGCCCATACGGATTGCCCGACCAATGTCCCAAGCGCGATACCGACCACACTCGCAAGCGCATAGCCAAGCGCGACCCGGTGCAAACTGGCTGACAGATGCCAGAACAGCCCCTTGTCGAGCCCTCCCCGGTCGTAAAACGGATCGACAATCAATTCCCACGTATCACGTAGTATGCGCGAGGGCGGCGGCAAGGTTGCCCCTGCCTTTCGGCAGAGCAACTCCCAGACTGCGAGCAAGAGGACAATAACCAGAACGGGCGGCACGACATGAACGGCAGCTTTTCCAAGAACTGCTGTAACGCGTGTCTTCAGCCCCGGCCGTTTTGGAGTCAGTGCCAGCACTTTTGCCATGGCACCCGCGTCGGGCTTTGTCGTCACGGATTCCATGAGGTCGGATTTGACCACCGGCATATTCATTGCGCGAATTCTCCGTTTTGACTTGGAATGGTGGCCGCCCGGCAAAGGGCGGCCCGTTGGCGTCACACCTCGACACGCTTGATCGTCAGGCTTTTAAGATAAGCCGCCGGGTTTTCCGGATCGAAAATCTTGCCGTCGAAGAACTTTTCCTGACCGCGCGATGTCGAGGTCGGGATTTCGGCCGCCGCGACATCGAGGCTCTTGGCGGCATCGCGCCAGAGATCTTCACGGTTCACTTTCTTGATCAGCGTTTTCGCATCAAAACCGGATTCGTATTTACCCCAGCGAGTGTCTTCGGTGATGAACCAGAGATCATGGCTCTGGAACGGGTAGGATGCGTTATCCTTCCAATACCTCATTATATGCGGGCTGTTTTCGACAACCTTATCGGGGATTCCGTAATCGAATTTGCCTTTCATACGCTCCGTCACATCTTCCACCGGGCAATTGATCCACTGTCGCTTGGCGCAAATGGCGGCCACCTCTTCACGATTCTCCATCTTCTCGCACCATTGTTGCGCCTCCATGGTGGCCATGAGGATCGCCATTGCCGCGTTCGGATATTTGTCGACATAGGCCGCGCGCACTCCGAGTGACTTTTCGGGATGCTTCTCCCACAGTTCGCCGGTTGTGATCGCGGTGTAGCCGATGCCCTGATGAATGAGCTGAAGATTCCAGGGTTCGCAGACACAGAAACAATCCATGGTGCCGACCTTCATATTGGCCACCATTTGCGGCGGCGGCACCACGATGGTGTCGACATCCTTGTCGGGATCTATGCCGCCCGCAGCGAGCCAGTAACGGATCCATAAATCGTGCGTGCCGCCCGGAAATGTCATCGCTGCCTTTGCTGACTTGCCCGACGCTTTTTTCTTTTCAAACGGGGCTTTTAGCGGCGACGTATCGACGCCGACACGGAGGTCGCTGTACTCTTTGGCAACGGAAATGCACTGACCGTTGAGATTGAGCCGCGCCAGGATGTACATCGGCGTCGGTACATTGTTCTGCGTCACTTTTCCGGCGCTGATCAGATAAGGCATCGGCGTAAGAATGTGTGCGCCGTCGATGCCGTTTCCTTCCGAACCAAGCACGATGTTGTCGCGTGTGGCGCCCCACGACGCCTGCTTCTGCACCTCGACGTCGGGCATTCCGTATTTTGCAAAGATACCCTTCTCTTTTGCGACAAACAGCGGCGCTGCGTCCGTGAGCGCGATGAAACCAAGCAGTGCTTTTGTTATTTCGGGGCCGGAAGCCTCGGCAACATAGGCGCCGAAGGGGAATTGCGTATTGACCGCGCTGAGGAGCGCGGCGGTTCCTGCGCCAGCCTTGAGAAATGAACGTCGGCTCACGCCTCGGTCATTGCGTCTGTGTTTCACCGTCATTGTCTTCGTCGTCCTTCCGTTCCTGTTGCCCCGGTCGACACGCCCTTCACGTCGTTCCTCTTTTCCTTGGCCAACAAAAAAGCCGCAGGCCTGAAGCGCGCCATTGCGCATTCCCCAGGACAGCGGCGTTGCTATCGGCCCGTCGTTGGACCCGAAGCGCGCACGTGTGGCGCCCCTTGTCTCCTTGCAATTCAAGTGCCGTGCCAATCCGGGGAAAAAGGCATAATTTTTTGTTTCTTCAGGTACTTAGGGCAGAGGCGCAGTCACAGGTTTTCGTGCCAGAGCTGCGATTCTCTGCTCACATCAGCCGCAAGGTGCGGAATATTTGTGCAGCGCAAAATCAGCGAACGATTGAAAGGCGTGGCGACCGTGCGCGGTTGCTTCGCCAAGATGCAAGATAGCCGGCGATGTCGTCGGGATCGAACGCGGCGTCGAAGAACGCACCGATGTTCCCGCCCCGACTGTCACGGGCGGATTCGCCTGCGAAACCGAGAGCCGAATCGTAAAGGTCGGCGCGAAAAACACTTTCCGCCGACGCTTGTAACTCGGCCGACAATTGCGCTTGTCCCCATCGCACCATCTGCGCGTAGGCCCAGGCAGCCTGATTGGCATCGGGTCGATTTGCATCGTGACCGCTCACAACAATGTAGCGATCGGACTTGCGGACAGCGCCGTCGGTCGCAGTCTTGAGATTGCCGGTCAATGTACGGACGACAAGCTCCGGGTTTACGCCAAGACGCTGGGCAACAATATGCGCAACGGTCGCGCGGTTGTCCGTGTTGTTCACGAATTTGCTCGCAAATGCGAGCGCGCGCACCAGGCGTACAACGATGTCAGGATTCTCCTCGGCCCATTGCAGGCGAAGCGCCAATACCTTCTCGGAAACGCGCGCCATGATCTCGCAGCCAAAGTGCAGGATATTGCCGACGCCCAGATCGACCGCCACGGAATCCAGGGCGCGCCGACGCAAAATAGGTCCACCTGTTTGCTGGCGAGGCTTTCCACCATGTATGGCGGAGGCAACACAACGAGGCGGACGTCTTCGTCAGGATCGACGCCACCCGCCGACATCCAGTAACGAAGTTGGTAGTTGTGATGGGAAAATGGAAACGTCATACCGAAGTTAAGGGGCTCAAGGCCGCGAGATTTCCGTTCCGATACAACACGCGAAAGTGCCCGCGCCGAAGTCTTTGGATCAGTGAGATCACCATCCGTTGCATCTGACAGCGCGGAAAAAAGCCAGGGCGACACCGTAATCGCATTGCCATTGATCCCCAGATTGAACGGCACAACGAGCGGTACTCGCACGTGGCCAATACCGAGGCTGGAAGCGATTGCGACAGGCGACAGCAGGTGCGCGGCATCGAACAGGCCAATATTGAGCTTGTCTCGCACGTTCGACCATGACACTTCGCGGATCAGCTCGATGTCGAGCCCTTCAGCGGCGGCGAAGCCGCCGTCGACGGCGGTCAAAAGTACCGTCGCATCCACCAGAGGAATGAAACCAATTCGAAGCTTTTCGTTCATTTGAGCAGCTCCGCCGCCGTCAGCACCGATTGGGCAATTTCAACGATCTTCTTGTTCTCGTTCATGGCTTTGGTCCGTAAAAGCGCGTAAGCTTCCCCTTCGCTGAGCCGTCTGGCCTGCATCAGCACGCCTTTGGCCCGGTCGATGACCTTGCGTTCTTCCAAAGCACCTTTGGCGTGATCGAGCTCTGACTGCAGCCGCGCGAATGCGTTGAACCGCGAAATGCAGAGATCGAGAATGTTGGTGATGCGCTCTTTGCGCAGCCCGTCAACGATGTAAGCCGAAACGCCTGCGTCGACCGCGGCCTGAATCGACGCAGTATCGCTCTGATCGACGAACATCGCGACCGGACGTTTTACCGCCCGGCTCATTTGAAACATCTGCTCGAGCACATCGCGGCTGGGATTTTCCAGGTCGATGAGAATGACGTCCGGATCAAGTGCGTAAATGCGCGACAGCAGATTGTGCGTTTCGGCGATACGCTCGACCTGACTAAACCCCGCTTCACGCAGGCCATCTTCGAGGATCGCGGCACGAACTGGACTCTCATCGACAATCGCGATCTTCAGGGCTGAGTCCCGCTGTTCCCCCGACGTCACCGCGCCGTGGCTCGAAGGTTCTGATCCCTTACCGGTTGCCGCCAAATTCCTTTTTCCTGACCACCCAAGCCGCATCCAACGCGATTCGCTCGCTCTTGACGAAGCAAGACCCATTCCATTCCGAAAGTGACCTAAAAGGCGCGATTTGGAGGGCTGACCTGCCGCGCCTGCCTCAATTTGCGGCAGATGACGAGACTTTAGCGCGCAGTCGAGGGGTGCGGTTCCATCCTGCTCGTTGCCTACGACGCGCGCTGTTTACCAGCGTTCGCGTGGAAGTCGGCGCCATTGCCGCTTGCCGCAACGAAGCCCGCACGGATGGTGAAGTCGCCGAAGCGCTCGCCCTTCTGCCGTTCCGCCGCGTAGGCCGCGAGCACAGGATCGAGCGCTGCGACGATGCCGGCATAATCGAGGTCTTCGGCGTAAAGCTTGTTCATGCGCGAACCGTCGAAGGCTGCACCGAGATAAAGGTTGTAACGGCCCGGTCCCTTGCCGACCAAACCAATCTCGGCGAGATAAGGTCGCGCGCAACCATTCGGACAACCGGTCATGCGGATTACGATATCGTCTGCAGAAAGACCGTGCGCGCTCAACCGCTCGTCAAGCGCTGTCAACAAATCCGGCAGGTAACGCTCGCCTTCGGCGAGTGCGAGCCCGCAAGTCGGCAGTGCCACACACGCCATGGAATTGCGGCGCAGACCGGACCAGGGTGCAAGCAGATCGGCCTCACGCGCGATGCGCTCGATCTCGGCCTGCTGAGCCGTCGGTACATTTGCAATGACGAGGTTCTGGTTTGGCGTGATACGGAAATCACCCTCATGCACTTGCGCGATCGTGCGCAGGGCGGTCTGCTGGGCAGCAGGAGCGACATCGTGCACGCGTCCGTTCTGCACGAACAGCGTCAGGTGCCCACGTCCATCGAGACCCTCGGTCCAGCCGTAGCGGTCGCCGGTCGAGGTGAAGGTGTAAGGCCTGGGTGAGGAAAGTTTGGCTCCAGCACGACGCTCGACCTCGGCGCGGAAGGCGTCGAGACCGCGATCCTCAATGGTGTATTTGAGCCGCGCGTGCTTGCGGTTCTTGCGATCGCCCCAGTCCCGCTGCACGGTGACCACGGCCTCGGCAATCTTCACGGCGTCCGCTGTCTGGCAGAATCCCAAAATGTCCGCCGTGCGCGGGTAGGTATCCGGCTCGCCATGGGTCATTCCCATGCCGCCACCGACAGTGACATTCCAGCCAGCGACGTCGCCTGCATTGTCGAGGATGGCGATGTAGCCGAGGTCATGCGCGAATATGTCGACGTCGTTCGATGGCGGCACCGCCATCACGATTTTAAATTTGCGCGGCAGGTAAGTCTTGCCGTAGATCGGCTCCACACCCTCTTCCTCACCGCCTGCGATCCGTTCGCCATCGAGCCAGATCTCGCGATAGGCCGGCGTGTGGGGCAGCAGATGGTCCGAAATGGCGCGTGTCATCTCGATCGCCGCGGCATGCGCGCGCGACTTCTCGGGCAGCACGTTACACATGACATTACGATTGATATCGCCGCAGGCCGCGATCGAATTGAGGAGGACTTTATCGATCGCTTTCAGCGTCGCTTTCAGATTTGACTTGATGACCCCATGAAGTTGCACCGTCTGGCGCGTGGTCAGCCGCATGGTACCGTTGCCGTAAACACGCGCGACCTCATCGAGCGCGAGCCATTGCCGCGGACTGAGGACGCCGCCAGGAATGCGCACACGGATCATGAAGGAGAAAGCCTTCTCCATCTTCTTGCGTGTACGTTCGGGACGCAGGTCGCGGTCGTCCTGCAGATACATACCGTGGAACTTCACGAGCTGCGCGTCGTCCTCGATGATCGCGCCGGTGATTTCCTCGCGCAGGCCATCGGCGAGCGTGCCGCGCAAGTAGTCGCTCGCTTCCTTGATGCGCTCGTTGCGCGACAGTTCGTCGGTCATTGGCCGTCCAATCGGTGCAGGATCAATAGGTATCCTGCAGATAGCGCTTTTCGCGCTCCAGTGTCACCACTGCCTGCTCGGCCGCTTCGGCGGACAGGCCCTTCACATCGGCATAGGCGCGCACCAGTGCGGCGCGAACGTCCTTCGCCATCGCCTTGGCGTCACCGCATACGTAGAAATGGGCCCCGCCATCCAGCCATTCGATCAGGTCGGCGCGGCGATCCCACAACTTATGCTGCACGTAGACTTTCTCCGGCGTGTCGCGCGAGAAGGCGATATCCATACGCGTCAGCGAACCGTCCTTGAGAGCATCCTGCCAGTCGAGCTGGTAGAGGAAATCGTGCGTGAACGTGCGATCGCCGAAGAACAGCCAGCTGCGGCCCTTTGCCTCCGTCGCCCGTCGCTCCTGCACGAAAGCGCGGAACGGTGCTACGCCGGTCCCGGGACCGACCATGATGACGTCCTTGTCCGCCGCCGGCAGGGCGAAATGCTTGTTGGGCTTGAGTTTCACGCGCACTTGGCCACCGCGCTTTATTCGCTCCGCGACATAATTCGAGGCGACCCCCTTGCGTGCCCGGCCATGGCTTTCGTAGCGCACGGCCGAAATGAGCAAGTGTGCCTCATCCCCGACTTCACGGCGGGACGAGGCGATCGAATAGGCGCGAGGCGCAAGCGGACGTGTGAGTGCGCGAAGCTTGTCGGCATCGAACGCGATCGGGAACGTCGCGATGAGGTCGATGAGTTGGCGCCCGGTGATCCAGTCGCGCGCCTGGCCGTCTGCCAGCAACACCTTAACGTATTGATGGCCGGTCGAGGAGGCGTAAGTCTCGACGGTCTTGAGTGAGAGCGTGGTGACGTCGCGTGACTTGATGAATTCGGTCCGTAATTGCTCGTCGCCCGTCAGACCGGCAATTTTCAGCAGTTCGTCGACGTAGGCCGGATCGTTCTCGGGATAAAGGTCAAGCGAGTCACCCGGCTCATAGGCCGGCGCACCGCCCTCGAACGAAAGCGCGAGGTGGATGGTTTCCTTGTCCGAGCGTGAGGAATTCAGGTCGACCTGCTCTGTGATCTCGGCTTCGAATATGTCCGTGCTTGGCGCCGCCGTCGGCTTGGCGCCAAAATCGACTTCGATGACACGGCCGGCATTCGGCGGCGCCAGCGCCTTGACCGCATCGCCAATCCAGCGCGCGGCCGGTACCGCAAAATCGAGATCGCAATCCACGCGATCGGTCACGCGCTTGCCACCAAGCGCGGCCAGCCGCTCGTCGATCTTTTTGCCGATTGCACAAAATTCCGCGTAGGCAGTATCTCCCAGCGCCAAAACGCCAAATTCCACGCCGTCGAGGCGAGGCGCACCCTCGCCCATCAATTCGTTATAGGCGCGCACGGCACGCGCCGGAGGCTCGCCTTCGCCCCAGGTGGCGGCAATCACCACCAGCCGCTTGGCCGCCGTCAGCGCGTACAATTCGAGATCGGCCATATCAATGAGCGTCGGCTTCAATCCGTTCTTACGCGCTGCCTTGGCAAGATCGCCCGCGAGTTTCTCGGAATTGCCGGACTCGCTTGCATAGACGATCGTCAGCGGCTCGGCCGGGCGCGCGGGCGCGGCCGGATGCGCCGGCACAACGGTGGCGCCGGAAGCGTCAAGACCCGCCAGAAATCCGGCGAGCCAGGCGCGCTGGACCGGGCTTGCGGTGCCGACGACGCGATTGAGGAGATCGATCTCCTCTTCGGCGAAGGGCGCGGTCTTTGGAATTGGCGACATACTCATTTCTCATTTCTCGGCGGCACAACCGGGCGCCGTCGTATTGCAGAGCGTCAGATGGACGCCGGGAACAGTCGGTTGACGATGGCGAGGAGCACCAGCAGGACGAGGCCAATGCCCAGACTCCAACCGATCAGCTTCTTTTCGACCGGCAGCAGCGGCTCGACTGGCGCCTTGCGAAACTCCTCACCGACATTCACTTGCGACACGGTCTACTCCTTTGTTCAGCTGGCCAGCGGCGGCTTGACGCCGCTAAAGAACAGCCAGGAAATTAGCAATCCGACCCAGATCACGAAGCCGAACAGGCTCACAAAATAGACCGCGGCGAGCCGGCCAATGCCCTCCTGCCAGAGCTTCTTGAAGTTGGAGAGCACGCCGATCGAGAAGAAGGTGAGGATGAAGAACACGACACGCAGCGTATTGGCCTCACCCATCGCCGCCGGCACCTTCGCAGCGATGTCTGCAGGAGTCGCCAGCGCGAGATAAAGACCGACAACGAACGTGATCAGAAAGCCGATGACGAATTTCGGGAAGCGCTGCCAGATTTCCCAGGCGCTCGCCTTGTCCGCGGTGCGATTGATGTGATTGGTCCAGATATAACCCAGGATGAAGGCCCAGATCCCAATGAAGATATCGATGAACACCTTGATCGTTGCAGCGGTGCCGAGGATCCAGCCCGGCTGATATTTGACGCCCTCAGCCGCGTTCTGGGCGAGGATCAGCGACTCGGTGATCGCGCCACCGGCGATTGCGGCACCGTCCGTCTTGATCGCGAGACCCATCCAGGCGCCCGCCACGAGAGGCTCGTGCGACAAGAAGGCCTGTGCCAGGAACGGCAGCAACAGCACTTCGACCACCGCAAACACGACGACCAGCGACGACACCAGCACGGGAATCATCGGTCGTGCCCGGATCGCACCGCCGGTCGCAATCGCCGCCGACACGCCGCAGATCGAAATGCCGGAGGCGAGCGGTGCCGCCCATTCGCGATTGAAGCCAAACCATTTACGGGCGACGAAATAAACGACCGCCCAATAGATCAGATAGGCCTCAATGATCGCCGCAACGCCGCGCAGCAGCAGCGAGCTTGCGAGCGACAATTTTCCGGCGGCAGTCACGGCGAAGAACCCACCGAGGATGACGATCGCGATCTTGATGTAAAGTTCGGGCCTCACCGCGTCCTTGATCGCTTCCGCAAAGCGCGGGAACACGTTCGCGATGACGAGGCCGACGACCAGCGCGAAGATATAGGCGCCTTCATTCGTGAGCCTGAGCGACCAGGTAATTCCGAACTTCTGCAAATCGGCAGGCGTCACGGCCGCGAAGTTCGCGAAATTGCCGATCACCCAACTTGCATAGGCGATCCAGAACACGGCTGTGAAAGCCAACGCGAACTTTTTGAGATCGCTTTTCAGCGCGACGGCCGCTGCGCTCAGCACCACGAGTAGGGCTACATAGGTCGCGACAAGTGCACCGAAGCCGCCGAGAGAAGAATACGACTTGGATACCGTACCGAGTGCCTTGCCGATGTTGTTCCATACCGAAGTGGTAACCACCCAACCCAGCAGATCGACATTGGCGATGCCGGCGAGTGCCAGCACGAAAATGAAAAGCCCGATGATGAGCGACAGCCAATCCTCGCTGACACGCGGCGCGATCTCGACATTGTCGGCACGCCGCGGTGTCGCTTCACTCCAGGTGGTGGTGGTTGTGGACATGCGTTTGGGCCTTTACCAGTGGACGTGCGGCACGACGCCGACGGCGATGAGGGCGATCAAGGCGGTTGCCAGCGCGAGCGCCCAGGCTTCCAGGCCCGAAACACGCTCGGACTTGTGTGGAACATCGCTCATCGGAACAGCTCCTATTTCCAGCAACAGGTAGGTAGGAGATTATTCTTCAAAACAGCAATAAGTACCGGAAAATAAGAATATTTTTGTTTCCTAAGGGCCCTGTGCGTACAACAATTCCTTTGCCGACCCCTGTGCAGAGAACACCGGTAACGCTCGAATCCCGCAAAAACGTATGCAAAACACGGAAAGTGATGCTCACTCCGGAACTGTCCACTCACTGATGTCCACCTATCGACGCAGGTTGCACGCGCTCCTGACCCCGGCCGAACACCGGCTGTTTGCGCGCCTCGACACGCCGCAAAAGATTCAGACTTTCCTCGACAAGTTGCCGGTTAATTTCGGCCTCGAGGGCGACACCGCAATGTCGCCGCGCCGTGTACTTGGCGCGCGCATGGCACATTGCGCCGAAGGCGCGATCTTCGCCGCAGCCGTGTTGGCCTATCATGGCAAACGTCCGTGGTTGATGGACATCCGCGCGCTGCCGAGCGACCAGGATCACATTACCGCGCTGTTTCAGGAGCGGGGCCTGTGGGGTGCCATCAGCAAGACCAATCACGCAATCCTGCGCTGGCGCGATCCAATCTATCGGAGCGCGCGCGAACTCGCGATGACCTACGCGCACGAATATTGCCTGCCTGGCGGCAAGAAATCGATGCTGTCATTTTCGAAACCCTTCTCGCTCGCGCGCTACGCGCCGCGCAGCTGGGTCATCGCCCCGGCAGACCTCGACTGGCTCCTGGTGGATCTCGACACATCGCCACATTTTCCTGTTGCGCCGTGGCACGCACTGCGCAAGCGACGCCGCGCCTCACGCGTCGAGATGCTGTCGCAGGAGGTTGTCGAGTGGCCCGACCCGAGGAAGAAGAAAAAGAAGCGGACGAGGACGACGCGTAAAAAACGATTATAGCAATTGTACTTGGCAAAGCCTCTTACCCGGTTATTGCCGGGCTTGACCCGGCAATCCATGAGGCAGCGCAGCAAGGATGGTAGTATAATTTTTCTTGCTGCGCCTCATCATGGATGCGCGGGTCAAGTCCGCGCATGACGCCTGAGTGTGCTTGGACGCAGTGCCCTATTTGACACTCAGGGCGGTGGAAGGTGGCGGGCATGACAGCGCAACTGCCGGCCGCTATAACGCAGTGCATCGTGTGATGTGAGGCAATCCACGTGACGTCCTTCACTTACCGCAAACGGCTCACCATCGAATGGGGTCAGTGCGATCCCGCGGGGATCGTCTTCAACAGCCGCTTCTTCGAAATGTTCGACGCGAGCACTTGGCAAATGCTCGAGGCCGCGCTTGGTGTGAGACCTCACGAGCTGGCAAGCACTTTCGGCATCATGGGAATCCCGCTGGTGGACGTGCGCGCCAACTTCATCAAGGCTGTAAAATTCGGCGACATCATCGACATGACCTCACGGGTTAGTGAGTTTCGACATTCGAGCTTCGACGTGGAACACCGTGTCTCGGTCGATGGCGAGCTTGCAGTCGAGGGCGGCGAAACCCGCGTCTGGGCGTCGCGGAGCAAGGATGACCCGGAAAAGATAGGTGGTACCGCTATCCCCGGCGAGGTGATTGCGAAGTTTGGCGGGTCGTAATCGTACCAGCCATTCCCGGGAATTGGTCTGGGGAAGCCCTTCGGCGGGGCCGTCCGCAGCGTTAGTATTGGCCTTGTTACGACAATAAAAATGACTGAGCGCGCAGGAATGCGCCTGAGAGGGAACGAAACGCGTGGCCCGTCTGCTGGAATGCAGGCTCAATGGCCGTGACCGCGCCGACGCGGTCGCCGACAATATCCTTTTGCTGGACTATCTCCGTGAAAAAGTCGGCCTCACCGGCACCAAGACCGGCTGCGATGGCGGCGAATGCGGCGCCTGCACGGTGCTCATCGACGACAAGCCGACGCTGTCCTGCTTGACGCTCGCGGCGACCGTACAAGGCAAGCGCGTGGACACGATCGAATCGCTCGGCGCGGATGGGCAACTGTCCGCCGTGCAGCGCGGCTTTCATGAGAAACTCGGTTCGCAATGCGGCTATTGCACGCCAGGCTTCATCATGGCCTCCGCCGGACTGCTGCGGAAAAATCCTGATCCGAGCGATGCGGAGATCCTCGCAGCCCTGGGCAGCAATATCTGCCGTTGCACCGGCTATGTGAAAATCATCGAAGCGGTGAAATTCGCGGTGGCGCTCGGCAAGCAGGGAGTTGCGCCGTGAGGGGAACGAATCTGCACGCCGCTCACTCAGGCGTCATGCGCGGGCTTGACTCGCGCATCCATGATGAGACGCAGCGCGCAAAATTATCACGGCTGTGCTTGGTGCACGGCCTCGTGGATGGCCGGGTCAAGCCCGGCCATGACGGAGAAGAGGCTTTGCGTACAAGCCCGAGCGGAGTGGCCGCATGAACAAGCCTCTCCCTGCGCGTAACATCGGCGGCTATGTGCCGATGATCGACGGTCCGGAGAAAGTTTCCGGCCGTGCCAAATACACCGCGGACATCGTGCAGCCCGGACAGCTTGCCGGCCGCATCTTTCGCAGTCCCTACTCGCACGCCGAAATCGTCGACGTTGATATTTCGGAGGCGCTCAAAATTCCCGGCGTGATCGCGATCGCCACCGGCGCCGATTGCGACAGGACATTCGGCGTGCTGCCGATTGCACGCAGCGAACATCCGCTCGCGCGGAATAAAGTAAGATACCGGGGCGAGCCGGTCGCGGCTGTAGCTGCACTCGACGACAATATTGCGCGCGAGGCGCTCCGGCACATCAAGCTCACTGTGAAAGACCTGCCGGCCTATTACACCGCGAAGGACGCGCTGGCGCCAGAAGCTGCGCTCTTGCACGACAAGAAGCCCGGCAACATCGAACGCGACGTCCTGTTCGAACTCGGCTCGACCGCACAGGGTTTTGCTGATGCCGATCTTGTCCGCGAAGGCACCTATAACTGCGCCGAAGTCTGCCAGAACCAGATGGAAATGCATGCCGCCGTCGCCGAATACGACGCCGTTCGGGATCGCATGACCGTGCACGCCTCGACGCAAGTGCCCTACTACGTGCACCTGATGCTGTCGCAGATCCTCGGCATGGAAATGTCGCGCATCCGCGTCATCAAACCGCATGTGGGCGGCGGATTCGGCTGTCGCACCGAGACGCTCAATATCGAGCTCATTGCTGCGCTGCTCGCGCGCAAGGCCAATGCCACGGTGCGGATTGTCACGACGCGAGAGGAAACCTTCATCACTCACCGAGGCCGACCCGAGACCGATATCAGGCTCAAAATCGGCATGCGCAAGGACGGCCGCATCACCGCGGTCGAATGCAACTGCGACCAGCGCGGCGGCGCGCATTCAGGATACGGCATCGTAACCATCCTTTATTCCGGCTCGATGCTTTACGCGATCTACGATCTGCTCAACGTGAAATACACGGGCCGCCGTGTCCTCACCAATACGCCGCCCTGTGGCGCCTTCCGCGGTCACGGCACCGTCGACATCCGCTTTGCCTTCGAAAGCCTCATCGACCAGACGGCGGCTGAACTGGGCCTCGATCCGTTCGCGGTGCGCCGCGCCAACCTCCTGACCGCGCCGACCTTCACCGACAATGATTTGATGGTGAACTCGTACGGTCTCCCGGAATGCCTTGACTGGGTCGAGCGCGAAAGCGGGTGGAAAAGTCGCAAAGGCATGCTGCGCAATGGGACAGGCATTCGCAAAGGACTTGGGATGGGCTGCTCGCACTACATCTCGGGCGCCTCAAAGCCGGTGAACTGGACTGGCGAGCCGCATGCAACCGTGAAGATCAAGCTCGATTTCGACGGCTCGATCGTCGTCCTCTCGGGCGCAGCTGATATCGGACAGGGCTCCACCACCATTCTCGCGCAGACGGTCGCCGAGGTGCTCGGCCTCGATCTTTCGCGCGTGCGTGTCGTGACGGGTGACAGCGAGGTGGTTCCGAAGGATAACGGCTCCTACTCGTCGCGTGTCACTTTCATGGTCGGCAATGCGGCGCTCGACGCGGCGCGCAATCTGAAAAGCGTGCTCGTCAATGCCGCTGCCCGCAAACTCGAGGCGCGGGCCGAGGACATCGAATGCCTCGGTGAAGTCTATCGTGCGGGCGCCCAGGACAAGGGCGCGACTTTTGACGAGGTGGTGACTGAAGCCCTGAAGGATAGTGGCACGATCACGGTCACTGGCAACTATTCGACCATCCCGGAATCGCACGGTGCCAAGAAATATCGCGGCGCTGCCATCGGCGGCACCATGGGTTACAGCTACTCGGCACAGGTTGTGGAGGTCAGTGTCGACGAGGAAACCGGTGTCGTCACCGTCGATAAGGTCTGGGTCGCACATGACTGCGGCAAGGCGCTCAACCGGCTGACGGTCGAAGGTCAGGTGCAGGGCTCCGTCTGGATGGGCATGGGCCAGGCCATGAGCGAAGAAGCCGCCTATCACGATGGGCTCATGGTCACTGCGAACATGCTCGACTACCGCGTACCGACCATCCAGGACTCTCCGCCGATCGAAGTCGGCATCGTCGAGAGCAACGACCCGTACGGTCCCTTCGGCGCGAAGGAGGCGGGCGAAGGCTCGCTCGCGGCGTTTCTGCCCGCGCTCACCAATGCCATCGCCGATGCGATCGGCATCCGCTTCAACGACCTTCCGGTGACCCCGGATCGTGTCTTCGAGGCGATCGAAAAGCAGCGGCGGGGAGCTGAGAAATTGAAGAAAACGGGAGCGGGTTATGGTTGAGTACACGCACATCACCCTCTCGGTGGTCATGCGCGGGCTTGACCCGCGCATCCAAGAGGAAACGCCACAGGTCGCACACTTACGGCCGTCATTGCAGCACAGCCTCATGGATTGCCGGGTCGAGCCCGGCAATGACAACGGAGAGGTGAGTACCCGCCTGAGCGAGATGGCCGGGACAAGCCCGGCCATGACAGGCATGGGTGGAGGCCAGTAATGGACGCCCTGCCGGAATTTCGCGTCGTCAGCCCAACAACGCTGGCGGAGGCAATTGCGGCCCGCGCGGATAACCCGCAGGCGATGCCGCTCGGGGGTGGCACAGACCTTGTCGTGAACATCCGACGTGGCATCGTGGCGCCGCCGGTCCTGATCGACATGAACGGCGTGCAGGAATTGCATGCGATCCACGCTGACGAGAAATCGATCGAGCTGGGCGCCTCGGTGCGCCTGAGCGATATCGCCGAGCATCCCGCTATCAACAAACACTATCCGGTCGTCGCGCAGGCCGCAGCGCATATCGCAGGCCCCACGCACCGTAATATGGGCACCGTCGGCGGTAATCTCTGCCTCGACACGCGTTGTATTTTCTACAATCAGAGCGAATGGTGGCGGAGCGCCAATAACCACTGCCTCAAGACAACCGGCACCCTCTGCCATGTCGCCCCGAAGAGTCGCGGCGTGTGTTTTGCGACTTTCTCGGGAGATCTTGCCCCAGCGCTTCTCACGCTCGGCTCCGAGATCGACATCGTTGGCCCGAAAGGCCGCCGCACAATTCCGCTCGAGAAGCTCTACATCGGCTTCGCCCGGCAGGATGTGCCGGTGACGGAGACGCAGGGCGACGGCAAATACTATCTGTCGCTGCGTCCGGGCGAGATCGTCACCGCGGTGCATGCGAAGAATACGCCGGGCCTCCATTCGGCCTACGACAAGATTCGCATCCGCCGCTCGATCGAATATCCGGTCGCAGGAGTCGCGGTTGCACTCAGGAAGGAAGGCGGCAAACTTACCGACCTACGGGTTGCTTTCACCGGCACCAATCCGCGTCCAGTGTTGCTTGCTGGCACCGCCGAACTCTGCGGCAGCGGGCTCGATGAACGCGTCATCAAGGGCCTCGATGCGCTTGTTCGCGATCAGATCATGCCGATGAAAACCACTTTCACCCCCGGCCACTATCGGCGGCGGGTCGCCGGCGTGCTGGCGCGACGACTCGTCGCGCGGCTCTTCGAAGGCTGACCGGATCGGGGGGCGCGTGCAGCACGATTTCACCGAGCGCCGCCCCTACAACGCAGTCAGCGATTTCGTTGACGCCAATGTGACGCGCGGGCTCGGCCACAAGATCGCATTCGTTGACCCTGACCGCTCGCTCACCTATGGCGAGCTGCAAACGCGCAGCATTCGCTTCGCCAACGCCCTGCGCAGCCTGGGTGTGGAGCACGAACAGCGCACAGCGCTCTTGCTCAACGACACCATCGACTACCCGGTGGCGTTCTGGGGTGCAATCCGCGCCGGCGCGATCGCGATCCCTCTCAATACATACCTGCCGCTCTCGCAATACGCCTACATACTCGGCGATTGCCGCGCGACGGTGCTGGTTGTGGCAGAATCTCTCGCAGAGACGATTGCGCCTGTCATCGATCGGTTGTCGCGGCTGAAAAACATCATTGTCGTCGGCGACCGGCCGGACGGTCGGCGCGGGCGCAACGGTAAGACAACCCATCCGTTCGAGGATCTGATCGCCGATGCCGACCCGACGCCGTTTACTGCCGACACGGTCTCCGATGAAGTTGCCTTCTGGCTCTACACCTCTGGCTCGACCGGCGACCCCAAGGGGGTCAAACACGCCCACTCCAACCTGATGGCCACTGCAAAGCTGTTTGGCCAGGGCGCCCTCGGAATCCGCGAGGATGATATCGTGCATTCCGCCTCCAAGCTGTTCTTCGCTTATGGGCTTGGCAATGCCATGACCTTCCCGCTTTCGGTCGGCGCCAGCGCCGTCCTGTGGCCCCACCACCCTTCGCCTGAGGGGGTCTTCGAGACGATGCGGCGCCATCGGCCGACGATTTTCTACGGCGTACCGTCGCTCTACGCGGCGCTTCTCTCGCACCACGAAATCTCTAAGGGCGCTGGCTCCGACCGACTGCGTATCTGTGTCTCCGCAGGTGAGGCGTTGCCAGCGCATATCGGCGAGCGCTGGCGCGATGTGGTGGGTGTCGACGTGCTTGACGGGCTCGGCTCAACCGAAATGTTGAACACTTTCCTGAGCAACCGCCCCACCGACATTCGCTATGGCTCGACCGGCAAACCGGTCCCCGGCTATGACGCTCGCATCGTCGACGAGCACGGCCGAGATGTGCCCGACGGCGAAATCGGCGAACTGATTGTGCGCGGGCCGTCGGCCGGTGAAGGCTACTGGAACCAGCGCGCCAAGAGCCGGAGCACCTTTGCCGGCGAATGGACCCATACTGGCGACAAATACCGGCGCGACGCCGACGGCTACTACTATTACTGCGGGCGCACCGATGACATGTTCAAGGTCAGCGGCATGTGGGTTTCGCCCTTCGACGTCGAGGCGGCGCTGGTCGCCCACGAGGCTGTGCTGGAGGCCGCGGTCATCGGCAAGGAAGACGCCGACGGACTGATCAAGCCAAAGGCCTTCATCGTGCTCAGGAATGGCTTCAAGGCGGATGAGGTGTTGCTCGAGGCCCTTAAACTTCACGTGAAGGATAAAGCGGGGCCCTGGAAGTTCCCGCGTTGGATCGAGCCGCGCACCACGTTGCCACGCACCGCTACCGGCAAGCTGCAGCGTTTCAAACTACGGGAAGAAGACCTGGGGGTGGGGCGATGAAATCGCCCCACGAGCGCAAGTCACCCGGCCATAGTGTTCGCTCATTCCCGCGTAAGCGGGAATCCAGAGCGGAAACTTCCGAACGTCTCGCCCTGGGTCCCCCCTTTCGCGGGGACGAGCGGGCTGCACGTGCATGACAGAGTCCGTCCCGGATCCCTGACCTACGCGATCTTCACGTATTCGAAGTCACCCGGCTTGTTGTCGATACCAACTTTGGGCGCGGCGATCCAGCCGGCGAACTTGGCAGGCTCGTATTGCGGCTGCATCAGGCTCTCGATGAAGTCTTTGTCCGACTCCGACGGCAGATATTCCGTCCTGCGCTCCGTCCACTCGGCGGGCAAGAGGATATTTCCATCGACATCGACGTTGGTGCGCGAGAACTCGCCGATGTGGCGATGGAACGCGACGTGCGGCAGCTTGATCTCAAACGGGATGCCGAAGCCCTCGATCACTTTGTTCCAGCGGCTGACGCCGGCATTGCAGTCAACGACGTAATCGTCGCGCAGCCGCATGTTGAGCGCCGAGAGCGCCGGCGCATCCTCGTTCTGGATCTTGCCGTCGATCAGGCGCAGCACCGGGTAGGTGCCGCTCTCGAGCTGGTGGTCGTCCTTCAGCCGGTCCTCGCGGTAGCGGCCTTTTAGCCCGGCGTGGAAAGCGTTGGCGGCATTGGTCGAGATCTCGTTGCCGAACAAATCGAGCGTCAGCGAGAAGTGCAGGTTGGCCTTCTTCTGGATGGTCGGCAGATCGATGACGCCAAGTTTGCGCACCCGGGGGATGTCGTAGGAGTCGGTAATGCCGGCCTGCTTCATCGCCTCACATGTCCGTTGAACGACGCGGGTGACGCCGGTTTCGCCCACGAACATATGGTGCGCCTCTTCGGTCAGCATGAAGCGGCAGGTGCGCGACAGCGGGTCGAAGCCCGACTGCGCCAGCGCCTCCAGCTGCATTTTGCCGTCGCGGTCGGTGAAATAGGTGAACATGAAGAATGACAGCCAATCCGGCGTCTTCTCGTTGAACGCGCCCAGCATGCGCGGTGTGTCGGGATCGCCCGAGCGGCGTTGCAGCAGCGCCTCGGCTTCCTCGCGCCCGTCGGTGCCGAAATATTTCTGCAGCAGATAGACCATCGCCCAGAGGTGGCGGCCTTCCTCGACGTTGACCTGGAACAGGTTGCGCATGTCGTAGAGCGAGGGCGCGGTCTTGCCGAGATGACGCTGCTGCTCGACGGAAGCCGGCTCGGTGTCGCCCTGGATCACCACCAGGCGGCGCAGCATCGCGCGATATTCGCCCGGCACTTCCTGCCAGGCCGGCTCGCCTTTGTGCGTGCCGAAATTGACCTTGCGGCCTTCCATCTGCGGCGCCAGCAGCACGCCCCAACGATATTCCGGCATTCGGACATAGTCGAACTTCGCCCACCCCTTGGGGTCGACGCTAACGGCGGTGCGCAGATAGACGAGCGACTCCTGGAAGCCCTCCGGCCCCATGTCGTTCCACCAGTTGAGATAGCCGGGATGCCATTTCTCCAATGCGCGTTTGACGCGCACGTCCTGCCCGAGCGCGACGTTGTTCGGGATCAAGCCGTCATAGTCGACCTGAGCGATGTTCATGGCAGTAGCCTTTCTTGATTGAACATGTGCCGCCTCTCCACGGTCATTCGCGGGGTTGGCCCGCGCATGCATGATGAGTCGCAACCCCTGGCGGCAAGGCGTCATGGATCGCCGGGGCAAGCCCGGCAATGACGGGGAACAGGTTGGACGTCCGACACTCATCACACCCTATTCTTGTTGAACGTTGGCGACACGCCGCTACCGTAGAGCTTCAGCGCACCCTGCTCGCCGATCGCGTTCGGCCGCTGGAAGATCCAGTTCTGCCACGCGGTCAGACGCCCGAAGATCTTGGTCTCCATCGTCTCCGGGCCGGCAAAACGCAGGTTTGCTTCCATGCCGGTCATGGCATCGGGCGAGAAGCTGGTGCGTTCCTCAAGCATGACGCGCAGCTCGTCGTCCCAGTCGAAATCCTCGTAGGCCGCGGTGACTAGGCCGAGTTCGGCTGCTTCCTCGCCTTCCACCGCCGTGCCGATGTTGCCTTTGAGCGTATCGAGCGTCTTTGGCTCGCCGAGAAAACGGATTTCGAGACGAGTCAATCCGTTGCCCATCGGGTAGAAGCCGAAATTCGCTTGTCCCAGCGTGATCGCGGCCGGCTTCCTGTTGTCGCCTTCGCGGGTGCCGATCAACATCAACGAGCGGTCGGCGGCGAAAGCCAGTTCGGCCAGCGAGCCTGCAAAACACGACCCCGGCTCGATCAACGCGATGAAGCTCTTGGCGGTCACATCCACGCGCTTGAAAACGCGCTTTAGATAGTGACGGATCTCGCGCATCAACCAGTCGCCATTGGCTTTCGCCAGAAAGTCGTCGTGTTCGAGCACGGCCTTCGCATTGCCGTCGGTTCGCAACAGCACAACGCCGATGGCGGCTTCATTGGTGCGCAAGTGCAGGATCGCGTCCTCAAGCTCGCGCGCTACGACGAGTGGCCAGAACTTGGCACCCAGTGCATGCGCGGCCTCGACGGAGGCCGGCGCACCCTGCGAAGGTCCGCGCACCGTGACCGTTGCGAGCCCTCGCTCCCGGTCGATTTCCACATCCACATGCGAATATGAGATGCGTTCTTTCTCGATCTTGCGCTCGAGCGGCGTCAGCGTGATGCCTTTGGCGTCCTTCGGCCGATCCGAACGCGCGGCAATTTCCTTCGCGCGCGCCGCCACGGTGTCCTTCCATTTCGAATTGGGCACTACTTCGTCGACGAGCCGCCATTCGACGGCCTTCGTACCGCGCACACCTTCCTCGATCGAGCAGAAGACGTCGGCGCGATCGCGGCGCACTTTGCGCTTGTCAGTGACGCGCGTAAGCCCGCCGGTACCGGGCAGCACCGCAAGCAGCGGCGTCTCGGGGAGCGCCACCGCCGAGCGACGATCATCGACCAGCATGATGTGATCGGCCGCGAGAGCGAGCTCGTAACCGCCGCCGGCCGCGTTGCCATTGATCGCGCAGACATAGATCTGCTTTGAATTCTCCGAAGCATCCTCGATCGCAAGACGCGTCTCATTGGTGAACTTGCAGAAGTTCACTTTGGCGCCGTGCGTGGCCCTACCGAGCATGCGGATATTGGCGCCGGCGCAGAACACATTATCCTTTCCCGACTTGATGACCACACAGCGCACCTCCGGATGCTCGAAGCGCAGGCGCTGCACCGCGTCGTTCAATTCGATGTCGACGCCAAGATCGTAGGAATTGAGCTTAAGCTCGTAATCGCCGAGGCCGCCCGCTTGGTCGACATCCATGATGAGATAGGCGATCTCGCCGTCACGCTCGATCTTCCAATGGCGATAACGCGAGGGATCGGTTTCGTAGTCGATTGTGTCCGTCGCCATCACATGCGCTCCTCGCAGTGCAACTTCGAAGCCATGCCCTTTCGCCATCGCGCTCGGCGATCCGGGGCGACATGCTCGTGTGCATTATTATGCACATCACTTAACACGCCAGCGGACCCTTCACAACGGGCCTGTTACTACAACGCGCTCTCAGGCCATTGCATGGCATTATAATGCATGTTAGGCGGGAACCATGACAAACGGCCGCACCAGGACCTTAGCCCCGACTTCCAGGCCGGTAGCCAAAACCATGGCTAAACCCGCCAGCAGGCGCGATATCGATACGTATCTGCGCCGGCTCGGCGAGCGCGTGCGCACCCTGCGCAATCAGCGTGGCATGACGCGCAAGGCGCTGGCACAGCACGCCGACGTGTCCGAACGCTATCTGGCGCAGCTCGAGGCCGGCCTTGGCAATGGCTCGATCGTGCTGCTGCGACGGATCGCGCACGCCATCGGCCTGCCGGTGACGCAGCTTGTCAGCGAGAGCGCCGAGCCCGCACTCGACTTCGTATTGCTGTCGCAGTTCCTCGAGCGGCTGTCGCCGGCCGCGTTTGCCGAGGCGCGTGATCTGCTGCTTAAGCATTTCGCCGAGCCGTCAAAGGATGCGCGGCGGCGGCGTATCGCGCTGCTCGGGTTGCGCGGCGGCGGCAAGTCGACACTCGGCCGGCTTCTCGCTGAGCGCCTGGATATCCCCTTTATTGAGCTCGACCGCGAGATTGAAAAGCGCAGCGGCACCACCTTGAGCGAGATCTTCGACATGTTCGGCCAGGAAACATTTCGTCGCGCCGAACGCGAAGCACTTGATGACGTGCTGCGTCAGCACAAGGATTTCGTGATCGCGACCAGCGGCAGCATTGTCACGGAGCCAGGCACGTTGGAATTGCTTCTCGCCTCATGTTTCACGGTCTGGGTTCGCGCCGAGCCGGAAGACCATATGAAGCGGGTCATGGCGCAAGGCGACATGCGGCCAATGGCCAACAACACCCGCGCCATGGACGATCTGATCTCGATCCTGCGCAGCCGCGAGCCGCTCTATGCAAAGGCTGAGGTTGCGCTCACCACGACCGGCAAGACGCCGGAGCAGAATTTAACGGAACTGTTGCGTATCATGGCAGTTCCCGATACGCGCTTGGCGCGGCAGCGCAGCGGTTCCCCGACATTGGACAAGGAGCGGGTGTAGTGCAGAGCGCACAGACTCAGCCGTCATGCCATAGAGGTTTCGAGTTCGGAGAGGGAGTATGAGTGAGACCATCAAGACCGATGTTCTGATCATCGGGGCCGGGCCGGTTGGCCTGTTTGCCGTGTTCGAGCTTGGGCTGCTCGATATCAAGGCGCACCTCGTCGATATTCTCGACAAGGTCGGCGGCCAGTGCGCCGAGCTCTATCCCGAGAAGCCGATCTACGACATCCCCGGCATTCCGTACATCACCGGCCATGGCTTGACCGATGCCCTGATGCAGCAGGTCAAGCCGTTTCATCCCACGTTCCATCTCGGGGAGATGGTGACGAGCCTGGAAAAAATCGGTGATCCCCTGTTCCGCCTGCGCACCGACGCCGGCAAGACCTTCGAGGCGAAGTGCGTGGTGATCGCGGCCGGCGGCGGCTCGTTCCAGCCGAAGCGCCCGCCGATCAACGGCATCGAGCCTTACGAGGAAAAATCGGTTTTCTATGCCGTCCGCAAGATGGAGACCTTTCGCGGCAAGCGTCTGCTGATCGTCGGCGGTGGTGACAGCGCGCTCGACTGGACACTCAATCTGCAGCCCGTTGCGCAAAAATTGATGTTGGTGCACCGGCGCGACGACTTCCGCGGCGCACCCGACAGCGTCAACAAGATGCGTGCGTTGGTTGCTGCCGGGGGCATGGACCTAAAGATCGGCCAGGTCACGGCATTGGAAGGCGCTGACGGCAAGCTTGCCGCCGCTTCAATCAAGGGCAGTGACGGCAGCATCTCGCGCGTCGAGATCGATGCCATGCTGCCTTTCTTCGGACTCACAATGAAGCTGGGGCCGGTGGCGGACTGGGGCATCAAAATGGACGACGAACTCATTCCCATCGACACGGCCACCTTCGAGACAAATATTCCGGGGCTGTTCGCAATCGGCGACATCAACACCTATCCGGGCAAGCTCAAGCTGATCCTATCGGGTTTCCACGAAGCCGCGCTGATGTCCCAGAAGGCGCACCGCTACGTCTATCCGGAGAAGAAATTGGTATTCCAGTACACAACATCGTCGACAAGTCTGCAGAAAAAACTGGGCGTCGCGTGATGCTGCGTGGCGTTGCACATTGCGCATGGTCATTCCGGGACGCGCGCATTACGCGCGAACCCGGAATCCAATCGCACTCGCATGACTCTATTTCTGGATTCCGGGTCGGCGTCTTTCGGCGAATCTCGGAATGACGGCTATCGGCATGCCCAAGATTACCTACATCGAACACGACGGAGCGAAGCACACGGTCGAGGCCGAATTGGGGGCGACGGTGATGGAGACAGCGCTGCGCAACGATATTGCCAGCATCGTCGCCGAATGCGGCGGTGGCTGTACCTGCGCCACCTGCCTGGTCCATGTCGACGAGAAATGGTTCCAGGTCGTCGGCCCACCTTCGGCCGAAGAGGAAGAGCAACTTGACGCCGCCTTCGAAGTAAAACCGACCTCGCGCCTCTCCTGCCAGATCAAGGTCACCGAAGCGCTCGACGGCCTCGTCGTGCACACGCCCGCCTATCAGGGCCGGTAAGCGTCACACTTCGGCGCGTTGTCTTTTTGAGGCCTGTTCCGCCCGCGAGGTGATATTCGATACGGCGTCCTCACCCCTCCGGGTCGCCTCTGCCATTGCGGTTGAGGCGTTGCTGGCGAAAAGCTGCGCCGCCTTCTGCATCTTCTGGCCGAATTCCTTCGTCTGGTCCGCAATGGTCTGGGCCTGACGGGCCAGAAACTCGCTCTGACACTGCGCGAAGTCCTGCGGTTCCTTGGCGCGCGACAGTTTCTGGCCGTACTCCATCGTGTTCGACAGAGTTTTCTGGGTCAGCGACGTCATATGCTCGCGGATCGTTGTAGCCTGGTTCTCAAAGTCTTCGGCCATCTTGCGCGCGACCCGCAGAAAGGCGTCAAACGCCTGCCTGCTCTGGTTGAACGTTTCTTCTGTGAACTCGCGGCTCCAAGTCATGCCGAAGTTTGCAGCTTGCATTGCGCGTTCGCTGCTTTGTTGCGCGAAGTCTGCTGAATCTCGTGCCATTGCCTTCTCCCTTGAAGACACGTTGTGTCTTTTCTTGTGTTGGGTTGGTGACTCTCTTCATGGGCAACGGCTTCCCACACGCCTTGTTCCTGCAACTCTGAAAAGTAACGCGGGTAAAGGCCACACAAGCGGCTGTGTTCCCCGGGAACAATCACCTGCGTCGGATGAGCCAAACACCGCCTGTGGATAACGGGGCCTGGAACCGAGGCTTCCAGAAAGGGCTACGGCGATGGGCTATGCTCCGGAGGTTCCGCTGGGGAGCTGGGACAGATGTCTGTTACGGAACGTATGCAGGCTTTGGGCGATCACGCCAAAAGCAGCAGGCAGTCGCCATTGCGCCCGAGGCAAACCGCAAACGGCGACGTGACTGCTGCCAGCAATGCTTTCATCCACGACAATCCGTCGACGCCGCCCGCTTTTGATGAGGACGCAGTGAAGGCTCTTCTTCATGACACGGTTGAAGATCGCAGCATCGAAGAACTGATCATTCCGGAAAGTGCGACAGTCCCGATCATTGCTGAGTCGCACGCGGGGGAATTAATCCCCAACGAGGCGGGCACTGCTTCAAAACAACCGGTCGTCCGCGAAAGCGACGACCATTTTGCCGCAAGGCGCGCGATCATCCACGAATGGGAAAACTGGTCAGCCCTGCACACGGATGAGCTGGAAGACCCCAAAGCGGGAAAATACTTCTTTGAGCATTTGCAAAAGAAGAAGCAGCACCTCCTGACCTTCGCTTCGGATGATGGGTGGGAGAGCGTGCGCGGGTGGCTGATGCAGGCGGGACGGGTTAAGGGCTGAGCTTCACCCGCATATCGGACATCTCCAAAAACCGAGGTCCCCGGCTTTCGCCGGAGACCCCATTCATCGCCTGAAACACGGTCTTAAAATTTCAGCCGGTCTTCAAAATGGTCAGCCCGGGCAAACCGAGAGGCCGCTGCAGGCTCCCAGGGTAAAATTGGCTTTCTCCTTCGCCGAACCGGCCGCGATCTCGAGCGCTTCATCGGAAACAAGGTTGATGAAGAGCTCTTCTTCGTTCCGGTCGAGCATGGTCTTGGTCGTCATGGCGTTGGTCCTTTGTTGCTGATGTTACTCGTTCCGTTGGCTTGGCCCCACGATCGGGCCCCTATGCGCGCCAGATCCACCTGAGGGCTTCCGTCCGCGCCTCGATCTTCCCGAACGGCAGGTGATAATCCCCGTGGATCATCGGTTCATTCGAGCTGTGGGACTGACAGCGCAATTCCGCAACGCGTCCCGCGACAGCGACCCGGCTCGTCCAGTTCACATAGGTGACCGACATGGGTGCCTCCAGTCATCGAATCTCATGATTGGAGCGTAGTGCGATCACCAAAGAATCTCTGTGATAGGGGTCACAGAACTGACGATTTGCGAAACACGGTAAATCCGCGACAATTCGCCGCTATTCCATCGCGATCCGCGACCCTTTGGCCCCATTAAGCAGGCGCTTGAGATGGAAAGCCGCTAGGCGATCCTCTGGCTGCTTGCCAACATGAGCCGCGAAAGCGGCAACCGCGCCGGCATCCCCCGCTTCGAGCAAAGCAAAGGCGTCGAGATAACTTTTCGTCGCGGGATCATTGAATTGTTTTTCCTGCAGGGGCTCGAAGGCACGGATCACCTCACCCCTGCCCCGCAGTACAAGGTCTCCGATCGGCCGCCCGCGAAAATTCTTCACTTCCTCGGCCAGCCCCGCGCTGACACAGATGCGGGTGCCGAGCTGCTTGTTGGCGGTCTCAAGGCGCGAGGCCACGTTGATCGTATCGCCATAGGCGGTGTAGTCGAAAAACCGGCCGCCGCCGAAATTACCGACGATCGCCGGCCCCGCGTGAACGCCGATACGCGTCACACCAAATGCAATGCCCTTCTTCTGCCAGCGCTCGCAGAAACTCTGCGCGAATTCATCGAGCGCAAGCGCGCAGGCGACAGCGCGCGCGGCGTGGTCGGGCTGCTCGCCGGGGGCGCCGAACAGAATGTGCAAGGCATCGCCGACAATCTTGGCGACCGTTCCATCATTCGCAAAAACGATGTCGGTCATCCCCGAGAGATATTCATTGAGGAGAGGCCCAAGCACGTTTGGCTCAAGAGTCTCGACCAGCGCGGTAAAGCTCGCAATGTCGGTGAACAGCGTCGCGATTTCGCGGCGTTGACCTTCGAGATCGACAGCGTCCGTGTCGCCGGCCAGGCGCTGGGCAAGGTTCGGAGAGAAATAGCGGGACAGCGAGGCATAGGCGCGCTCGGCGGTCGCCTGCCGCTCACGGGCGTCACGCAAAAATCGGATGTGGCGGATCGTCTTGGCAATGGTGGTTTCAAGATCAGAGAAATCGATTGGCTTGGTCACGAAATCGAATGCACCGCGGTTCATCGCGGTGCGAATATTGGTCATGTCGCCATAGGCCGAAACGATGACGGTCATGATGTTGTCTTCGTTCTCCTGCAACTTCTGCAACAGCGACAGTCCGTCCATCCTCGGCATGTTGATATCGGTGACCACCAGATCAATGTCGCCGTTCACCTTCAGCGCCGCAAGCGCCTCCACGCCATCGTGGGCAAACGTAAAGCTGACCGTCTTGTCCCGGATTTGATGCCGGAACTTCTGAAGAACGAGAGCCTCGAGATCGGGCTCGTCGTCGACGACAAGGATCCGGGTAGTCATGCGGCCCTTTCGACGCGCGTGTCGATCTCGTTGCGAAGCATCACAAAATCGATCGGCTTAGTGAACAGGGCGTCGGCGCCGCTTTCCAGCGCCTTGCGCTTGGTTTCCGCGTCGCCATAGGCCGTAATCATGATGACTGGGACATCTGGTCGTACCGCCTTTGCCTTGGGCAGGAGCTCAAGGCCGCTCATGCCCGGCATGTTGATGTCGGATAAAATCAGTATCAGCGAAGCATCGCCCGCATCGCTGATGCTTTGCAATGCCGCCGGGGCAGACTGGGCAAATTCCATGGTGAAGCGGGCTGCGCGGAGATCGCGTCGAAAGTGCTGCCGAAACAGCATTTCAACGTCCGGTTCGTCATCGACAACAAGAATAAGAAGTTTCACGCGGATGCTCCTGTCTTGGCCAGCGTTGCCGCCCTGCGTGGAAGAACGATGCGAAATTCGGTGTATTGACCGGGCGCAGTGTCGACATCTACGGATCCGCCATGCTGCTTGACGATGATGTCGTGGCTGATCGAGAGGCCGAGCCCGGTACCCTCGCCCGCGGGCTTGGTGGTGAAAAACGGATTGAACATCTGTTCCCTCACCTCGGGCGGAATACCACCGCCGTTGTCGCGAATCTTGATTTCGACGCTGTCACCGAGATTTTTCGTCGAAGCCGCGAGCGTGGGCTCGTAGCCATCGGCCCCATCCTGTGCTTTGCGCTTTGTCGCAGCATAGAAGCCGTTGGAAATGAGGTTGAGGAGTACCCGCGTGATCTCCTGTGGAAAGAGGTCAGCCTCCCCCGCCGTCGGGTCGAAAGAGCGCTGCAGCGTGATGTTGAATCCCTGTTTCTCGGCACGAGCGCCGTGATAGGCCAGGTTGAGGCTTTCCTCGACGAGGGCATTGATATCAACCGGCTGGTGCTCCCCGGAGCCTTGGCGCGAATGAAGAAGCATGTTCTTGACGATCGAATCGGCACGCTTGCCGTGTTGCACGACCTTCTCGAGGTTGCTCTGCAACATATCCATCAGTTCAGTCAGCAGGGCGCCGGTTTTCTCATCCAGTTTCACGACTTCCAGCGCTTCCTTGATTTCATCTATCAGCTCGGTCGAAAGCTCGGAGAAATTATTGACGAAATTGAGCGGGTTCTTGATCTCGTGAGCAATGCCCGCGGTGAGCTGGCCGAGCGAGGCAAGCTTTTCAGTCTGCACCAGACGATCCTGCGCGGTCCGCAGGTCTTCCAGCGATTTCGCCAGCTCGCGGGTGCGCGCTTCTACGTCCTCGAACAGACGCACGTTTTCGATGGCGATCACCGCCTGGTCGGCAAACGTAGTGACGAGTTCGATCTCCTTTTCGCTGAACGGCCGTACATCCGGTCGCATTAGCACGATGACGCCGATCGGCGTGCCTTCGCGCAACAGCGGTACGCCGAGAATGGTGCGGTAGTCGCCCAGCCGCTGTCCTTCCATTAAGGTATATTCGTTATCGGCGAGTGCATCGGGAATATGAACGATCTTGCCGGTCTGCAGTACACGCCCCACGCACGTCCCCCGCCCCGGCTCGATTGGCACGTTTCTGGCGAATTCCACGAACTCGAGTGAAAAATTATAGCTGGTTGCGTAGTAGTAAGCGGAGCCCTTCTGACGCAAGATCGCTCCGCGCACAGCATCGCATAGCCGCGCGGCAGATTCGGTGAGGGTGTCGAGCACCGCCTGCAGGTCGAATGTCGAGCGACTGATGACCTTGAGCACATCGGCGGTCGCGGTCTGCTGCTGCAGCGATTCCGTCAGCTCGGCCGTACGCGCTTGCACTTCGCCGAACAAGCGCGCGTTCTCGATCGCAATCACCGCCTGGTCAGCGAAGGTGCTGATAATCTCGATCTGCTTGTCGGTGAATGGTACGGGCTCCGACTTTGTCATCGCAATGACGCCGATGCAGTTTCCTTCGCGCAGCAGCGGCACGCCGAGCATCGCACGAAACCCGGCAAGTTTTTGGCCTTCGTGCCAGGTGTATTCCGGATCGGCCAGCACGTCGCGAATATGAACCGGGGCGACCTCCATTGCGGTGCGGGCGATCAGTGTGCCCCGGCCCGGCGCGATCGGATGCTGGCGCACGTACTCCTGATACTCGGGCGAGAAGCCATTGTGCGCGGCCAGACGATAGACGTCCCCATCGCGCAGGAAGATCTGGACGTTTTCCGATTGACATAGGCGGCCTGCCGAATCGACCAGTGTATTGAGCACAGACTGGACATCGAACGCCGAGCGGCTGATGACCTTGAGCACATCAGCAGTTGCGGTCTGCTGGTCGAGCGACTGGCGCAGTTCGTTGAGCAGCCGCGTATTCTCGATGGCGATGACGGCCTGCGCCGCGAAGTTCTCCAACAGCGCGATCTGCTTCTCGCTGAATGGCCGGACTTCCTGCCGGTAGATCAGGATAGAGCCGATCAGAGCGCCGTCCTTGAGCATTGGGACACAAACGCTCGACCGGGCGCCACCGAGCCTGCCCGAAACACCGACAACTGACTCGGCGGCGTAATCCGCAGTATGCGTCACGCGCTTTGTACGCAGAACTTGATCGAGTTGACTGCCCGGCGTCGTCTGGAACGGACCGCGGCGGCTCTGAAAATCGGTATATTCGGGAGGCGCGCCGACATCCGCCGCGTAACGGAACGCGTCTCCATCATAAAGGAACATGGTGCCGAACTTTGCCTGGCAAATGCGGGTCGCATTTTCCAGCATCGCGTGAAAAACCGGTTTCAAATCGCCGGGGGAGGCACTGATGACACCGAGGACGTCAGAGGTGGCGGTCTGTTGGTCGAGCGATTCCGTCAGCTCGGCCGTGCGTGCCTGCACTTCGTCGAAAAGCCGAGCGTTCTCGATGGCGATGACCGCCTGATCGGCGAAGGTCCTGAGCACCTCGACCTGCTTGTCCGTAAACGGCCTGACAGAGCTACGCGTCAGCACGATGACACCGATTGGTGTGCCCTCGCGCAGCAGGGGAATGGCGAGAACCGTTCTGTAGGTGCCCCTTTTTTGGGCTTCATTGAAAGTAAATTCAGGATCGGTGAGAACGTCCACAATATGAACAGCATCGCGCTCCAGCAAGGCTCTGCCGGCGACCGAACCGCGATCGGGCAATATCGGCCGCGTTTTCACATAGTCCGTGAATGCCGGCGGGAAGTTAAAGTTGGTGACCCAATAATGCTCCCCATCTTTGGGCCGCACGATGCCGGCCATATCGGCGTCACACAGCTTCGCGGCAGATTCGGTCAGTGTATCGAGCACCGCGTGCAGATCGAAAGCCGATCTGCTGATGACTTTCAGAACGTCGGCCGTTGCCGTCTGCTGTTCCAGCGATTCACGTAGTTCGCTGAGCAGCCGTGTATTCTCGATGGCGATGACGGCCTGGTCGGCAAACGTCGTCACCAGGTCGATCTGCTTCTCGGCGAAGGGTTCCGGCCCGGTTTTACCGACGAAGATGACACCGACGATGTCGTTTTGACGCAAGAGCGGAACACCGAGCGCGGCGCGATAGCCGGCGATCTTTTGCGGGCCGCTCCAAGTGTATTCCGGATCGTCGAGCACATCCACAACATGGACCGCCTTGGCCTCGAGCGCCGCCCGCCCGGTGACGCTGCCGCGATCCATTGGGATCTTGAGCGGCTTGAAATAGTCACGGATCTGCGCGCGTGTCTCGGGGTCGTTACCATAGCTCGCCACCCAGAAAAGATGATCGCCCTCGCGCTGAAAGACCCAGGCGTAATCGGCTTCGCAGAGCCGCGTCGCCGATTCAACCAACGTATCGAGCACGGTCTGCAGGTCGAAAGTCGAGCGGCTGATGACCTTCAGCACCTCCGCGGTGGCGGTCTGCTGCTGCAGCGATTCAGAGAGATCGTCGGTGCGGTGGCGCAGCTCATTGAGCAGCCGTGCGTTCTCGATGGCGATGACGGCCTGGTCGGCAAATGTCTTGAGAAGCTCGATCTGCCGCTCGGGGAAATAACCGGTTTGCGCCCGCGCAATGGCAATCGCACCAACGGCCGTGCCGGCCTGGAGCATCGGAACAGCCACGATACTGCGAAAATTCACCATCTGTGCGGTGTTGCGATGACCATAGTCGGGATCAGCCTCAATGTCCGGAATTTGTTCAATGGCGCTGTTGAGAATCGCCCGCGCCACGGCGCTGGTTCGTCCGGGTCGGATTGGATATGCCCGACGTATGGTCTCGATCGCTTCGCCCTCGTAACCATGCGAGGCTGCGAAGCGGATAAGCTCGCCGTCGAAGCGAAACACGTGACACAATTGAGCATTGCAGACTTGGGCCGCGCTCCTAGCGATGATATCGAAAACAGGCTGCGTGTCTGTCACCGAGCTCGAGATCACGCTGAGCACTTCTGAGGTGGCCGTCTGCTGCTCGAGCGACTCGGAAAGATCGTCGGTGCGGTGACGCAACTCGCCAAGCAACCGCGTGTTCTCGATTGCGATGACGGCTTGGGCGGCAAACGTCTTCAGCAACTCGAGCTGCTTGTCCGAAAGCGGACCGGGTGCCGTACGAACTACGCTGATGGCGCCGATAGCGGTGTTGCCGCGCACCATCGGCATGATCGTGATCGCGCGGTATCCGGATTTCAGGAACAACTTGCCACCTGCGACCACATCCGACGGCGCGTTCCGGACGTCGGGAACATCGACAATGCGGCCGTCAAGTATTGCGATGCCGTGCATGTATTCGCGCGTCAGCGGAAAGGGAAAACGTTTTCGCCATGGCTCCGCCCGCGATGGGTCCGCATCGGCAAACGCCGCGAGTCTCACCTTGTCTCCATCCGGGAGGGCAACACTGACCGCAGCGTCGCCGAAAAGCTTAAGTCCGCTTTGAACAATAGCTTCGAACACCGGCTGCGTATCGGTCGGCGAACTGCTGATCACCTTCAGAATGTCGGCGGTTGCCGTTTGTCGCTCGAGAGCCTCGCTGGTTTCATTGAACAGCCGGACATTCTCAATCGCGATTACAGCCTGATCGGCGAAACTCTCGACCAGCGCGATTTGTTGAGGTGTGAAGGGCTCGACCCTGGTGCGCGTGAGAAACAACACGCCAATCGGCGTCCCCTCTCGCAAAAGCGGCACTCCGACAGCCGTCCGATAGCTGCCCAGCCTCAGCACGCCTTTCAAATGATATTCCGGATCGCTTTGTAGATCGGCGACCTGTATCACTTGCCCTTCGATCAGCGTGCGTCCGACAATCGATCCGCGCCCGGGTTCGATCGTGAGGCTCTGCAGATATTCTCTGTTTTGCCGCGCCTCGCGCCGCTTACCCGACACCGCATACCCCGCCGCAAGCTGAAACCCTCCCCCACCAGGCCGCCAGATGTTCGCCATTTCAGCGTTGCAAAGTTGGGCGGCGGATTGCACCAGGGTGTCAAGCACCGTCTGCAGATCGAAGGCTGAGCGGCTGATGACCTTCAGCACATCGGCCGTCGCGGTCTGTTGCTGCAGCGACTTCGAAAGATCGTCAGTGCGATTTTTAAGCTCGTTGAGCAGTCGAGCGTTCTCGATCGCGATCACAGCCTGCGCAGCGAAGTCCTTGACCAACCCGATCTGCTTGTCGGTGAAGGGGCGGACTTCCTTGCGATAAATGACAATGACGCCAATCAGCTCGTCGTCCTTGAGCATCGGGACGGCGAAAACCGTGCGGGCACCGGCAAGCTTGATTGGCCCAACATGCAGCGGACCGGATCCAGCATAGCCCCTCTCTTCTCTGACATCGGCAATCTGAACCGGCTTCCTGGTCGTTGCGGCGCGGGCGAGAGCGGTGCCCGGCACGGCACGCGTGAGAGGCTCGCGACGCAGAAAGTTGGCATAGGCTGGCGGAGCACCATGCGTTGCGCCAATTCGGAAAAGGTCACCTTCCCGCAGCCAGAGATTGCCAAATTTTGCTCCGCAGACATGCACCGCATTCTCGAGAACGACACGGAACACGGGCGCAAGTTCACCCCGCGAGGAACTGATGACCTCGAGCACTTTCGAGGTCGCGGTCTGCTGCTCCTGCAGCTCACGCAGCTCGCGATTGCGCTGGTCAAGTTGTTTGTGGAGGGTCGGCTCGCGGGCGCTGTCGGCAAGCATCCGCTGTGTACGACGCTTGACCATCGCGGGCTTTTTCAGCCGCGTTCCGCTGCGTTCGCCCTCTACGCCGCCAAGTCGTTTCAATGCCGCCCCCGGCAGAAAACGGTCTAATTTCAAGTCTATTGCAGCATGGTTTCGGTGAGTTGGGAACTGGGGCGAGGACGGTCTGAGGATTTGTTTAACGCCACAAACCCGCTTGGGTGGGCGCGCCACCCATCACGCCTCTCCGAGCAGTGCAACTCCCCCATTGGGAGGTGGCGGTCGGTCCGAGCGTTCGGCTAACACACGTCGGCCGATACCGAATTATCATGGACGGGGGTGACATTTCCAATACACTCTTTTTGCCAAGCCGCGTTTCGTCACCCTCTCCTCTAACAGATGAGTAGCGCCAGACTGCCGAGAGCGAATGATCGCCGTGTCGGCTGGAAATACTGACGCTGTCCTCGCGTATGTCCAAAATAAATCCCAACACATTCACGACCCGACCCGAGATCGACGGCACTTTTGGCGTCGTGACATCGACCCATTGGATTGCGACAGCGGTCGGCATGGCGACGCTGGAAAAAGGCGGCAACGCGTTCGATGCTGCGGTGGCGACCGCCTTCACCCTTCAGGTTGTCGAACCCCATCTCAACGGACCAGGCGGCGACGTTCCGGTGATCCTTCACGACGTCAAGCGCGGACGCACGGATGTCATCAGCGGACAGGGCCCCGCGCCGGCGAAGGCGACGATTGCGCATTACCGTGCGGAAGGCATCGACATCATTCCGGGAACTGGCTTGCTCGCCGCATGTGTGCCCGGAATGTTCGACACATGGATGTTGCTGTTGCGCGACTACGGCAGCATGACGCTCGCCGAGGTGCTCAATCCGGCCATCGCCTACGCCGAACATGGTCATCCGTTGGTCGAGCGCGCCAATGCGACGATCGCGCTGGTTCAGGAGCTGTTTCGCGAGCATTGGCCGACCTCGGCCGCGATCTATCTTCCCGGTGGTCACGTGCCGGAGACAGGCGCATTGTTCACGAACAGGACTCTCGCTGCCACCTATTCGCGCGTGCTCAAGGAAGCCGAAAACGCCAGCGGTGATCGCGTTGCGCAAATCGAACGCGCGCGCAAAGTCTGGTCGCAAGGCTTCGTCGCCGAGGCGATCGATCGCTTCTGCCGCACCCACGAGATCATGGACGTCAGCGGTGCGCGCCACCGCGGTGTGCTCACTGGAAGCGATATGGCGAACTGGCAGGCGCAGATCGAAGCGCCACTGACATACGACTACGGCCGCTACACCGTCTGCAAGGCTGGCGTCTGGAGCCAAGGACCGGTACTGCTCCAGCAACTGGCATTGCTGAAAGGCCTGAGTCTCGACGGCCTTCATCCTACCAGCGCTGAATTCATCCACCTGCAGGTTGAGGCTGCCAAGCTCGCCTTCGCCGATCGCGAAAAATTCTACGGCGATCCCAACTTCGCTAAAGTACCGATCGAGACTTTGCTCTCGGATACCTACAACGCCGATCGCCGCAAACTCATAACTGACAAGGCCTCGCTCGAACTGCGGGCTGGTTCGGTTGAGGGATTCGGCGCGGTTGTCGAACTGCGCCGCGAAAGCGGCCCCCGCCTTGCCGTCAGCGCACTCGGCGCCGGCGAGCCGACCGTCGGCCGCATGGGCGAAGTGCGCGGCGATACAGTTCACTTCGACATCATTGACCGCGCGGGCAATATGATATCGGCAACGCCATCGGGCGGCTGGCTGCAATCATCTCCGGTCATTCCCGAACTCGGCTTCGGGCTCGGCACACGCGCGCAGGCGTTCTGGCTCGACGAAAAGCATCCGGCCGGGCTTGCGCCCGGTAAACGTCCGCGAACAACGCTCAGTCCGACACTCGCGTTGCGCGATGGCGAGCCCTATCTGGCCTGGGGCTCCCCCGGCGGTGACCAGCAGGACCAATGGACGACGCAATTCTTCCTTCGGCATGTCGATTGCAAGATGAATCTGCAGGAAGCGATCGACTTGCCCGCATGGCACTCGGAACATTTCCCGATATCATTCTGGCCGCGTACGGCCCGCCCCGGCGTGCTGGTGCTGGAAGACCGCGTACCCAAAACGAGCATTGATGAGTTGAAAAGACGCGGACATATAGTCGAGATCGGTCCAGGCTGGTCCGAGGGCCGGCTCACCGCGGCGTCGCGTGAAGGCCGGCATCGCCGCGCCGCGGCCAATCCGCGCGGCATGCAGGGTTATGCGGCCGGGCGATAGCGCTTCGAAGGCTCAAATAATGACCTGGTCGATCATTGCCCGTGATAAAGCCACCGGCTCTTTCGGCATTGCTGTCGCGACGAAATTCTTCGCGGCTGGGGCGCGTGTACCATTCATCGCCGCGGGTTTGGGCGCCATCGCAACCCAGGCGCTGGTCAATCCGTTTTATGGCACCAGGGGTCTGCGGCTTCTGCGCGACGGAATGACGGCGGACTCGGTCGTCAAGGCGCTGATTGCCGACGATGGCGGACGCGATCATCGTCAGGTTCACGTCATGGACGCGAATGGCCGCATCGCGGCCCATACCGGAGCAGCCTGCATCGACTGGAATGGACATCTGGCCGGCGACGCGTTTTCCGTTGCCGGCAACATGCTTGCCGGCCCGAAGGTCCTCGACGCAACAGTGGCTGCCTATGTCGCCGGCGGAGCCACTCCGTTTCCGCGCCGCCTGATCGCGGCGCTGCAGGCTGGCGAAGCCGCCGGCGGCGACAAGCGCGGCAAACAGTCGGCCGCGTTGCTGATCTACGGCGAAGACGAGTGGTCGGATCTTGACCTCCGCGTCGACGATCACCCGGAGCCGCTGGCCGAACTCGAGCGACTCGAACGCGTCAGCTGCGAGCGCTGGACAATCGTCCGGCGCTTCCTGCCGAGCCGACGCGACCCCGTCGGAGTCACCGACCGTACCGTCATAGAGCGGGAAATCGCGCGCGCGTCGGGGGATCGGCAATGACCGCTCTTGTCGAAATCGCGGATTTTCGGGTTGTGTTCTACGGAGATCGCGGCCAGACAATGCACGCCGTCGAGACCGTGAATTTCGAGCTCGCACGCGGTGTGACCCTTGGCCTCGTCGGAGAATCCGGTTGCGGCAAGAGCGTGACCGCCCTTGCGATCATGGGACTTCTGCCGAAGGGATCCGCCGACGTCTCAGGCCACGTAGGTTTTGAGGGCACAAACCTTCTGGATTTGCCCGATACCGCAATGCGCGATCTGCGCGGCGACCGCCTCGCTATGATTTTTCAGGAACCGATGACGTCACTCAATCCCGCATACACGATTGGCGAGCAGATCATTGAAACGCTGGTTCGCCATCGCGGAATGAATCGAGCGCAGGCTCGCGCCCGCGCGATCGAGCTTTTGCGAGACGTGCGAATCCCCTCGCCCGAGCAGCGAGTGGACGAATACCCGCACAAGCTTTCCGGCGGCATGCGTCAGCGCGCGATGGTAGCCATTGCGCTTGCCTGCGATCCGCAACTGCTGATCGCCGACGAGCCGACCACTGCGCTCGACGTGACAATTCAGGCGCAGGTTCTCGATCTGATCCGAAGCCTCAAGAAGAAGACAAACGCGGCAATCGTCATGATCTCGCACGACCTCGGGGTGATTGCGGAAATATGCGACGAAGTCGCAGTCATGTATGCCGGCGAAATCGTCGAGCACGCCCCTGTCGATGCGTTGTTCCGCGCTCCACAGCACCCCTATACGATCGGGCTGCTTGCCTCGATCCCGCGGCTCGACCGCCGGGTTGAGATCCTTGCGACGATCGAGGGCTCGCTTCCCGACATGAGCGAGATTCCACAGGGCTGCCGTTTTGCGCCGCGCTGCCCCTTCGCGAGCGAGATTTGCGTTGGCAGCGCGCCACCGGTTGTGGACGTGGGCGCAAGACATTGGTCGCGGTGCGTGAAGGCGCCATTGGAAGAGGTTCGCGCGTGAGCGCTCCCTTGCTCGAGGTCGAAGGACTGACACGGCATTTCGTCGCCCGTCGCTCGGCATTCGGGCGACCGACCGCGACGGTCAAGGCCGTGGACGGGATAGACCTGACCGCGCCCGCGGGCAGCACGCTTGCGCTCGTTGGCGAAACAGGTTGTGGCAAATCGACGGTCGGACGACTGATCCTGCGGTTGATCGAACCGATGGCTGGCAGCATCAAATTCGCAGGACGCGACATTCTCGCATTCGGTGAAAAGGAATTGCGCTCCTTCCGGCGGGAGGCGCAGATCGTTTTTCAGGATCCGTATTCATCGCTCAATCCCAGAATGACGGTTCAAGCACTGATCTGCGAACCGCTGGCACTGCATGACATCGTTCCTGCGCCTCGCCGCCGCGACCGGGTCGCCGAGCTGCTGGGTCTTGTCGGCCTCGATGGGAGACACGGGCGGCGCTATCCGCATGAATTCTCCGGAGGGCAGCGGCAGCGGATCGCCATCGCGCGCGCGCTGGCGGTTGAGCCGAAGCTGATCGTTTGCGATGAACCAGTCTCGGCCCTCGATGTTTCGATCCGCTCGCAGGTGTTGAACTTGCTGAGTGATCTGCGCAAGCGGTTGTCTCTTACGTATATCTTCATTTCGCACGATCTTTCGGTGGTCAAGCACATCGCCGATCGGGTTGCCGTCATGTATCTCGGCCGCATCGTGGAAACCGCTCCGGCGGACGAGTTGTTCGCGAACCCGCGTCATCCTTACACGCGCGCGCTGTTTTCCGCGATCCCGGTTCCGCAACCGCATGCCCAGCGGCAGCGTCAGCTTTTGGAAGGCGATGTTCCAAGTCCGCTTTTGCCTCCCGCCGGCTGTCATCTTCATCCGCGCTGTGCTTACGCCATCGATCGTTGCCGAAGCGAGCGGCCTGCGCTCGTCGACGATCACAGCGGGCATGCGACCGCCTGCCATCGCTGGCGCGAGCTGCCCGCCATGGACAGCGTGTCCGGGCAAGAGGCGACCGCCCCACAGCTTGAGGCGCTGATGGCGAAATTTACCCGCCCGTCCGGTATGCGGGAGGCAGGCGGTCTTGATACACTAAAGGTGGAAAGTGGCCGGCCCAACTGATGCCGGCAACAACTACGCGAGGGGACCATGAGAGGGTTTCGTTGGGCCGCAATAGCGGCCACCTACTTTATATTGGCCGGACTGGCGACGGGCCAGACGACGCTGCGCATCGGGCTGGCCGAGGATCCGGATGTGCTCGATCCCACCCTCGCCCGCACCTATGTCGGGCGCATCGTCTTTGCTTCCTTTTGCGACAAGCTGTTCGACACTGACCAGAATCTGAATGTCGTGCCGCAACTCGCGCTGTCGCACTCCACCTCTGCCGACGGCAAGACCGTCACCATCAAACTCCGGCCGGGCGTCAAGTTTCATGATGGCGAGCCGTTCAATGCCGAGGCCGCCAAATTTTCGATCGATCGTCACGCGTCGATGACCGGCTCGTTCAGGAAGCCGGAGCTCGCCGCCGTCGATCACGTCGACATCGTCGATCCGCTGACGATCAACGTCGTGCTCAAGGCCCCCTATTCACCGCTGATCGCGCAGTTCACCGACCGCGCCGGCATGATGGTGTCGCCGAAGGCCGCGAAAGAAGCCGGCGACAAATTCGGCCTGCATCCGGTCTGCGCCGGCCCGTACAAATTCGTCGAGCGCATACAGCAGGATCGGATCGTGTTCGAAAAGTTCCCGGACTACTGGAACAAGGACAACATCCACATCGATCGCGTCGTCTTCCTGCCGATCGTCGATTCCACGGTCCGTCTCGCCAATCTCAAATCCGGCGCGCTCGACCTGATCGAGCGCGTGCTGGCGACCGACATCAAGAACGTGCGCGAGGACAAATCGCTCAAGCTCGCGACCGCGCTCGAGCTCGGCTACCAGGGACTCGACATCAATGTCGGTAACGGTGCGCAATCGAAAAATCCTCTCGGGCAATCGGCCAAAGTCCGCCAGGCGCTGGACCTCGCGATCGACCGCGATGCCCTGAACCAGGTGGTATTCAACGGCGAATTCAAGCCCGGCAACCAGTGGGTCAGCCCGGAAAATCCCTACTACCAGCAGGCCTTTCCGGTGGCGAAACGCGATGTCGCCAAGGCCAAGGCGCTGATGAAAGAGGCCGGCGTCTCCGCCCCATTCGATGTCGATTTCATGGTGCCGAAGGGCGCCGAAACCCAAGCCGTCGCGGAGGTCATCCAGGCGATGGCGGGCGAGATCGGGATCAACATGAAGATCCGCGTCACCGAATTTGCCACCTCGCTCAAGCAGGCCGAGCAAGGCAACTACCAGGCCTATCTGCTGGCGTGGAGCGGACGTACCGATCCCGACGGCAATACCTACATCTTCTTCAAATGCAACGCACCGCAGGACTCGATGGGTTACTGCAATGCGGACGTCGACAAGCTGCTTGATGAAGCGCGCGTGCCGTCCGAGCTCGCCGCCCGCAAGGCGATCTACGAGAAACTGACCAAGACGATCCTGGAGGACGTCCCGAAGATCTACCTCTATCACCGTCGCATTCTCATCGCGCACACGACAAAAATCGACGGCTACAAACAGATGCCGGATGGCCTCGTGCGCGTTGTCGGGCTTTCGCTCAAGTGAGCAAGGCCGCCCTCTTGATGCGATCGATGAACCCGCGCCTGCCATGTTGAATCTTCTTGGCAAACGGCTGCTGCAACTGATCCCGACCTTGTTCTTTGTGTCGGTGCTTATCTTCTCGCTGCAGCAGCTGCTGCCGGGCGACCCCGCTCTGATCATGGCCGGCGAAGAGCGCGATCCGGCCGTGATCGAGCAGATTCGGCAGCAATATCACCTCGATCGGCCGATTGCGGTCCAATATCTGTACTGGGTGCAGGGCGTGCTCTCCGGCAATCTCGGAGAGTCGATGCGCATTCACGTGCCGGTTCTCGACCTCATTCTGCAAAAGCTGCCGGTGACGATCCAGCTCGGCTCGATGGCCATCGTGATTGCGCTCGTGATCGGCATTTCCGCGGGCATCATCTCGGCCATCAAGAAAAATACCGTCTGGGATTATGCGGCCAACGCGTTTGCACTTTGGGGGATCTCCACGCCGAACTTTTGGCTTGGGATCATGCTGATCTTTCTGTTCTCCGTAAAATTGGGCTGGCTGCCGGCTTCCGGCTACGTACCTCTCACTGAGGATTGGCGGGCCAGTCTCGCCTCAACGATCATGCCGGCTTTCGTCCTCGGCAACGCCATCGCGGCGATCCTGATGCGCCATACCCGCAGCGCCATGCTGCAGGTGTTGGAAAGCGATTACGTACGCACGGCGCGCGCAAAAGGTCTTTATGAGCGTACGGTCATCCTCAAGCACGCTATGCGTAACGCATTGACCCCGGTCATCACGCTGGGCGCGCTTGAATTTGGGACCCTTCTGTCGGGCGCAGTCCTGACCGAGCAGATTTTCACGATTCCCGGTTTCGGCAAGCTGATCATCGACGCTGTCTTCAATCGGGACTATGCGGTGGTGCAAGGCGTCGTGCTGGTCACGGCAACGATCTACATCGCGCTCAATCTGCTCGCCGATATTGCTTACGTTCTCGTCAATCCGCGATTGCGCACCTGACATGGCCGACATCACAGTCAATACCAGATTGATCCCGGCAAAGGACGCGCCCGAAACCCCGCTTCGTCGCGCAATGCGCCGGCTTCTCCGGCGCAAAAGTGCGGTCTTCGGGCTAGCCGTCGTTGCGTTTTTTGTTGCGCTGGCTGTCTTCGCGCCATTGCTGAGCCCCTACGACCCGATTGCACAAAGCTGGACGCTCGTGCGCCATCCGCCATCGCTGTCTCACTGGTTCGGCACAGACGATCTCGGCCGCGATATCCTGGTTCGTGTCATCTATGGGACGCGCGCGTCGCTGCTCGCCGGCGTCATCTCTGTTGGCATTGCGCTGTCGATCGGAGTGCCGCTGGGATTGGCGGCGGGTTACCTGGGCGGCTTTCTTGACGCACTGATCGGTCGCATGACCGATGCGATGCTCGCCTGCCCCTTCCTCATTCTGGCCATCGCGCTTGCCGCTTTTCTCGGGCCAAGTCTCGGCAACGCCATGATTGCCATCGGGGTAACGGCAACGCCGATTTTCGTCCGTCTGACGCGCGGACAGGTGCTGGCGGTCAAGATGGAGGATTACGTGGAGGCCGCGCGTGCGGTCGGAAATCCGCGCTGGCGTATCGTTTTCGTCCATATCCTCCCGAACATCATGCCGGCCCTGCTGGTCCAGGCCACCCTATCGATCGCGGCGGCGATCATTGCCGAAGCCGCTCTTTCATTCCTGGGCCTGGGGCAACAGCCGCCAGAACCGTCCTGGGGGAGCATGCTCAATTCGGCGCAGCGCTTCCTCATCAACGCGCCATGGATGGCCGTGTGGCCAGGGCTTGCAATTTTCCTGACAGTCCTGTCATTCAATCTGGTCGGCGATGGCTTGCGCGATGCGCTTGATCCGCGAGAGATCGGCCGCAGCTGACGGCACGCGGCGCAGGAAGCGGCGCCGATAGTGGGGCGTGTTTGGTATTGTCCGAGTAAGAGATGTCAAAGGCTCAGAACCGGCAGAAGCTGCAGACCGCATTTTCCTATCATCAAGGGGGTAACCTGACTCGGGCGGCCGAGCTTTACCGGGATGTTCTTAAAACCGATCCGGACAACATTCACGCGCTTCACTATCTCGGTATCGTTGAGGCGAGCGCGGGCAAACTGGAGAGTGCCAAGTCTCTCATCGCGCGCTCACTGTCGGGTCATCCGCCAAATATTCCGTACCTGGAGAACTATGCGACCATACTGTGCCAAGCAGGAGACTATCAATCCGCCATCCAGGCCTGTCAGGAGGGGCTTCGGCTTGCGCCCCGAAGCGCTTCGCTCCTGTACGTCAGTGCAGTTTCCCTGCTCAAGCTGTGCAAGCTTGTTGTGGACGCTGGGACTTCCCGAGCTCATTGCTCCGACGCCGCAAGCCTACGAAGACCTGGCCGTTGAACTCGCCACCAACGCCGGGAAGTTGGCGGCGATCAAAAGCCGCGTGTCAAGAAACCGCTTGACCACGCCCTTGTTCGACACCCAACATTATACGCGACACCTCGAAGCAGCATACGCGGCAATGCACAAGCGCCGGCGAGATGGTCTGCCCCCCGACCATATTTTCGTCGCACGGTAGCAGCCCCCGGCGGGCGCTAAACTCCGGTTTTAACGGAAGCCGCGCCGCACTTTAGATGCCAGCGCCACGCGTCAGCGACAATCGTCGCCAGATCGGACCGTTCAGGCATCCAACCGAGTATTTCTCGAACCTTGGTCGGATCAACCACAAGATGAGCGGGATCGCCCGGTCGCCGCGGATCGTCGCGCGCAACAACCTTGCGGCCCGTGATTTTCCGCACGATTTCGATCACTTGTCGGACCGATCCCCCGCGGCCGCTGCCCAGATTGATGGCAAGCGTTTTGCCATTGTTGAGCAAATGATTGGCGGCGAGCACGTGTCCGTGCGCGAGACCGCAGACATGCACATAATCGCGGAGCGCCGTGCCATCGGGCGTCGGATAGTCCGAGCCAAAAACACGAATGTCCGGCCTTGATCCCGAACAGCCTGACGTTCGCCAATCTCGGCTGCCGGATCCGCACCGGCTTTGAAATAGCGTAGTCTCACCGATTTCAATCCGTAAGCACGCCCAAAATCATCCATCATCCGCTCGCAGGCCAGCTTGGTGAAGCCATAGGGATTGATCGGATCGAGCCGCTCGTCTTCTTTGATCGGCATCCGCTCCGGCTCGCCATAGACTGCACAACTCGACGAGAACACGATCGCCCGCACGCCGGCGCGCATCATAGCGTCGAGCAGCACGCGCGTTCCGTTCACATTGACATCGTAATAGCGGTCGGGCGCAGTTACAGATTCGCCCACATAGGCCAGCGCGGCCAGATGCATGACCGCATCGAAACGGTGCGCCGCGAATATTGAATCCAACGTCGCGGCATCGCGAATATCGCCGGCAATCAGCTTGCCCCAGCGGGCAAAGTCGCGATGGCCGTTTAGCAGACTATCGAGCACGACGCCGTCGTGGCCTGCAGCGGCAAGTGCCTTGGCGCGGTGGCTGCCGACATAACCGGCCCAGCCTGAAAAAATACGCGAATGAGGCATCGAGGCGAGTCTCTTCTGGTCGTCGATGCGGGCGCGAATATCGGCGCAAGTGCTCTTTATTTCACCCAGCTGGATCCTCGGATTCACGTTTGCGCCGTCGAGCCGGACCCGGGAAACTTCATGGTGCTCCGGGAAAACGCCATGGGCCTGCCGATCACTCCGGTCGAAGCTGCGGTCGCGAGCGAAGATGGAAAACTATGGCTCAGCGATCCTGGTATCGGAGAGTGGGGATTTCGCGCATGAAGTGCCGAGGGAAATATCCAGGTGGCATCCATTACGATGGACAATATTCTCCGGCGGTTTCCGGCGGCCGTCCCGTTGATCTGCAAGATCGACATCGAAGGTGGCGAAGCGCACCTCTTTAGCAACAACGACGCCTGGGTCGACCGTTTTCCTCTGATTGTTATCGAGCTTCACGACTGACTTCTGCCCGGAACCGGCAGCTCACGAAATTTTCTGCGTGCAATCGCCGGACGGAATTTCGACATCGTTTTTCGCGGCGAGAACCTGTTTTGCTTCAACAATGACCTTCTTAAGGCAGCCTGACTTCGCGGTAAAGAATTCGCGAGATTGAACGATAGTTTCTGTGAGCTGTTTTAAGAGAACCGGAAGCGTGGCAGGCTGTCGACTTGCGGGCTGGGGCACTTGCGGGAAAGCTCACATCAGGCAGAGTTCGCATCGATGGCACTCGAACCCGACATCGTTTCTCCCCCGGCCTCTCCTCTGGAATCCGGCTTGTCAGACCATGGCGACCACCATGTCACCGTTAGAGCACTCTTGCTCGGCGATCGCCTTGATACCGCGGGGCTCGAACGACATAACGTCCTGTCAACGACGCCCATGGCTTTTCGAATCGAAACCGGAGCTTTCGTTGTCCTTTTCCGGTATGGCGTTGCCGTCCTCGTCGGAATGACACCCCTGCAAGAGGATGAAATCATTCGAAGCCTTGACGGACGCATCATTGGACGGTTTGCACGGCTTGAGGAGGAAACGGCACAAATCGAGATCGCACCCGATAAAGATGAGCAGATTACGCCAACCGGCGTCATTTCGCTGAAGGCGCTGTTGCCCGAGCACGTTCTCATCATCGCCGACGCCATAGCGACGAACCTCATTGTGGCGCACGACGAACGCAACGTCAGCGCCGTATTCGACGTTATCGAACCGCTGGCTCGCGAGTTGGCCGAACACGGGCGGACGCCGGGCGGACGCCGGTCACTCCTGAAGCACATCGGAAATGCGTTGCTCGTTCAGCAGCGCGTATCAGGTCTGGTGGCGGTGGCCGAAAAGCCCGACGTGCTTTGGGATCGACCGGACCTCGAGAGATTCTATGCGAGGCTTGAGGACGAATACGAACTCAAGGAGCGCGCCGATCTGCTCACCCGAAAACTGACCGTGATTTCCGATACGGCAAAGGCTCTGGCCGACATCATCGATACCGAGCGGTCATTGCGGCTCGAGCGGATAATCATTGCGCTGATTCTTATCGAAACCATTTTCGCGGCCTACCAGATTTTCTGGCACTAGGCTGCGGCCGGACGGCGTGGAACGAGCAGGTTGCCGATATAAATTTGCACCTGCTCGCCGCGTTGATTGAACGTTGTCGTGCGCACCTTGATCAGACCCCTATCGGCCTGCGACTTGGACGGACGCACGTCGAGCACCTCGGTTTCCGCGTACAGGTCGTCGCCAGGCCGAACAGGACGCGGCCAGCGCAACTCGTCGACACCAACTCCTAGGATACCGTGGGCTGGCCTGAACTCGCCATCCAGGAGCAGACGCATGGTCAGCGCCGCGGTATGCCAGCCGCTGGCCGCCAAGCCACCGAAAACCGATTTGCGGGCGGCTTCGTCGTCCAGGTGGTAAGGTTGCGGATCAAACTGCCCCGCGAAAGCGATGATCTGATCCTTGTCTATGCGCAGACGGGCTGAGCGATAAACCTGACCTGCGGCATAGTCTTCAAGATATTGCGTGACTGATTTGCGATCGGTCATTTTTCACCGGAGCAATCGATGGAGAGAGGCGTTATCGCCAAACTAGCACAGGGAGAGTTCAATGATCCGCAAGGCAAAAGCCGTTTGGCGTGGAACGGGCCGCGCCGGCAATGGGCATCTTTCGACCGATTCAGGCGTGCTCGCTGAAACCCCGTATTCTTTCCGGACCCGCTTTGAAAACGAGAGAGGCACGAACCCTGAAGAGCTCATCGCGGCAGCGCATGCCGGCTGCTTTACGATGGCCCTCGCCTTCCAGCTGCAGGGCGCCGGCTTTACGCCAACTGAGTTGAGCACCGAGGCGGCCGTCAGCCTTGAACCGGAGGGACAGGGATTTCGTATCACACGCTCCGCCCTGACGTTGCGCGCCAATGTGCCAAATCTGGATCAGGCGGCATTCGACAAAATGGCCGGCGAGGCGGAAAAGAATTGCCCGGTGTCCAAGGTTCTCAACGCGCAGATCACGTTGGACGCCAAGCTAGGTGATTGAGTAATTTGGCACCATGTCTGCTCGTGGCACGTAGCGGCATGCTGCACGTCGCGCGAAATGTCATCGGGGGTAAAAAGCGGACATGGCGTAGACGTCACGGAATGTCCGGTAATGGGCCCAAAGCGGACGTTGGGCACTTCGATTTTCTACACTTGATCCAAATCAATCTATTTATCGGTGTAAGGCGCATTTTCGCTAGACCTAAAAACAGAGAGGTCTGGCGATGTATGCGCTCATCGTAGTGATAGCGGTTCTTGGTGGTACGGTTACGCCGGTTGGCGTCGGTTCCCAGGTTGTTGGAAAATTCAAGAATCTAGATCAGTGCAAGGCGGCTGCGAGTCAACCCAGCGCTGGGGGTGCTATCTCCGATCTGGGTCTCTCAAGAGGAGTCTATTGGTACTGCATCTACACCGGCGCGGAATGAATTCATTATTTTAGGTGGCCTGACGTCCGATAACAGCCGTTCGGAAAATCGCGCCTTCATGAATGCGGCTGTTGGCTCGGACACACAAAAGTTCGCGTTTGGCCCTTAACCAATTTGCCGCTAGGGCGCATAATGGATTGATCCCAAGCATCCTCCATTCTAGGGGAACGCAAAGGAAACGCCTTTAAGGATCGCCCAGGCATGGAAGGCGCGCGCTCGAACCGAGCTATTGGCACATAGTAGACATTCCAACCGCAGCCACGAATGTCCGCTTTTGGGGGTAAAGCGGACATGGCGTAGACGTCACGGAATGTCCGCTAACGGCCCAAATGGGACATTGGACTTGGGTCCAACTCGATTTGGGCGCGTGCATTTCGGAGAATTGAACGAATTCCCCTCGCTGGAGGAGTTGTTCCATGGAAACCAGGCTGAGACACTCCGATGTATCGACTCCTGATCGTAAGGCCCGCCGCCATCCATATTCTCCCGTGCTTAAGCGCTCTATCAGGCTCGCGGGAAATAAAACGTCTATTTCCCTGGAAAACCAATTCTGGAATTGCCTAAGGGAGATCGCGCGTAGCGAAAATATTGCAGTAGATATGCTGATAGAGCGGATCGATATCGACCGTACCCGTCACAACCTTTCATCTGCGGTTCGGTTGTTCGTGCTCGATTATTTCAGAATGCGCACCAATCGCGAGACTTTTGCGAGTGCGAATTTGAAAGCAAGCAGAACAGGTCCGATACTTTAATGGCAGGCGCGCCTTCAGCTTAGGAAAGGCCATGGAACGCGGCGGCGTTGAAAGAGTTCGATCAGATGGTGGCCACATGAAACTTCTTGTCTTCAACCCGAGGCACAAACTGGCGGGATTGCGCGTTGCAGCCGCCTTTGCCAGCCTGGCCGCCCTGATATCGACGAACGATCTTACGGAAGCCGCAAAACTTCGGAATGAACAGACGGTGGCGACGCGCCCGGCTGGCGAGCCAATCATGGCGATCGTTTCGCTGCGCGACCAGCAGATCACCGTTTACGATAACAAAGGCTGGATCATGCGAGCGCCAGTGTCGAGCGGCCAGAAAGGCCGCGAGACGCCGGCCGGTGTCTTCAGCATCCTCCAAAAAAAGGCCGAGCACTATTCCAACCTTTATGACGATGCCTTCATGCCTCACATGCAGCGCATCACGTGGTCGGGCATTGCGCTCCACGGTGGGTCTCTGCCGGGATACCCCGCATCGCACGGCTGCATTCGGCTGCCCTACAGCTTTGCCGAACGGTTGTTTGGCGTGACAAAGCCTGGCATGCGCGTAATCGTGGCGCCAGGTAACGTTGGACCGGTCGTTATTGATCATCCGGCGCTATTCCAGCCAAAGACAGGTCAAGTAGCTGCCGCCGCAACCGCGGCTACCGCAAAAGCGGAGGAAGCGACCGTCAAGGCTGATCAGGCCAGGCTCGTTGCCATAACCGCCTCCCGCGAATCGGCGATTGCAATCGTGTCGGTGCGCAAAGCGGAAGCTTTGAAGCTGAAGGGCGAAGCAGAGTTGACTGCGACCGAGCGCATGATTGCTGCAGCGGCCTCGCCCGAAGCAAAGGAGCAGGCCGAGGGTGTCAGGGCAAAAGTGACTGCGCGGATCAGCGAGCTCGAGGCCCAATTGGTCGCGGGCAAATCCGAGTTGCAACCGAAGCTCGACGCAGTGACAGTCGCCCGGGAAGCAGCCGCTGAGGCAGAGCGCGCACGCGTCGCTGCGGCGGAGGCGGCGCGCAAAGCAACGCGCGACCTCGAGCCGGTGTCAGTCTTTATTAGCCGTAAGACCCAGCGCCTTTATGTCCGCCAAGCCTTTCAGCCTATATTGGAGATCCCGGTCACCGTTCGGGATGCCGACCGTCCAATCGGTACGTATATCTTCACCGCAATGGAACGCACAGGCACCCATATACGATGGAGCTTGGTGTCGTTGGTGAGCGGACGTCCCGACGGTAGCGGAGACGATCCAAGTAGCTCCGTACGCAAGGGGCACGGGAGGGATGTCCTGCCAATCGTGAGCGACCTGGAAGGCGCGAAAGCAGCGCTCGATCGGATCACAATTCCTCAGGACTCGCTCGATCTTATTGCAGAGAAGGTGTCACCACGATCCGCCCTGATTGTATCAGACGAAGCGCTGAGCTCGGAGACGGGCAACGGCACAGAATTTGTGGTCCCGCTGAGCGGCGAGCCACAGGGAGGTCTCAAGAATCGACGTCCCTCTCCACAGCAGTTCGAAGTCCGCTACCCACGCGCGCCTCATTGGCGGCCGCCCTTCGCAGGGCAGTACTCCACTCAGTGGTATCGTTTTTGATCTTGAGATAGTCTTTAGGTGGCACTGCCGCGCTTTGCAGTATTCGTCTAGCGCAAACAGGCTCGTTACTGACAGAACACATGTCCGCTTATGGCACTTAGCGGACATTTCAGTCTCCGCCGCCGAGTGACCCGCTAATCTATACCGAGGTTTGTTTACGGCGTAGCGTTGCCGTACGCTCGCGCGCACGCCGGTGCGAATGCGCCGACAGCACATGCCTGACTTTAGAACGTTGCGCGATTTGCAGCGCGGGCTTGTGTGATTTGCGCCACGCAGAAGCTGTCGACGGCATCCACCACCGCCGCGCTGATCAGTTGCTGCGACGAGGTCATTACCAATTCCTCCTCGCGGTTGATGATCGAACCCGCTTCGAGCAATACCGCAGGCATTTGCGTTTTCTTCAGAACGAACAGCGTGTCGTAGCGATAGACGCCGGCATCGGCGTCCAAGAGCGCGCGCTGCCACCGGCCCATGAACTTCTCGGTGTAATGCGGCGTGTATTGCAAGCCTCGCGCCTTCAACTGCTCGCCCAGCATGCTGCCGAACAGAAGGTGTCGTCGGAAACGAAGATCGAATGGCCGTTGAATCGGTCGCTGAATGTTTTCGGCTTGCCGCTGTAATCCCATTTTTCCAGAAAACGATCGGGCACCGAGTCGTGGTGGATGGACAGCAGCAGATTTGCCGATAGCTTGTTAGCGCGTGCCCACGCGCGCGTACATGCTGCGGACGCCCGGCACATCGGTCACCATGAGAACCGTCTTGGCAAAGCCGGCTTCGAGGAGAGCCTGATCGATCTGCTTGGTGAGCCGCAGATTAAAATCAAATTCGTCGGCTCCGCGCGCGCTTTTGGCCCCGGGCGATTTCGCGGTGTGACCAACGTCGAGCACGACGCGAAAGTCCGGACGGACGCAGTTCGCCGCGCCTGATTCCACGGTGTTATCGGGCGGCTCGGCGCGGGCAATGCCGACCGAAAGCATGGACAAGACCGCCGCGAGCGATACTGCAATGGTGTGCCAATAGGGAATCATCAGACATTCTTTAGTATTTCCCACACCTGCAGCAGCTTTAGGCTAGGACTATTTTACCGGGCCGTATCAATGTTGATTCCAATGTCCGCTTCTCTAATCGGCCGGTTGGGGTCAAGCGCTTTCAGACTATCCACCAGTGCAGTGTCGACGTCGCTCGCGGGCTCGCGCTTCTCTTCGGAATCGGCACCAAGGCCCTTCCATCATGGGATTCGAGAACG
>DATDLC010000081.1:0-49971 GCA_036519515.1 Pseudolabrys sp. | reverse complement strand
GCCTTTCGAGCGAGAACTCATAGAACAACGCAGCCTGTTCGACTTGCCGATGTCCCATCATGATCTTCAGTCCTGCCTGCTGCAGCGACTGAATCAGTGAACCTCATGCGTCGCAACTGCCGACTTTTTCAACACAATCGGCCCAAAGCGGACATCCCTAGTTGCACCGCACATGTCCGCCTTCGGAGGTAAAGCGGACATGGAAATTGGAGTGCACGGTACGATTGCGCTAGATCAATGCGCGGGACAGTCCCTCTGGCTTTCAATGTTTATGAGCGGTAGGTCCCGCTTGGGGACGGCCCTCGTTGGACGGCGCTCCTCAGCATCGTTGCGACCGGGGGCCGCCTCCGCTCTTTTTTTGTGCCAGATCACCGAAGATGATTGCGCCGTCGCGGGGGCATAACCTGCTGTCGCCCAAGCGGGCAAACAATCAGATCGCCGTCTTCAGGTCTTTGCTGGCGCGGAAGGCGACCTTCTTGCTGGCCTTGATGTGGATTGCTTCACCCGTCGCCGGATTGCGGCCCATGCGGGCGGCGCGTTTGCGCACTTGCAGAATGCCGAGCCCGGCGATTTTCACCCGCTCGCCCTTCTTCAGGTGCTTAGTGATCATGCCAATGAGTTCTTCTACCATTTCCAAACTCTGCTTTTTGGCGATCTGATGTTTCTCTGCGAGCGCGTAAGCTAGATGCTTGGTGGTAATCGCCTTGGGGGCCGAAGGCTTGGCTGGCGTTGCTATGTCCATCATGGGCGTGTGCTCCTTTTTTGCACTATGCACCGTGGCATTAGCCCTATGAGATTCGGGGGCGTGGGGCAAAGCCGCACCACAGCCAACGCACCAGCGGCCACCGCTAGGGCAATTCGGGCGGGCAAAGGCAATGAAATGCAACCGGCGATTGTTCTGCGGGTGGCCTAGACCCGAACGGCTCGATTTGCCTTGCCAGCAGCCCCGGCTCGCCGAATCCGGCCTTACTGACGAAACAATGACGCGCCTCTGGACGGTCGCTCAGATAGCCCGGTTTATCGGGCTTTGTTCGTCTAAGTCTGCTGAATTGCCGACAACAGCCAGCTGCCCCCGCGCGCACGCATGAAAGTCCAGAGTTCAGTCACCTCGGCGGGGGTACCACCTTCAACGGTGTGACCAGTCGCACGATCCACCATCTTGTCGTTGAGCGAAAACCGCATGGCAACCGTCGCATAATCAACATTGCCTTCGTTCCATGCTTCAGCCAAGTCACCCTGCTCGAGCCGCACGTCAGTGACTTTGTTCACCAGACCACGGCTGGCATTTTCCGCGAGTTGCTCGGAAAAGTAAGACAACATCTCCGGTGTCACTTTCGCGCGCAGTCCATCAAGGTCTTCGTCTGAAAAAGCAGCCTGTACTTTGGCAAGCAAGCGCTCGAAATCGTCGTAGTCGGATTTGGTTATTGTGAGCGGCTGGCTGGCCGGCGCATTTGCACCGAACATTCCACCAAGGCCGCTGAATGAATGGCCGGTAGCCGCTGGCTGCGCAGTCGCATAAGCCGGAGCCGGCGCATTGCGTCGTTGCCACCAAACAAACAGCAGCCGGGCGACGATGATGACCAGGCCGATCTGCAACATCAGGCCAAGCACCGACGCAAAGCCCCCCATGCCGCCAAACAATCCGTGTCCGAACAGGAGGCCAAACAAACCGGCGCCGAGGAATCCGGCGGCAAGACCGCCCAGCAGTCCGCCCCCGAACAGGCCGGGCCGAGCCGCCGTCTGACCAACCGTGCCGGCTTTGCCCGGCTGAGTCATCGTGCGCTGCATTGGCGTTGCGGCATTGGGCGCCGTTTGTGTTGATGGCGGCGCGGAAAATGTCCTTGCGCCGCGGCTGCCGCCGGACGACCCGCCACCGGCCCTGGCATGCGCGTCGGCCGCAACCAGCACAAATGCTGCCGCAATCGCGGCAATCGCAATGACGAAGCGGTGTCGGATCATCGTAGCCCTCCCGGCAATGGCGGCAGGAGAATAGGTATGCGGGAGGCACTTTGTAAGAGGGCAAGACGTGCCACAAAGTCGCGGCAAAAACCCACGGTTATCACGGGAATATCATACGGTTCGCGGAACGAGCTGCCTGGTCGGCGATTGCCTTGCCGTAAAGTAAGGAGGCCGACCGATGAAAGGCTTACCCTTCACGGTGATGTTCCTGGTTTTTGCGACCGCGATCGCAGCTGCGAAGCCTGTTCCGGTCAGCAAAATGAATCCGATGGAAGATCTGACGACGCCGGTTGCCCGCAACGACGTCGATATCAACAGCGGCCCGGCGGGTGCGTTGCTCGAGCGGCATTATTTTCAGGCGCCATCGCCGTTCACGGCCGGAGGCCTGCCTTGCCGACTGCAATCGGCCATTTTTAACAAGGTGCACCTCGCTCAACTGTGTCGCTAGCGTCAGCCGGGCCCGCGCACGGGAACCAACTGGCGGCAAAAATCGTTGTTGCGGCGGAGTCTGCAATAGCGGCATCCGGCCGCAATGATAACTTATGGGGCGCAACCATGCTCGGTACCATTCTCATTATTTTGCTGATCCTGGCCTTGATCGGCGCGTTTCCGCGCTGGGGTTACAGTTCCGGTTGGGGTTACGGCCCGTCGGGGATCGTCGGCGTGATTTTGATCGTCGTGCTGATCCTGGCGCTGACCGGCCGCGTCTAGAGCCCGGCTACTGAACCAGTGTCTTCTTCACTTCGGCGACGAGCTGTTTCAGCGTGAACGGCTTGGCGAGGAAAGCGTACTGTTCCAGGCTCGGCAGGTTCTTGCTGAAGGCCTCTTCGGCATAGCCGGACACAAAAATTATCTTCACATCCGGATCGCGCCGACGCAATTCCTTGAGCAGCGTCGGCCCGTCCATTTCTGGCATCACGACGTCCGAGACGACCAGGTCAACATGACCATGTCTCGCGAAGGCCTCGATCGCCTCGACCCCATTGCTGGCTTCGAGGACAGTGTAGCCGCGCGATGAGAGCCCTCGGGCGTTCAGCGCGCGCAACCCTTCTTCATCTTCGACCAGCAGAATAGTGCCCTGACCGGTCAGATCGGCTGTTGCTGCACGCGCCATTTTGTCGGCGGCAGCGATGGCCTCCGCGATCGCGGGAGGCTCTCCTGCCGGGATTTGCGGAATGATCTCGTCGGCTCCTGGGATATGGCGCGGCAGGAAAATTCGGAACGACGTGCGGACCTGCTCCGAGTCGGCGTAAATAAAGCCGCCGGTCTGTTTGACGATCCCGTAGACCGTCGAGAGTCCGAGGCCGGTGCCCTTGCCGACTTCCTTGGTGGTGAAAAACGGCTCGAAGATCTTCTCTATAATGTCGGGTGGAATGCCGGTCCCGGTGTCGCTGACTTCAACCAGAACATAATCGGCTCTGGGCATGCCTTTGTAGGCGAAGGTTTCGCATTCCGCGGCCGAGACATTGGCCGTGCGCAAAGTGAGCTTGCCGCCGTCCGGCATGGCATCGCGGGCGTTGACCGCGAGATTCACAATGACCTGCTCGAATTGCGAAATATCGACCTTCACCGGCCACAGGTCGCGGCCGTGAACGGTTTCCAGCATCACCTTCTCGCCGATCAGCCGCTTAAGCAGCATCCCGAGATCGCTCAGGGTTTCACCGAGATCGAGCACTTGCGGCCGCAACGTCTGCTTGCGCGAAAACGCCAGCAATTGACGCACGAGCGCCGCCGCGCGATTGGCGTTTTGTTTGATCTGCATAATATCCTTAAAAGACGGGTCGGTCGGCTTGTGCGCGTTGAGCAGGAAGTCAGTCGCCATCATGATGGCGGACAACACATTGTTAAAATCGTGCGCGATGCCACCGGCGAGCTGGCCGACGGAGTCCATTTTCTGCTGTTGTTGAAATCGGTTCTCGAGCGTCCGCTGCGCCGTCGTTTCCAGCGCGTAGACGATTGCGGACTCGCCGTCGCGATCCTCTTCCTCGACGGCCAGAACAAAAAAGTTGGCCCAACGCTCGGCACTCCCGATCAAGGCGGCCTCGACCGGCGCGATATCGCTTTGACCCTCTGACGCCTTCCGGATTGCGGCTTCGAGCACAGGCCGGTCGCGCTCGGTCACGACCGACAAAATAGAGCGGTCGTCGTTTTTGATAAGCCCCTCGAAGGTCTTGGCGAAACGCGCGTTGCTGCGTCCGATTCGACCGGACTTGTCGACGGTGGCAATCGCCATCGGCGTGTTCTGGAAGAAGCGCATGAAGCGTACTTCCGCAGCGCGTTGGGGATCGCTGCCCTCTCCTCTTGCTCGATTGAGGGCGAGCGTGCGCGAGGCGCCCGGGGAGCCATCGGCGCCGAACGCAACTTTATGAAACAAGCGCATGGGGATCGGCTTGCCGGCGCGCGTCTTGAGGTCGATGTCGAAAACTTCGGTCCTGACTTCTCCGGGCGCGGCATTCAGCGTGGTGAGCAGCGCCGCACCCTCTCCCGCGATGATGTCGCCAAGCTTGAGCGAGCCCGCGCCGACTTGAGCCAGATCGTGGTCGAGCCAGGCCGCCAATGTCGCATTGAGGTAGACAACATCGCCGGCGGCATCGACCGAAAAGAACCCGGCCGGCGCATGGTCGAGATAGTCGATGGCGTGCTGGAGCTCCTGAAACACATTTTCCTGTCGCTCACGCTCGCGCGTAACATCGGCGATGGACCACACCGTCATGCGCGTATCGCGTCGTGTCTCGCCGAGTGGTCGTACGCGCATGCGAAGCCAGCGGGCTCCCTCCCCGGCGGCGCCAGCGATGCGTACCTCTTCCTGCAGCCGGCGTCCCTCTCGCGCCGCCTTGAGCAAACGGTAGATCGACTCGGAGACGTCAGGATCGCCGATAAAGACCCGCTCGATCGGCCTGACATCGTTCATGCCCGTTGCCCCAATGAGATCGAGGTAAGTGGCGTTCGCATAGAACACGCGTCCGGCATGATCGGTCACGAGGATGCCGTCGAACGCGCCGTCCACCACTGCCTTGAGCAGCGGGTTGCCTTGATCCCTGCCAGCAAACTTCACGATGCCGGCGGCCGCAGCAAAAAGTGCGAACACACCGATCGTTCCGAGCACAGCCAGCAGGATCAGGACGTAGGCCTCGACATAGTCCCGGTTCACGTAGATCAAACCGCCGGCCGCGGCGATCAGCACCGCCGCAACAACCAGCACCATGGTGATGGAACCACCCCGTGGCGCATTCTGGCTCTTGTCGTAAGCCTTGCGCTCGTTCGCGTCTCGCGCCTCAGTCAGCGCTGTCGGATCATGACTTACCATACGTCCTGAGTGCCTTAAGGCGCCCCATCGGCGCAAGTGCCAGGCTCACCGAATCCCCGACCTTGGACGGTACACCCTGTCAGCGCCTGGCCGACACCATCCGGCGCACGCGCATGACATAGCCGATCACCTCGGCCACAGCTTTATAGTGTTCGGGCGGAATTCGTTGATCGATCTCAACCGTAGCATGCAATGCGCGGGCCAGTGGCGGGTTTTCCACGATGGGAACCGAATGCTTGCCGGCGACCTCCCTGATCTTCAGGGCCAGGGCGTCGACGCCCTTGGCAACGCACACAGGCGCATCCATTCCCCGTTCATATTCGAGCGCGACGGCATAGTGGGTCGGGTTTGTGATGACCACCGCGGCTTTCGGGACCGCGGCGATCATTCTGCGGCGCATGCGGACCTGCCGCACTTGCTTCATCGGATTGCCTTCCCTTTGTTTGAATTCTTCTTTCAATTCCCGGAGAGACATCTTCTGCCGGTCGTGCCACTGCCGGCATTGGAAAAGGTAGGCGGCAGCGGCCACGACTGCGAGCGTCGCTACGACAGGACCCAGAAGCTAAGCGTCAAGGAGAGAGACAAAGGCAGGATACCCGACAGGTCGCCACGTTTTCGGCCAGGACGCGCCGCCGGGCTTGTGCCCAATCGTGGCGTTGTGGACAGAATTGGAATATCGGCAATGGCAGAGAGCATTCCCCAAACAGCGTCGCGCTAGGCAGACTTTGTTAAACGGCGGGTAAAAGAGGCGTAGCCGGAACAGGTTGCGGCGGCGGCCATTAACGATTACGTGCTTGAAATCGGCCTTTGACTGCAAATTGCCACTTTGTTTGTTAATCCTCTGTTAGTATTCAGGGCGTGCAAATTGTACCTATTCGCATTAACCATTCGGGCGATTCTCGCCCAATGAACTGCGGCACAAAGAACGGAGCGCGTTGATGTTCGAGAGCTTGTTCGGCTCAGAAATGCCGCTGGCCGCCCGATTTTTCATCGCCTTTCTGGTTGTGCTGGCGTTGATCGGCGTCACCGCATGGTTGGTGCGGCGTTTCGGCGCAAACCGGCTCGGAAACACCGCGCGGGGTCGACAGCCGCGGCTGGCCGTGATTGACGCGGCAACGGTTGACGGACGTCGGCGGCTGGTCCTCATCCGGCGCGACAATATCGAGCATCTTCTGATGATCGGCGGCCCCACCGACGTGGTCGTGGAGCCGAACATTGTGCGCGCGGTGGCAGCGCGCGAAGTTGCCCGCGAGCCGGCGCGTGCCGGACTCCCTGCTGAAACCGCGGTGCGAGCGTCTCCCGCTGTCGAAAACGGCTGGCCCCTGCAGCCGGCAGAGCCTGCCCCGGCCCATACGTCCCGGCCCTACCGGCCGGCGGCGACCGAGGAACCTTGGATAGCGCCGGAGCCAACTGCACGACCGCGACCGGCTGACATCACAGGGATTGCCAATGAGTTGTCGAGCCGCCTTAACGCGCCGGAACATGCTTCGCCGGTTGTGCGCAACGAACCGGCTCCGCGGCTACCCTCGCAGGTGAGCGAGCCGGCAGCGCAGGCCAATCACAATCTTGCTGAGATGGCACAACAGCTCGAGGCCGCCCTGCGCCGCCATCCGGCGCCGGTGCCCGTAGGCAGGCCACCTGTGACCGACCCGCTGGCGGGACAGATGCCCGGAGGACCCGTCAAAGGCGCCGATACAGGTGTGCGCCCTCCGGTGCGCGACTTGAAGGCTCGGGTTGAACCGAAACTCGAGACGAAAGCCGAACCGAAATTCGAACCGAGGTCCGAACCCAAGTTCGACGCGAAGCCCGAACCGCGTGAGCCGGCCGCAACGCCAAGCAAGAATCTTTACGAAAATCTCGAAGAGGAGATGGCCAGCTTGCTTGGTCGTCCACCCGGAAAATCGTGACACTCAATTCGGGCCGCTGTGTCCGTCTGGTGACGTGGCGGTCGGGGTAGCCGGGATCCTCATCGCGACGGCGCCGGCCGGCGCGCGGGACATCAGCGTTAGGACGAGGCAACGGCCTTACCGAGCGCATTATCCAGATGATCGCTGCTTACCGTGCTGTCGCTGGCGCCTTCCATCCTCGTCATGATGAAATCGTTCACACGCATCGTGGTCGTGCTGTCGTGCAAATGAGGCCGAGCCGGCAAAACCTGAGGACCTCTCGCTGCGTGTCCTGGTGCCGGCTTTCATGATTTCGGAACTCAAGCGCGCTTTTGAAATCGGCTTTCTCCTGTTCCTGCCGTTTCTGATCGTCGACCTCGTCGTTGCCTCGGTGTTGATGTCGATGGGGCATGATGATGCTGCCACCGGTCGTGGTGTCGCTTCCGTTCAAATTGATCTTTTTCGTCCTGGTGTATGGCTGGAGCCTGGTCGCGGGCTCGCTGATCCAAAGCTATGGCGCCTAGTCGACCTCAGCCCTTCCGATCAGCATCGTATTCATCCGAGCAGAACGGCCCGCCTTGAAAACGGTCGCTGATCGCGTCGGCAGGAAGCTTCGCCTGCTCGGCCATTGCCTGAGCGCGGAACTCTTCCGATCGGCCCTCGGGCAGATAGCCAAAGCGGCGGGCATCGCTGTTATCCCACCAGGCGGCTTCGTTGTTGGAGGCACCGTAAAAAATTTCGAAGCGGATGTCAGGGTGCTCAAGCCCGATGCGAACGAGCTTCACCAGATCTTCCGGCTTGATCCAGATCGACAATCGCCGTCTATCGAGCGGCTTGTCGTTGACGTTGCCTATGCGGATGCAGGTCACGCGTAAGCCGTGCTTGTCGGCATAAAGCGCACCGATCGCCTCGCCGAAAGCTTTGCTGACTCCGTAGCGGCTATCGGGGCGAACCGTTACCTCCACCCCAATTTTCTTGTCGCGCGGATAGAAGCCGACGGCATGATTGGAAGACGCAAACACAACGCGTTTGACACCCGTGCGATATGCGGCCTCGAAAAGATTGTAGCAGCCAACGATGTTGGATCTGTGAATCGTGTCCCAGGGCCCTTCGACCGAATACCCGCCGAGATGCACGATCCCGTCGATCCCGGCGGTGATCTTCTCAACCTGGCTGTAGTCGGCGAGATCGGCGGCAATAAATTCCTCGTCGCCGCGAAGGTCGGCGGGCTTTCGAATGTCGCTGATGCGAATTGGTGAATAGGTCCCTTTTAGCAATCTGCGCAGCCGTGTTCCCACGTCGCCAGCGGCACCAGTAATCAGGATATGCATTTCGCTTTTCTCGGTTATAGTACGTTAAATATCATAAACTGGGAGGACCACCAGAATGAAGACCTTCGTAACTTTACTCGCTGCCACGATCGTAGCTGCCGCGACCGCGCTTGCCAGCACACCCGCCGACGCGCAGCAGAAATTGGTGCTCAAAGCCTCCGATGTCCATCCGGCCGGCTATCCGACCGTCGTCGCGGTCGAAGATCTCGGCAAGAAGCTTGAAAAAGCCACCAACGGTCGGCTTAGCGTTGCGATGTATCCATCGATGCAACTCGGCGGTGAGAAGGAAGCCATCGAGCAGGCGCAGGTCGGCGCGATCGCATTCGCGCGCGTATCGGTCGGCGCGCTCGGCCCCGTGATCGACGAACTCAATGTGTTCAATCTGCCTTACGTGTTCCGTAACACCACGCATATGCAGAATGTGATCGACGGCCCGATCGGCCAGGATCTGCTCGACAAGGTAACCAACAGCGGCAAGGGCCTGGTCGGCCTCGCCTGGATGGATGCCGGCGCGCGCAATTTTTACAACACCAAGAAGCCGATCAAGACCATGGCCGACCTCAAAGGCATGAAGGTCCGCGTCATGGGCAACCCGATGTTCGTCGAAATGGCGAATTCGATGGGCGGTAACGGCGTCGCCATGGGCTACGACCAGGTGTTCAACGCGCTACAGACCGGCGTGGTCGACGGCGCCGAAAACAATCCGCCGAGCTTCGTGTTCGACAATCACTATCAGGTCGCAAAATTCTATACGATCGACGAGCACCTGATCGTGCCGGAGATGGTGGTGTTCTCCAAAAAGATCTGGGACACGCTGTCCAAGGAGGAACAGGCGCTGCTGGTGAAATTCGGCCATGAAGCCCAGCAGGAAGAGCGCAAGCTTTGGGAAGTTTACGAAAAGCAGGCGATGGACAAGGCGAAGGCCGCCGGCATCCAGATCATCGAGGTGTCGGCCGCCGACAAGAAAGCGTTCCAAGACGCGGTCAAGCCGGTTTGGGACAAATACGGTCCGAAACACGCCGAGATGGTCAAGCGCATTCAGGAAGTAAAGTAGCGTTACGATCCGAGTATCCGGCCGGGTCCTGGGGGTGGACCCGGCTGGCTTTCGTCAGGGGGACGAAATGAAAGAGAAATACATCCGCGCCATGGATGTCCTGCATCGCGTCTGCGTCATCGCCGCGGGCACCTGCCTCATCGTCATCACGCTGATCATTCCTTACGGCGTGTTCTGCCGCTACGTTCTCAACAGTGCCGCATCTTGGCCCGAGCCGATGGCGGTGCTTCTGATGATCGTGATGTCTTTTCTGTCCGCGGTCGTCTGTTATCGCGAATATCTGCACATCGGAGTGGGAGTGCTGCCGGCCTTCCTCTCGGGACCGGCAAAATCGTATCTCGGCTGGTTCCTCGAAATCTGCATGCTCGCTACGAATCTTTTCATGCTCGTGTGGGGCATCAAGCTTGTCGGTGCGACACTCCATCAGAGCATCCCGGATTTTCCAGCTCTCAGTGTCGGCTTGTCTTACTTGCCTATCCCCGTCGGGGGCGCAGTAACCGCGCTGTTCATCATCGAACGGTTCATGACGCAGAAGTTCTTTGCTGAGCCCGAAGCGGAGACCATCAGTGGGCTAACGACGGAATAACGGTCACTGTCATGGACATCGTCATTCTCGTTGGAAGCTTCACCGTCGTGTGTCTGATGGGCATGCCGGTCGCCTACGCACTGGGCATAGCATCCATTCTCGGCGCACTCTACACCGGCATTCCGCTTGAAGCGGTGATGCTCAAGGTTGCCGGCGGCATGAGCGGGTTCTCGCTGTTGGCGATCCCATTCTTCATTTTGACAGGCGCGATCATGGCAATCGGCGGAATGGCCGAGCGGCTGATCAATCTTGCCAAAGTGTTCGTCGGCGCGATCCGCGGCGGCATGGCACTGGTTAATATCTTGGCCTCCACGATGTTTGGCTGCATCTCGGGCTCGTCGGTCGCCGACACTGCCGCGGTCGGCGGGGTGATGATCCCGCAAATGATCAAGATGGGCTACCCGCGTCTGTTTGCGGTCAACGTCACCATTTCAGGTTCGTTACAGCCGCTGCTGGTGCCGCCCTCGCACAACATGATTATTTATTCGATTGCGGCCGGCGGCACGGTGTCAGTCGCTCATCTGTTCATGGGCGGCATCATCCCCGCGTTGCTGCTCGGCTTGTCGCTGGTCATTCTCGTTTTGTACATCGCGCACCGCGATAATTTTCCGAAAGGCGAGCAGATCAAGTTCAGCCAAATCGGCAAGATCGTGCTCGACGCGGTCTGGGGCATGGTCACCATCGCCATTATCCTTGGCGGTATCCTGTCCGGCGTCTTCACACCGACAGAATCCGGGGCGGTTGCCTGCGTCTACGCCTTCCTGGTGACGATGTTCGTCTATCGCGACGTAAAGTGGGGTGAAATTCCAAAACTGATCGGTCGCGTGATCCGCACCGTGGGCATGGTGATGATCATGATCGGCTTTTCGATCTCGTTCGGCTATATGATGGCATTGCTGCAGGTGCCGGCGATTGCGACGCAATTCTTTATCAACATTTCCAGCGACAAGTACACCTTCCTGCTCTGGATCAACATCCTGCTGTTGCTACTCGGCACGTTCATGGATCTGGCGCCTATGCTGCTGATTTGCACGCCGATATTCCTGCCGGTGATCAAGACCTTCGGCATCGATCCAGTGCACTTCGGTATCATCATGATTCTCAATCTCGGCATTGGCCTTTTGACGCCTCCCGTCGGCCCGACCATGGTGGTCGGCTGCGCGATCGGAAAGGTGTCCATGGAAGCAGTCTCAAAAAGCATTCTCGTCTTCTATATTCCGATGGTGATCGTGCTATTTCTTGTGACCTATATTCCCGCTCTCTCGCTCTGGTTGCCTCACCTGTTGCTGGACTGACAATTCGTAGCGATGATCTCGTGGTGCTTGATCTGGCTGATTTCATGCCAGACAGCCGGGCGGCTCCTTTCCCAGCTTCAGAATAAATCGGCTACTGAACACCACCCCAATGTTTGTGCTCGTTCCCCATTGGACGCGACAGAGACCACGTCTCTCGCCAATAACCAGATCGTAATAGAGTGGAATACCAAAAGTCGTCGCTAGTTGTAAGGTCGCACCCGTTTCGGAGGCATCTTGACCGTGCACTCAAGGTTGAGCGTCTCGTCGCTAACAATAAATCCCCTTTTCAACACATGCCTCGACGAAGAGGACTTGTTAGTCTGGGCGATCCGTCGCGTCATTAACGTTCTCCCCTGGCGTGTCTCTTCCCTCTTTTCGGCATGTCTAGAGAAACTACACTTCCGTCTCGTTTGATGTCTGCCAGACAATGCGACAGGGCCGCAGGGAGCGGCCACCATCAAACGTGAGACCAAACGCTTCCGGCAGTTCGACGGTGTTTGAAATACGACAAGATCCACCATTGAAGACGAACCAAAAAAGACTCTCGCGTCTTTGACGACGCGCGAGCGGCTGGATCTACGACGTTCTTGCATACACGACTCCGCTGAATTGACGCGAAGCTACAAGGCAAAAACAGGCGATGTCTTAAGCTGAGTTGCTGCAGGAAGAGCGTACTTAAAGTTTTTGTTAATCAAGAAGCTTCACAGCTCCAGAACTTGGCAGTGGTATCGTGTTGCCGAGCCTTGACAGCTGGAGTGCATAGGATGCGCCGGGTGATCGCATTTCTTTCCGATGACTTCTGGGGGCATCCATGCAGATTATTTCTTGGTTGGCGCTGCCGTCTTGCTCACAATCGTCGCCAGCATCAATGCAGTTGCCCACATCCTACGATTGTCGGGTTATCTGGCTTAAGTCGAATCGAAATCCCGAGATGCGTGCTTGACTGCGTCAACCCTCTCGCACCCGCACGGTGTGGTTCTTAGGCCCGGCGTTGGCCTCTCCCATGATCAGGACGACATTTTTGGATTGAAAACACCAGCAGCGAACCGCCGAGTTCATGTGGCTGCCCATTAATTTGCGCGGTTTCTTCCCCAGACCGTCGGGAGCAAGAATATCGCCACAAAGCCCGGTGCCAGGATTTGGCGAGGTGCTGTAATAACGACCTCACGCCAGTTAAGGCGGCTCTTCTCCACCAGCGTTCTCTTGCTCGTCGAGCGGCAGCAAACCTACATAGGTCGCGCCCTTGCGCGTGAACACGGGCCGCGCCACGAAGCGGTCGAACATTTCGCGCTGCCGCTTCGCAAAGGCGTGCGTGCCTTTTCAGAAGAGCACGAACTTGTGCTCTTGGGCGTAGTGGACGGCCTCGCTGGCGTCGCTGAAATAGGCGGGGATCGGGGGGCAGTAGTAGCCATGCTTGCTTGGCCCTGCGCTGTGCGAGTCCATTGCTACCCCCCACACAGCCCATCGAGCTCCGCGAACATCGAACTGATCTCTTGACCAACCTCGGAACCCAGGTCGAGGTCCTGAAACCCGTCCATTAACGCGGCATATTCGGGACCCAGTTTTTTCTGCAATTCACCCATTTTCCGGTTCAGTTCATCGGCTTTCTTCTCGTCAGCCGCGGCCATCTCGTGACCGAGCTTAACCATATCGCAATAGGTCTGGGTCTTGGCCCTGTCGCCTTTGATAATTTCGAGGACCTTTCGCGCGTCTGCATGGGTCACAATCGCAGCGCTCGGCTTTTGAGCCTGCGCACACAACGGCACGGCCGCGATCGCCAAGATGGCAACAGTCAACTTCAGGTTCATGAAGGCCCTTCTGGTTATGCCCACATGCTTTTGATTGGCCTGTCCACCCCCAGGTGGCAGATAACAATAGACCTCACCACCATAGCCGATAAAGATAATGCCGTGCCCGGTCGGATTGCCATGGTCCCATTTGATCTTGGTGTTGGGAACTGCAAAACGCGTTCCATTGTCGATGTGAGGGCGACCGAGTGATTTGTCGTCGCGTGTATCGATGATAATGGCGACGTATTCATCGCCTTCACCTTATAGCTGTCGGCCCAATAAGCGTCTGTCAGCCCACAACAGGGCTCGAGCGGTCTGTCTGGCCGCATCAGCCCCTTGAACCACTGTCGATGTAGCGGATCGACACCATCCCACTGGCCCAGGTCGCGTGCCGGAGCCTTACAGATGGAAAGGACAAAGACCGCTGCGCATACAGTCCATATAAGAATGGGTGAGGACTTTGGCATTGCCCTTGGCGTTGATGAATGGAGTTTCATCGCAGCGTCGTCACGAGAATCGGCCAGAAGCTTGAGTTACGCAATACCATGCAGCCAATATAGTATCGCTGTCTCGACAAAGAATACGGCCCGCGTACCCGAACCAAACGGACCCGTTCACACGCTATTCAGGGAGGATAAACATGCACAAACTGATGGTGAGCGGAATTGTCGCTCTCGTGAGTGACCTTTCCAATGCCCAAGCAATGACAGCGACGTCACCAGCGGGGCTGGCCGCCCCTGGAAGCTCAGGTTACAAAGTAGCTATGCCCCGACTTAGGGTCGGGCATTGGCAATAGACAGACGGATGGCTTCAATCGTCGCGATAAATGCGCTCGCGACGCTCGTGCCGCTCCTGCGCTTCAACAGACAGTGTGGCGATCGGACGTGCTTCCAGGCGACGCAGAGAGATCGGCTCGCCGGTTTCCTCGCAATAGCCGTAGGTCCCGTCATCGATCCGTGTCAGGGCCTCATCGATCTTGGCGACCAGTTTGCGCTGACGGTCGCGCGCGCGAAGTTCAATTGCTCGATCCGTTTCAGACGAAGCGCGGTCAGCAATGTCGGGATGATTCTGATTTTCCTCCTGAAGGTGCTGCAGTGTCTCCTTGGCCTCCTTGAGAATATCTTCCCGCCAGGCGAGCAGCTTCGCGCGAAAATAGTCGCGCTGGCGCTCGTTCATGAATGGCTCCTTGTCGGATGGCCGATAATTTTTGGTTTTGGCCAGCATTCCCGCTTACTCCCTGTTTTTGTTCTTGAGCGAAATTCGCCCCCTCCGAGCGGCAGGCTTATATACGGCCGTCGATCCGCGGACAATATCCGAGTAAGGCGCCCCCTATATCTGGACTTTTACGACGGTTCAATGACTTACGCCGGAGAACAAATCGTGGGCCCTGGATGACGGAGAGCCCGCTTTAGCGGGCCCGACTGCGACGGATTCGCCCAAATCACGCCCCCGAAGGGCCGCCCACCAGAAGGCAGACCGATTCGGCACCAAGGACCGTCAATGAGGGCCAGATCAAGGTTGTTGAAAACGCGTTCCAAAGCGCTTCACCCTACCGCATCATCGGCTGCCATGAATTCGCGGCGTGGCCATACAGTCACCCCCCGGCGCATTGTTTAGTTTGGCTTCGTGAAAGCGTCGAATGAGTGCCGCGGGAACATGGCTGTTCAGCGGGTGATAGTTGTCGTTTGGCCCGTACATGTTTGTCGGCATGACCGAGCAATCATCGCCATACTGGCGCCGGTACGCTTCACATAGCTTGATCGCCGCAATCTTGGCGATCGCCTACCATTCGTTAGTGGGCTCTAACGGACCGGTGAGCAGCATGCCCTCGCTTATCGGCTGCTCGACATATTTCGGGTAGATGCATGAGGAGCCAACGGGCGAGTAATTTTTCACGCCAATCGTATGAGCGGAACGGATGACGTTAAGGGCGATCGCAAGGTTGTTTGCGACGAAGTCGGCAGGATAGTTGTTGTTGGCGTGGATACCACCGACAAGCCCCGCAGCCAGGAAATTCGCATCAGGGCGCGCTCGCTCCAGCCAATTTTCGGTAGCGCGTTGATCGCTTAAATCGAGAACATCGCGATTGGCTACCAACACCTCATAATTTTCACCCGCCAGTCGACGGGCGATTGCGGCGCCAGCCAAATCCGCGATGACCGGCAACAAAGACACGCTTTCCACGGAGGTCAAACAGGAGCTTGGCCGTCATACAGTTGGATCGATCCAGGTCATGGCCAAGTAGAAATCTAGATCGCTCGCCCACCGTATCCAGTTTAGCGACTATACACGAACGACGGCAAATACTGTCCCGCTATACGGTTATCTGTCCCGATCAAAAGCGAAACGAAAAGCTTTGAACATTTTTGTTCAAGAATCTGTAGCCTCCGCGACGAATTTCAACGCCACACCATTCATACAAAACCGCAAGCCGGTCGGAGGCGGGCCGTCGTCGAAAACATGCCCGAGATGGCCTAGGCAGCGCGCGCAATGCACCTCGGTGCGCGTCATCAAAAGCGAGCGGTCAGTTTTTGTCTCAACAGCATTAGGCAACGGCTGATAGAAGCTGGGCCAGCCTGTGCCGCTCTCGAACTTGGTTTCCGACGAAAACAGCGGCAGGTCACAGCCGGCACAGGTGAATGTACCCTTGCGCTTTTCTTTATTCAGGGGGCTGCTGCCAGGACGTTCGGTACCGTGTTGGCGGAGCACCATATATTGGTTCGCATTGAGGCGCTGGCGCCAGTCCATATCGGAAAGCTTTCGATAGTCTGTCGTCTCGTTCGTTGTCATCGTCATTGCCGCGCCAAATCCGGATAGGGCCGCGAGCCCCGATAGCGCTACGCAAGCTGTCAACAAGGCACGCCGATTCATCATTTAGTTATCTCCTTTAAGCGCGCTCTCACCTTTGCTGCGCAGCGCATTGGCTATATGTATGCGGTGTCTTGACGATATGCATTAGGAATGAGCGCCCAATACGGGGAAGGCTTATATGCGTTTTGAAGGCACCAGCGCCTACGTGGCGACCGACGACCTCAAAATCGCGGTCAACGCCGCGATTACCCTCGAGCGGCCGCTGCTGGTCAAGGGAGAACCGGGCACCGGCAAGACCATCCTAGCGCTGGAAATCGCCAAGGCGATCGGGGCACCGCTGATCGAGTGGCACATCAAATCCACCACCAAGGCGCTGCAAGGGATCTACGAGTATGACGCGGTGTCGCGGCTGCGGGACAGCCAGCTCGGAGACGCACGCGTCAAGGATATCCGCAACTACATCAAACACGGCAAGTTATGGGATGCTTTTGTCGCCGATGAGCGCCCGGTATTGCTGATAGACGAGATCGACAAGGCTGACATCGAATTTCCCAACGACCTGTTGCAGGAACTCGATCGCATGGAATTCTTTGTGTACGAGACGGGCGAAACGGTAAGAGCTCGGCGACGGCCGATCGTCGTCATTACTTCGAACAACGAGAAAGAGCTACCGGACGCTTTTTTGCGCCGCTGCTTTTTTCACTACATCCGGTTTCCGGACACCGAGACCATGCGCGCAATCATCGAGGTGCACTTTCCCGGGATCAAACAAAGGCTGGTCGCGGAAGCACTGAGGCTCTTCTACGAAATCCGCGACGTGCCCGGGATGAAGAAAAAGCCTTCGACGTCGGAACTGCTTGACTGGCTCAAGCTCTTAATGGCCGAAGATATCAAGCCGGAGACCTTGCGCGAACGCGACCCCAAAAAGCTGATCCCTCCTCTGTATGGCGCGCTGATCAAGAACGAACAGGATGTGCATCTGTTCGAACGGCTGGCATTTATGGCGCGCCGCGAAGGCCGATAATGGCCTATACCGTTGGCTGATCGGAGTCGGAACTAGCCTGCGTGTGCTGCGGCACGGATCGCGCGATCTTGCGGGCGCGGGAAGTCGCACGATAGCGGGCGACTTCCTGTTCGATGCGCTCCGCCGGTCGTGTGCCCCAGTAAATTCCCTGCGCCACCAGCCGCCCGAGCATACCCCCGGCCCATACCAGCTCGTAGGGCGCGAACAGGCGCCATGTCTCATCGCCATCGACGATGCCGCGCGCAACGAGGTCGCCTGCCATCGCCGTATTGTTGAGGCCGTGGCCGCCGAAACCGCTCGTCAGCCATAGACCACGTTCTATTTCGCCAATCTGCGGCATGCGATGAACCGTGCGCCCCAATGTTCCTCGCCAGACATGCGCGATGTCCACTTTGCCAAGCGCGGGAAAGGTGCGTCGGATGTCATTGGCGAGCCCGCGTGCGATCAGACCCGGACTTGCCTCCCATGTCCGCATGCGTCCCAGCCACTGCAGGCGGTTGCCTCCGACGATACGGTAATGATTGTCGGCACGATTGGTGTCACTGATCGCGCCGCGATAGCGCACCACGTCGTGCAGGATATCACCTATCGGCTCAGTGACCGTCACGAACGTCGTGACGGGCAGCAAGGTCGCTGCCAAGCGCGGCATGAGTGCGCCGAGGTGGACATTGCCGGCGAGCACCACGTGCGCCGCCCGCACCCGGCCCGCAGGCGTGACGATGCGCTTGCGCACGCCCGCCGGATCGAGCGAGACCGCGGGCGAATCCTCAAAAATTCGGGCGCCCGCTTGCTCGGCAAGCGCGGCAAGGCCTAGTGCATAGTTGTACGGATCGATGTGAAACGCCTGCCGATAGTGCACGGCGCCGAAATATGCCGGACTGCGCAGCTGGTCGCGCACGCGTTCAACCGGCCAATACTCAACATCGGCATCAATCCAGCGCATGCGCTCAACCTCGTTGCGCAGCTCGGCCGGGTTGTCTCTCTTCGACACATGCAGCCACCCGTTGATCAGATCGACGCCCGGCATTCGCGTGTCGAGAATTGTACGCCGCACGTAGTCGAGGCCCTGCTCGGACAGCGCCCACAGTTGTTTGGCATGATCAAGACCGATGCGTTCGATGATGCTGTCGATATCTTCGGAATATCCCGGAAGCACGAAACCGATGTTCCGGCCCGACGCCGCCCACGCCACCTGCCCTCCGTCCAGAACGACAACCGACCAGCCTCGCTGGGCGACCTCTCGGGCAACGGTGAGGCCCGCAAGGCCGGCGCCAACCACGCAGACATCGACGTCGAGGTCGAGGTTGAGTCGCGGCCGTTCCGGACGTGAAACGCTGTTGGTCTCGTACCAGCCCGCTTCCATGCTTTCACTTTCGCTCGTTGCGGTCGCTACCAGTAGGTGCGCGTGCTCCGCCCCTGGGGAATGCATGCTAGACTGATCTTGATGCAGCCGAAATCCATAGCATGACCATGCGCCGACTTTTGTTATTCCGTCACGCCAAGGCCGAGCGCTCCGAACCGGGCATGGAAGACCGCGCCCGCAAATTGATGGAGCGCGGATGGAAGGACGCCGCAAAAGTCGGCGCTTATATGGCCTCCCATGGCCTGATCCCCGACCGGGTTATCACGTCTCCCTCCGCGCGCACTTTGGAAACCTGGAAATCCGCTGCGACGACATTCCGTCCGTCCCCGGCGGCGACACCGGTTGAACGGCTCTATGACGCGACTGCGCAGTCGATTCTGGCCGTCGTAAGGGAAGTCGGGCCCGCCACGCATACGCTCCTGGTTGTCGGACACAATCCCGGCCTCCACGACCTCGCGGTGATGCTCATCGCCTCCGGCGACGTGCAGGCTCGCGAGCGGTTGCGGGAAAAGCTGCCCACGTCCGGCCTCGTTATCATCGATTTCGCCTTCGACGACTGGGGCAAGCTACATCCCCAGTGCGGTCGACTTGAACGCCTCGTCACCCCGAAATCTCTGGGTGCTGCGGCAAGTTGAGACAACAACTCCCACTCAACGCGCCCCTGAAAACGTGTCATATTGGACCCTTGCAGCGAAAAGAGGGGCGCTGTCATGTACAAGAAGATTCTGGTGCCGGTCGACCTGGCCGATACCGATCTGGCCAAGCCTGCCCTGGCGACCGCGATTGCAATGGCCCGTGCATCGGGAGGGTCAATACGGCTCGTCAATGTGCTCGCCATGACGCCGGTGATGCTGGCCGAATATGTACCGCCTGACTTTGACGTCCAGCAACGCACGTCCGCCGAGGAGGCGCTCGGCATCATTGCGCGCGAGTGCGGTCTCGACGCCGCGCACGTTTCGTCAACTGTGCGCCAAGGCGGGATCTATCACGAGGTCCTTGAGGAAGCGAAGATGTTCAACGCGGATCTCATCGTGATGAGCTCGCACCGGCCGGCGATGCGGACCTACTTTCTCGGCTCCAATGCCGGGCATGTCGTGCGGTACGCCAAGTGTTCGGTGCTCGTCGTTCGGCAGTAGAGTTCGAAAGTCGACGCAATCACGGTGGCGGCATTACCTCTTTAGGCAGCGCCTCGGGGTTATACGTGCCCGGCCGATTTCGCCGCAGGAAGTTTTCGATCTGCCAGAGATACAGCGCAAGGAAAGCGCCGACGAACGCAGCGCCGGTGTAAGCACTGGCTTGCAGAGCCTGCACGGCGCCACCGGCAAGCCCGAGTGCAACCGCCACGAATATTGCCAAGCCTGGCCAGTAGGCCCAGGGGTTAGTGCCACGTTCAAAGCGCGCCGATGAGGCAGCTTTCGAAATGCGCCGATGCAATTCCCGCACGAAGACCGAGTAGGATCGATCCAGTCGCTCCTGCTCGACCATGCTTTTCCAGGATATGGATACGATCTTTAGCCGTGGCGCGCCCTCCCCCCATAGCTCGGTGATGAAGCGGCTTGATTGCATACTGACTGGCCGGAATGACATGCGCAGCCGGCGAATATTCCGGTATGGGATGTGCCCCGACATCGCACCGGATTTCCAATCGATCCCATCATCCGAAAGTGTGAAATGCCGCGGCGCACCCAGCACCGTCGCTCGATAGGAGTAGGTCACTGCGCTTGCAGCAGTGTCCGACCGCGCTTCACTTCGATTGCACCGTTCAGCCCCGCTCGACGAACTACCCGCTTCACCCGCTGAAGCGGCCAATAATGAAGCCCCGTCTTAAGCCAAGAGGGGCAAAACCGCCGAGCTCTCGCAGGTTGAGGCCGCCGGCAAGGCTTAGGCCGCAACGACCGCGCGCAGATTGCAAGAGTTTCGTCATTATCGCGCGGTGCGATGACAAAAATTGCGTGTTTCCCTATATGATAAGCGAATGCGCACACTTGTCATTGCCTTGCCTCTGCTCGCGTTGTTGGCGCTGTCGGTCTGGTTCGCAGCGGCCGCATGGAGCCGCCTCGGTGGTGAGCCCATACCGCTTTACGGATACTTCGCGATCATCGGAGGAGTCTTGTTCTCGCTGCTGGTCGGCGGCGGTCTGATGGCGCTTGTGTTCTATTCCAACCGTCACGGTTACGACGATGATGCGCACCGCTTCGACAAATAGCGATTAATTTCAATCGACAAGCGGAGCCGCCTTCGACCTTCGTCGTAATGTTCCGTGCGGCCCAGGTTGTAGTTGAATACCGCAACCAATTTCTTGTTTTTTGCGTGCGACAATTCTTTAGTTACCTGCGCCATTTTCATCGGCGTCCAAATCGAACAACAAAAATCGCAGCCGCGCGCTGTGGCTGGGGAGGCTCCAATGTGGGATCAAATCTACGATCCGCTGAACAGCAAATTCTTGTCAACTTGTGCTGCGGCGCTGCCGGTCGTCACGTTGCTTGTCTTGATCGCGTCCAACAAGGTGAAGGCCCACATCGCGGCCCTTGTTGCTCTGGTTGTCGCCAATTTCATCGCAATCGTCGTCTTTACAATGCCGGCCGATATGTCGTTACGAGCGACGGTGTTGGGCGCTGTCACCGGCTTCTTCCCGATCGGCTGGATCGTACTCAACGTCATCTTTCTTTATCGGCTGACGGTCGAGAAGGGGGTGTTTCAAACGCTGCAGACCACCATCGGTGGCGTCACCGAAGATCGCCGCCTTCAGCTGCTGCTGATTGCATTCTCGTTCGGTGCTTTCTTCGAGGGCGCATCGGGCTTCGGTACACCGGTCGCGGTGACTGGCGCAATCCTGATCGGTCTTGGTTTTTCCCCGCTCGCAGCGTCCGGTCTGTCGCTGATCGCCAATACCGCGCCTGTCGGCCTACGGCGCCCTCGGCACGCCGATCGCCGGTCTCGCAAGCGTCACCGACCTTGATCCATTTCTCCTCGGCGCAATGGTAGGACGGCAACTGCCGTTCTTTTCCCTGATCGTCCCGTTCTGGCTGATCTGGGCATTCGCGGGATACCGTGGCATGAAAGAAGTGTGGCCGGCGATCCTCGTGACCGGTGTTTCCTTCGCCGTTCCGCAATTCCTGATCTCGAACTTCATCAATCCATGGATCGTCGATATCGGCGCTTCACTCATTTCGATGGCCTGTCTGATCGGCTTCCTGAAAATCTGGAAACCGATAGTGATCTGGACCTCGCCTGCCCTGCGCACTCGTGACGATTCCGCAGCCACGATGCCGAAGAAGGCGGTCAAGGCGACACGGGAGCCGACAACAGCCGAAGTGTGGTTTTCGCTGCTGCCCTGGATCATCGTCTGTGTGATCTTGTTGCTGTGGGGCACCAACGCAGTCAAAGGCATTCTGAATGCCTATGCGACCTGGAATTTCCCGGTTCCGGGCTTGCACAACATGATCAATAAAGTTGCCCCGGTCGTGCCGGCACCGACCAAGGAAGCCGCGGTGTTCTCGTTCACCTGGCTGTCCTACACCGGTTCCGGCATGTTGATTGCCGCGATCATCTCCGGCTTGCTGATGGGATTCTCACCGGTGCGGCTGGTGAAGGCCTATGGCGAGACAATCAGGATATGCGCCTACTCGCTCATCACCATTTCGGCGATGCTTGCGATCGGCACGCTCACGCGTCTGTCAGGAATCGACGCCACGCTCGGTCTCGCCTTCGCGGGGACCGGGGTGCTGTATCCCTTCTTCGGCACCTTGCTCGGGTGGTTGGGCGTGGCGCTGACGGGTTCAGATTACGGCGTCCAACATCCTGTTCGGCAACCTGCAAAAGATCACCTCGCAACAATTGGGTCTGCCGCCAATCCTGATGGCGGCCGCCAACTCCTCCGGCGGCGTCATGAGCAAGATGATCGATGCACAATCGATCGTCGTTGCATCGACTGCCACCAACTGGTTCGGACATGAGGGCACGATCCTGCGTTTCGTGTTCAAGCACTCGATCGCCCTCGCATGCCTGGTCGGCGTTCTGGTCATGCTCCAGGCCTATGTCTTCACCGGCATGATCGTGAAGTGACGTACCTCGCTTCGGCGCAAACCAGCCCTGCATCGAAAGATGCAGGGCTTTTTCTTGGCCTAGGCTATATAGTGCCCACGACGTACCCACCGGAACGCGATCCATGTCCAAAACAGCCGTCCAGGAGCAATTCGGCAAAACTGCCGCTCACTATCTGACCAGCAAGCCACATGCGGCCGGAAAGAGCCTGGAACGCCTTGTCGCCCTCACCTCCCCGCAAAAAAACTGGCATGCGCTCGACGTTGCAACCGGCGGCGGGCACGTCGCTTATACGTTTGCGCCGCATCTCGAGCGCATGTGGGCAACAGACATTACGCAGGAAATGCTCCACATGGTGAAAGGCGAAGCTGCCAAGCGCGGCCTCGCCAATATTCGCACCGCCTACGCCAAAGCCGAGGCGCTTCCCTTCGAGGACGAGAGTTTCGACCTCGTCACCTGCCGCATCGCACCGCATCACTTCGACTCGATTCCGGAATTCCTTGCGGAGGTGCGTCGCGTTCTCAAGCCGGGAGGTTTGTTCGCATTGGTCGACAATGTCGTTCCGCCCGGCAGTGTCGGCGACTACGTCAATGCCTTCGAGCGCCTGCGCGACCCGAGCCACCTGCGCGCTTGGACCATGGATGAATGGCGCGACGCGCTGCGCGTTGCGGGCCTTCGGACAACCCACGAAGAGCAGATCTACAAGACGATGGAATTCAAGAGCTGGGCAGCGCGCTATGACGCCACCATGCAAGCATTACTGCGCGCGATGCTGTCGCAGGTTACTCCGGAGGTTAAGGCCACCCTGGATCCGCAAGGCAGCGGAGCCGAACTCACATTTCGGCTTTGCGAAGGTCTGTTCATTAACAGGCGCACGTGACCTTCAGTACCTCCGGCGTCGCTGCGCATCGGCAAATCGACCTCGAATCAAGGTCCTGAAAAACAAAAGCTTTCAGGCAACGGCGCGCGCCCAATTTTGCCGAGTTGAGCAACGAGCGGGCACGGCTCGCGAACGCGCTCGACGAGGCCAAGGAACGCCACGATCACGAACTCACAACCCAGCGCATGCGTTTTGAAGCCCTGCAGGCCCGGGCCGCGGCGAGCGAAAAACTTCTTGGTGAAGCGCGCGAGCATTTACTGGGCCGCGCCGACGAGATCCGCACGGTCGACCGGCGCGCAGGAGAACTCGCGCTTGAACGCGACACTCTCCAAACGCGGATCGCGGATCTGGAAAAGGAACGCATCCAGCGCGAATCCGAGGTCAAGGAAGTCGATCAGGCACGCGCCACCTTGATGGAACGCAGAGCGGCACTCACCCGCGCCTTTACCGCCAAGGAAGCGGCACTCACGCGGGCCGAAGACACCATTGCGGCACTCAATGAGCAGATCGCCGCATTGGAGGCCTCGCGAGCGGCGGAAAACAGGTAGCCGATCAGAGAGTCGACTCAGCGTTTCTCTTCGCCGCGAGCAGATGCAGTGTTCGGTGGTGGAAGGAGCTCTTGAGACTGCCCGAAAGGATTTTGCCCGCCTGATGCGCGAAGCCATGGCTTTGCAACGAGAACAGGCGGGGCCTGACGACCCGGCGCGGCTCCGGCCGGCCAACGCGGCGTAAACGTCGACTTCGGCAGACAGTTACGGCGCGCTGTCTCGCGCCGCGTCAGGCGATTGACGTCCTGTCACTCACCCGTCGCTGGGATCGGAACCGGCAGGGCGAGTAAATCCTCGCAAGCCGTGCAGCTGTAGGTGAGAAGATCGGTCTTGGCCTCAGTGGGATGAGGCTCGCTGCCGACCAACCGCATCAAGCTGCCGCAGCGGCCGCAAAGAAGAGGGGCCAAGCTGTCCATTTGTTCCGGATAGATCTGTTTCATTCGCCTTACGCTAGGGCACACGCGTGGCGGGTCAATTCTGTTTCTTTACAACCAATATTGGCGCCAAATCCCGCAAACGCCTGGATTACCTTCATTTCCTTCTTGGAACATTTTGCTCAATGGGTAGTTTATTTGCTACTTGCGCTATTGCATGGGAATGAGTAACTTACTCACATTGAGTATCTGGTAACGCATGTCATGCGAGGGGTATCATGGCAAACGGGTCGAATCGCGGTGAGCGACTTCAGATTATGTTGTCAGGCGAAGAACTTACGGTCCTGGATGATTTCCGCTTCAAAAAGCGCATGCCGAGCCGCGCCGCGTCAATTCGCGAGCTTCTCAAGCGTGGGCTTGCGACCGAAGGCTTCCAAGCTGCGGCCTTCGGTGCCAAGTCCGAGGAATTTGGCGTAATCGGTAAGATGCCCGCCGGCCGCGAAAAAAAGTAGCGCCCGCCTTTTGCAATTTTCCCGGGCGTCAGGAACCGTCCCCTCGCCCTATTTTACCTCACGAGATACTCGTTTCCATTCATCGCCGGGAACGAGCGAAAACGTGAGTGTTTTAGCAATGCCCTACCGAGTGAACGCCGATTTGCCCTCGCGTGTCCGAAAACATCTGCCCGAGCACGCCCACGATATTTACCGCGAAGCGTTCAATCACGCGTACGCGGCGCATGCCGGAGAATTCGATCGCGAAAAGCGGGCGAACATGATCACCTGGGCAGCAGTCAAGCGTTCTTATGTAAAGGCAGACAACGCGTGGGTTCCGGTTGACTAAAAGTCGCGGCGCGGTTTTCGCCCGCGAGTAATTAACGGCCAAGCTCGCGAGTCGCCCGGTCGAGCCCATCAAGCGTCAGCGGGTACATGCGTCCGCCCATAAGCTGGTGAATCATCCCGATCGAATGGGTAAAGCCCCATTCCCTTTCAGGCACCGGATTGAGCCACACACAGGCCGGGTAAGTCCGTGTCAGGCGCTCGAGCCAGGTCGCGCCCGGCTCCTCGTTGTAGTGCTCCACCGATCCCCCGGCCGCCGCGATTTCATACGGCGACATGGATGCGTCGCCGACAAAGATCACTTTGTAGTCGTGCGGGTAGGTGTGCAGCACGTCCCATGTTGGCGTGGTCTCCTGAAATCGGCGACGATTCTCTTTCCATACGCGCTCATAGAGACAGTTGTGGAAATAGAAATACTCCATGTGCTTGAACTCGGAGCGGGCGGCAGAAAACAATTCCTCCGTCGCCTTGATGTGCCAGTCCATGGAGCCGCCGATATCGAAGAACAGAAGAACCTTCACCGCATTGTGGCGCTCGGGACGCATCAGAATGTCGAGGTAGCCTTTGTGCGCCGTGCCCTTGATGGTGCCGTCGAGATCGAGTTCCTCGGGCGCACCTGTGCGCGCAAATTTTCGCAGACGACGCAGTGCAAGTTTGATATTGCGTGTGCCGAGTTCGACCTCGTCATCGAGATCCTTGAACTCCCGCTTGTCCCAAACCTTGACTGCACGAAAATTCCGGTTGGCGTCTTGGCCGATGCGAACGCCTTCAGGATTGTATCCATATGCGCCGTAGGGAGAGGTGCCGGCCGTTCCGATCCATTTTGACCCACCCTGGTGACGGCGCTTTTGTTCGGCCAGCCGCTTGCGCAGTGTCTCGAGCAATTTGTCGAGGCCGCCCATTGCCTCGATCTGCTTTTTTTCTTCCTCCGTCAGATATTTCTCGGCGAGCTTCTTCAACCAATCGGCGGGGATGTCGGCTTCGATCACATCATCGAGCGTTTCCAGACCCTTGAACACGTGACCGAACACGCGGTCAAACTTGTCCAGATTGCGCTCATCTTTCACCAGCGTCGCGCGCGACAGAAAATAAAAATCCTCGACCTTTCGCGAGGCTAGATCGGCATCCATTGCCTGCATCAGCGTCAGATATTCGCGCAGCGTCACCGGCACGCCTGCCTGTTTCAGCTCCTGAAAGAAAGTGACGAACATGGGCCTACTCTTCTCGCCGATACGGGCGCGAGGATTGGCCCTGGCCAGGGAACCGTCAAGGCGATATCAAAAGTGCAACAAAAAGAAGTTTTCTGGGGGGGAGGAATATGTATGCCGCTGCGCGAGCGAGCCCGGTGGGCGCTTGCCGCCGTGCTGTCAATGGCGATGCTGAGCGCGCCAGCAGTATGGAATCGCTTTCCCCTTCTGCAATACGACACTGGTGGTTACCTGGCGCGTTGGTACGAAGGCTATCTCGTGCCAAGCCGTGCAGTCGTCTACGGCCTGATCCTTGGCTCGGGCTCGCCGCTTTCTTTCTGGCCCGTTGTGCTCGGACAAAGCGCACTCACTGTCTGGGTCATTGCGCTCGTCTTGCGTACGCACGGCATGGGCGGGCGGCCCGAGTTGCTCGCCGGAGTTATCGCCGCCTTATCGGTGATCTCTACCCTGCCTTGGCTGACCGCCGTTCTGCTGACCGATATTTTCGCCGGGCTTGGGGCGTTCGCTCTTTATCTCCTGCTTCTAAGAACAGGCCTGCTCAGCCGCAGCGAACGCTGTGGCCTTTCCGTACTGATTGCGCTTTCCGCCGCCACTCACAACGCGACCTTCGCGGTGCTGCTGGCATTGTTGGCGGCAGCTACGCTGCTTGCCGCCGTCAAACCAGCGCGCCTTTCCTTAAGGCACGTCGGCTATGGGGCCGCCGCGATGGCGCTTGGCGCCGCGTTGGTGCTCACGGCCAATGTGGTCGTCGCCAAACGGCTGGCGTGGACGCCTGGAGGGTTTGCCCTCTCCTTCGGCCGCATGCTGCAGGATGGGATCGTTACGAAATATCTCGACGAACACTGTCCGCGGGCGCGGCTGGTGCTCTGCAGCTACAAGGATGAATTGCCACACGATACTGACGAGTGGTTCTGGGGCAATCCGCTCTTCAACAAGCTCGGACGTTTCGCCGGCCTTGACCAGGAAATGCAGCAAATCGCATTGGCCAGTCTCAGCGAATATCCCCTGCTTCAGTTGAAGACCGCCGCTATCGCCACCGCGAAACAGTTGATCGATGTTCATACCGGTGAAGGGATAGTCAATACCGTCTGGCACACCTATGGCGTTGTCGAGCGCTATACTCCGCACCTTATTCCCGACATGCGTGCGGCACGCCAGCAGCACGGCGAGATCGGCTTTATTACTATCAACCGGCTGCACTATCCCGTGGCATTGGGCTGCCTGCTCATGTTGCCGCTGATGGCCTTCTACGCCCTGCGGCGGCAAAGCCTGACCGATATCGGTGAACTAACAACAACCTGCACGATCGCGGTGATGGCCAATGCCTTCATCTGCGGCGCCCTGTCAAACCCACATGATCGTTACGGCGCGCGCATGATTTGGTTGGCGGTCGCCACTCTCGCCTTGGCAGCCGTACGGCTCTACGAGCAACGCCAACGCTTGCCTGCCCGCGATATTCTAACCGCCACGCAATGACATTCGGATCGCGACCGGCGAAGGCTGGCGCTAGCCCGGATTTGGACTAGACTTGCGTGTGCAAGTATTCCAGGACCACGGCCGAACTGCCGATGCAAGGTCCAAAAAATGCGGACCGTAAGTCCGCGACACAAAATCCGCGCTGACGAGCGCGGGGGGAGACGTCCATCGCAAAAAAATCACTCAATGTGAATGGTAAACGCGTGTCGATCACTTACGACGACCCGCAGATGCCGCTGCTCTATGTGTTGCGCGATAACCTCGGCCTGCAAGGCCCCCGCTTCGGTTGCGGACTTGGTCAATGTGGGGCCTGCACCGTCCATATTGACGGCGCCGCTGTGCGCTCCTGTATCACGCCGCTTACCACCGTGAACGAGAAACAGAAGATGGTGACGCTCGAAGGGCTTGGTTCACCACAAAAACCACATCCGGTGCAGAAGGCTTTCATCGATGAACAGGCCGCACAATGCGGCTATTGCATCAACGGCATGATCATGGAGTCGGCGGCCTTCCTCACGAAGAACAAGAAGCCGAGCGAAGCCGACATCAAGAACGCGCTCGCAAACAATCTCTGCCGTTGCGGCACGCATGCCCGCATCGTGCGCGCGGTCAAACGCGCTTCCGCTCAGGCCTAAGGGAGGCGCACATGAACATCCAGATTTCACGGCGCGACGCCCTTCTCGGCTCCGGCGCTCTTGTGGTCAGCTTCTCGCTGCGCGGATCTGTCGGCGGTGCGCAGGCTCAAGGCGCTGCAAAGCCGCTTGCACTCACCGAAGTCGACTCCTTCCTCGCCGTCGATAAGGCGGGCAAAGTCACGGCCTATTCCGGCAAGGTCGATCTCGGCACCGGCATCACCACGGCACTGCGTCAGATCGTAGCGGAAGAACTTGACGTGCCGACAAGCCGCATCGAGCTGGTGCAAGGCGATACGTCACTGACGCCGGACCAGGGCACGACCTGGGGCAGCCTCACGATTCAGGTGGGCGGCATGCAACTACGTCAGGCGGCGGCTGCGGCACGCCAGGCGCTCGTGGCGGAAGCCGCAAAGAGGCTAGGCACCGACCAGCTGACTGTCACCGATGGCATCGTTTCCGGTGCTGGCAAGAAGGTGAGCTACGGTGAGCTGATCGGCGGCAAGAACTTCGCCGTCACGCTCGATCCCAAGCAGCCGGTGAAGGAAAAAGCGCCGAAGGACTACAAAGTCGTCGGCAAGTCGCAACCCCGTGTCGACATTCCCGACAAGGTCACGGGCCGCTTTACCTACATGCAGGACTTCAAGGTGCCCGGCATGTTGCACGGCCGGGTGGTGCGTCCACCCGCAATCGGCGCCAAGCTCGAAAGCCTTGATGACGGCGCTGTCAAGAAAATCCCAGGCATCGTCAAGGTGGTGCGCGAGGGCAATTTCCTCGCCGTTGTCGCCTCCAACGAATGGGATGCGATCCGCGGCGCGAACGCACTCAAGGCCACCTGGTCGAAATCGGAAACTTTGCCGGATCAGGCGAAACTTTGGGACTATGTCCGCAACAGCAAAGTCGCCAAGCTCGAAGAATACGGAAAGACCGGCGACACCGCCGCGGCGATGGCCGCTGACGGCGTGAAGAAGCTGAGCGCGACCTACGACTTCGCCATCCACACGCATGGGTCGATTGGTCCATCTTGCGCTGTCGCGGAATTCAAGGATGGCACCTTGACGTCGTGGTCGGCATCGCAGGCGACCCACAATCTGCGCAAGCAACTGGCGCAGATGTTTTCCTTGCCGCCCGAAAAGGTGCACCGCGTCTATGTGGAAGGCTCGGGCTGCTACGGCCGTAACGGCCACGAGGATGCCGCCGCCGATGCCGCCTTGCTCGCAAAGATCGTTGGCAAGCCGGTGCGCGTGCAGTGGTCGCGCGCCGATGAGCATGGCTGGGATCCGAAGGGCCCGCCGACTTTGATGGATATGCGCGCCGCTATGGACGCCGAGGGCAACGTGACGGCATGGGAGGGCGACTTCTACATGCCTCAGCAGACGCCGGGCGGTTTCTTTGTGCCGCTGGTGGCCGCGACACTCTCCGGCATGCCGGCCGCTGACCACATTGCGCCGGGCAACGTGTTTCAGAATTCGGCGATCCCGTACAAGTTCGCCAACACGAAGTCCGTGTGCAAGCGGCTCGAGACGACGCCGTTCCGGCCATCCTGGATCAGGACGCCGGGACGCATGCAGAACACTTACGCCAACGAGTGCTTCATGGACGAACTCGCCGCGGCGGCAGGTGTAGACCCGCTCGAGTTTCGCCGGAAGTATCTCGACGACAAACGCGGTCTCGAATTGCTCGAGCGGCTGGCGACGCTTGCCAAGTGGGAGGGCCGGCCCTCCCCGCAAAAATCCGCGAGCGGCAATGTCGTTAAAGGGCGCGGCATCTCATACGTGAAATACGAGTTGGTGCGTACCTATATCGGTGCCGTTGCCGAGGTTGAGGTGGATCGTGCGACCGGAGTGATCCGCGTCCCGAAGTTCACGGTCGTTCACGATTGCGGCCAGGTCATCAATCCCGACGGCCTCAAGAATCAGATTGAGGGCAATGTGATTCAGACCGTGAGCCGTACACTGCTTGAGGAAGTGACGTTCGACCGCTCGCAGGTGACCAGCCTCGATTGGGCGAGCTACCCGATCCTCAAATTCCCGCAGGTCCCGGAGATCGTGATCGAGTTGATCGATCGGCCCACGGAAAAACCATGGGGAGCAGGTGAACCGAGCGCGGCGGTGATTCCCTCGGCAATCTCCAACGCCGTGTTCGATGCGACCGGTGTACGTTTGCGGTCGGTTCCTTTCACGCCGGCCAAGGTCAAGGCGGTGATGACGCACGCAACCTGAAAACCACAGATGGAGCGCCCCAGCCGGGGCGCTCCGCACCTTAGGGAAACGATTTTCGATGCCAGTCGCTAATCGCGTAGCTATCGGTTTTGCCATTGCACTTGCCTGCGGGACCTTTGGGCCGGCCACGGCGGACGCAATGAGAGAACTCGCTCCGACCGGAAAACTGCGCGTGGCGATCGCAGTCGCGCCGGCGCCTTCTGCGCTCTATGCAATCAAGGAGGAAGCGACCGGCCAATACCGCGGCGTGACCGTGGAACTGGGAACGGCGCTAGCAAAAAAGCTCGGCGTTCCGGTCGAATTCGTGCCGCATCTGGCTTCGGGTGAGATTCAGAATTCGGCCGACGCCAATCGATGGGATGTCACATTCATGCCGGTGGACGAGGAGCGAAAAAAATTCATCGATTTCGGCAACGCCTATCACCTTCTGCAAAGCACCTATCTCGTGGCACCCGGCGCAAAGCCTGCAAAAATCGAGGACGTCAACGAGCCCGGCGTGCGCATCGGCGGTGTTGCCAATACCGCCACCTTTCGGGCGGCTCAACGAACCGCCCCAAAGGCGACTTTTGTCACCGTGCCGGGCGTCGACGCAGCGGTCTCTGCCATGAAAGCGGGCGAAATCGATTGCATCGCGCTTTCGCGCGAATCCCTTTCCGGTCTGAGCGCGAAAATCCCCGGCTCGCGCATCCTCGAGGGCGGTTTCCTGAATTCATCGACGGCTGTTGCCGTGCCGAAAGGAAAACCCGAAGCGCTCGCCTATGTCAGCCAATTCATCGAGGAGGCCAAGGCGGCCGGCCTCGTGCGAAAGGCATTCGACGACATGAACCTGAAAAATTCGCAGGTGGCCCCAGCCGGGATGAAACCATAGTCCCGACGTGCTATCCGATGACGGGCGGCGCACCTCGCCGCCCCGAATTTTTTTGGAGTTACTAATGGCAGATACGGCCGTGTTGAAAGAACTCGCTCCCACGGGAAAACTGCGACTTGCCATTGCCGTCGCACCTGCGCCTTCTGCGCAGTTTGCCGTCAAAGATGGCGACAGTTACCGTGGGGTCGCTGTCACCTTCGGTCGTGCACTTGCCGCAAAGCTTGGCGTGCCGCTTGAGATAATTCCCCACCAGGCCTCCGGCGAAATTCAGAACTCGGCGGACACCAACCGCTGGGATGTCGCTTTCCTTCCGGTCGATGAGGAACGCAAAAAATTCGTCGCGTTCGGCAACGCGTATCATCTATTACAGAGTACTTTTCTGGTCGCGCCCGGCTCGAAGATTAATTCAGTGAAAGACGCCGACGCGAAGGGAACGGGTATTGGCGGCGTCGCCAATACCGCGACCTTTCGGGCCGCCAAGAAAGCGACACCCAACGCCACCCATATCGATTTTTCCGGTGTCGAAGCGGCCGTGGCCGCAATGGGCGAAGGCAGGATCGAGGCGATAGCGCTTTCGCGCGAGTCGTTATCCGGTCTGGTCGGAAAGATCCCCGGCTCTCGTATTCTCGACGATGCTTTTCTCAATTCAAGCACGGCCGTCTGCGTGCCCAAGGGGAAGCCGGCGGCCCTCGCCTACGTGAGCGGCTTCATCGAGGAAGCAAAGGCCTCCGGTCTTGTGCGCAAAGCGCTTGATGAAATGGGGCTTAAATCGTCGCAGATCGCTCCTGCGGGGATGAAGCCCTAGGCCGAAGCTTTGCGCGTCGGAGGCTCGAACTCCGGCGTGCGGATATGCTCCGGTCTTATACCAAGCGCGAGCAGACGACCCGGGATGCGGCGCAAAAGCGGCCACTGAAGCATTTTCATAAAGAACGGCGCCTTCGGCCGTTGACCAGTAAGCGCCGGACCAATGATGTTGTTTTGCAGCACGATCTGCAGGCGCTGGGTGAAGCGCGTTGGGAACTCGCGGCGCCGCTGCACTTGCTCGAGCGTTTCCATCGTTACGGTTCCGTGGCGCAATGGCTGCGCCAGAATATTGGCTGCGGCAACTGCATCCTGCACTGCGAGATTGATACCCACCCCGCCGATCGGAGACATTGCGTGCGCTGCGTCTCCTATGCAGAGCAGTCCTGGCCGGTACCAGCGCCGTAAACGGTCTACAGCTACCGTCAGTAACTTGACCTGGTCCCAGCTCTCGAGTTCGCCGAGCCGGTCTCGTACAAACGGCGACATTTCGCCGATGACTTTGCGGAAATTATCCAGCCCGGCGCGCCTGACCTCCTCCGCGCTTCCTTTAGGAATGACAAAGGCACACTGCCAGTAGTCGCTGCGATTGAGCATCACCATCATGCGGCCCCCCTCGATATGGCCGAAGGTTTCCTCGGAATCGTCCGGCCTGCGTGACAGGCGAAACCACATCACATCCATCGGCGCGCCACAGTCATCGCTCTTAAGGCCGGCTTTCGCGCGGATGGTGGAGTGGCGGCCATCGCATCCGACTACGAGATCAGCGCGGATTTCGAGTTCGTCGTCCGGCGTCTTCGCACGTACGCCGGCAACGCGCCCATTCTGTTCGATCAAATCGATCGCCTCCGTTTGCATCCGCAGATCGAAGGTTTGATAGCGCTTGCCGAGATCGGCGATAAAATTGAGGAAATCCCACTGCGGCATCAACGCAATGAATTTGCAATGAACGGGCAGATGGTTGAAGTGACCGACGATCACCCGATCGTCGCCGATCTGCAACGAAATCTGCTTCACGACTGAATGCGGAAGTTTTAGAAACTCATCGAGCACGCCGAGCTCATGCATCATCTCCAGCGTCGAGGGATGCACAGTATCGCCGCGGAAATCGCGCAGGAAATCGGGGTGCTTTTCGATAACGATGACAGCAACGCCAGCGCGCGCCAGCAGGAAGCCGAGCATCATCCCGGCGGGTCCACCGCCGGCAATGCAGCACTTTGTTTTGATCGTGGGCACGGGCACACTCTGTGCTGACCTGATAAGAACCGCGGTGGCGGCCGGTTCCGCGTCAGCGGAAGCTACGCCTGCTTCTCCGGTATCGTCACCACGAGTCCGTCGAGGTCTTCCGTGACTTTGATCTGACATGACAGCCGCGAGTTCGGGCGCACGTCATATCCGAAGTCCAGCATATCCTCTTCCATCGGGGATGGGCCACCAACTTTCTCGCGCCAGGCTTCATCGACATAAACATGGCAAGTGGCGCAAGCGCAGGCGCCGCCGCATTCGGCCTCTATCCCCGGGATATTGTTGCGGATCGCTGTTTCCATCACGGTCGAGCCAAGCTCGGCTTCGACCGTGCGGCCAGTACCGCTAGAGTCGTTATAAGTGATCTTCGCCATTGGGAAAGATAGCAGGGATGACTTTGTCGCAGATGACGCGCGCCTCTATATAGTCATTCGTGCGGAGATGCCATCCCCCGTCATCCCAAGCGTTGCATCGCCGCGATCTCGACCCGTACCTCGTCGACCGCCTGCGCGAGCTGATTGATCGCACCACTGCAGTCGCCCGGCGCGCTGCTTGCGGCCAGTTCGGCTACGGCCGCGGCCTGCGCGACACGGCTAGCACCGATACCGACCGCGGATCCCTTCAAGGTATGGGCAAGGGTGGCCACTGCGCACGGCGCGCTTTTGCGCATTCGCTGCATCAGCAGTTCAGCCTGCCGTTCAAACAGCTGCAGCACATCCCGTTCGAGGCTGCGATCATTGAAGGTCATGCGCGCAAGATGCGCGCGATCAAGCACGGCATGTTCCTGAGCCGCGCCGTCACGTTCGCAAGCTTTGATTGCGGCCTGGACCATCCCGGCCTCCCGATCGCTTTTATTGTTGCGGGGACTTTGACCTGACAGGGACCAAATCCAGGTAAATGAGCGGCCTGCCCGGGCTGCCTTGCGCCGGCCACACATGATGGTAGTTAAAGCCGTGTAATCGCCCGTCCCCCGACCGGCTCCCTCCGCTTGCCCCACCGCGGCCTTAATTCAGCGCCCTGTGGATATCCGGACGCGCGCGAGCCCCGCCTTCGCTATGGTTAGCGGACGGTTAACGATAGTGAAAAAGTCGTTACCACCGTGGTTTCTTTCGGTTTGCCAAGGCGATAGGATGATGTTTGGGCGATCATTCGGGGAGCGTGCGGCTCGACGGCGCTGCGGCGTCGCGTCCGCAGCGTGACCTTGTTTATCGTTACGGTTCGGGCCGCGGCGACAAGTCCGGCGTAATGGCGAGGCGACAACCGAAATGGCGAATATCCCGCAGAAATCCAAAGACGCGACCGAAGAGGCGCTTTCTGCCATCCAGGAGGCCCTCAACGTTCGCGCCCCCGAGACCGGCGCCGAACCGGACGCTGACAAAGAGGCAGCCTCGCCCGCGCTGCCCCCCGGACCCGACCTCTTTCCCCAGGATTCGCCCCAGACCTGGCCGATCGGCGAAACCACGCCGCGTCGTGCCGCCAATGATGACCGCGCCGGCATCGGCCAGATTTTGCAAACCCTGCGCCATCGTTCCTCGCGCACACCTTATGTCGCCGCCGCGGTCGGCGGTTTCATTTGGGTCGTCGGCGGTCTCGCCATCGCCTCGCTGTACGGCGCCGAGATGCGATCCCTTTTTGCGCCATCAGGGCTCGGCCTCGCCGCCATGGTTGCACTCGCCACCGTGCTCGTGGTGCCGGTGATCTTCTTTTTCCTGCTCGCGCACATGTTCACCCGTGCGCAGGACATGCGAGTCATCGCGGAATCCATGGCCGAAGTGGCGATGCGCCTTGCGCAGCCCGAGACCAGCGCACACGAGTCGATCGTCACGGTCGGTCAGGCCATCCGCCGTGAAGTCGCCGCCATGGGCGACGGTGTCGAACGTGCGCTCGCCCGCGCCGCCGAGCTGGAAGCGTTGGTCCACAATGAAGTCTCTGCGCTCGAGCGCGCCTATAACGACAACGAGGTCCGGATTCGGGATCTTCTGACCGAATTGAGCAATCAGCGCGAAACCTTGGTCAACCAGGCCGAGCATGTGCGCAACGCCATTGCGAGCGTTCACCTCGACCTGGCGCACGACGTCACCTCCGTCGGAGACCTCGTCGCCGACAAAGTCAATGAGGTGGCGCAACGCGTTACTCGCTCGCTCACCGAGAAGGGCGAACACATCACTCTTGCGCTTGGCCACGCCGGGGATTCGATGATCGACGCGCTCAGCGAGCGCGGCTCATCGCTGCTCGAACGCCTCGAAACAACGAGCGATCAGGCGACCACGGCCATTTCATCGGCAAGCGAGCGTCTTTCTGCCAGCCTCAATTTCAAAACCGAGCACGTGCACGACGAATTTGCCGACCTCGCGGCCCGTCTGCAGCAGATGATGACTGCACGTCTCGATCAGGTCGCGCAGGGTTTTGCGGAAAAATCATCCGTCACCATCGAGTCCATGGCAACGCGGTCGCAACAATTCACGGACGCGATCGCCGACACCAGCTCTCGTCTTGCGGAATCGATTGCCGCACGCGCGGACGAGGTGAACACGGCGCTGCGTTCGACCGGAGACTCACTCGTTCTCGATCTTTCGCTGCGAGGCAGCGATGTCGTTTCAAAGCTTGAGCAAACCGGCGCCCGCATTACCGATACGATTACGGACCGCAGCAACGCGGTCGCCGATACCTTCCGCGAAAGCGCGGAATCGATGGTGACGACGCTCAGCAACCGCGGCGATGCGGTCAAGGAAATGCTGGCGGCGCGCCTGCAGGCCTTCGAGACCATGTTCAATCAGGGCGGCACCGAGCTCAGCGAGAAGATATCGAGAGACGCGAGCAACCTTGGAAATCTCATCACCCGCCATATCACCGAATTCGACCACACCGTAAAGAATTACGGTGGCGAACTGGTCGGACGGCTCGGCCAGCGAACCCAAGACGTGGCTGAGGCTCTGCGCAATTACCTCGACACCTTTGACCAGCGCGTGACCGGCCGGACCGGCGAAATTTCCAGCACGCTCGACCAACGGCTCGCACAATTCGAAACGCTGCTCGGTACACGTGTTTCCGAGCTCGCCAAGACCTTGACCGAAGGCGGCAAGGAAGTGGTCGGCGTACTCGATCAGCGCATCGGCGAGGTGGCCGGCACCATCAATTCGCGCGGGATCGAGGTCGCGGATGCGATCGGCGTCAAGATCGGAGAGATGGACCAGACCTTGGGCGCCCGCGCGCGCGAAGTCGCCAACAATCTCGACAGTCGTATCGGCCGCTTCGAAGAGCTGCTGGTCGGACGGGCCGAAACGGTCACCAGCCAGATCGAGACTCGCAGCAAGGCCGCCGCCGATGCGCTCAATGCTCGGCTCGAGCAGCTGAGCCAGGCTATCAAGATCAATTCGGCGGAAGCCGAGCGCTCGCTCGGTCAGCTCGCGCTGTCGACCACCGAAGCAATTCGCGCAAGCGCGGGCGATGCAGAGCGCACGCTCGTCGGGGTTAGCGAGGAAGTCGCCCGTAACTTCGTCGGAAAAACCGAAGAGATCGCGACCGCCGTCAGCCGTCGTGCCAACGAAATGACCACGGTCCTGTCCGATAAGAGCGGCGGCGTGCTCTCCGCGATCACGGAGAAGGCGGACCATTTCACGCGTGAGGTGACCACCGCAACCGACCAGGCCGTCAAAGCGATCGAAGAACGCGGCTTCGCCTTCACGCGAACGATGATGGATAACAGCACCGAAATTTCGCGCATGATCAACACCGCGGGCGAGGCTGCCACCGGCGCGGTCAGCCGCACGATGACCGAACTTAACGACGTCACGCAAAAGGCGATCGCGCGCTCGAAAGAGACCGCGACGTCAAGCGTCAAGGAAATGCTGGAAACGCACACGATGTTGCGCTCCGACACCACCGCCCTGTTCGAGCGGCTGCGCGAAGCCAACATCATGCTGCAGGAAGTGCTGACCGGCGCCCACGAGAACATGGGTGCACTCGAAAATACGCTCATGTTGCGCGTGTCCGAATTTGTCAGCTCCATGACCGAGATTACGCAGTCGACCGGTGAAGCCACCGGCCGCGTGGAGAGGAACATCGCGGGTTTCCGCGATATCACCGCCCAGGTCATCACCGATCTCGGCCAGCTTGCCCGGCAGTTCGACGTTCACGGTCGCGAACTCGCCAAGGCTGTCGACCTGATCGGTCAGAGCAACCAGCAGACAGACGACCGTCTCAATGAGCGCCGCGTTCAGCTCGATTCACTTGTAGCGACGCTGGATATCCGCACCGAGGATCTCGAAAAGCGCCTTAACCGCTTCTCGGGCCTGCTTGACGAATCCCTCGAAGCGGCATCGACGCGCGCGCGCGAAGTCGCGCGTCTCGTGTCAGAGGCGAGCGCCGAAGGAACGCGCGCGATCAGCGAACAGTACGAGCGCGTGCGCGAGAATGCCGAGGAAGAGCGGGAACGCGCGACTGGCGCAATGCGCTCGCTTTACGAACAAACCGCCAGCGATACTGAAACCTTGTTCCGCAACGCCAATGAGCGCTTTGCCGAAGCCGTCCAGGGCATGAAGCAGATGACTGCCGAAATGCAGCGGGAGCTGGACGCAACGCGCAGCGAACTGCGTCGTGGGGTCTTCGAATTGCCGCAGGAAACCGCCGAAAACGCCGCGCAGATGCGTCGCGTCATCGTGGATCAGATCGAGGCGCTGGCTGAGCTCAATCGTATCGTTGCCCGCCACGGGCGAAATCTCGATGCCGTCGAGCCGGTCCGCCGCACGCGCGAGGAGCCGACGCTTGCCGTGGTCGGCGGCCGCACCGAGCCTACGCCGCGTAACGAAACGCCCCCGCCGCGCAGTGAAGTCCAGCAGCGCCCCCCGCAACGGGAGGCCGGTGGCTTTGCGCCGCGCCGCCCCGAGCCGGCGCAACTCACTCCCACACCGATTCCGCCCGGCCGCGGCTGGCTAACCGACCTGCTCAACCGCGCCTCGCGCGAGGAGAGCGAGCCACTGCGTGAACTACCGCGCGAGAACACGCGTGAGCCGGCCACCGCACGAGGGAACGAGGACAGGTCTCCCCGACACACGATCGAGTCGCTCGATTCCCTTTCGGTCGACATCGCACGCATGATTGACCACGATGCTGCCGCCGATCTCTGGGACCGTTACAAGCGCGGGGAACGCAATGTCTTCACCCGCCGGCTCTACACCTTGCAGGGTCAGCAGGCATTCGATGACATCCGCAAGAAGTATCGCGCGGATCGCGAGTTCAAGCAGACCGTGGATCGCTACATCACCGAGTTCGAACGGCTGCTCGACGAGGTTTCCCGCGACGATCGCGGACAGGTGGTGGCGCGAACCTACCTCACGTCCGAAACCGGCAAGGTCTACACCATGCTGGCACATGCGGCGGGACGCTTCGACTGATCTCGACGCTCAACCCGACATTGCGCGGCCGAAGTCCGGCCCGGCGGGGTCTCGTTTCCGGATATCACCGTGAGCAAGCCTGTTGCCCTCGCCCTTGCTGTCGAACGCTGGCCCATCGCGGGCTCTTTTGGCATCAGCCGTGGCAGCAAGACCGAGGCGGTCGCCGTCGTCGCAGAACTGCGCGATGGCAACGCCCGCGGCCGCGGTGAATGCGTTCCCTACGCCCGCTACGGCGAAAGCGTCGACAGTGTCATGGCGCAGATCAATGCCATGCGGCCAAAGATCGATGCCGGCCTCGACCGCCAGGGGCTACAGACGGCGATGCCGCCGGGCGCCGCACGTAATGCGCTCGACTGTGCGTTTTGGGATCTCGAGGCCAAGCGAAGCAATCGGCCGGTCCACGATGTCGCCGGGCTCCCTGCCCCGCATGAACTGACAACTGCTTATACAATCTCGCTTGATGCGCCCGACGTCATGGCGAAGGCCGCGAAAGGTGCGGCCAGCCGTGCGCTGCTAAAGATCAAGCTCGGCGCCGAGGGGGATGCCGCTCGCATCGCCGCGGTTCGTGCAGCCGCGCCTCGTTCCGTCCTCATTGTGGACGCCAACGAGGGCTGGAACGACGACAATCTCGCCGCCAATTTCGCGGCTTGCGCTGAATCTGGTGTCGTCCTCATCGAACAACCGCTGCCAGAGGGAAAAGACCAGGTGCTGGGTCGGATGAAGCGGCCGATCCCTGTCTGCGCGGACGAGAGTCTCCACGACCGCGCGTCGTTTTCCGCGCTGGCCAGCAAATATGACGCCGTGAACATCAAGCTCGACAAGGCAGGCGGCCTGACTGAAGCGCTCGCCATGCTCGCCGAGGCTCAACGGCGGAACTTCACGATCATGGTCGGGTGCATGGTCGCAACGTCGCTGGCGATGGCGCCGGCCGTTCTGCTCGCGCAGCGAGCGCGCTTTGTGGACCTCGATGGGCCGCTTTTGCTCAGGAAAGATCGCCAGGACGGCCTGCGCTATGCCGAGAGCCTGATTTACCCGCCATCGCCGGCGCTCTGGGGGTGAGCGGCAGAATGGAACCTCCAAAGCCCTAGGCAGCTGGCGCCGGTATTGCGGCACCTACTTGATTCCGTTCACGAAATTGTCCCACCACGGACCCATCGCGTCCAATTTTTTTTGCTCAGCAAAGCTTTTCGATTGCTACCCGGTGGGCTTAGCTTACACTTGATTCTAAGATCGCACCGCCGGTCGAGGCAGGGCGACCACAGGGACGGGGAAATGCAAATTCGGGGTTTGCTTCTCGGCGCCGCCGTGGTGGCGCTCAGCGCGACGTCGGTGTCCGCGACCATGCGGATCTCCGAGGATCGCGGCGGTCAAATCGGCCATTATCTCGACGCGTTTGCATCGGTGCGCTCATCGGGCGAACGTGTCGTCGTTGATGGAAATTGTCTGTCGGCTTGCACGCTGGTGCTCGGTGTGGTCCCGCGAGAGCGCATATGCGCCACCTCGCGCGCGCGCTTCGGCTTTCACGCGGCCTGGATGCCGGACCGCGATGGACGGCCAATAACCAGCCCGCTCGGGACGCAGGCTCTCTGGAGCATCTACCCAGTTTCGGTGCGGCGATGGATTCTTCGGCACGGCGGCCTGTCACGCAAGATGATCTTCATGCAAGGCAGCGAGCTCATCGGCATCGTGGCAAGTTGTGATCGCGATACGCGCGACCAGACACGATCAGCTCGACGCATCACGCCGCGCCCGGTGCGCTACGAATCCGCAAGCGCCGCCAGCGAACGCCACTAGCGCCATCGCCACATAGGCCCGGCTGCCGAAGTCCTGATACAGCACGCCTGAAATTCCGGTGGCAGCTGCCATCGCAAGGCCGGCTGCGATCGCAAGGTAGCCTTGAGCGGTGGCCGCCTGACCCGCGGGCGCGTTGTGCGAGAGAAACATCAGTGCGCCAAGATGGGTCGCTCCGAAAGACAGCGCATGGAGCACTTGCAGCCACGGTAGCGCGAGCGCGGGCGGATCGGCGGCCATTCCCAGCCACCGCACTATGCCGGCCGCAGCGCCGACCATCAGCAGCCTGGTCGGCGTAAAGAAGGGCGGCAGACGAGCTTGCACCGCAAACAGTACGATCTCCGCGGCGACACCGAGCGCCCACAACGCGGCAATAAACGTACCGTCGAGACCTGCCGCGTGCCATTGCAGCGCAGAGAACCCGTAGAATAGTGCGTGGCTCGCCTGGATGAGGCTCGCGCCCGCAAACATTGCAACGAACGCAGGGTCACGCAACGAGGCCTGACGCGGCGTCGTTTGCGAACCTTGCTGCGGCGCATTGACCGAGAGCGGCTCAAGTCCCCATGCCGCAAGCGCCATCAACGCGCTCGCCGCCACCATGAGCCAAATCAGGTTGCGCGCGGGTATGATATCGGCTGCCAAACCGGCTGCGAGATTACCGAAGATAAATGCAAACGACCCCCACAGCCGCACCGGTCCATAGGCGCGTCCGCGTGCGGCAAGTCCCTTGAGCGCATAAGTCTCCGCCAACGGCATCAGCGGCGTGTAGCAAAGTGACGTCAGTGTGTAGGTGACCAGGATTGCGACGGCGCCCGTGGAGAGCCCGACAAGAATATATCCGGCAACGGTTGCCACACCCGCAAAGATCAGGACATGACGTACCGCATCGCGCCGGTCGGCCTCGCGGGCAATCACCGGGATTGCCAGAACCCGAGCGACCATCGGCACTGCCAGGACAACTCCGATCAGGCCGGCATCGACGTCCTTTGCCCTGAGCCAGACCGGGAAGAACGGCATCTGAATGCCGGGCAGGATGAACAAAGCGGCGTAAAGTGCCGCCAGGCGCGTCACGAAACCACCGAATTTATGGAAGACAGACGCCATTCCCTCGCCTCGCCTCGGCAACATATTGCGGGAACTCGACTTTTGGGCGGCTCCCGCCCCCGCCGGCCGCAACACGCTGGCCGAATCAAGCCGCATGATTGATAAACGGCCCAGCAAGGATTGCACATGCCGGCCGAAACCATCGCGCGCGCGGGCGCGCTGTCCGACGCGCCGGACAAGGACGACTATCAGGCATTCTGCCAAGCGCTATCGGCGAGTGAGCGCGGCCGCGCTTTCCTCGCTGAATATGCGCGGCGAAACCGAAACGCCGACACCGAGCAACTGCGGGCAGCGATCGGGCAACTGCAATCCCCTGGTGGCCTTGCAGGGAACACCGCAGACGACAGAGCCGGTCAAACAGCGGCTGCGCGCGCTCCTTGACGAGATCATCACCGCGCAATGCGAGCTTGAGGCGCGTCTTCTCGCAACGAAGGCGGCGAAGCTAGCGGAACTGGTCGCGCTGGTCGAAGTCGGATTTCGCAAATCCTCGAATCCGTCCGCGCCGATCCTGCGCCGAAGGTCGAGACTTCGGCGCCGGCACCTGATTCGCCTGTCGAGCCAATTGAAGACACCGAACGATCCCATCTCGCGGTGGTGCCAGTCCCCGAGCAGCCCGAATTCCCTCGCCATCGGCCTCCCATCCCCCTGCCGTTGTTCTCGTGCGCAGCGAGACCGTCATGGCCGAAGTAGCATTCGTCGAAACGCCGGCGGCGCAGGTCGGGGCGAATGCCGATCAGTCGAGCGCGGCTGAAGAAAAGCATATCGATGACCACCCGCCACCAGCCGGCCCGCTATCATCGATCATGTCGTTGAGTGAAGACGAGCGCCTTGCGCTGTTTTCCTAAGCGAATTCACGCCGCGATCAGGCGAGAAAACATATCCACGTCCACGTTGCCTCCGGACAGGATCCCGACAATGATCTTGCCCTTCACATCGATTTTTCCGGCCAGCAACGCGGCGAGGCCAATCACACCACCGGGTTCAACCACGAGCTTGAGCTCATTGAACGCATAGCGGACGGCGCGCGCGACTTCCGCGTCCGTCACGGTCGTGCCCTGCCCGATGAGCTCACGGGTAATCGGAAAGGTTAGTTCGCCGGGGGTGTTGCTCATCAGCGCGTCGCAAATCGTACCGCTCATGCGCGCGTTTGCTTCCCGCTTGCCGCTTGCAAATGAGCGCAGCGTGTCGTCGAAGCCTTCCGGCTCGACGACGTAGAATTTGGCCGACGGTACGCCTGCCTTGACCCCGAGCGAAATGCCTGCGGCGAGCCCGCCACCGGAGGCACCCACTACGACCACGTCTGGCTTTAGCGACAATTTTGCAAGGTCTTCGACGATTTCGGCACCGATGGTGCCCTGGCCGGCGATGATCAATGGATCGTCGTAGGGCGGGACAAGCGTTGCCCCGCGATCGGCCATGATCTTCTTGGCGATCTCCGCGCGATCCTCGTTGTTTCGATCGTAGGGAACGACTTCGGCGCCGAGCGCGAGGGTGCGCTCGCGCTTCGCCTTGGGCGCATCGGCCGGCATGACAATGGTCGCGCGCATACCCAGCAGGCGCGCCGCAGCCGCCACGCCTTGCGCATGATTTCCGCTCGAATAGGCCACCACGCCGGCCGCCCGCCGATCCTGCGGAATGGAGGAAATCTTGTTGTAAGCGCCGCGGAACTTGAAGGAGCCCGTGCGCTGCAATGTTTCAGCCTTCAGAAATACGCGCGCGCCGAGGGCCTCATCAAGCACCGGGGCGTTGATCAACGGCGTTCGTACCGCGACGCCGGCAAGGCGTTTGGACGCGGTTTCGATATCAGCGGCTGTGGGTAGGATGGTATTGTCAACGGCGCCCATGGACCGAAGCGTAGCGCGGACAAATGAGCCTGTCATGGGTGGTCGCAACGCCGGAATTCAAGGTTCAGTCCGCAGCCCTTGATTCGGGCAACCTCAGCGTTCCGCGCCGGCGCCCATATTGACCGGCATGCCGGCATCGAGCGCGGGGCACTTTCGTCCGGCACGCGCGCCGTGCGTCACATGTTCGAGGAATATCCGTGCGCTCGTCGCCCATGTCATGCCGAGCGCAAAATCCCGGCATTCTTGACGTGAGCATTCCAACGCACCCAGGCATGCAAGCCGCAGATCCTCATCAAGCACGCCGACGGGTGCATTTCCGATAACGTCGCGCGGCGCCGCAGCCGGGAATGCGGCGACGGGCACTCCGCTCGCCAGTGCCTCCAGCAGCACGAGCCCAAACGTGTCCGTACGGCTTGGAAACACGAAGACATCAGCCGCTGAGTAGATTTCGGCAAGCGCCTCGCCTTGAAGCGGCCCGATAAAGACCGCCTCCGGAAATTTCCGTGCCAGCCCGCTTCGCGCCGGACCGTCACCGACGACGACTTTGGTGCCCGGCAGATCGAGCTTCAGGAACGCATCAAGGTTTTTTTCCACCGCAAGCCGGCCGACCGTCAGAAAAATCGGGCGAGGAAAATTCAAACTGGCCTGCGCGCGCGGCCGGAAGAGTTCGGCATCGACACCGCGTGGCCACAGCTCGACGTTTTTGAAGCCGCGCGTGGTGAGCTCGGAAGCAAGCGTCGGCGTTGCGGCAAGCGTCGCGGCGCCCGATGCATGAAACCGGCGCAACCAGGCCCACGTCACTTCGCTGGTCCACCGCTCCGGCACCGGAAGGCGCTCTGCAAGGTAATCGGAAAAGCGGGTGTGAAAACTGGTCGTGAAGGGCAAGCCGCCCCGCAAGCAGACACGACGCATAGCGTGCCCGAGCGGACCTTCGGTGGCTACGTGGATTGCATCCGGCCGACTTTCCTCAAGCCTGCGCGCAACCTGACGCGATGCAGCCAGCGCCAGGCGAATTTCCGGATAGCTCGGCATCGGCAGAGTCCGGAACTGGTCGGGACTGAGAAATTCCAGCTCGAACCCGAATGCACGCGCCTCGCGGCTGACGTGGCCCAGTGTGCGTACGACGCCGTTGACCTGCGGATGCCAGGCATCGGTGGCCACCAGGATTTTCATGCAATCAGGCCGCTTTCGCCGCTGAGGGTAATGCCACGGCTGCTTCGGCGCCGTAGCCCGTATGGGTCCAGGTGATGATCTCGAACCGCCCGTCGTGGCCCTCGGCGACCGCCGTGCAGCTTTCCACCCAGTCGCCACAGTTGATGTAGCGAAGCCCGTAATCGTCGTGCATCGCGGGCGTATGAATATGACCGCAGATCACCCCGTCAGCCTGATGATGTTTAGCCTCGGTTGCCAGCGCCTTTTCGAACGCGCCGATGTAGTTGACGGCATTCTTGACCTTCAGCTTTGCCCATTTCGACAACGACCAATAGGGCGCGCCGAACACACGGCGGAAGGCGTTGAAGACCCGATTGGCGGTGAGTGCAAATTCATAGGCCTTGTCGCCGAGCAGTGCGAGCCAACGCGCCTGGGTCACCACAAGGTCGAATATGTCGCCGTGGACGACCAGATAGCGTCGATCATCGACGCCGGTGTGGATCGTGTTTTCAAGGACCTCGATGCCGCCGAAATGCGTGCCGTAATATCCGCGCAGGAATTCGTCGTGATTGCCGGGAACGTAGATGACGCGAGCTCCCTTGCGCGCCTGCCGCAGGATTTTCTGCACGACGTCATTGTGCGTCTGCGGCCAATACCATGACGAGCGCAAGGCCCAGCCGTCGACGATATCGCCGACAAGATAGATTGTTTCGGCTTCGTGATGGCGGAGGAAATCGAGAAGCTTGTCGGCCTGACAGCCGCGCGTACCCAGATGCACATCGGAGATGAACAGCGCGCGAAACCGTCGCGTGGCGTTGTCCGTCACGCTAAGACGATCTCCGATGCAATGATCATGTGAGACATCTAACAGCCGCCCGTTTCAGTTTTGTGACAGCGCCGTTTACCTATTTCATACCATTGAGATTTCAGGCCGGGAGAGGGACTGCGCGGCGGAACCGAACGAGCGTGTATGCATCGAACGGTTTGACTTTGCGCCGTTCGATGAGCTCGGCGCCGCCGTGCGACTGCGCCCAGGCCGCCAATCGCTGAAATGGAAACTCCGGGCGTAAGCCCAGCTTGTGCGCCTTGTGCGCCAGCAGCCGTTCGACGGCGGCTATCAAGCCGCGCTCGGAATACAGATGATTCACCAGAATGATCTGTCCGCCGGTGCGCAGCACGCGCGCACATTCCGACAGCACACGCTCTGGGTCTTCCACGAGCGTGATCACGAATTGGCCGACCACGCAGTCGAAGCAGGCGTCGTTGTAGGCCAGGGCGTGCGCGTCCATCACCGCGAGTTCTTTCACGAACGGATACCGGCCGCTCTGGAGACGCTCGCGCGCCCGGGCAATCATCGGCTCGGAAATATCGATGCCGACAATTTCCGTCGTTGCGTCGTAGTCATCAAACGACAGCCCTGTCCCCACTCCGATTTCGAGAATTCGTCCGCCGACCTCTCGCGCGGCGGACGCCGCGGCGCGCCGGCCGTAGAGGAAAACGGGGCCACACAAGGCATCATAAATTGGTGCCCATCGCGCATAGGCCTGTTCCATTACGTTCCGATCAGGATCGCGCAACATCGGTGTCCTCCCCGAATCAGCGTGGTTTGCGTCCGCGATCGGGTATCAATCGATTGCTACAGGACGGCGACACACGACGATGTCTTAATAGCCAACGCCCCGGATCATACTCTTGACGGCTACCAGTTCGGCCCTAACACTCGCGCTGACAAAAAGGAGAGCCCATGAATCTTGGAATTGCCGGCCGCAAGGCCATCATTTGCGCATCGAGCCGCGGGCTCGGCAGAGCCTGCGCGCGCGCATTGGCAGAAGCAGGGTGCGAGGTGGTGATCAACGGACGCGACAGTAAAAAGCTGGAAGCTGCTGCGGCAGAGCTTTCGAGCTTTGCGGGAGTCAAAGTGATACCGGTTGTCGCCGACGTGGCGACGCCCGAAGGTCAGAAGGCGCTTCTGTCGGCGTGTCCGGAGCCGGACATTCTCGTCAACAACAATGGCGGGCCGCCCATGCGGGATTTCCGCGAACTCACCCGCCAGCAAATGATCGACGGGGTGATCGCCAACATGGTTGTTGCCGTCGAATTGATTCAGAAGGTGATTGACCCGATGTGCGAGCGCAAGTTCGGTCGTATCGTCAACATCACATCCGCCTCGGTAAAAATGCCATTGGCCGGCCTCGATTTGTCATCGGGCGCGCGCGCCGGTCTGACAGCATTTTTGGCCGGCGTCGCGCGCACCGTTGCGGATAAGAACGTCACCATCAACAACATGTTGCCCGGCGCTTTCGATACCGACCGACTACGCGGCACCTTGAGCAAGACCGCCGAGCAGAAAGACAAAAGCGTCGATCAGGTGGCCGCCGAGCGTGCGGCCTCGATTCCCGCGAAGCGCTTCGGCAATGCGGATGAGTTCGGTGCAGCCTGCGCGTTCCTTTGCTCAGCGCATGCCGGCTATATCACCGGACAGAATCTGCTGATCGACGGCGGCAACTTCAGCGGCGCATTCTGAAAAGTATGTACTTAAGCCCGTTTCATCTTGAGGGATCAAAGCTTTGACCAAAGCCTCGCAAACCGGGACAACTGCCGGGACAACACCTCCCCGTTACCGGAAGTTGGTGATCATTTTGGTGATCAATCCAAGTATCGTTCGGTAGATAGCGGCTGTCGTAACGTTATGAAGCGCTGAGCGTTCTTGTTCTTGCGGCGATCTCTGGTTCGGTTAGTACGGAATGGGTTAAGCCGCCGCCCTCTAAGCCGTTGTTCTTATGCCAGGTATCGTACCGACCAAAACCTTTCGAGGTGGTAGCTGTTATGGCAAGCAACTGTCCGGCATGTACCGCACTCTTTGTCGCCGGATGGAAGCCAAAGCTACTTGAACGAGCCGCAGTATGGGGACGCTGCGGCTCGTTTTTAAGTGTTGCCGTTCCCATCGTGCGCACGGGGACGGCATCATGGATCGCACCAAGCGGGGAGTAGCGCCGTTCGACGATTATTTTGTAATCATAAAACGTTGTGTGGATCATCGAAAAACCCCACAAACCCACTGGACGTGGGAAATTCACCGCAGATCAAAACCACTCGGCGTCAAATTTGACGGTGATGAATATGCAACAGCGCAAGATGCCAAGCTTGCTGGGGAAACGGCGCTAAAGGACCTTTTGCGTAACCTTCCAAGGTAGAGCCTCCATCCATCATCACAGCGGGTTGCGTTGCGCTTACGCTCGTCCTTGATGATGCGCCGTCCCTCGTCCTTGATGAAGAGACCCCCAGGTTAGCAGCCTGCCCCTGATGTCGCGACCGAAGTCCCCAGCCAACAAATCGTTGGCAGGAACTCACAAGACCTAGTACATTAAAGCGTGATGTAAGCCGTGACATTAAAGCGTGATGTAAGCCGTGGGACCAAGATCGATCCCAAGGCCTTGAAAACAATCCAATTAGCAATTTGCGTTCACAGCCGCTGCGTTTAGCCTCGGCGGTTGCTTAACGGATCCTTCGTCGTGATGATTGAAGCGAACAAAAGCAACGATTCGTGCTCGAATAATTGTTGACTGAGGACCCGAAAGACCTATTCCTCGAAAATCACCGACCGGCATATCGCTGAGGCTTAACATTGACCCCTGCTCAAGAATTTAGAGAAGCGCGAGAATGGCTTAAGCAGCACACCCGTGACCCGTTTTTGTGGCTCATAATCGTTATGACGTTTGCAATGTTCACATTGAATTTCGGTGGCATTGTAATTCTCTCGTCAGCATTTCCTCCCGCGGATGCCAAACAAACTATTGGGCCAGTTTCGCCGAATGTCGATCTACGCATTCGGAATACCAAAACTCCATGCCAGCTGCCGCGTGGAACATATCTTTTTGGGTATGATCTCAACGTGAGGACTGGCCAAGGAGAAGGGAATGTAGGTCGTATATGTCGGGACATTCTTAACGGTGGATGGGTTTGGGCCTTCGACGACCTAGATAAAAAGGGCGGCCTTTAGGCTTTTTAGGCCCTGGACCTGTCGCAATGTCTGTCGGACATTGTCTGTCCGTAATGCCTAGCTGGCAGCCGCATCCATGAATTACGCAATACTTCCACAAGCCGAGCATCGCGCAAAGAATACCGCTCACCCCGCCGAGCCAAAACGAAGTCTTGGTATATTGTTGCGCCGATTTTGGATGCGGATCATTCCAATGTCCGTCAATGATATTTTCTAAACACAATCCCGCCGCAGCAATCATTCTTTTCATGTCAGAACGAGCGTAAGCTACAGCTACACAAGGCTCGGTTTGGTTATGAATCCAAGCATCTCCTTGACGGTAGGAAAAATCTATCAATCCTTGCGATTTGCTCCTACCAGCGTCGTGACGCTCGTCATGCAAAAAACAACTGAACAAGCAAATCCCGCCCGGCTTTAAGATACGTGTTGTTTCCTGAAGATAATGGCGACCTCATCGGCCAACATGTGCGTGAATACCGAAGAATGAAAACAGAGGTCACAAACAGCATTTGGCGCTGGGAATACAAAGCTCGATGCAGCGAACCGACCCATTGGATTATACATGTCGTTTTGGATATCGGCATAATGAAATTGGTAGCGAGGATGTGACTTTGATATTTTTTCACGACACCAAGTAATTCCGTACCTGACAATATCGAACCCGACGTAATGAATTTGATCTCCATAGTGGTGCGCCAAAGCCATAGCAACACGGCCAATTCCGCATCCGACTTCAACAAGCGTCAGACCGCTTTTCAATCCCGCGTGTTCTTCCAGCAGTCGAACTATATCGTCTCCGAATGATTTGTAATTTCCGGCCCCAGAATAATTTATGCACTCCGGGGGCTGGTCGGCTGGAAACAAATTCGGTGCCGGCCGGATTGTCAAATCAATCACAGGAGCAATCGCCACATATTTAAACTGTCGCCATATACGCATGATGTTCCGTGTACTTGAAAGTGCCCGGGGCCGACTGCGTCGCTCGCTTACGATAATCGTCTTAATTTAACTGAATGATGCTGCTAATGTCCGCTTCCGGCACAAAGCGGACATTCTCATCTCAGTTACAAATGTCCGCTTTCGGGGGCAAAGCGGACGTTGCGCGGACTTGTTGCAATGTCCGCGCACGCAGTGATGCGCTGATGAT
>DATDLC010000080.1:0-2169 GCA_036519515.1 Pseudolabrys sp. | reverse complement strand
CTTGGGCTGGGCAAGACTGCCCAACGTTCGAATGAGCGAGCGAGATCTGCAACCCAGGGAGAATTTTATGGCGATCAGCAACATAGCCGATCTTGTCGTCGCCACGCTGGAGCAGGCTGGCGTCAAGCGGATTTTTGGGATCGTCGGTGACAGCCTGAACGGCCTCACGGAGGCGTTGCGAAGCGTCGGCACGATCGAATGGGTGCATGTGCGGCATGAGGAGGTCGCGGCGTTTGCGGCCGCCGGCGAAGCGCAGGTGACCGGCAATCTGGCGGTGTGTGCCGGCTCCTGCGGACCGGGCAATTTGCATCTCATCAACGGACTGTTCGATGCGCATCGAAGCCGCGTGCCGGTGCTGGCGATCGCGGCCCAGATACCGTCGGCCGAGATCGGCGGCGGTTATTTCCAGGAGACGCACCCGCAGAATCTGTTTCGGGAATGCAGCCATTATTGCGAGCTCGTCTCCGATGCAAGCCAATTGCCGTATGTGCTGGAAAACGCCATTCGCGCGGCCATCGGCCTTCACGGGGTCTCGGTTGTAGCCATTCCCGGTGACGTTGCGCTGCGCAAGCCGCCGCAGCGCGCGATCTCCACGTCGCGCGGTCTTGCGCTCTCAGCGCCCAAAATCGCGCCCGAGCCAGAAGGGCTCAAGGCGTTAGCGTCCCTGCTCAACGATGCGCAGCGGATCACGCTGTTTTGCGGGCGGGGTTGCGCCGGTGCGCACGCGGCGCTGATGCAGCTCGCCGAAACCCTGAAGAGCCCGATCGTGCATGCGCTCGGCGGCAAGGAGCATGTCGAATACGAAAACCCTTACGATGTCGGTATGACCGGCTTCATCGGCTTCTCTTCGGGCTACGCGGCCATGCATGCCTGCGATGTGTTGCTGATGCTGGGCACCGATTTCCCCTACAAGCAGTTTTTTCCGACTGACTGCAAGATCGCGCAAATCGACATCCGGCCGGAAAATCTGGGCCGGCGCTGCAAGCTCGACCTCGGCCTTGTCGGCGATATCACCCTCACGATCGAGGCCTTGCTGCCGCTCCTCAAGGCAAAGACCGAGAGGCGGCACCTCGACAATGCAATCGCGCATTACAAGAAGGCGCGCGAAGGCCTTGATGCGTTGGCCCAGGGTACGCCGGGGCGCAAGCCGATTCATCCTCAATATCTCGCAAGAGTCATCAGCGAAGAGGCGGCTGAGGATGCGGTCTTCACGGCCGACGTGGGCACGCCGACCGTTTGGGCGGCGCGGTATCTGAAAATGAACGGGCGTCGCCGACTGATCGGCTCGTTCGTGCACGGCTCGATGGCAAACGCCATGCCGCAGGCAATCGGCGTGCAGGCAGCGCAGCCAGGCCGTCAGGTCATATCTTTGTCGGGCGACGGCGGCTTCACCATGCTGATGGGCGATCTCATCACGCTGACCCAGATGAAGCTTCCGGTCAAAGTGATCATCTTCAACAACGGCGTTCTCGGCTTTGTCGCGCTCGAGATGAAGGCTGCGGGCTTTGTGGATACCAATGTGGACCTCAAGAATCCCGACTTCGCCGCGATGGCGCGCGCGATGGGCATTTTTGGCCGCCACGTCGAGGATCCCGGTGAACTACCGGCTGCGATGAAAGAGATGTTGAGCCATGATGGGCCGGCGCTCCTGGACGTCGTAACGGCGAAGCAAGAGCTGTCAATGCCGCCGACGATCACGCCAGAGGAAGTCAAAGGTTTCAGTCTCTGGGTCCTGCGCGCCGTGATGAACGGCCGCGGCGACGAGGTGATCGATCTGGCGAAGACGAATTTGCTTCCACGCTAGGCGAGGCATTGGCGAATGACTCGGACAAGCGACAAGGGGCTGACAACGCAAAGCCCAGCCCCAATAGAAAGCATCACCCCTTCTAGCCGCGTTTATCAACACCATCGACCCGAAGCGGTCCTCCATCCGTCGACACCCGGCAGCGGTGAGCGGCGCGGAAACCGTTTGATGTTACCGCAATCCGTATAGAATGGCGGTGACTCTGCGACAGTCGTTTCCGAAGGGAGGGCACCATGCCTAGACCGAGGATGCCGGGACGCAATTTTCTGTTCGTCCCCGGACCGACCAATGTACCCGACCGAGTGATGCGCGCGATGATGGTGGCGATGGAGGACCATCGATCCTCCAAGTTTCCTGAACTGACA
>DATDLC010000079.1:0-17116 GCA_036519515.1 Pseudolabrys sp. | reverse complement strand
TTGCTGTGATTCGCAAATTGGAGGTGGCGTTCAGCCGAAAAGCGTCAACGACGACCAGAAGAAGGGAGCGATCCCTACCGAAGGCGCAGAACCCGTCAAACGCTCAGGTCCAAAACTGGTCATTCGCATAGATCTGGAGAGAGCCGGCAACGGCCGCCGAAGGGGCAAGCGGGTGCAACACCCGTGAATCTCTCAGGCAAAAAGGACAGATCGGGGATTTAACTCTTAACAAGGAGATCCTCGATGCATGTCGTCGTCATGGGAGCCGGCGTCGTCGGCGTCACCACAGCTTGGTATCTGCGCCAGCAGGGTCACGATGTGACCGTCATCGACCGGCAGGCAAAGCCGGCCGCCGAAACCTCGCACGCCAATGGCGCTCAAATCTCGGTGTCGCATGCCGAGCCATGGGCCAATCCTTCCGCCCCGCTGAAAGTTCTTCGCTGGCTATTCAATGAAGACGCGCCGCTTTTGATTCGGCTACGCGCAGATCCTGCGCAGTGGCGCTGGTGCCTTCGATTTCTTCTGGAGTGCACGCCGGCACGCACCCGAAGCAACATTCGCCAGATTGTCGCGCTTGGGCTTTATTCGCGCCGCAGCCTTGGCGAGCTGCGGCAGGCGCTCGGCCTTCGCTATGACAATCTGCAGAAGGGTATTCTGCACTTCTACACGAACGACGCTGAATTTGCGGCAGCGCGCGATCCGGCGCGGGTCATGCGCGACCATGGCTGCGATGTCGAGATCATCGATGCCGACGAGGTCGTCCGCATCGAGCCCGCGTTGCGTTTTGCGCGCACGAAAATCGTTGGCGGCAGCATGACCTATGCGGACGAGTCGGGTGATGCCTGCGTCTTCACGCGGAAACTTGCTGAGGCTGCCGCCGCTCGCGGCGTCGAGTTTAAATTCAACACGACCATTGTCGGGCTCGATCGAAGCAACAGCCACATTAGCGGGTTGCGAGCGCGGACTGCGGATGGGGACTATGTAACCATTCGCGCTGATTCCTATGTGGCGTGCTTGGGTTGCTACAGCGCGACTCTGCTCAAGCCGCTCGGCATCGCTCTACATATCTATCCCGCAAAGGGCTACTCGGCGACGTTGCCGATCCGCGATCCCGAACGCGCCTATACGGTCAGCTTGACAGATGACGAGTACAAGCTCGTGTTTTCGCGGCTGGGAGATCGACTGCGCGTTGCCGGCACGGCCGAGCTTAACGGTTTCGATCTCGAACTCAATTTGGTTCGCTGCCAGGCAATTGTACGCCGCCTGATCGAACTGTTCCCGGGCGTCTGCGAACCAAGCGAAGCGCAATACTGGACCGGGCTGCGGCCGGCAACGCCGTCCAATGTTCCTTATATCGGACGTTCGGCATATCAAAACCTCTACTTGAACACGGGACACGGGACGCTTGGATGGACGCACTCCTGCGGCTCCGGCCGTGCTCTTGCCGATATCATGAGCGGTCGCCGGCCTGAGATCGAATTCTCTTTTACTGAAGGCAATCCTGATGTGAGACCCACACCGCATACTCTTGAACCCGTAACCGCGTAAAGTTATTGGCACTTAGCCGACATGCGGCCGATCAATGTCCGCTTTCGGGGGTAAAGCGGACATTCGTTTCGCCAGCTCCAATGTCCGCTAATGACCCATAGCGGACATCCCATACGCTTCTGACGGCCCCTGCTTCCTCAGCAAGAAATGGTAGCCTGTCGTTGCGGCTTGGACCCAGGAGATGGGCAATGCGCATCCATAACATCTATGCCGATGAGAATGGCGAAACGCACTTCCGCGATGTTGAAATCGAATTGTCCGAAGCAGGCCCAGACGGAACAACCTCAAAGTGATTTCCGGCGACAGGAATCATATTCCGCACCACCCCTGCCGATTGGTTCTTCGATTGGCATCCAGCGTCCCGCCGACAATATGTCATCAATCTGGATGCGCCGCACCGCGTCACCGCGAGCGATGGTGAAACGAGAGTGATCGGGGTTGGCGAGATTTTCTTGATCGAGGACGTTCACGGCAAAGGTCATCTCTCTCAAGCTCTGGGAAAGTTTCGTCATTCGGTCATGACCGATTGATTAGCCGCGTCCAGGGGGATCTCCATGCCTGAGATCAACACCGAGTTTCTGTTTACGATCGCCCTCGAAATTCAAGTGTCCAGTCTCGGCGACACGCCCTATGGCAGCCGACGCATCTTCCATTTTGATGGCGGCAGCTTCGAAGGACCAAAGCTCAAGGGCACGGTGCCGCCCGGCGGCGGCGGCTCGTCGCTGATCCGCCGCGACGATGTGCTCGAGGTCGACGTGCGGTTGATCCTCGAGACCGACGACAAGCATCAAATTTATATGGCCTGGAAGGGACTTCGCCATGGTCCGAAGGAGGTCATGGACCGCCTTTATCGCGGCGAGATCGTCGACCCGCGAGCCTACTATTTGCGCCTCAGAAAAGTACGGCTGGATGAACCGCATCTGTGCGATTGCGACCGGCTCGCTTGGGGCGAACGCACGAACGCTAGATGTTTTTCAAGTGTTGAAGCCGTTATGTCTGCTTTTGGCACATAGCGGACATTCCGCTCGTACCTAAGAATGCTTGCTTTAGAGGTAAGCGAAACTAGCTGTTAGTGTCGTTTGCCGACTACAAGCACCGTCGAAGGACACCACCACGCCATTTCACGTGATTCCATCAGCGGGACATGCCCAACTCGTTCTCGATGTCGGCCATCATCGGGTGCGTCAAGCCGCCTTGCGGAATTCCGCGAGGTCCTCAACGATGAACCCACGTAATATTCGACCAACTTCGCCTATCGCTGCAGGGGAGATTTCCCGATGCAAAAGCCTGGACTGATCGTTGCGCCGTTGACACCGTTTACACCCGATCTCAAGCAGGACGAGCCCGCCCTGCAACGTCAGATCGATTCTGTTGTTAAGGACTGCGGTGCGACCATGGTCGTCGCAGCAGGCGTTGAGACGCAAGAATACACATATCTCAGTTTCGAGCAGCGCAGAGTTCTAATCCACCGAACCATCGAATTCGCCGACGGGCGCGTCCCGGTTATGGTCGGCATCTCCCATCCGTCGTTCAAGACTGCGATCGAGCTCGCACACGAAGCAGAAAAGCTTGGCGCCGCCGCGGTGCAATTGCTTGCGCCGCTGCGGCCGTTTGCTGGCCCACCAAGCCAGGCCGACCTCATAGCCTACTTTGAGGCGATTGGCCGAGAGACCGGCCTTCCGATCACGCTCTATCTTAATACTGGTCCCGGTGCCGATGTCCCGATCCCGGATACCGTCGCACTCGCGAAATTGCCCTGCGTTCAACTCATCAAAGAGAGCACACGCGATCTCGCGCGAGTGTCGCGGTTGATCGTAGAGATCGACCGCGCCGGTCACGCCCGCTACTTCACCACAATGCAGATGCTGCTCGCCACGCTACAACTGGGCGGCTCCGGTGCAACCATGCCGCCCCCCGGCTCGGAAATCGCGCGGCATGTCATCGATGCCTTCCTTTGCAAAAGACTACGAGCGCGCGGCGGAAATTCAGCTTCAGTTCGCACTATTTCCATCGAAATGGATGCACCGCGGGCTTGCGCCGACCATGAAGGCTGCGATGAATTTGATCGGGCTGCCTGTCGGCGAACCCTACCCGCCCTATGCCCCGCTCAGTCGCGATGAGATAGCGGCACTGGCGGCGGTTCTGAGCACCACCGTACTGGCCGGCCGGCTACTAGTGACGGCGGCAGTCTGAATTTGGAAAACCACCGAAGATGCCTGGTATTGGCCCTTAGCGGACATAGTGCCTGTGCTGCGAACCGCTTTCGGGGGTAAAGCAGATATAGCTTTCGTATCGCAGATATCCGCTAGTGACCCAAATGAGGATGTAAGCGTCCGGTTTGCGTAGGATCCGGCGCGGCTCCTCAATGCAAAAATCCTATTCTACATTCTTTGCGTTGGTGGTTGGCGCGGCGTCTTTCCACGAACGCCTGAAGCTTATTTTGAGTGGCATCCGTCATAGCGACGTTGCAAAAGTCCTCAACCGCATTAGCGATACTTCGGCGGCAGTCAAGGTCGTTTTGGCGCATAAATGCAGCGCGGCCGAGGCGCATCACGACAGCTGATTTTGCAGCAAATGTTTCGGCCATTGCTTGCGCGTGGGAAACCAGTTCCTCGTCGGCCACGATCCTGCTGACAAGGCCGAGACGGTATGCTTCTTCGGCGCCGAAGCTCCGCCCAGAAAACAACAACTCGAAAGCACGGTGGCGACCGACGATGCGAGGAAGGTGAGTGAAATGTATCGCCGGAATAACGCCAGCATCGATCTCTGGGTATCCAAACGTCGCGCTTTGTCCCGCCAGGATGACATCGCATGAGATGGCCATGGTCATTCCACCACCGCGCGCCGCTCCTCCGACCGCTGCGATGGAAGGTTTGCCCAGATTGTACTGGGTGTCATAAAGCCGGACGTAAAGTTCCTGAAGCAGTTCGCGGACTTTTTCCTCTGATTTGCCGAGCAAGATGTTGAGGTCGAGTCCGGCCGAAAAGGCTTTAGAAACTGCGCTCGTTAAGACGATTGCACGAATACCGTCATCGTCCCCAGCAATTTCGAATGCTGCGACAACGCCCTGTATCATCTCGAGATTGAGCGCGTTTACCGTGGGTCTATTCAGGATGATGCGTGCGACGCCGTTTGAAACCTCACAATCAACCGTTTTATCGGTCATGCGCCAGCCCTCCTATTGTAGCCACCAAACTATTTGGTAGGCGACACGATACCGCGACGCCACTAAACACCTGCACAATTTCCGCTAGCGATCGCGAGGTGCGCCTCAAGGTGCGCACAACGATATCTGGTGGATGGTCTTGATGGCATGTGTGCTGCGTTGCAGCAGGCGGCTGACTCACAGCGGCGTGACGCCTCACTTAACGCCCCTTGAAATTCGGCATGCGCCGCTCGGACACCGCGTTCACGCCTTCCTTGAAATCCTCCGTCTTGCGCAAGCGGGTTTGCTCTTCGAGTTCGTGGTCGGTTGCCTTGAGCACGCGGTCGGCGATGCCATTGCGCATGGTCATCCGCGTGGCGATAAGTCCGAGCGGCGAATTCTCGCCGATCTCGGTAGCGAGCTTGATCGCGGCGTCGCGAACTTGATCCTGCGGGACCAGAACGTCGGCAAGACCCATTGCGTAAGCTTCCTCGCCCGACACGCGACGGCTGGTATAGAACATCAACGCGGCTTTGGTTTCGCCGATCACTGCCGGCAATGTGACCGTCAGGCCAAAGCCGGGATGAAAGCCGAGGCGGGTGAAATTCGCGCAAAAGCGCGCCTCCGGACAAGTCACGCGGAAGTCAGCCACCATCGCCAGCCCGAGGCCGCCGCCAACGGCGGCACCGTGTACGCCAGCTATAATCGGTTTTTTGGTGCGGAAGAGCCGGTTGCCCTCGATATAGAGCGGGGCGACGCCTGGTTCGGGCTCGTCGCGGCGACGGCCCTGCGCGTCAAGCTCCGAACCATTGCCGAAATTGGCTCCGGCGCAGAAGGCTTTTCCTTGCGCTGCCAGCACGACGGCACGAATGTTGCCGTCTTCGTCGAAGCCCTCGAAGGCGCTGGCAATGTCCTTGATCAACGGGATATCGAAGAAATTGTTTGGCGGCCGTCTGATCTCGACCAAAGCGACGTGGCCGCGCTTTTCGATGCCAATGTCGCTCATGGTATTTTTCTCCTATTCGGCTGCGCTGCGGCGCTCCGCCTGGTGTGCGGCGTTTTTGATGATTAGGGCATCCACGACGCTCACTCCGTGACCCTTGCTGTGCACGATCACCGGATTGAGATCGATTTGGGCGATGGCCTCGGCGTGATCGAGTGCGAATTGCGAGAGCCTCACCATGAGATCAGCGAGCGCCTCGGTGTCGGCCGCCGGCATGCCGCGATAAGGCCCGAGAACGGCCGCCCCCTTCAGGCGGGCCAGCAAAGCCATTGCCGCATCGCGATCGAGCGGCAGCGGCGCCAGCACCACGTCGCGCAAGACCTCGACCAAAACGCCCCCAAGGCCGACCATCAACAGCGGGCCCCAGCAGGGATCGCGGTTGATGCCAAGGATCAGTTCGCGCCCGGCCGGCGCCATGGCCTCAACCAGAACGCCCTCGATATGCGCGGTGGGTGCGTGGCGCATGGCATTCGCAAACACGCGCTCGTACGCAACATGTGCTTCGTCAGCACCAACATTTAGCAAGACAGCGCCAGCCTCGGTTTTATGCGGGATATCGGCCGACTGGACTTTCAGCGCAACCGGGCGGCGAACGGCCTTGGCGGCCGTTTCTGCCTCGGCAGCCGAACGGGCAAGCGTGCGCGCGCCGCCGCCAATACCGTAAGCCTCGAGCAGGGCACGCGTGTGCCATTCCGTCATGACCGTGTCTTTGGTAGCGAGCGCCGCGCGGACTTTGGCGCAGCCCGGATGCGGCGCCGGCATCTCCGCCGGCTTCTTTCTTATCGTTCGCTCGTGCAGGTCACGGAAGTCGACCATGGCGCGCATTGTGCGTGCGCATCCGATGGCGCTGGTGAAAAGCGGATAGCCGGCCTCGTTGAGGATTTCGACACTGCGATCGGCCGGCAGCGTGTAGGTCCACATGAATACCGGCTTGCGGACATTTTTTCTTAGCTCTTTGAGTTTTTCCAAATCGCCTTCGAGGAACGCAGATCGCCGCGCGGTGACCACGATCACGACACCATCGACGAGCGATGATTGCGCCACCAACTGTGCAAATGTGGCATAGCCCATTTTGTGCACGCCCTGCGCGGTAGAATCGACTGGATTTTGCGAGCTGCCATAGGAAGGGATGTGCACGTCGATCGATTTGCGCGTGGTCTCGTCGAGAACTGGCACTTCCAATCCCGCCGTTGCGCACGCGTCCGTCATCCAAACGCCGGCGCCGCCCGACGAGGTACAGATGCCGACGCGGTTGCCCGCCGGAAGGCGGTCGCCGCAGGCCAGGAAGCCGACCGCAAGATCGATCATTTCATCGAGCTCGTGCGTCTCGATCAATCCGTAGCAATCAAACATAGCGCGATAGGCGGCCTGCGAACCGGCGAGCGCCGCGGTGTGCGAAGCAACCGCACGCGAGCCTGGCTCCGACTGGCCGATCTTGCTGACGATGATCGGCTTGCCGGCGCGAAGCGCTTTTTCGGCCGCGCGCCTGAATTTCTCCGGCGACTTCACGTCCTCCAGAAGCAGCAGGAAAACATCGGTCTCACCTTCGTCGAGCATGTAGTCGACGAAGTCGAAGACCTCGAGCGCCGCTTCATTGCCAGTGGTGACGACGTGACGGAACGTAAGGTTGCGCGGTCGCGCACGGTCGAAAAAGGCAAAGCCCAAGCCGCCGCTCTGGGAAATGACCGACACCTGGCCTTTGCCGAGCGCGCGCGCCGGTTTGATCGGGCCGGCATTCTTGTCCATTGCAGGGCTGAAGGTGGGGCAGAACGAAGCTGGGATATTGGCGAAACCTTCGGTATTTGGGCCACTCACGGCCATGTCATAGCGGTGCGCAATTGCGGCGATTTCGTCCTGCATGCGCATGCCCGTCTCACCTTCCTCGGCAAAACCGGACGAGAGAATGACGGCCGACTTGATGCCGGCGCGCCCGCAGCGCTCAAGCTGCGCCGGTGTGTATTGCGCCGGGATGATGAGAATCGCGAGGTCGACAGGCTCGGGCAACTCCTCAATCGATGCATAGGCTTTAAGGCCTTGAACCTCCGTCGCGCTGCGACTGACGGGATAGACCTTGCCGCCGAAGGGGTGGCTCAGGATGATTTCGAGAATGCGCCCTCGCAATCCGTGAACGTCGGAGGAGGCGCCGACGACGGCGACCGATTTTGGCCACAGCATTTTTCCGATATCGGGCATGGTCGCGCTACCTGAGACCCAATCCGCGCGCGATGATGCCGCGCATGATTTCAGTGGTGCCGCCTTGAATTGTCAGCTTGGGTGCGACAGTCGTTGCGAAAACGAGTTGCTCCTCGAGCGTCGCGCGATTGCCGATTTCAGGCGCAAGAAAAGCGGTAAGCTCGCGCGCGCGCTGCGGCAATTTCTGTTCCCAGATCGTGCCAAGGTCTTTCACGATTGCGCCTTCGACCATCGGCTCCTTGCCCGCCTGCAGCATGCCGGCCACCGAAACCGACATGCGTCGCAACGCGTGCAGCTGCGCCACAAGGCGGCCCAGGCCCTCGGCGCTGTGGATATCGGGCTCGGGCCCGAGCGCGCGAATGAGTTCAAGCATCACGTAGAAGGTCTCGAGAAAGCGTTCCGGTCCGCTGCGCTCATAAGCGAGCTCGCTGGTCGCCTGTTTCCAGGCGGAGTCGACTTCACCCATCACGTGATCGTCCGGAACGAAGGCATCGTCGAACACCACCTCGTTGAAATCGTGCTGCCCGGTCATCTGATAAATCGGGTTGACCGTGATTCCCGGCGTCTTCATGTCGACCAGAAACTGCGTAAGGCCGTGACGCCGGTTGTCCTTGGTCGCAGGCGAGGTCCGGAACAGCCCGAGCATGTAGTCGGCAACATGCGCATTGCTCGTCCAGATCTTTGAGCCGTTGATGCGCCAACCTTTGTCAACTTTCGTCGCCTTGGCCTTGGCTGCGAACAGGTCGGAGCCGGAGCCGGGTTCGCTCATACCGATGACGAAGCACAACTCCCCGCGGCATATGCGCGGCAGAATGTCTACCTTGATGTGCTCGGGCGCGTATTTTAGCAAGATGGGCCCACTTTGGCGGTCCGCCACAAAATGCAGCCGGACCGGCGCATTGGCGACGCGAAATTCTTCCGTCACGACGTAGCGTTCAAGGAAACTGCGTTCGTGGCCGCCATATTTTTTCGGCCAGGTCATACCGATCCATCCCCTGGCACCGATGCGTTTGCTGAACGCGCGATCGTGCGAGTCGCCGTGGCCGGGCCGGTGCGGATCGAACGTGCCGTTGGCGATCTCCTCCGCGAGGAAAGCCCGCACATCGCGGCGCAGGCTCTCGCATTCTGGCGGAAGGCGGATCTGATCGAATTGCAAGCTGGTGCTCATCGTGACGCAACCAACGGCCAGAACTCGTCGGCGCCCTGCCGGGCAACACGCCTACCAAGCTCGGCCGCCCAGTAGCTTTCGTTGCCGAAGTCGTCACGCCACGCCAGCAGGCGCAATGTAAAGCGGTGCAGGACGTGCTCATCGGTAAAGCCGATTGCGCCGAAGACCTGATGAGCAATGCCTGCGCCTTCGGTTGCGGCTTCGGCGCAGCGGATCTTTGCCGACGTCGCCTCAAGAAACACCGCGTCATCGAAAGCGCTCTCTTGTGCGAGCGCGTCGGCGGCAGAGCCGGATACAGCAAGCGCCGCCGCGACCTCACCGGCGAGCCGCGCGAGGTTTTGCTGCACAGCCTGGAACTTGCCGATCGGCCGCTCGAAAGCGATGCGCTCATTAGCGTAAGCGACGCTAAGCGACAGGATCGCTTCCAATGCGCCAGCGGTCTGCACGCTGCGGATGACCGACCCCATAAGCATCAAGGCCGCGCCGTCAAGGCCCGCCGGCGCGCGCGCGTGACGCAAGGGCTTCACGCGATCGAAAACCACGACATTCGACGCATCGCCCGCCGGCGTATGTCCTTTATCGATCCCGCAATCTTTCGCGGCGACCAGTACAACGGCGGCGTCGGTTGCGTCTTCGGCTATGACAGCAATGTGCGTCGCATCGGACGCGAAGGGAACGCCGAGCGCCCGGCCGCTCAGCGTGCCATCGTTGCCAAGCGTGATGCGGTTGAACGGGCGGGCAGGGGCGACGGTCATGGCGCCATTCGGCGACGCCAATCCGGCGCGCGCGAGCAACCAACCGGCCAGCAGCGTCTCGGCAAGCGGCATCGCCACGGCGAAACGTCCGGCGGCGCCGAGCACCGCGAAGCCGTCGGCAAGGCTCGCGCCCGAGCCACCCAATTGCTCGGGCACCCAGGCGAGCGGCAGGCCGGCGTCGGAGACCGCGCGCCAGAGCGGCCCCCTCCAAGCGCCGTCCTTGGCCCGGTTGATGGTCTGGGGATCGGCGAACTCGGCAAGAATCCGTGCCGCCGTTTCGGCGACTATATGGTCGCTTTCGCCCACGATCGCTACTTTTGGCGGCTCCCGGCCGGCGGTTTGGCTTGCGGCCATTTCACATTAGGCCATGGTGGGGCCAAGCGTCAGCCTTGGCAAGGATCTCATCCTCGGCTTGCGTCGTGCCGCGGGTGTGCCTGCCTGCGCGGTTGATCGGCAAAAACACACCGGCTAGCGTGACAGCCAAACAATCACAGCACCGGGACCAAAGACGCAGCGGTGCGACATCTCGGGAAGATCTTTGATGACCACCAAGCTCGGTGCGTTGGTCTTTGGCATCTTCGCCTTCGCCACGCTCTCGATTGTACAAGCCGACGAACCCAAGCACGGCGGCATTCTGAGGATCTATCATCGCGAGACGCCGCCCTCACTCTCTATCCATGAGGAGGCGACCTTCTCGGTCAACATTCCGGCGATGGGCCTCTACAACAACCTGGTCGTCTATGATCAGCACAAGCCCCAGAATTCGATGGGCACGATCGTTTCCGAACTGGCGGACAGCTGGAGCGTGAGCAGCGACAACCTTTTGCTGACATTCAAGCTGCATCAAGTCGTCAAATGGCATGACGGCCAGCCGTTCACGTCGAAGGACGTGAAATGCACGTTCGACATTCTGCAGGGCAAGGCCAAAGACAAGTTCCGCAAGAATCCGCGCAAGGACCTGTTCAACAACATCATCGAGGTCACCACCAATGGTGACTTGGAGGTCACGCTGCATCTCAAGCGGCCGCAGCCTTCGCTGCTTGCGATGCTCGCGTCCGGTTATACGCCGGTCTATGCGTGCCACGTCTCGCCGGCGGGAATGCGCACGCATCCGATCGGCACTGGGCCGTTCAAGTTCGTCGAATTCAAGCAGAATGAATCGATCAAGCTTGCCAAGAACGAGAACTATTGGAAGAAGGGCTTGCCCTACCTCGACGGCATCGAGCTCACTATCATCAGCAACCGGGCAACCGCGGTGCTCGCCTTCGTCGCCGGCAAGGTCGACATGACCTTCCCGACCGAAATGACCAAGGCGCTGATCGCCGACATCAACAAGCAGGACCCGACCGCCACCTGCGAGATCGGCCCGATCAACGTCAGCACCAACCTCATCGTTAATCGCGAGAACCCGCCCTTTAACAATGTGGAGTTGCGCAAGGCGATGGCGCTCGCGCTCGATCGCAAGGCGTTCATCGACATCATCTACCAGGGTGCCGGAGACTTGGGCGGCACGCTGCTGCCGCCGCCCGAAGGCGTCTGGGGCATGCCGCCCGAAATGCTCAAGACGATTCCGGGCTATGGCGACGTGCAGAAAGACCGCGAGCAGGCGCGCGCGATCATGATCAGGCTTGGTTATGGACCGAATAATCCGCTCAAGATCAAGGTATCGACACGCAATCTCGCCTCCTATCGCGACCCCGCGGTGGTGCTGATCGACCAGCTCAAGACCATCTATATCGACGCGGAGCTCGACCCGGTTGAGTCGAGCCAATGGTTCGCGAAGGTCGCGCGCAACGACTATTCCGTGGGCCTCAACCTCACCGGCAACGGCATCGACGACCCTGACCAGGCCTTCTACGAGAACTATGCCTGCGGCTCCGAGCGCAACTACACGCACTACTGCAACAAGGACCTGGAGGCGCTGTTCGACAAACAATCAGTCGAAACCGACGTCGAGAAGCGCAAGAAGATGGTGTGGGACATTGACAAGAAGTTGCAGGAGGACGTGGCGCGTCCGATCCTGATGCACGCGCGATCGGGCACGTGCTGGAAGCCGTACGTCAAGAACATGACGATCATGAGCAACAGCGCCTATAACGGCTACCGTTACGAGGACGTCTGGCTCGACAAGTGACGCTGAGCGTCGCGCGCGCTGTGGGGCGCGCGCCGCCTACTTTCGACGGGAGGTGAGAGTGGGCACCTACTTGATCAGACGTTTTTTCCTGATGCTCCTGACGCTGTTCGGGATTTCGGTGCTCATCTTCACGATGCTGCGCCTGGTGCCCGGCAACATTGCCGACATCGTGTTCAATGCTGCCGGAATGATCGACGTTGCCGAGAAGGCCAAGCTCGAGAAGGAGCTTGGCCTCGATCGCCCGATTCCCGTGCAATACGTCGAATGGGTAGGCGGCCTGGCGCGTGGTGACCTCGGCTATTCCTACGTGTCGGAAAAGCCCGCGATCGACGAAATCCTGCCGCGCATCCCGATCACCGCGAAACTGGCGGGCCTTGCGCTGTTATTTGCCGTGACCTTCGGGGTGCCGCTCGGCGTGATCAGTGCGGTGAAGCAAAATACGACGCTCGATTATGTGCTGCGCGTGGTCAGCCTCAGCGGGCTGTCCTTGCCGTCCTTCTGGCTGGGATTGCTCATCCTGATGGCTTTCGTCGCCTATTTCGGCGCCCTTCCGATCTACACCGATCCGCCGAAAGGCTTCTGGAACACGCTGTGGCTGTTCAGCATTCCGGCGGCGGTGGTCGGCTTCCGCTCGTCCGCCCTGATCATGCGGCTGACGCGCTCCTCGATGCTGGAGGTCCTTCGCCAGGACTACATCCGCACCGCACGGGCCAAGGGCGCTCCCGCCCGCACGGTCAACTACCGCCACGCGTTGCGCAACGCGCTGCTGCCGGTCGTGACCGTAATCGGCATCGAGGCTGCCTTCCTGATGGGCGGGCTGATCGTGACGGAAACCGTGTTCAACGTTCCCGGCGTGGCGCGCTTTCTTGTGGAAGCGATCCGCTGGCGCGATTACCCAATTGTGCAGAACCTCGTGATGTTCATCGCGGTGGTGGCGGTATCGATCAATTTCCTGATCGACCTACTATACGCGGTGCTCGATCCGCGCATCCGCTACGCAAGCTAGCCGCATGTCGATCCTGGACCTCCCCGTAGTAACGGAAAGGGCCGACCGCCCCGAAAGCGTTTGGTCGAAGATCCGCTATCACCTCGGCGCGCATCCGCTGGGCTCGATCGGGGCGGCGATCATGGCGGTGTTCGTGTTTTGCGCTGTGTTTGCCGACTTCATCACGGTCTACGGTCCGACGGCGACCGATTCAACCATGCGACTGCTGCACCCGGGCGCTGGTCACGTGCTGGGCACCGATCAGATGGGCCGCGACATCTTCAGCCGCATTATCTATGGCGCGCGCATCTCGCTTGCGGTCGGCCTGGGCTCAACCTTCCTCGGCAGCCTTTTCGGTGTCGCGCTCGGCCTGACCTCCGGCTATGTCGGCGGCTGGGTAGATCTCGTCATCCAGCGCATCGTCGATGTCCTTCAGTCCGTGCCGCTGCTGGTGCTGGCCCTGGTGATGGCGGCGGCGCTTGGTCCCGCGCTCGACAACACCATCGTCGCTATTTCGATCCCGCTCATCCCCTATACCGCGCGCGTCATCCGCTCCAATACACTGGCGCTGCGCGAGCAGGCGTTCGTGGAGGCGGCGCGCGCGATCGGCATGAGCGAATTCCGCATTGCGGTGCGTCACGTGCTGCCGAACACGATTGCGCCGCTCATCGTGATCGCGACCGCGCAGCTCGGCGCGGCTATTCTCACCGAGGCGTCGCTCTCGTTCCTTGGCCTCGGCGTACCGGAGCCCCATCCGTCGTGGGGGCGCATGTTGTCGGAGTCGGCCGCCGAATATGTTCGCACCGCGCCCTGGCTGGTCATCTTCCCCGGTGTGGCCATCAGCCTCAGCGTTTTCGGAACCAATCTATTCGGCGACGCGCTGCGCGACATTCTCGATCCGCGGCTGCGCGACTGACGCATGGCACTGCCCACCGGCAAACGCGCAACGGAGACGGCCGCGCCGCTGCTCGCGGTCGAGGACCTGCGCACCTATTTCGACCTGCGCATCGGCACCGTGAAAGCTGTGGACGGCGTCAGCTTCACGCTCGCGCCGCACGAGACGCTGGCGATCGTCGGCGAATCGGGCTGCGGCAAGAGCATTACTGCGCTGTCTTTGATGCGGCTCGTGCCCGGTCCGCCTGGCCGCGTCGCCGGCGGCAAGGTCGAGCTGGCGGGGGTCGATCTGCTCGCGCTCGACGAAGAGGCGATGCGCGCGGTGCGCGGCAAGGACATCGCGATGATCTTCCAGGAGCCGATGACCTCGCTCAATCCCGTGCTCACCATCGGCAGCCAGATCGCGGAAGCGGTACTGTTGCACGAGAAGGTAAGCAGCAGGCAGGCCTGGCAGAAGGCGGTCGACATGCTGCGGCTCGCGCGCATCTCGGAGCCTGAGCAACGCGCCCACGAATATCCGCATCAACTTTCCGGTGGCATGCGCCAGCGCGTGATGATCGCGATGGCGCTTGCCTGCAGTCCGAAGGTGCTGATCGCCGACGAGCCGACGACCGCGCTCGACGTCACCATCCAGGCGCAGATCCTCGAGATTATCCTCGATTTGCAGCGCAAGCTCGGCACGGCAGTGATCTTGATCACCCACGATCTCGGCGTGGTGGCCGAAACCGCGCAGCGCGTCATCGTGATGTATGCGGGCCGCAAGGTGGAGGAGGCGTCGGTCGAGGAACTGTTCGCGCATCCGCAACATCCCTATACGCACGGTCTCATGGGCTCGATCCCGCGGCTACCCTCGATGCGCGGGGAAAATGCTGGCGCGGTCGAGCGGTTGCAGGAAATTCCGGGCACCGTGCCGGCGCTCAGCAATCTCCCGTCCGGCTGCGTCTTTGCGCCGCGCTGCGCGCACGCCGAGGACCGCTGCCGCGCGCAATATCCCGCGTACGAGGAAAAACGCCCCGGCCATTGGGCCGCCTGCTGGCGTTCGAACGAGCTTTACGGGGACGGCTATGCCTGAGACCGTGCTCGAAGTCTGCGACCTCAAGAAGCATTTCCCCATCCGCAAGGGGCTGCTGCAACGCGCAGCCGGTACCGTGTTTGCCGTCGACGGCGTGAGTTTCACGATACAAGCGGGCGAGACGCTTGGGCTGGTCGGTGAATCGGGCTGCGGCAAATCAACGGTCGGGCGCACGGTGCTGCGGCTGATCGAGCCGACCGCCGGCAGCATCCACCTTTCCGGCAAAAACATCACGACTTTAAACAAATCAGAGTTGCGGCCTTATCGCCGGCAGATGCAGATCATTTTCCAAGATCCGTTCTCCTCGCTCGACCCGCGCATGTCGGCCGGCGACATCGTGGCCGAGCCTTTGCGTGTGCATGGCGTGGCTAGCGGCAAGTCGGTGCGGGAGACGGTCGCGACGTTGTTCGAGCGCGTGGGTCTGCGCCGCGAGCAGATGGACAGTTATCCGCATCAGTTCTCCGGCGGCCAACGTCAGCGCATCGGCATTGCGCGCGCACTCGCGTTACAGCCGAAGCTGATCGTCGGCGACGAGCCGGTGTCAGCGCTCGACGTATCGATCCAGGCGCAGGTGCTTAACCTGATGATGGACCTGCAGAAGGAGCTCGGACTCGCCTATTTGTTCATCTCCCACAATCTTGCGGTGGTTGAGCACATCAGCCACCGCATCGCAGTAATGTATCTCGGCCGCATTGTCGAATACACCGACAAACACACGCTGTTCGCCCGTGCGCTGCATCCGTACACCGAACAGCTACTGCTGGCGGTGCCCGTGCCCGATCCGCGCGTCAAGCGGCCCAAGCGTGTGCTGCAAGGCGACGTGCCGAGCCCAATTAGTCCACCGCGCGGGTGCCACTTCCATACTCGTTGTCCTTACGCGGTTGAACGTTGCCGGGTGGAGGCACCTATCTTGCGTGAGGTGAGGCCGGGGCAGCAGGTCGCTTGCCATTTGCGTTAGTAGATTTGCCACATCGCCAAATGAAGCGCGATGACGCGGAAAGCGGCCATCTTAACTCGGTTTATAGCGCCTCACCTGCTATCATGTCCGCTATCGGCGCTTAGCAGACATACGGTCGCGCTCTCGAATGAGGCGGCGCTGCCAATGCCGTGGGGTCCACGGTCCTACTTGGCGGCGGGGAGATCGAAATTCTCGTCTGGGAACCAGACGATCTGCTAACCTTCGGCCGCCCAAACCTAGCCCTTGTAACCCCCGGAAATGAATTACATCTCGAACGAGTTACAGGGTTGGCTTCGAATCTTGGCTTCGATAATCGTTATTTATCGGCGGCAGGCGGTGAGCGTACACGCTTTATTTCGGGGGGGGTAAATCAACACCGCTTTTTGCGCCTCAAACTGGTCGCATTTTTGAGTGCATGAGAAGACCTTCACTTTGGGACGTGGAAATAGATATGCGCGCAAGTTCGCGAAGGCGTTTCGCTGGATTTTTCTTTCTGTTCATTTCCTTGGCTGTGACCGGCGGATCTGCCTGGGCATCAACAGACGCTTGCCCAGGGAATCCAAATGCATTGGGTACGAGCCGCGTGCTCACTGTCAGCCCAGGCGAATTCAGGGGAATTGGCAGTATGCAATACAGGCAGACGCTGCCACTCAACGATCATGAGGTTGTCATCACTTTCGATGACGGGCCCTTGCCGCCGTACAGCAACATCATTCTGGATGCGTTAGCATCGCAATGCGTTAAGGCCACCTATTTCCTGATTGGGCGGATGGCACACGAATATCCGTCCATCGTCCGGCGCATCTACAATGCTGGCCACACCATCGGCACTCATACCGAAAATCATCCTCTCGCTTTGCACCGGTTGCCATTGCAGCGGGTCGGCTCCGAGGTCGAGGGCGGTATCGCTTCGGTCGCTGCCGCATTGGGAGGTCCGAAGGCGCTGTCGCCGTTTTTCCGAATTCCAGGGTTAGCCAGGACCAAGGCGATCGACAACTATCTGGCTTCCAAAGCGCTCGTAACTTGGAGTGCGGATGTTGTCGCCGATGACTGGTTCAGGCACATCACCGCAAAGACCATTGTCCAAAGGGCCATGCAACGGCTGGAAGCAAAAGGCCGAGGCATCCTACTGCTGCATGACATCCATCCGGCCACCGCGCTGGCGTTGCCAACGTTGCTCCAGGAGCTCAAGGCGCGAGGTTTTCATGTAGTACAGGTGGTGACAGCTGGTGACCGGCCAAAATTTGTGCCTGAACTGTTA
>DATDLC010000078.1:0-35503 GCA_036519515.1 Pseudolabrys sp. | reverse complement strand
TAGGCATTGAGGATTTGCTCATTCTCCGCGCAGCTCGCGCCGCAGGCTGTTTGTTCACAGGCCCTTGCGATAACGTTGATCGTCGGTCCATTAGTGCCGGAACTGGCACCAGGAGGACCGGCGGGACCTGGAGGACCGGCGGGACCTGGAGGACCGGCGGGGCCAGGCGGTCCGGCCTCACCCTTGGCTGGCGGCTCGCTTTGTCCGCAGGCGGCCAAGATAAAGGCGGCTAAAATCAGCAAGAGCCGGAGACGCATGAATCACCTCTGATCCTCGTTGCCCGTCCGGACATATGCACTCGATACGCGGCTGAATAGGGCGGGACGTGACAGAGGACATTGCGCAGGCCGCGTTAAGCAAGGCACAGAGCGAACGCCACTCAATCTCAATCGTCGCACAGGAGTTTTTAGTGAGGACACTCGGCGTGGATGTGCCGATATAGGGCTCGTACCGTTACAGCACCCTCGCCAATCCCGGCACCGCGCACCGCAGGGATCATTCATATTCTGTGCAATTTTCTTCGGGCACTCGACAGTAAGTTTATCGAGCCAATCGATGAGCTTGGCATCGCGGCCACGCTAACGAATGAGACGGGCTAGGATATAGCGGCCATCCCGCCCGCATTTCTCACAAGTGAGGCGCACCACATCGAGCTTGCCGATGAGATCGCTGAGGATGATTGCGCCTTCTCGGGACGAAACCTGCTGTTGCCCAAAGCGGGCAAACAATCAGATCGCCGTCTTCAGGTCTTTGCTGGCGCGGAAGGCAACCTTCTTGCTGGCCTTGATGTGGATTGCTTCACCCGTCGCAGGATTGCGGCCCATGCGAGCAGCACGACTCCGCACCTGTAGGATTCCGAGCCCGGGGATTCTCACCCGCTCGCCCTTCTTCAGATGTTTGGTGATCATGCCAATGAGTTCTTCCACCATTTCCAAACTCTGCTTTTTGGCGATCTGATGTTGCTCTGCGAGCGCGTAAGCGAGATGCTTGGTGGTAATCGCCTTGGGGGCCGAAGGCTTGGCTGGCGTTGCCATGTCCATCATGGGCGTGTGCTCCTTATTTGCACTATGCACCGTGGCCCTAGCCCTATGAGATTCGTGGGCATCCGGCAAAGTTCTCGGCGCATAACCGCGGGCGCATAGGACGGCCACGGCTAGGGCAATGCGGGCTGCCTTTGGTACCCCTGCGGTACCCCAGCATGTTTTAAGGGCCTAGTGGCCCCCCAGAAGTCTCTAATTTTCTTGTCGATTTCGAACAGTACATGACCGAGCCCCAGCCGGTCATCGCGGTGGCCCATTCGATGGCGTGCATGCCGATATTGGCGCGCCGTCGACGCCGACGACCCCATGGTTGCCACGCCTCGCCTCCAGCACCCGCAGAGCTAGCTCGATTTCCACCGGATCAAAAGTGGCGGTCTCGAGGAGCTGGCTGCCGACGCCGTCGGCAACGTCGGCGCCGGGGGCGACGGCGCCACCCCCGGCGACGGCACCATTACCCCCGCCAATTCTGCTGCCGTCGCCAATGCCGCCAATTCTATTGCCGTCAATGTTCGTAATGCCACTGTCGCCAATGCCGCTAATTTTGCTGCCGTCGTTTCAACGCCATTGTCGCCGATGCCACCACCGCCAATTCTACCGTTGCCAATGCCGCCACCGCCGACGATGTCGCCTAGGCCACCGCCGCCGGCGGTCCGTCCACTCATGCGATAGTCGAACCGGTTGGTGATCATCGTGCCGTGATTGGTTGCGGCCAGCACGAAGGCGAGCTTGCGTCCGACGTTGCGCATGACGATCTCCTGAGGGACGAGCGGGGACAACACGAACGGGCCGCGCGAAACACATGCATAGGGTAATACCGCCCGCGGCCGTGTACAGATTGAGCGCAAATGACGGTTCAGTGACGCGTCGGCCCGCAGGAACGGGGTTCCATAACCAGACGTTTCCTTGCGGACTGTAGGAGGGAGCCATGAGCGCAAACATTGGCGATATTACGCAGGCCGACATTCGCGCGGCGGCCGGCGTGAACGACGCGATGTTGGCCATCGGCCGCATCCTTATCGCGATCATCTTCGTCAGCTCCGGCATCGAAAAATTCATGGATCTCGGCGCGACCGCATCTGCGATCGGCGCGAAAGGCCCGCCCTATGCGAACGTGCTCGCCGTTTTGACGGCGATCGTGGAAGCGGGCGGCGGTCTTCTGATTGTTTTCGGCTGGCAGACCCGGCTTGCCGCGCTGGCGCTCGCGATCTTCAGCGCCGTCGCCGCATATTATTTTCACGACTTCTGGAACCAGCCGCCGGGGTCGGAACACACCAACAACATGATTCATTTCATGAAGAACGTCAGCATCATCGGCGGCTTCCTGATGCTGTGCGCGGTCGGCGCCGGACGCTATTCGCTCGACGGTTCCTGCATCCGTCCGGAATATCTGAGATCCTGATCGCTAGCGCAGTTGCATGGCCCGCCAGATGCGCTCCGGCGTGGCGGGCATCTCGATATGGGTGACGCCGAACTCGGACAGCGCATCGACCAGCGCATTTGCCACGGCGGGGAGCGCGCCGACGCAGCCGGCTTCGCCCGCGCCCTTGACGCCGAGCGGATTGGTCTTGGTCGGCACCGGATTGCTCTCGACCTCCATGTCGCAGAAATCGTGCGCATGCGGCATCGCGTAATCCATGAACGAGGCGGTCACCAGTTGCCCCGCGTCGTCGAAGTGGATGTCCTCCATCAATGCCTGGCCGGCGCCCTGAGCGATGCCGCCATGCACCTGGCCGTGCAGCAGCAGCGGGTTGAGCACGGTGCCGAAATCGTCCACCACGCTGTAGCGGGTTATGTCGACCTTGCCGGTGTCGCGGTCGATTTCCAGTTCGCAGATGTGGCAGCCGTTCGGATAATTATTGACGGGCGCGATGTAGACAGCGGTTGCAAACAGTCCCGGCTCCATGCCTTTCGGCAAGTTGGACATATCGTGTGCGGCCGTCGCGATCTCCTTGACCGATAAAGTGCGGTTGGTCTTGTTGGTCGAAAAGACGCCTTCGTCGAATTTGAGATCGCTTTCGTCGACCTTGAGCATGTACGCGGCGATGGCGCGGGCCTTGGTCACTACTTTTTCGGTCGCGAGATGGAACGCGGAACCGGCGAGCGTCGCCGAACGTGAACCGCCTGTGCCCTCGCCATAAAAGACCTGGTCGGTGTCACCCTGGATATATTGTGTCTCGCGAGGGTCGAGGCCGAGGCGATCGCAGACCAGTTGCTTGAACACGGTCTCGTGTCCCTGGCCTTGCGAGTTCGAACCGGAGAAGAGGATCAGCGAACCGGAGCGATCGAAACGCACCTCCGCGCCCTCGGTGCTCGGCGCGCCGGCGCGCTCGATCGTGTTCGACATGCCGAACCCGAGCAGCTTGCCGCGCTTGCGCGCTTCCGCCTTGCGCGCCTTGAGGCCCTTGCGGTCGGACAGTTCAAGCGCGAGGTCCATGTTCTTCTCGAACTCGCCGCTATCATAGGTAAACGTCAAACCCGTTTTGAAAGGCATGGCCGAGGGTGGCACGTAGTTGCGCCGCCGCAGTTCGGCCGGATCCATCTTCATCTCGGCGGCCGCCAGATCGACCATGCGCTCGATGACATAGGCCGCCTCGGGGCGCCCGTTGCCGCGATAGGGCCGCATTGGATTCGTGTTCGAAAAAACCGCCGTTATGTCGACGTGAATCGCCGGCGTACGGTAGACGCCGGCCAGCGTGCCGGCATTGAGCACGAAAGCGGGCATCGAGTGCTGGAGATAGGCGCCGATGGCGGCAAACGTCTTCACTCGCAAGGCAAGAAAATGCCCCTCGCTGTCGAGCGCAAGTTCGGCCTCCGTGACATTGTCGCGCGCTTGCGCGTCGCTCAGAAAGGCTTCCGTCCGCGTGCTGATCCATTTCACCGGCCGGCCTGTGAGCTTCGAAGCGAGCAACACCAATGGCGTCTCGTTGAAAATCGGTGTCTTCATCCCGAAGCTGCCGCCGGTATCGCCGGTGACAATGCGTATCTTGCTTTCCGGCACCTTGAGCACCTTCGCAAGCTCGGTGCGCGTCGGATGCGGCCGCTGCATGGGCGTATAGATCGTGTAGCGACCATCAGCGGCATTGTAGTCGCCGACGGCGCCGCGCGGCTCCATGGTAGCCGCGGTAACCCGATTGATGACAAAGCGATGCCGCACGATATGGCTCGCGCGCGAAAAAGCGGCATCGACCGCCGCCTTGTCGTCGCTGATCAGCTCGACAAAGCAGATGTTGTCGGGGCAATCGTCCCACACGCGCGGTGCGCCTGGCTTCGGCGCCTCGGCCGTCGAGGTGACCGCAGGCAATTCCTCGTAGTCGACCTGGATGAGCTCTGCCGCATCCTGCGCCTGCGCCACCGTCTCGGCCACGACGAACGCGACATAGTCGCCGACCCAGCGCACGCGGTCTTCCGCGAGGATCGGATAACGCGCCTTGTACATCGGCGAGCTGTCGCGCCGCTTGAGACCGCCCGGTACCGGGAGATCGCCATAGCCGGCTGCTTTCACGTCTGCCGCAGTCAGCACAGCCAGCACGCCGGGCGCCGCTTTCGCGGCCTTGATATCAATCGACTTTATCTTTGCGTGAGCATACGGCGATCGCAGCACGACACCGTGGGTCATCCCCGCTAGTTTGATGTCATCCGTGTAGCGGCCGCCGCCGCGGATCAACCTCGGATCCTCGAAACGCGACACGCCTTGACCGATGGCGAACTCACCCATGGAAATTTCAACCTGTCGAATTCATGTGCCACCGGGCCGGTGACGAGGAGGGTAGAGTGCCCTTATCGCGTCAACCCGCTTTGAGTTTTTCCGCCACGCGCGGGGCAAAATAGGTCAGCACGCCATCGCAGCCGGCGCGCTTGAATGCGGTCAGACTTTCGATCATGGCGCGTTCGCCATCGACCCAGCCGTTCTCCGCCGCCGCCATGATCATCGCGTACTCGCCGGACACCTGATAGGCAAAGGTCGGCATTGCAAAAGTCTCTTTCACGCGCTGGATGATATCGAGGTAGGGCAGGCCAGGTTTGACCATGATCATGTCGGCGCCTTCCTGGATGTCGAGTGCGACTTCGCGCAAGGCTTCGTCCGAATTGCCGGGGTCCATCTGATAAGTGCGCTTGTCGCCGGTCAGCGTCTTGGAAGATCCCACCGCGTCGCGGAACGGCCCGTAGAAAGCCGAGGCATATTTCGCCGCATAAGACATGATGGAGACGTCGGTGAAATTGGCGGCATCGAGCGCCTTGCGGATTGCGCCGACGCGTCCATCCATCATGTCGGATGGAGCGATGATGTCGCAGCCGGCTTCCGCCTGCACCAGCGCCTGCTTCACCAGGACTGCGACGGTCTTATCATTGAGGATGACGCCGTCGCGCAACAGCCCATCGTGTCCATGACTGGTGAAGGGATCGAGCGCGACATCGCACAGAATGCCGACGTCCGGCACTTCTTTTTTGATGGCGCGAATGGCGCGGCAGACGAGATTGTCCGGGTTGAGCGCTTCGCTTCCGGTGTCGTCGCGCAGGCCCGGATTGGTATAGGGGAACAGTGCAATGCAGGGGATGGCCAGCTGGGCCGCCCGTTCCGCTTCGCGGACAATGCCGTCGATTGACAGGCGCTGCACACCGGGCATGGACGGAACGGGGGTGTTGTTGCCGTCGGTCACGAACAACGGCCAGATCAGGTCGTCGGTCGTAAGCACGTGCTCCCGCACCATGCGTCGCGCCCATTCGGCGCGCCGGTTGCGGCGCATGCGTATCGTGAGGTCGAGAGGGGCGGCATCGGAGGTCTCGCGTGCCTCCTGCTCGACAGGCACGAAGCCGATTTTCCGCTCCAAAGGTCGGCCGAATTTTATGGCCATCAGGGCACTCCCGGCGCTCTTTTAGCTGGTCTCATGCGGCCCCGCTACCCGTTGCCGCCGCTCCATCTCCACCCCCGCTTCGAGGCTCTCCTTGTCGCGATAGATTGAGGCGACCGCCAGGACACGGCCGCCCAATTTGTAGCGCACGACGCAATCGCGCTTCATCACGTCGCCCTCGATGTCGATCGTGTCCCATATCTCGGCGTGCCCGACATAGTTGATCGGAACATCGTAGTGTTGGCTCCAAAAGAACGGCGCCAACCGGAATGGCGTTTGTACTCCCATCATGTTGAGCGCAGCGTTTTGACCCTGCCGCTCGGCAACGACCCAGTGCTCGACGCGAATGCGCTCGCCCGAAATGGGATCGGGCCAGCGCGCGATGTCGCCAGCCGCGTAGATGCCGGGCGCGCTCGTTTCCATGCAGTCGTTCACCATCACGCCTTTGTCGATCGCAAGGCCGGCTTTCTCGGCGAGAGCAAGGCGCGGGCGCACGCCGACCCCGACCACCACCAGATCACAATCGAGCGTGCCGCCGCTTTTGAGTGTCGCGCGCTTTCCTTCGATGACGCTGACGGTGTCTTCAAGGTGAAATTTGACGCCATGCTCTTCGTGCAGCGCCCGGATAAAATCGCCAAGCTCCGGCCCGAACACACGTTCGAGCGGCCGTTTCTCGGGCGCCACCACGTGAACCTCGATCTCGCGAGCGCGCAGCGCCGCGGCAGCTTCGAGGCCGATGAAACTCGCGCCGATTACCACCGCGCGTTTGGCCGACTTGGCTTGAGCGATAATTGCGCGGCAGTCGGCAAATGAACGCAACGTATAGACATGAGGTTGATCCGCGCCCGGGATGGGAAGCTTCACCGGCTCGGCACCGGTTGCCAGGAGCAATTTGTCGAATTTGATCTTGCTGCAATCACTTAAGATCAATTCCTTGCCTTTGGCATCGAGCGCCGTGACTTCGGTTTTCAATTTGAGGTCGATTTTGTTTTCGGCGTACCAATCATCGCCGCGCAACGGCAGCCAGTCTTCCGGTGCGCTGCCCGCAAGATAATCTTTCGAGAGATTGGGCCGGTCGACCGGTGCCGCGTCATCATTGCTGAGCATTGATATGTTTCCGGCGAAACCGTGCCGCCGCAGCATGTCCGCCGCAGCGAAGCCCGCTGCACCACCGCCGACAATGACAAAGCGTTCATTGCCCGATGCGGTCTTCTTCGCAGCGGGCTGGGTCTTCTTGCTTCCGACGAATATCTTGCCGCCTCGTTCTCCGACCGACCAGCAGGTCACCGGGGACAAGGCCGGCGCCGCAATGGCTTCGCCGGTCCGCAGGCTGAAGTGTGCATGGTGCCACGGGCAGCGGATCGTCTCACCCACGAGCAGGCCGTCGGCGAGGGGGCCGTGGTAGTGCGTACAATGCGCCGAAATCGCGAAGAGCTTGCCGCCTTGACGCACCAGCAGGACCTCATCATCACCGACTTGACCGCTCAGCATCGCTCCCTCGGCGAGGTCGGCGGCCGGGATGCCGGATGAAAGGTCGGGCCCGCCGGGCTTCTTCTCCTCAGTCGACATGGTGTCCTCCGTGAGCGCTTGCGCCTGGTCCTGTCGTTTAGATGCTTGAGCCGCCGGAAAATTCCAGCATATGCCATAAATGCCTGAAGGGCCGCCCGGTTGCCGCGATCCGGCTTCGCTTGCTAAGCCGCTTGGACCAAGGCGGGGCTATCCATGGATTTCGAGCTGTCCGAGGAACAACGTGCGTTTCAGGCCACGGCCCGTTCATTTGCGCGCGATGAAATGATGCCGCATGCGCGTGACTGGGACGAAAACGAGATCTTTCCGGTCGACAGCATGCGCAAGGCGGCAACGCTCGGCTTTGGCGGTATTTACGTAAAGGAGGATGTCGGCGGCTCTGCGCTCAGCCGTCTCGACGCTGCGCTGATCTTCGAGGAGCTCGCGCAGGGCTGCACGTCCACCGCAGCCTATATGTCGATTCACAATATGGCGGCGTGGATGATCGATGCCTTTGGCAGTACCGAGGCACGCAGGAAATTTCTTCCGAAGCTTTGCACGATGGAGCATTTCGCAAGTTATTGCCTGACGGAACCGGACGCGGGTTCGGATGCGGCAAGCCTGAGCACGCGCGCGCGGCGCGACGTCGAGCACTATGTGCTCGACGGCACAAAGGCATTCATTTCCGGTGGCGGCGTTTCGGACATCTACGTCGTGATGGCACGCACGGGGGAGGCAGGCCCACGCGGTATCTCGTGCATTGTAGTTGAAAAGGGCACGTCGGGTCTCTCGTTCGGTGCGCCGGAGAAAAAGCTCGGCTGGAAGACCCAGCCGACAGCAATGGTCATGTTCGAGAATTGCCGCGTACCGGTCGCGAACCGGATCGGGGCCGAGGGGCAGGGCTTCAAGATTGCGATGGCGGGCCTCGACGGCGGCCGTCTGAACATCGGTGCCTGTTCGATCGGCGGCGCGCAGTTCTGTCTCGATCGCACGGTCGCCTACATGAAACAACGCAAACAGTTCGGCTCGCGCCTTGCGGATTTCCAGGCGCTGCAATTTCGCGTGGCAGACTACGCGACCGAACTCGAGGCTGCCCGGCTGCTTTTGCATCGCGCCGCGGTTGCCGTCGGAGAGGGTGAGCCGGCCGCGACGCGCCTTGCGGCCCAGGCCAAGCGTCTTGCCACTGATACGGGTTTCGACGTGGTCAATGGCTGCCTGCAGTTGCATGGCGGCTACGGATATTTGCGCGATCATCCCATTGAACGCGTCTTGCGCGACGTGCGCGTGCATCAAATACTCGAAGGCACCAACGAGATCATGCGCATGATCGTGAGCCGCGCTATGCTCGGCAACTGAAGGGAGGACACCATGGAACAGCTTCCGCGCCGTTATTTCTCTCGCGAGGACATGCAAAAACGCATCGCCCGGTTCAAGGATCTCAAGGGTTTTGACGGCGGGTTGCCGGACAGCAAGATGCCGGGTTGCGAGTGCACGTTGTTCAACGTGATCGGCTTTCAACCGCCGGAGGGATCCGGCGGAGCGGTGACATCGCCGGTGGGCGACCATGCGGCGCAGCTCGCAGCCATCAAGATCAACGAGGGCTTCAATCTCGGCTACTGCAAGGCCAAGCCCGGCCACGGCCCGGAGATGCACAACCACGACACCAACGAGACGTTCATTCCGATGACCGGTACCTGGCGCGCAAGCTGGGAAAACGAAAAGGGCGAGGTCGAATTCGTAGATCTCGGTCCGCTCGATGTGGTGTCATTTCCTCCCGGCATGATCCGCCGTTTCGAGAATGTCACCAAGGGCGATCCGAATGCGGAATCGATCCTGATGTTCGTGATCGGCGGCGATGGCCCGCGCGCCGAGTTCACCGATCAGGCGATGGAGCGGGTGCAGAAAGCCGGTGTCTGGTCGCCCCAACGTGCGTGAGCGGGGCCGGGCATGAACGCCGCGATGTGGACCGGCGCGCTGGCTCTGGCGACGGCCGCGATCTTTGCCGGCGCGGCCATCTATGTCAGCGTGGCCGAACAACCCGCGCGGCTGAAGCTCGATACGCGGGCGCTGTTGACCGAATGGAAGCCGAGCTACGAGCGCGGCGCAATGATGCAGGCAAGCCTCGCGGTCGTGTCGGGCATGCTCGGGATCATGGCTTTTCTTTTTACCTACGACTGGCGCTGGCTCGTTGGTGCCGCGCTGATCCTTGCACCGTGGCCCTATACGATGCTCATCATCATGCCCACCAACAAGGTGCTGAAAGCCACGCCACCCGAGCAGGCCAACGATCAGACGCGCGGCCTGGTCGTCCAGTGGGGACGGCTGCATTGGGGCCGCAGCGCGCTCGGATTGCTTGCGGTCGCCGCGTATCTATGGGCGCTCAATTGAGGTCGGCGTGAGCGAAGACGACATTCTGTTCGAGCGACGGGGCGCGGCCGGCATTGTCACGCTCAATCGGCCAAAAGCGCTCAACACCGTCACGCATGAGATGGTACTGGCCTTGCGTGCGCAGCTGACCCGCTGGGCCGACGATCCAGCGGTCACGCGTGTGGTGATCACCGCAGCAAACGGGCGAGCCTTTTCCGCCGGCGGTGACATTCGTGCGCTCTACGATCTCGGCAAAGCAGGTCGCTACGATGAAGCACTGCAATTCTGGCGCGACGAATATCCTCTCAACGCAGCGATCAAGAACTATCGCAAACCTTACGTCGCATTGATCGACGGCATCGCGATGGGTGGCGGTGTGGGCGTTTCCGTGCATGGATCGCATCGGGTTGCCGGTGACCGTTTCTCCTTCGCCATGCCTGAGGTCGGCATCGGCTTCTTTCCGGATGTCGGAGCGACGTGGTTTCTGCCGCGGATGCCGGGCGAGCTCGGAACCTACTGCGCACTGACGGGGGAACGTTTCGGAATCGGTGACGGAATCGCGGGGGGAATTGCCACGCATCGCGTGCCGTCGGCGCGGTTTCCCGCGTTGCTCGAAGGCCTGACGGGCACGGTTCCCGTCGATGCGGTGTTGTCTGCCTTTAACGAGTCAGTGCGGGAACAACCCATCATGGCGCGCCGAGCGGCGATCGATCGGCTTTTCGCCGGCGACATAGTCGAGAACGTCCTCGCCGCCCTTGATCGTGAAGCGATCTCCGGCAGCGCGGAAGCCCAATGGGCGCAAGAAACGGCCGCCGTAATGCGCTCGAAATCTCCCCTCAGTCTCAAGCTGGCGCTGGCCCAGGTGCGGCGCGGAAAATCCTGGGATTTCGAAACGTGCATGCGTATGGAATTCCGCATAGTGTCGCGTGTCATCCATGGACATGATTTTTACGAGGGCGTGCGCGCCGTGATCGTCGACAAGGACAACAAGCCGCGCTGGCGGCCTTCGACATTGCCGGATGTCGACGAGGCCGAAGTCGAGCGTCATTTCGCGCCGCTCGGTCCGTCCGAACTGGTGATCTGGTGAACCGTCCCGCTGCCCCCGAGGATATCCGGACGCTCGAACCGGTTCGCGAACATGAGGGCGATCGTTCGGTCGGCGTCTGGACGCGACGGCTTGTCTTGTTTCTGCGCGCAATGGCCGCGATTTCTATGATCAAGGGTTTGTATCATTGGGCGCAGGTGTGCGGCATCGGCTTCGGAGACGTCGTTCCGTTCGAAAGTCGCTCCATCGCGTGGCAGACCGCGACCGTATTTTTCGCCGTCATCGATCTCGTGGCCGCCGTCGGTCTTTGGCTTGCTGCGGCCTGGGGGGCAGTGATCTGGCTTACGGCCGTTGCCTCGATGCTGGCGGTGGAAATATTTTTTCCGCAGGTGTTCGGCGGCGGCTGGCTGACGGGCTTCATGGAAGGCAGCCTGCTTGTGGTCTACTTATGGCTGGCGTTGAAGTCGGCGCAGGAACACCCGCAATAGGAACGGGGAGGGCATCATGGCGCGCATCGGATTTATTGGCCTCGGCAATATGGGACTGCCGATGGCGCAAAATCTGCTTAAGGCCGGCCATCAAGTCGAAGGTGTCGATGTCAGTTCAGCTGCAGTGGACAAACTGAAGGCTTCAGGCGGCACTGGCGTCGAAACTGCAAAGACTGCAGCGGCCCGGGCTGATGTTGTCATAACGATGCTGCCGTCAGGCAAAGAGGTGCGCGAGGTTTACCTCGGGTCCTCGGGCATCATCGAGAATGCGAATGCCGGAACGTTGTTGATCGACTGCTCGACAATCGATGTCGAGACCGCACGTGCTGTCGCAAGCGAAGCCAATAAAAAAGGTCTGCTGATGCTCGATGCACCCGTGTCCGGCGGCGTCGGTGGTGCCACCGCAGCCACGCTCACGTTCATGGTGGGTGGAAGCGCACAGGCTTTCGCGCGCGCGGAGACGATCTTGCAAAAGATGGGTAAGACGATTGTGCATGCGGGCGGCGCCGGCAACGGTCAGGCGGCCAAGATCTGCAACAACATGATCCTGGGCGTGTCGATGATCGCCGTGAGCGAAGCTTTCGTACTTGCGGAAAAACTCGGACTCGATCACCAGAAGTTGTTCGACATCTCGTCAAAGTCGTCGGGGCAGTGCTGGTCTCTGACAAGTTATTGTCCGGTGCCGGGGCCGGTGCCGACATCGCCCGCAAATCGCGACTATCAGGCCGGATTTACCGCGGCGATGATGCTTAAAGATTTGAAACTGTCGCAGGACGCCGCAAAGAATTCAGGAATCAAGACGGAACTTGGCGCCGATGCAGCACGTATCTATTCTCAATATGTGGCAAGTGGCGGCGAGTTGCGCGACTTTTCCGGCATCATTCGGTTCATTCGCGGATAACGCGGATTTCTAGAGTGAACGAAGCCTTGCGCTGCTTCGTAAAATTCTATGGTCAAGAGACCGTTCACCTTTGCAAATAAACCTAATCTTTATGGTGTTATTTAAGCCGATTTTAGATTGCCCCTTCTAAGGTGCTCGATATCCGGAGCGGGGAAAACAGGGCCTTGCAACCGGGGACAGAGTTATAAAACGCAAGGGGCGTTGAACATATGAAAGCCGTCGCGAAGACGGTCGAGCCCGCCGGACGCGAGGCGCAGCTCGATCACATTCGGCCTCAGTACTTGGAGGCCCTGACGTTGGTCGAACGGCTGCATCGCCGGCTGCTCGACGTTATCAAGGATGAGTTCGATCGTCGTGGCCGCTCCGACATCAATTCGGTGCAGGCTTTGCTGCTCTACAACATTGGGGATAAGGAACTGACGGCCGGAGAGCTGCGCACGCGCGGCTACTATCTCGGTTCCAACGTTTCGTACAACCTCAAGAAGCTGGTGGAGATGGCCTTCCTCGATCACCAGCGTTCGCGGGTCGATCGTCGCTCGGTTCGCATCAAGCTGACCGAGAAGGGACGCGAGGTGCGCGATATCATCGAAGGGCTCTATCAGAAGCACGTGCGTACTGTTGAGCAAGTCGGCGGGATCAATGCCGAGGAGTTCTCCACGCTCAACAAGTCGCTGCATCGGCTCGAGCGCTTCTGGACCGACCAGATTCTGTATCGGCTCTAACCCCACCGCGGGTGGACTGACTTGCCCCGGCCAGCTCCCGGCCGGGGTTTTCTTTCGCGCGGCAGTGCAAAGCCGTGGCCCCTAGATATTGCGCCCGAGAACACTCCACAGCCCAATGCTTGGCGGGTGCCGGTCAATATGCTATTGGCGGCCAATCCCGGACTCTGACCCGGGCGCATGATCTTTCTCCGAAAACTAGTTTCCGCGTTTCGAGATCAGGCGCCTGGCTACCGATGGGCGCCGACTGCTCGCGGCGCGAGGAGATGTGAATGTCGGCGACGTCGAACCCGAAGCGCACAGGCGATATCGAGAATCTCTTTTCAGCCGCATTGCGCGACCTGGATCCAGAAATCGACAACGCCATCCAGCTCGAGCTTGGCCGTCAGCGCGATGAAATCGAGCTGATCGCTTCCGAGAACATCGTCTCGCGTGCGGTGCTCGAGGCGCAAGGTTCGGTCCTCACCAACAAATATGCCGAGGGACTTCCAGGCAAGCGCTATTACGGCGGATGTCAGTTCGTCGATATTGCCGAGCGGCTTGCGATCGAACGCGTGACAAGATTATTTGGCTGCAAGTTTGCGAACGTGCAGCCGCACTCGGGTGCGTCGGCAAACGCCGAAGTATTTTTTGCTTTGCTGCAGCCAGGCGATGCTTTTATGGGACTCAATCTGGCTGCGGGCGGTCACCTTACGCACGGATCGCCTGTGAACATGTCGGGCAAATGGTTCAAGCCGGTGCCGTATGGCGTGCGCCGGGACGATCATCGTATCGACATGGAAGAGGTGGCGCGGCTCGCCGATCAGCATAAGCCAAAACTGATCATCGCCGGCGGTTCGGCCTATCCCCGCATCATCGACTTCAGCGCCTTCCGCGAAATCTGCGACAACGTCGGCGCGATGCTGATGGTGGACATGGCGCATTTCGCAGGTCTCGTCGCTGCTGGAGTGCATCCTTCGCCGTTTCCGCATGCGCATGTTGTCACGACGACGACGCACAAGACGCTGCGCGGCCCGCGCGGCGGCGTGATCCTGTCCGACAACGAAGAAATAGCGAAGAAGCTCAACTCGGCCGTTTTCCCCGGAATGCAGGGCGGTCCGCTGATGCATGTCATCGCCGCGAAAGCCGTGGCCTTCGGAGAAGCGCTGAGGCCAAGCTTCCGCACATATGCGCGCAATGTGCTGGAGAACGCCAAGGCGCTGGCCGAGACACTGAAGTCGCACGGCTTCGATATCGTGTCCGGTGGGACCGACACGCATCTTATGTTGGTCGATTTGCGGCCGAAGCGGTTGACCGGAAAGGTGGCTGAATTGGCGTTGGGCCGGGCGCACATTACCTGCAACAAGAATGGCATCCCGTTCGATCCGGACAAGCCGACTGTCACGTCGGGGATTCGGCTCGGCACGCCCGCTTGCACGACCAGAGGCTTCGGGATCGCCGAATTCCGCCAGGTCGGCGAGATGGTCGTCGAAGTCCTCGACGTCCTCTCCCAGAAGCGCGTCGAGGAAGATTCACGGGTCGAAGCCGCGGTGCGCGACAAAGTAAAAGCATTGCTGGGAAGATTTCCGATTTATCAGGACTGAGAAATTGGGGACGATATGCGTTGCCCGAGTTGCGGCAGTCTCGATACGCAAGTGAAGGATTCACGACCGACCGAAGATTCGGCCGTGATCCGGCGCCGCCGCGTTTGTGTGACCTGCAACTTCCGCTTCACAACGTTCGAGCGCGTGCAGCTGCGCGAATTGACCGTGATCAAGCGCAACGGGCGGCGCGTGCCGTTCGACCGCGACAAATTGATGCGTTCGGTGCAAATCGCGCTGCGCAAACGCCCGGTTGAGCCGGAGCGGATCGAGCAGATGGTTTCAAAAATCGTTCGTGAGCTGGAGAGCCAGGGCGAGAGCGAGATTTCGTCGGAGGCGATCGGCGAGATCGTCATGGAACACCTGCGCGAGCTTGACGACGTCGCCTACGTGCGGTTTGCGTCCGTCTATCGCAATTTCCGTGAGGCCAAGGATTTCCGCGCCGCGCTCGACGAGTTGTCGGGCGATGAAGACGGACGACCCACGGCCAGCGCGCGCAAATGAACCAGGAGACGATGCCCAGCCGCGCAGGCGCCTCTGACGACGAGCGCTTCATGCGCCTTGCGTTCGCGCTCGGCCGCCGCAATCTTGGCCGCACCTGGCCCAACCCGGCGGTCGGCGCGGTGATCGTGAAGGATGGGATCATTGTCGGCCGTGGCTGGACTCAGGACGGAGGCCGGCCGCATGCCGAGGTCGAGGCGCTGCGCCGTGCAAAAAAGGCGGCGCAGGGCGCCACGATGTACGTGACCCTTGAGCCCTGTGCCCATCAGGGCAAATCACCACCGTGCGCCGACGCTGTTGTCCGTTCGGGCATCGCACGCGTGGTGTCGGCCCTGGAAGATCCAAATCCCGAGGTGGCCGGGCAGGGGCACGAACGCATGCGGGCGAAAGGCATCGTCGTCGAGGTCGGTCTTTGTGCCGAGGAGGCGCGCCGCGTTCACGCCGGGCATATCACACGGATGGCCATGGGCCGGCCGCACGTCACGCTCAAACTTGCGATTTCCGCCGACGGCAAGGCAGGACTGGCAGGCCGGAAACAGGCGGCGATCACCGGCGACACGGCGCGCGATCGGGTGTTCCAGATGCGTGCCGGCAGCGATGCCATCATGGTCGGGATCGGTACGGTCCTCGCCGACGATCCACAATTGACCTGCCGCCTGCCGGGCATGTTCGAGCGCTCGCCGATCCGTGTGGTGCTCGACGAGCAGTTGATCTTGCCGCTCTCAACATCGGTCGTTGCGACCGTTCGCGAGACGCCGACCTGGGTGTTTACCTCGCACAGGCCCTCGTCGATTGCCGAAGAAATTATTCAGCAAAAGGGTTGCAAGGTTTTTCGCGTGGATGAGAGCGACGGGCGGCTCGACCTGCAACAAGTTCTCAAGGTTCTCGCCGAGCAGGGCATTACGCGGCTTATGGTGGAAGGCGGACCGACGCTTGCCGCAAGTTTCGTCGAAAGCGATCTTGTCGATGAGGCGGTCTTGCTGCACGGGGCAAAATCCATCGGTGCCAGCGGTATCGATCCGCTGGAAGGCATGCCGCTGGACGCACTTACAGGCCGATTGACTTCGCTGGGCGGTGAAAAACTCGACGTCGATACGATCGAAACTTTTGTGCGCGCTTGAATCATGTTCACCGGAATCGTCACAAGCATAGGCGAAGTGCGTTCGGTCAAGCTGCACGCCGGCAATCTGCATCGCATGACCATCGCTTGCGATTACCCACGCGCAGAAATCGTTCAAGGCGCGTCGGTCGCCTGCTCGGGCATCTGCCTGACGGTGGTGGATGCAGGCGAGGAGGGCGGCCGCACCTGGTTCGCGGTTGATGCCGGGGACGAAACCCTGCGTGTCACCACGGCCGGCCGTTGGCGTGCGGGGTCCAAAATCAATCTCGAACGGCCACTGAAATACGGCGACGAATTGGGCGGGCACCTGGTTGCGGGCCATGTGGACGGGATTGCGACGGTCGTGGGACGCGAGGACATGACCGAAATGGCCCGCTTTCTGCTGCAGGCGCCCCGTGCGTTTGCACGGTTTTTAGCGACCAAGGGGTCGGTCGCACTCGATGGCGTTTCGCTCACGGTCAATGCAGTGGAGGGGGACACATTCTCGGTGCTGGTCATTCCGCATACCTTGCACGTGACCACGTTTGGCGAATTGCACAAGGGTGGCGAGGTCAATCTTGAGGTTGATACGATGGCTCGTTACGCCGCGCGACTGGCGGAGATGAAGTAGCGTCTTGTTTGGGCCGGGCCCGCTTGCTACCACCGCGATGAAACGGGACTTCGGGCATGGCCAAGAAGACCAAGAAGAAAAGCAGGACCAAAAAGGACGGCGGCCTGCATTTGCTGATCGTGGAGTCGCGCTTTTACGACAGTATTTCGGACGAGCTTCTGCGCGGCGCAACGCGCGTGCTCGATAATGCGGGGGCGCGCTACGACCGTGTGACCGTGCCGGGGACACTGGAAATTCCCGCCGCCATCGGCATTGCGATGGATGCCTCGCGGCGCCGCCGCGCGCCGTATGACGGCGTGGTCGCGCTTGGATGCGTGATCCGCGGCGAGACTCACCATTTCGATATCGTGGCGAATGAGTCGGCGCGTGCCTTGATGGATCTGTCGGTGCGGGAGCGTCTTCCCGTCGGCAATGGCATTCTCACCGTTGAAAATGAGGCTCAGGCTCACGCCCGGGCGAAGGTCGAAGGCAGCGACAAGGGCGGACATGCAGCGCGCGCCGCACTGACCATGGTCGCGCTCAAGCAGACGCTGGTGTGGCGCTGATGAGCGCCGACGCTGCACGCAATGACAAGGACGCGCGCAAGGCGAACAAGCGTGGCGCGGCGCGGCTGGCAGCTGTTCAGGCACTTTACCAGATGGACCTCGCCGGAACCGGCCTGAACGACATCCTCGCCGAATTTGAAAGCCACTGGATCGGCCGCGAGGTCGAGGGGGCGCAATATTTGCCTGCCGAGGCAGCCTTCTTCCGTGACATCGTCTCCGGGGTGGTCCGCGAACAGCGCGAACTTGATCCTCTGATCGACGAAGCGCTTTCGAAGGGCTGGCCGCTCAAACGCATCGAAACGCTGTTGCGGGCGTCCCTGCGGGCGGGTGCCTATGAACTGATCCACCGCGACGATGTGCCCGCGCGCGTGGTCGTTGCCGAATATGCCGACGTCGCCGCCGCCTTTGTCGGCCGCGACGAGACCGGCATGGTCAACGCCGTGCTCGATCAACTCGCGCGGCGCCTGCGCGCCGGCGAGTTCGACCGCGCTACAGGGTGAACTGATGCACGGGCGCGACGATATGTCGGCCGAGGACCGCTTGATCGCGCGCTTTTTCGAACCGCTCGCGACCCACCCTGGTGCGCTTGGCCTGTCAGACGACGCCGCCTTTCTCACGCCACCACCGGGTTGCGACCTCGTTCTCAAGACCGATGCCATTGTCGGTGGCGTACATTTTTTCCCTGAGGATGCCGCGCATTCGGTGGCCAGCAAGGCGTTGCGCGTCAATCTTTCGGACCTGGCTGCGAAAGGTGCGCGGCCCTTGGGTTTTCTGCTGTCGCTCGCACTGCCGCAGGATATCGGTGACGATTGGCTCGAGGGTTTCGCGCAGGGTTTGCGCGGCGACTCTGTTCTGTTCGCGTGCCCGTTGTTCGGCGGGGATACAGACCGAACGCCGGGCCCGATCACGATTTCTATCGCGATGCTTGGCAGCGTTCCGGAAGGAACGATGGTGCGTCGCGCCGGCGCCAACGCGGGGGATCGGGTGTTTGTCAGCGGAACGATCGGCGATGCAACGCTCGGCCTGATGGTACGCAAAGGCAAAGACTGGAAATTGACCGACCAGCAGCGCCAACATCTCATTTCACGCTATCTGTTGCCGCAGCCGCGAAACGGTTTGGCGGAAGCCGTGCGCACTCACGCGTCGGCGGCAATGGATATCTCCGATGGCCTTGCCGGGGATTTTTCCAAGCTTTGCCGCGCGTCCGGTGTTGCAGCCGATATCGACGTCTCGCTCGTTCCTCTCTCGGATGCGGCCAAAGCGGCGATCGCTGTCGATCCAGCGGCGCTCGAAACGGCCCTTACGGGCGGCGATGATTACGAGATTATCTGCACCGTGCCGCCGGCCAGGACCGCTGGTTTTCGCGCAGCAGCTAAGACGGCCAACGTGCCGGTGGCGGAGATCGGCGAGATCAAAACCGGCAAGGACATTCGCTATATTGGCGGCGATGGTCGCGTGCTGACTTTCAAACGCGCCTCGTTCAGCCACTTTTGAAACGGGACGGATGCGTCCGGCGCGGCTATAATAAAGTTTCAAGGAACGGGACTTTCCATGCACGATATGACGGCGAAAAAGTCGGCGGTGACACCGGTCGGCCAGCATCCGAATTTTCAAAAATACCACAAGCATTTCCCGACAAGCGCCTGGTTACGCCGGCGTGCGCCTCATAACGTGCCGTTGTTTGCCTTCGAATATGGCGATACCGGCGCCGGTAACGACGTCGGTATTGCCCATAACTGGGCGGCATTTGACGCGATCAAGATCACGCCTCGTTACGGCGTGATGCCGAACTTGCCGCCTGTCGATGTCAAACTGTTCGGACGAAGCTATGCAGCGCCAATCGGCGTCGCGCCAATGGGCGGACCGTCGCTGGTGTGGCCGGGCGCCGATTTGTTGATGGCAAAAGCCGCGCAGCGTGCGCGTGTTCCCTATACGCTCAGCGTTGCCGGTGGTGCCACCATCGAGCAGGCCGCGGAAGCTGCGCCCGACGTGTTCTGGCTGCAGCTTTACCGGTTCTGGCATGACGACCACAAGATCGGGCTCGATCTTGTACGGCGTGCGCATGTGGCCGAAGCGAAAGTTCTGGCTCTTACGCTTGACGTCCCTGTGCGGACGACACGCTCGCGTGAAACCTATGCCGGACTTGCTCACGAATTCAGACCCAATCTCCGGATGATGCGCGAAATGATGGTGCGGCCGAGATGGATGTTTGCGCTGCTGCGTCACGGCTATCCGCGCTTCGCCACCATCGCCGGCTACGCACCGCCGGGAGCCTGGACCAACGACATCATCGCATTCGCCCGCGCGCGCATGGGCGGCGCCTTTTCATGGGAAGAGGTCAAGCGCTATCGCGACGCGTGGAAAGGCCCGATGGCGGTGAAGGGAATTCTGCATCCGGGAGACGCGGCCAAGGCCGTGTCGCTTGGCATCGACGGCATTTGGGTTTCGAACCATGGCGGTCGCCAGATCGAGGCGCTGATGCCATCGATCGACGTGCTCCCTGCCATCGTCGCGGAAGTCGGCAAGAAGGCAACGATTGTGCTCGACAGCGGGATACGCAGTGGTCAGGACGTGATGCGGGCGCTGGCACTGGGAGCGGATGCGGCTTTTGCCGGAAAATCCTTCCTATGGGCGGTGGCGGCACTCGGCGATGACGGTCCGGACTATCTGATCGACCTCTACATCGACGAACTGCGAGCTTCCCTGGGCCAGATCGGGGCCCGAACGATCGTCGAGGCGAGGGAGGCGAGCATTCGCCATCCTGGCGCCGTGGAGTTTCAAGAGAAGCCGCGGGCAACGCGCGCGCCAAGCAAGCGGTAAATCTGCGCTCAAACCTGCCCTGCACAGGGGGCATTGGCGATTTCCGTGGATGGCCGCTACAAGGAGCGGCTTTCCGGGAGCCCATTCATGTCGGCGGCCGCCGAATCTTTCCAGCACGTCAAGCCCGATGACAACCTCGCACGACGCAACGCCATAGTCCTGGCGGTCGCGCAGGCGCTTGCGGGCGGAAACAACACGGTGGTCGTTTCCACATCCAGCATCGTCGGCGCGGTGCTAGCGCCCGACAAGGGACTTGCGACACTGCCGGTGACGGCCATGGTTTTCGGGATGTGGTTCGGCACCCTGCCGCTCGGCTTCCTTGCGCGGCATTACGGACGCCGCTTTGCTCTGCAATGCGGCTCGGCCTTCGGCATTCTGTCTGGACTGATTTCATACGCGGCGGTGATGAGCGGCAACTTTTGGGTGCTGCTCATCGGAACTTTCTGCGGAGGAGTCTACGCGGCCGCGCATCAGTCCTATCGCTTCGTCGCAGCCGATACGGCGAGCGATGCTTATCGTCCAAAGGTCGTATCCTGGGTGTTCGCGGGCGGCGTGTTCGCCGCCGTGCTCGGCCCGCAGCTTGTAATCTTCACCAAGGATCTTTTGTCGCCGCATCTCTTTGCGGCGAGCTATCTGGGGCAGTCGGTCTGCGCGATTGCGGCAGCGGTTGTGCTGCAATTTATCAATGTGCCGCCGCTTGGCCCGATCCCCCACAACGGCGCGCGGCCTCTCTGGGAGATCGTGCGCAGCTCGCGCTTCATTGTCGCCGTCGCTTGCGGCATAGCGAGCTACGGCATGATGAACATGGTGATGACATCCGCGCCGCTAGCCATGGTCGGCTGCGGTCATTCAATCACCGAGGCAGCGCTCGGCATTCAGTGGCATGTGCTGGCGATGTATGCGCCGAGCTTCATCACAGGCTCGCTGATCGCGCGTTTCGGCGTCGAGCGGATTACTGGAATCGGCTTGGCACTGATCGCTGCCACTGCCATGGTCGGAATCTCCGGCATCACGGTGGCGCATTTCTGGACAGCACTGGTCCTGCTTGGCTTCGGCTGGAATTTGTCGTTCATCGGCGCAACCACTTTGGTGACGCAATGCCACCGGCCGCATGAGCGCAACAAGGTCCAGGCGTTCAACGACTTCCTGATTTACGGCAGCATGGCGCTGAGCTCGTTCTCCTCCGGTCAGCTGCTCGAGAAATTCGGTTGGACGGCAATCAACGAGGTGATCTTCCCGACCATCTTCGTTGCAGGCGCCCTGCTTTTGTGGTTGTCGCTCCGCCCGCGTGCTTCGACCGTATGATCAGGCCTTGTCATCCAAAGGCATAATGGACCTCGGTCCAATCGACGGGCCGCACCTACTCTTCTAAGAATTGCTCCCGGAGATTGGAGCGGCCGCGAGAAAGATCGATGCCGAGGTACCGGCTTCCATGAGAGCGGTACCGCAACACCGACCGACCGCTTCAATTTTTCCGGATGAACTTTCTCGTCGTTGCGAGGGAGAGTACGATTTTCAGGTCTTTAAAGTAGAGGCGAAGGAGCGGACTGAGAGCAGTTCGGCTACCGGTAAAAAAGCCAAGCCCCAAAGCAGATTAATTCAAGCTGAGGGAGACGTCCGATGACAAGCACACACATGGAATCAAGGCCACCGTTGGCCGGCTTCGCACTGCTGCGCACCATGGCAGACAAACTGGTGGCTCGTATTGTTGCGCGGTCTCGCAGCCATAGCATTTGGCATTCTGGCGTTCGTCTGGCCAGTCATCACCTTGCTGACACTCACGCTCCTTTGGGGCGCCTACGCAGTCGTCGACGGCATTTTTGCCTTGTGGGGCGCAGTTGCCGGCCCGCGCGGCCAAATGAGCGCGCGCTTCTGGCTTATCGTCGTTGGCATTGCTGGTGTTATCGCGGGCCTACTTGCTTTCGCCTGGCCCGGTGTCACGGCACTTGTGTTGCTGTTCTTCATTGCCATTTGGGCGATTGTCATCGGGATCATGCAGATCTGGGGCGCAATTCAGCTGCGCAAGGAAATCGAAGGTGAGTGGCTGCTGATCCTGAGCGGTCTGCTTTCGGTCGCCTTTGGCGTGCTCTTGCTGGTGCGGCCGGGGTTGGGCGCGCTGGCAGTGGTCTGGATGATCGGCTGGTTCGCGATTCTTGAAGGCTGTTTGCTGGTCGCACTTTCGCTTCGATTGAGGAAGCACAAACACCTCGCGTGATCCGCCGCTCTTGTTGCGCGCAGATTGTGCGGCACCATCCGCTCGTCCCCACGGAAGCGGGGACAGTTCTTTTTGCAAAATTGGATTCCTGCTTGCGCGGGAATGAACGGAATAGGACAAGCCCGGCCATGACGAATTAGAGTCATGCCCATGCGATTCATTCTTGTCGTTCTTCAAATGATTCTCGCCGGGTGGGCGACCGCACAGGAAGCCCTTTCTCCGCCTCTCTCGGACATCGGCGCAGCGTTGAGCGGACAGCAGCATGTGCCGCCGACACTGGGGGCCTATTTAAAGAGTTGGGTAGAGCCGGTTGAGCCGTTCAAGATTGTCGGGCCCATATACTACGTCGGCACAAAGGGACTTGCCGCCTATCTGATCACGACGCCGGCCGGGCACATCCTGCTCGATGGAGGCATCCCTGATTCCGCGGACGTCTTCGAGGAATCGATCCACAAACTTGGCTTCGATCCCCGCGACATCAAGTTACTGCTGATCACCCACGCCCATATCGATCACGCTGGCACCTTGGCCCATTTCGTGCAGCTTTCCGGCGGCTCGGCTGCGGTGATGGACCGCGATTTCGAACAGCTTAAATCCGGCGGAAAGACCGATCCTGTCTTTGGGACGCAGCCAGCATTCTACTTCCCGCCGGTTACGGCCGAGCGCGTGCTGAAGGATTGGGATGTCCTCACGCTCGGCAATATCAAAATGACCGCTTTGCTCGGCGCAGGCCACACGCGCGGGGCGACCACGTGGGTCACCACCGTCGAGGACGGTGGCCGTTCCTACAACGTCGTTTTTCCTTGCTGCACCAGTGTCAATCCCCTGTATCGGCTCGTAGTCCGTCCTTCGTATCCGGGAATTGTCGATGACTATCGCCGGACGTTCCGCATGCTTGAGACGATGAAACCCGATATCTGGCTTCCCGCCCACACGCAGGCCCCGGGATTCGAGGAGAAATTGGCGCGCATGGCCAAAGAGGGAGTCTAGGGCTGGGTCGATCCGGAGGGCTATCGCCGCTGGGTTACGAGTGAAAAGGCAAAGTTCGAAGCGGCTCTTGCAAAGGAAAAATAGGTATCGCCCCAGGCGACCAGGACAGGCGCGGCAAAGAATACCTTTCCGCACTCCATTTTCCGCGTTGCGCAAGTGGCATCTTTTTGGCTATATCCGCCGCGCTTTCCGGTCGGGGTGAAGCGCCCTTAAAGCGGCCATCCTCGACGCTCCTGGCGCCGGCGGGAGCGTTCGTCCCGCCAGCACAAATCAAATCGGGGAAAAAATGGCCACCATGAATACTTTGTGGTTGATCGTCGGCTGTGGGGTGCTCGCGATCTTCTACGGCATCTGGGCGACCCAATCGGTGATGAGCGCCGATTCCGGCAGCAAGCGGATGCAGGAAATTTCCGAGGCCGTGCGCGAGGGCGCACAGGCCTATCTTAAACGGCAATACACCACCATAGCCCTCGTCGGCGTGGTGGTTTTCGTGATCATCGGTTTCACGCTCGGTTGGCTGGTGGCAGTCGGATTCGCGGTCGGCGCTATCCTGTCGGGTGCGACGGGGTTCATCGGCATGAACGTCTCGGTGCGTGCCAATGTGCGGGTTGCACAGGCCGCCACCAAATCGCTCGCCGGCGGGCTCGAACTCGCGTTCAAATCGGGCGCGATAACCGGCATGCTGGTCGCAGGTCTCGCGCTGCTCGGGGTGACGCTTTATTTCGGCTTCCTCACCGGCACGATGCACAAGGCGCCCAATGACCGCACGGTGATTGATGCCATCGTCGCGCTCGGGTTCGGCGCATCTCTGATCTCGATTTTCGCCCGTCTCGGCGGTGGCATCTTCACGAAAGGTGCGGACGTCGGTGGCGACCTGGTCGGCAAGGTGGAAGCCGGGATCCCGGAAGACGATCCGCGCAATCCGGCCACGATCGCCGACAATGTGGGCGACAATGTCGGCGACTGCGCCGGCATGGCCGCGGACCTGTTCGAGACTTATGCGGTCACCATCGTCGCCACGATGGTGCTGGCCTCGATCTTCTTCGCGAGCACACCGATGCTGATGACAATGATGGTCTATCCGCTGGCCATCGGCGGCGCCTGCATCATCACGTCCATCATCGGCACGTTTTTTGTGCGACTTGGCAGAAAACAGTCGATCATGGGAGCGCTCTACAAGGGGTTTATCGCCTCTGCGGTGCTTTCGCTGATCGCCATCTATTTTGTGACCGACCGTCTGATCGGCATGGGCCCGATTACCGGGGTTTCCTTCACCGGCAAGGCGCTGTACATCTGCGCGATCGTCGGTCTCGTCGTGACCGGTTTGATCATCTGGATCACGGAGTACTACACCGGCACCAATTTCCGTCCGGTCAGGTCGATCGCGGCGGCATCCGTCACCGGTCACGGCACCAATGTCATTCAGGGTCTCGCTGTGTCGCTCGAAGCAACTGCGTTGCCGGCGTTGGTGATCATTGCCGGCATTCTGGTGGCTTATGCGCAAGCCGAACTTTTCGGCATCGCCGTCGCGGTGACGTCGATGCTGGCGCTGGCCGGCATGGTGGTCGCGCTCGATGCATTCGGTCCGGTCACCGACAATGCCGGTGGCATCGCCGAAATGGCCGGTCTACCCAAGGCCGTGCGCAAGTCGACCGACGCGCTCGATGCGGTCGGCAACACCACCAAGGCAATCACCAAAGGCTATGCCATCGGTTCAGCGGGCCTCGGCGCGCTGGTGTTGTTCGCAGCCTATAACCAGGATCTGCGATTCTTCATCAGCACGGCCGGACAGCATCCGTATTTCCAGGGCATTCAACTCGACTTCTCCCTCAACAGTCCGTACGTGGTGGTCGGTCTGTTGTTCGGCGGATTGCTGCCGTATCTGTTTGGTGCGATGGGCATGACCGCCGTCGGCCGTGCGGCGGGAGCGATCGTCGAGGAAGTGCGTAGGCAATTCCGTGCCAAGCCCGGCATTATGAAAGGCAAGGACAAGCCGGACTACGGACGCGCCGTGGACATGCTCACCAAGGCCGCGATCAAGGAGATGATCGTCCCGTCGCTGCTTCCGGTGCTTTCGCCGATCGTCTGCTACTTTGCAATCTACTTCATCGCCGGTGGCGGAGCGGCCGGTAAATCGGCGGCGTTCTCGGCCGTCGGCGCAATGTTGCTCGGCGTTATCGTCACCGGTCTGTTCGTCGCCATCTCGATGACGTCGGGCGGTGGCGCATGGGACAACGCCAAGAAATACATTGAGGACGGCCACTACGGCGGCAAAGGCTCGGATGCGCACAAGGCCGCGGTCACCGGTGATACGGTGGGCGATCCCTACAAGGACACGGCAGGTCCGGCAGTGAATCCGATGATCAAGATCACGAACATCGTGGCGCTGTTGTTGCTTGCGGTCCTCGCCCACTAGTCGCGCGCAGAAAATGCAAAAGGGCCCGCGATTTACGCGGGCCCTTTTTCACGGCGCAGAACGCGCGGGCAACGATATTCGGCGTCATGCCCGGGCCTGACCCGGGCATCCATGATGAGTTTCAGGAGGGTAGCGACTTAATTTGTCGGTTGACCGGCCGCATGGATTGCCGGGTCGAGCCCGACAATGACAGCTGAGAGGTTCGTGCGCAGTCTCGGCAACCAATCCTGGTCAAGCCGGCAATGGCACCTGGGCGCCGACGTCTAGAGATGGAAGCCGACGTTTTTGAAGATGTTGCGCAGATAGCTCAATTCCTGGCCGCCTGTCGGGGTGGTCTGCGAATAGAAGTCGAATACCTTGCCGTCCTTTACGCCGTAATTGGCGAGCCGGGTAACGCGCCTCTCCCTGTCGAAATAGACTGCGATCACGCGTTGGTCGACGACCTCGTGCGGCAGAAAGGCGACCGAGCGCTGCGCCTTTTGCGAGATGTAATAGAAGGCTTCACCATTGACCGTTGCGACGGTCGAAGGCGTGCCGAGCACGATGAGGACCTGTTCCTGGGTGGCGCCAACAGGAACCTGTTCTAACGCACCCTCGGGCAGAACGTAGCCGCGCTGGAGGGTTTCCGTACCGGAACAAGCCGCAAGCGCCAAAGCGCCCGCAAGCACGAGCGACAAATGGAGGGTAAAGTTACAATAGCGCACAGTTTTCGGCAGATCCATTTCGGCCTTGCATCGAGAGAGACGTTGACGTAACCGCGGCAAAACGGCTTCCAGCCCCGAATGACCCGATGATGTCCCCCCTGTTTCGCCGCAGGTCGCGGCAGGACACCATTTCCACCCTGTATGGCACGATCGTGGCACAGGCGCGATTGCCCTGTTTTTATCGCGAATACGGTGTCGCAGACACGGTAAATGGTCGCTTCGATCTGCTTGTGGTGCACTTGGCCCTGGTCATCGACCGTCTGGCCGAGGAACCGGACTCCCGCGAGGCCGGACAGGCCTTATTTGACCATTTCTGCCGGGACATGGACCACAATTTGAGAGAAATGGGTATCGGCGACCTGTCAGTGCCAAAGGAAATGCAGCGCATCGGCGAAGCGTTTTACGGCCGAGCGCAGGCCTACAGATCTGCGCTGGCGGGTCAGGGCGAGGCAACATTGGTCGAGGCCCTGTCGCGAAACGTCTATGGGGGCTCGCCGCCATCGCCGGCCGCTCCGGTCCATCTTGCGGCCTATATCCGGGAAGCGGTACGTGATGTCGGGGTCCAACAAGTGGACGAGCTATTAGCGGGCAGGCTGCGCCTGCCGACCCCTGACGTTATTGTTCCTGTTGAAGACAAAGACGGGTCAGCAGAAACCTGAATTTTATGGAAAAAAATCAAAGCCTGTGGAGCGTACCGGTCACTGTGGACGATATTCCCGAAACCGGTCTGCACGTCGAGATTGATGCGCCGGAAACAGTCCGCGCCGAACTCGCCACACTCGCCGGCTTGCGCGAATTGGTCCGTCTGTCTGCCGTTTTCGATCTCACGCGTCGCGGCGCCGGCGTCCGCGTCACAGGCAATGTCAGCGCACGCGTTGGCCAAACCTGCGTGGTCACCTTGGAACCGGTTGAAAGCGACATCGAAGAAACGATTGACCTGCGGTTTGCGTCGCGATTGGCGGAGCCGGCTTTGTCGAAGGCGGAATCGACCGCGGCGCACACCGACGACGACGACCCGCCGGAGCCTATATCAGACGGTCGGTTGGACCTTGGCGCAATCGCCACGGAGTTCCTGCTTCTTGGTATCGATCCCTATCCGCGCAAGCCGGGTGCCGAATTCGCGCCGGTAAAGGCCGACGATGCCAGCGCAAAACCGTTCGCGGCCCTCGAAGCGCTGAAAAAGCGCCTCGGTGGCGGTTAGCGGGCCGCAAGCGGGTGCAGGGGATGACGCCAACGGAGAACCGGCTTGTTTGCTGCTGCCGAGCGGCTATGGTCGCGGCCGTTCGTCCATTTCCAGTGACTGTGTTGCCGCCACCCCCGTTAACGCCGAGAGCGATCCATGCCGGATAAGGTGCGCATCGCGCTTGACGCCATGGGCGGCGATCATGGCGCAGCGGTGATATTGCCAGGCGCCGACATTTCACTGACGCGGCATCCCGACATCGAATACCTGCTGTTCGGCAATCGCGCGGCGATGGATCCCGTGCTCGAGGGGTTACCCAGGCTTAAAGCGAAATCGAAAGTCATACACACCGAGGTTGCGATCCGCATGGACGACAAGCCGAGCCAGGCGCTGCGCTATGGCCGGTGGAAGTCTTCGATGTGGCTGGCCATTGACGCCGTGAAGAAAGGCGAAGCCGATGTCGCCGTCTCCGCCGGAAACACCGGCGCATTAATGGCAATGGCCCGCTTCAATCTGAAGATGAAGGAAGGGATCGAGCGCCCGGCAATTGCTGCGCTATGGCCGACGCTGAAGGGCGAATCTGTTGTGCTCGATGTCGGCGCTTCAATCGGTGCAGACGAGGGCCATTTGGTCACTCTCGCGGCAATGGGGGGAGCGATGGCGCGCGTGTTGTTCGACATCGATCGTCCCACCGTCGGACTTCTCAATATCGGCGTCGAGGAAGTCAAAGGACTTGAGCAGGTGCGTGAGGCGGGGCGAATTCTCCGCGAAGGCCAGTTTCCTCACTTCGACTATTATGGATTTGTCGAAGGCGATGACATCGGAAAAGGTGTCGTCGACGTCGTCGTCACAGAAGGCTTTGCGGGAAACATCGCGCTGAAGACTGCTGAGGGGACTGCCCATCAACTCGCGTCATATTTGCGCGCGGCAATGAACCGGACCTGGGCCGCGCGGCTTGGCTATCTGTTTGCGCGGCAGGCTTTCCGGACCCTGCGAGAGAAGATGGATCCAAGAAAATCAAATGGCGGTGTTTTCCTCGGGCTTAACGGCGTGGTCATCAAAAGTCATGGCGGCTCCGATGCCGAAGGCACGGCCGCGGCCATCGACATGGGCTACGACATGGTGCGCTATGAGTTGCTTGCCAAGATCGGAGAATCGATGGCACGCGACCTGAAAGCGGGCACCACTGCGCGACTGGCGAGCGGGGCAGGCTCGTGACGACCTTCCGCTCTGTCATTCTCGGGTGCGGGAGCTATTTGCCCGCGCGCATTGTCAGTAACGATGAACTGGCGCGCTCGGTTGAAACGACCGACGAATGGATCGTGCAGCGGACCGGCATTCGCGAACGCCATGTTGCGGCTCCGGGTGAACTCACGTCCGATCTTGCACTTCATGCGGCGCGCGCAGCGCTGGCGAATGCGCATTGCGAAGCAAGCTCCATCGACCTGATCGTTCTGGCGACCTCAACACCCGATCAGACTTTTCCGGCGACCGCCGTGTCGGTCCAGGCCGGGCTTGGCATCACGCATGGTGCGGCTTTCGACCTGCAGGCCGTGTGTTCGGGCTTCGTCTATGCTCTGCAGGTGACCGATGCCTTGTTGCGGGGCGGGAGCTACAAGCGCGCTCTGGTGATCGGGGCGGAAACTTTTTCGCGGATCCTCGACTGGAACGATCGCACGACCTGCGTGCTATTCGGCGACGGGGCCGGTGCGCTGGTGCTTGAGGCACAGCCGCAAGCGGGCGCGCGGGAGGACCGGGGGATTCTGACAACCCATCTTCGGTCCGATGGCCGCCATAAGGCCAAGCTTTACGTGGATGGCGGGCCATCCTCGACCCAGACCGTGGGCCACCTGCGCATGGAAGGCCGGGAAGTTTTCAAGCATGCGGTGGCCATGATCACGGATGTGATCGAGGATGCCTTCAAGGCCACCGGCTATTCTGCTGCAGATATTGACTGGTTCGTGCCGCACCAGGCCAACAAACGCATCATCGATGGATCTGCCCACAAGCTGGGCATTGCCCCGGAAAAAGTGGTTGTTACTGTCGATCGCCACGGGAATACGTCCGCGGCCTCGATCCCCCTGGCCTTGGCCGACGCAGTCACTGACCGCCGGATCAAGCGGGGCAATCTCATTCTCTTGGAAGCCATGGGCGGGGGGTTCACCTGGGGTTCGGCGCTATTGCGCTGGTAAGCCGGCCCGAAACCGCTTTTTGGCAGTTGCGGTTGTGGAGGTATTTGATCACAATCTTTAACGGCCCCGTTGACCCCTTTCGGCGAAGCTAATATCGTCGATAATTCAGCGGGATACCTCGCCGGGGGCAGGGCAGGCGATGACCGGAAAGACTGTGACGCGGGCCGACCTATGCGAGGCGGTCTATCAAAAAGTAGGCCTCTCACGCACGGAATCCGCTGCCTTGGTGGAGTTGGTGCTCAAAGAGATCACCGACTGTCTGGAACGCGGGGAAACTGTGAAGCTTTCCTCGTTCGGCTCCTTCGTTGTGCGCAAGAAGGGCCAGCGGATCGGCCGCAATCCTAAGACCGGCAAGGAAGTGCCAATTTCGCCGCGGCGCGTTATGGTGTTCAAGCCGTCGGCGATTCTGAAGCAACGCATCAACAACGGTGCCGCCGAGCCAGGCTAGGCCGTTCGTTCCCTGGTTGCGTATCCGCGTTAGGATCAAACTCAGGAGTGGGTCGCTTTGGACAACAAGGCGCCGGACGCATTTCGCACCATTAGTGAAGTGGCCGATGATCTCGATTTGCCGCAGCACGTGCTGCGCTTTTGGGAAAGCCGCTTTCACGAAATCAAACCCATGAAGCGCGGTGGCGGTCGCCGCTATTATCGCCCCGACGACATCGACTTACTGCGCGGTATTCGTCATCTGCTCTATGGCGAGGGCTACACCATTCGTGGCGTGCAGCGCATCTTGCGCGAGCAGGGCTCGAAATTTGTCCAAGTGGTTTGGCACGACGGCGCTCCCCAGCCACCACACGGCCGGATAGAAGACGACGAAGAGGAGGTCGCCGAAGAGGTCGTGACGGCCGAGGATGTTGCGACGGACGAAGATCGTGGGTTGCGCGGCCGTCTATCCTCGCTCATTGGACGTGACCTTGGTTATCGGCACGACGATGTGGCCGCCCGGGTCGAGCCACCATTGACCAATGCGCCAATTCCTCGCGTTGACCCTGCTGACCGTGCGATTCACGGCGTCGCCGCTTCCGATCCAGCGATAGCAGAGTCGGCGTCTGCGCAACCGTCGTCCGGTGTGGCCGACAATGGCCTCGGACATGAAGACCTGCGCAAGTTGCGGGCCGCACTGCATGAACTCGCCGAGTGCCGCAAGCTGATCGATGCGGTGGTTGCACGGCCGCACTAGTGGGTTTTCGCCAGCCTCCCCCATGAACCTTTCGGGCATGGTGCCCGACCAATGGCTGTGTAGAATATCCGGGCCCACACATCGGGGAGGCTGAGGGCACAATGCGGGAGTTCGCAAAGGCCGCGGTGCTTGCCGCCGCGATCATGGTTGGCGCGCTCTCGCCGGCGTTTAGCCAGGCGACAAACGGTCCTCCGCCTCCCGTCATCAATCGTGGTGCCCCGATCACCCCGCTCGGCGGCTACGTGATCGTTCGATCGCCTGTGCGGCTGTTTCGCCGATGACGCGACGGTGATCCTGGGCCGCGAACTGACAATCAGCGAGGCTTATCATAAGACCTTGGGCTACATGTTGGGCCCGGTGGGGTGGCTTTTGGCCGACGCGATGTTTCCGCCGACCATCACGGTTACCAATACCCGGCAGCCGACACCGCCGCGAAAACCGAAACGGACTGCGAGCGGACGAAACATCAATATTTCGCCCTCCGGCGAGACGCGATTCATTCCGAATGAAATCCTGCTGAGATTTGCAGCCGGCATGTCCGAACCTAGTCGCTCACGGCTTATCGACCGGCTGAACCTTACGCTTTTGGAGTCGCAGACCTTCGCGCTTACCGGCGAGACAATCGGACGCTATCGAATCGATGGCGGTCGATCGGCGGTCCAGACATTGAATCTCATCGCGCGCGATTTCCCCGGCGTCGCCGCCGCTCAGGTCAATTTCGCCTATGTCGGCGCACAAGCGCAGCAGCCGGCAAGGCAGGATTCGCCCGCGAGCGATGCGTCGGCGCAATATGTCGTTCGCAAATTGCATCTGCTGGAGGCCCATCGCGTCAACAGAGGCGATGACGTACTGGTTGCGGTCATCGACTCCAAGGTCGACAAGAGTCATCCTGATCTTGCTGGCGCCATTGCGGATGAATTCGATGCGGTGGGAACGCCTGCGCCGGCGCACACGCATGGCACGGCGATTGCCGGCGCAATTGCCGCAAACAGCAAATTGGTCGGCGTTGCGCCGAGAGTCAGACTTCTGGCGGTGCGCGCTTTTTCCGGAGCCGGGGAGAGCGCGCAAAGCACCACATTCAACTTCCTCAAGGGTCTGGATTGGGCGGCGGCCAAGAACGCGCGCATCATCAATATGAGCTTTGCCGGCCCCGCTGACCCCATGTTGCAGGAGATGCTCGCCAGGGCGAACGCCAGGGGGATCGTGCTGATAGCAGCGGTCAGCAATGCCGGTCGGAATTCACCGCCGCTCTACCCGGGTGCGGGCGCAGGCGTGATCGGCGTGACGGCGACCGATGCGGAAGACAAATTGATGCTCCAGGCCAATCGCGGCCCGCAGGTCGCCGTGGCCGCGCCCGGGGTCGAAATTCTCGCCGCTGCACCGGACGGCAAATATCAGATAACTCGGGGACATCGGTCGCGGCCGCTCACGTCAGCGGGGTTGCCGCGCTGCTGCTGGCGACGAAACCGAAACTCACTCCGGCGCAAGTGCGCGGCAATATTGTCCGCTCCGCCCATCGAATTCCTGGGACGCGCAACGAAGTCGGAGCGGTGTCGTGGATGCGCTTGCTGTCGTAAACTCGGGCGCCAAATAGCCCCAGTATGTGCGTTTCCTGAAGCCTTATCCAAATCGTGTAGATTGATCGCCATGGCCGCTCCGGAATCACTGCTCGTTGAGCACCCGACAGACGACATCGTCGTATTCAGGATCAATCGTCCGCAAGTGCGCAACGCGCTCAATCTTGAGGTGCGTGTGCGGCTTGCCGAAGAAATCACCCGCTGCGGCGCGGACAGCAAGGTGCGTTGCGTGATCGTGACGGGGTCAGATGTCGCATTTGCCGCCGGCGCCGACATCGGCGAAATGGCGGAAGCCGGCCCCGTCGAGGTTATGTCGCGGAACGTGCAGAAGTACTGGCGTGCGATCATGGACTGCCCCAAGCCCGTGATCGCGGCAGTCGAGGGGTTCGCGCTCGGAGGAGGCCTCGAGCTTGCTCTGTGCGCAGACATCATTGTTGCAGGCGAGAGCGCAAAGCTTGGCTTGCCTGAAGTGAAAGTCGGAATCCTGCCCGGCGGCGGCGGCACGCAGAAGCTCGCGCGGCTCGTCGGCCGGCATCGGGCAATGTTGCTGATCATGACCGGACGAATGTTCGGCGCGGCCGAAGCATTGAGCATGGGCGTGATCAGCGAAGTCGCGCCGACGAGTCAGGCCCTCGTACGCGCCATCGAGATTGCGCGCGAAATTGCCGCCATGCCTCCGATTTCGATCATGCAGATCAAGGAAATCGTCAATGCCGGCGTGAATGCGCCGCTCGATACGGCGCTGATGCTCGAACGCAAGGCATTCCAGTTGCAATTTGCCACGCGCGATCAGAAAGAAGGAATGCGCGCTTTCATGGAAAAGCGGAAGCCGAAGTTCGAAGGGCAGTAACGGTGGCGGTTGATCTCGCAAAGCCGGATCTGATCGTTGCCGTTGTCGGCGCCGGCACCATGGGACGCGGTATCGCGCAGGTGTGCGCGCAGGCTGGTCTCACCACGCTGCTTTTCGATTCGCGTGACGGTGCGGTGAAAGACGCGATCGCGGCGGTCGACAAAGGCCTCGAAGGCCTGGTTGCCAAGCAGCGCATGACGCCGGCGGAAAAGCGTGACGTGCTGGACCGTTTGAAGCCGATCGCTTCTCTGGACGACGCAAAGAAAGCCGGTATTGTCATCGAAGCGATCGTCGAAGACCTCGCGGCCAAGCGCGCCTTGTTTCGCGAACTGCAAAAGCGTTTGCCGGCGGAATGCGTGCTCGCCACCAATACGTCCTCGCTGTCGGTCACCGAGGTTGCCGCAGGTTGCGAAAGGCCGGAGCGCGTCGGCGGCCTGCATTTCTTCAATCCGCCGCCGCCGATGCGTCTGGTCGAGGTGATCGGCGGCCTGCGCAGCGACCCGACGTTGGTCGCGGCGCTGGTTGGTTTCGTCAGGCGCATCAACAAGCATCCTGTGGTCGCTGCCGATACGCCCGGGTTTGTCGTCAATCACGCAGGCCGCGCCTATGGGCCCGAGGCCCTGCGCATCGTGTCGCAAGGCATCGCCAGTTCGCGCGAGGTCGACCTGCTGATGAAGGAGGCGGCCGGATTTAGAATGGGGCCGTTCGAATTGCTCGACCTTGTCGGCGGTGACGTCGCGCATGCCGTGATGGTGAGCATCTTCGAACAATACTTCGATGATCCGATGTATCAGCCCTCGGCGAATATGGCGGTCCGCGTTGCAGGCGGCCTCCTTGGCCGCAAGTCGCGACAAGGCTTTTACAACTATGACAATCCGGAATCCGCCAGCCCGCCGACGGTTGCGGTGTCACCGCAAGCGAAGCCGAAATCGGCATGGATTGCGGACGAGGATGGTGGCCGCGACCTCGCGACTTGGCTGAACGAGGCGGGCGTGAAGGTTGAGCTCGGCGGACAGCCTGCGGCGGGCGGACCGTGCTTTGTCACGCCCCTGGGCGAGGATGCCTCGAGCGCGTGCGTTCGCCTCAATCTCGATCCGGCGCGGACGGTCGCCGTCGACATGTTCGGCGCCTTTCGGGGGCGGCGCACCTTGATGAAAGCGCCGCTCACCAACGCGGAAACGCTTGGCGCTGCGTTTGCCGCTCTGTCGGATGAAAAAACGGCGGTGACCGTAATCAAAGATAGTCCGGGATTCGTCGTTCAGCGCATGCTGGCCATGATCGTCAACATCGGAACGCGCATCGCCGAATTGCGCATTGCTGCGCCGGCCGACATCGATACCGCGGTTGAGCTCGGCCTGAATTATCCGAAGGGGCCGCTGGCGTTCGGCGATGCGCTCGGCGGCGCGCGTGTTCTTGCCGTGCTTGATGGCATGCACGCAATCACGCACGATCCGAAATATCGCGCCACCCCCTGGCTGCGCCGGCGGGCCAGGCTCGGGATATCTTTACTGGCGCCCGATTGATCGGGCCAATCCCGTCGGCTGTCATCACCGGCGCTGTTACCACTCAATATCGTGAAAACGGTACGACGGCCGAAGTTGGGCTTCTTATCCGATCCGCCGGTTTTGGCCAAAGCTTCTCCCCTCGCGACGCTTCCGACCGTGAATTGCGATCGTGTGTCACGAAGCTCGAATTGCCCCACATCGTTCGGCATCTCGACGATGCGCCGGCCGAGCGGCTCGGTGCCGCCCTCCGCCCGCTTCACGAAAAATAAGCGGGCGATATACGTCTTCGGAGCAGTATCGCTTTCAACGACCTTGACGATCCGTTTGGGCTTCAGCGCGGAAAAATATTCCGCCGCGGCCTGCACCTCGGCGTCCGTGGCGGCTTCGGCTGCCGCCGTCATGAGGAGGACCGCGCTTCTTTGCGGGCCGGAAAACTTCCTTGCGCCGCTTTTGAAGTCGGCCATCTGCTGCACGAAATAGTCTACGGAGAGACCGGCGAGGCTCGAATTTTCCGGACCGCCAGTCCCTTCGGAGCGGTGACAGGAGCCGCAAGCGCGCACGTCGGGCTTCCTTCCGCTTGCGACGATTGCGGGCAT
>DATDLC010000077.1:0-36245 GCA_036519515.1 Pseudolabrys sp. | reverse complement strand
AGGCGCGCAAACGCGGACTGAATTGTCTCTGCTCTTCGCGCCGCATCAACGCACTAGCGAAAAGGCCCGAAAATATCGGGCCAATTCGTGTCTCGGCGAAGAGCAAATTAGGGGCCACGCCAATATCTTAAGGCCTGGCGGAGGGAGTGGGATTCGAACCCACGTTACGGTTTCCCGTAAACACGCTTTCCAAGCGTGCGCCTTCAGCCACTCGGCCACCCCTCCTGATCCGGACCTGCCCTGCAGGCCGCGTCATCAGCGCGCGCTTTCGCGCTGCAACAGCGCGCGCTTTCGCGCTGCAGCACCTTTCCGACAGGTCGTCGAAGAGGCAGCGCCCTTCGAAAAGGCGCTAGACGCCTGTGCCGGTCCAAAATTGCCGCCGGTGGTCCGTGGCGGCGCCTCCGGCGGCGCGCACTATAGCCACCGTCGGACCTCAGGCAACCCGCCGCATTGGCGAACCTATCTGCTCTGATAAGCATAATTATGTTCTGTTTTCGAAGATTGACCCCTACGGGTGTGCCTGCGCAAGATGAGCAGCAAATGCAAAGTATTCCAACCCTGAGAGCGCCCATGTGATTTCAGAGTTCCAATGACAGGCGACGCATCAGCACTCCACTTGGTGATGACCGGTGATCCGGCCCTGGTCGCCATCGTGCGGCTGTCGCTTCTGGTCAGCCTCAGCGCCGTGCTGCTCGCGATGCTGGTCGGGGTGCCGGGAGGCGCGCTTTTGGCCTTCGCGCGCTTTCGCGGCAGGGCGGCGGTCATCGTCATCCTGAATGCGCTGATGGGTCTTCCCCCCGTCGTGGTGGGCCTCGCCGTATTTCTGTTGTTGTCGCGCTCCGGGCCCCTTGGATCCTGGGGCCTGCTGTTCACCCCGCAGGCGATGGTGATCGCGCAAACCGTGCTGGTCGCGCCGATTATCGCCGCGCTCACGCGCCAGACGATCGAAGACCTGTGGGTCGAATACCGCGACGAGCTCGCCGCTATGGATGTCGGCCCGGTGCGGCGCGCGGCAACGCTGATCTGGGACGCGCGCTTCAGTCTGCTCACCGCAGTGCTTGCCGGATTCGGCCGGGCGGCGGCGGAAGTCGGCGCGATAATCATCGTCGGCGGCAATATTGAGGGTTTCACCCGCACCATGACGACGGCGATCACGCTGGAAACCTCCAAAGGCGACCTACCGCTCGCGATCGGGCTAGGCATGGTGCTGATCTTCATCGTCGTTCTGATCAATGCGCTGGCCTGGGGCATGCGTCGCGCCGGCGAACGCTACGCGGGATGAGCATGCGCGCACTTGTCTCGGACCTGCCGCTAACATTTGCCGACGCCCGGATCGTCGCGCGCAATGTGATAATCCTCGATTCGCTGACGCTGACGATCGCTGCAGGAGCGCCGACGGTTCTGATCGGACCGAACGGCAGCGGCAAGACGACACTGCTACGTGCGGCGATGGGACTGATGTCCGTCTCCAGTGGGCGCATCAGTTGGGGCGGACGCGAGAACGCAGCGCCGGAGCGACGCGCGATTATGTTTCAGCGCCCGGCCATGCTCCGACGCAGCGCCGCTGCAAACGTGCGTTACGCGCTCGCCGCGGCGCATGTGCCACACGCGGTGCGCCAAGACCGCACGGGGGAATTGCTGAAACTTGTCGGCCTTGACACGCTCGGTGACCGACCGGCGCGGCGGCTCTCCGGCGGCGAACAGCAGCGACTCGCGCTTGCACGCGCGCTCGCGCGCGACCCCGTCGTGCTGTTTCTCGACGAGCCGACCGCCAGTCTCGATCCCTTCGCCACGAAGGCGATCGAGGACATCGTGCGCGCGGTGAGTGCGCGCGGCGTCAAGGTGGTGATGTCGACGCACGATCTCGGCCAGGCCAAGCGACTTGCGGGGGACGTCGTGTTGCTGCATCGCGGTCGATTGATTGAGAACGCGCCCGCCACCGAGTTCTTCACCAGGCCGCGCACGGAAGAGGCGCGCAAATTCATCGCCGGCGAATTGCTGGTCTGAGAGAAAAGCAGAAGGAGGATTCCAATGTTAAGTCGTCGCACAATGTTGGTCGCCGCCGCGTTCGGCACCATCACATTCACCGTGCCTGTCCACGCGCAGGACAAGTCGATCGTCGTATCGTCGACCACCTCAACGCAGGATTCAGGCCTGTTCGGTCATATCCTGCCCCTGTTCAAGGCAAAAACCGGCATCGACGTGAAGGTTGTCGCGCAGGGTACGGGTCAGGCACTCGACACTGGCCGCCGCGGCGATGCCGACGTTGTGTTTGTGCACGCAAAATCGGCGGAAGAAAAGTTTCTTGCCGAAGGTGAAGGGGTCAAGCGCTATCCGGTTATGTACAACGATTTTGTCCTGATCGGACCGAAGAGCGATCCCGCCGGCATCAAAGGCATGAAGGACGTTGCAAAGGCCCTTCAAATGATCAGGCAGAAAGAAGCGCCGTTCATTTCGCGTGGAGATCGCTCGGGCACGCACATCGCTGAGCTCGCGCTGTGGAACAAGGACGCAGGCATCGACATCGAGAAGGACAAGGGCGCCTGGTACAAGTCGATCGGCCAAGGCATGGGCGCGGCCCTCAATACAGCCGGCGCCAGCAATGCTTATGTGCTGTCGGACCGCGGTACCTGGCTGTCCTTTAAGAACAGGGGTGATCTGCAAATTCTCGTGGAAGGCGACAAGCGCCTGTTTAACCAGTACGGCGTGATGCTGGTGAACCCGGCCAAGCATCCGAATTCAAAGAAGGATCTTGGCCAGCAGTTCATTGATTGGCTGGTTTCACCTGAAGGACAGAAGGCAATCGCCGAGTACAAGATCAATGGCGAGCAGCTGTTCTATCCGAATGCCAACGACTCGAGCGCCTGATCCGTGCGAGGTGATGATAGCGGCGATGCTTGCCATGGCAGGACCTGCGGCAGCCGGAACCGTTCAACTCTACGCCGCCGGTAGCCTGAAGGCCGCCTTGACCGATGTGGGTAAAGCCTACGAAGCCTCAACGGGCAGCAAGGTCGAGGCCAAATACGGGCCGTCCGGCATTTTGAAGAATGAGATCTCCGGAGACGCAAAGGCGGACGTATTTGCCTCTGGCAACATGGGGCATCCGCAGGCGTTGCACGACGAGAAAAAGAGCGGCCCGGTGCTGCGCTTTGCTCGCAACACGCTTTGCGCCTTGGTTAAACCGGGGCTCGCGGTCAGTGGTGCGACTTTGTTAGAGCGCATGCTCGACAAGAACGTGAAGCTCGGAACGTCGACACCGAAGGCCGATCCCTCCGGTGACTATGCCTTCGAAGTCCTCCGAAGAGCGGAAGCGATCAAACCGGGAGCGCAGACCGAGCTGGAGAAGAAGGCCCTCCAATTCACCGGTGGCGCAAGCAGCATGCCGGCGCCAGCCGGACGTACAGTCTATGGCTGGCATGTCTCGGAAGGCCGGGCCGATATATTTTTGACCTATTGCACCAACGCGTTGGCGGCGCAGAAAGAAAATCCCGATCAGCAGATCGTTACTTTGCTAGACAATCTGGTCGTGGGAGCCGATTACGGCCTGACAGTGATGAACGAAGTGCCGTCAGCGGCGCAACGGCTCGCCGATTTCATCGTTTCGCCGGAAGGCCAGAAGATCTTAGCGAAACACGGCTTCGCGCCAGGACGTTAGACTAAAAGTGGAGGCACCTCATGATACTGAGCGCACGCAATCACTCAAGGGTAAGATCGTCGACGTCAAGAAAGGCGCGCCCACCGCCCACGTCAGTATTGATATCGGCGGGCAGACTGTCACCGCCTCGATCACAAATGAGTCGGCCGATGAACTGAACTCGAAAAGGGCAAAACCGCCTACGCAATCATCAAGGCAACGAGCGTCATGGCCGCGGTGGATTGATCTACACGTGAAAATGAACGTGCCTGCCCGGCTACGTGCCGAGCGTGGATGAATATGCGCATTAACCGCAGAATGTTCCTGGCGAGCGCGGCCGCTCTCTTTGCGCCGCGTGTAGCCCGCGCGGCAACGGTGACCGACGCGACCGGCCGCGCCTTGGTCGTGCCGGAGAAGGTCGCACGTGTCTTCCCCGCCGGCCCGCCTGCTGCGATTCTTCTTTACACGCTTGCACCCGACGTCCTGCTTGGCTGGCCGCGCGCCAACCGTCCGGAGGAATGCGACTATTTGCTGCCCGACGCGTGCACACGCGCCGAGGTTGGACGCATCACCGGGCGTGGCAATACCGCAAATCTGGAGAGCGTCATTGCGCTCAAGCCGGACCTTATCCTCGACGTCGGTGCGACCAGCGCTACGTTCGTGTCGCTTGCCGAAAGAGTGCAGCAGCAGACCAATATTCCGTATGCGCTGCTCGATGGGCGCTTTGATGCGATTGCCGAAACCTATCGCAAACTCGGAGAGCTGACAGGGCGGAAAGCCGATGCGGAAAAGATGGCCCGTTACGCCGAGGACACGATCAAAGCTACGGTCGGTCGTATCGCGGCCATTGCGCCTTCATCGCGGCCTCGCGCCTACTACGCGCGCGGCCCGCGCGGGCTCGTCACCGGGCTTGGCGGCTCGATCAACGTCGAAACGATCGAAATGCTGGCGCAAAACGTTGCCGGCGGAAATCAGGGCGGCCTCGCCAATGTCTCGATCGAGCAGGTTCTTCTCTGGAATCCGGATGTCATCATTACCATCGACCAGGATTTCGCTGCGAACATGCGCAACGACCCGGCGTGGGCGTCGGTTAAGGCGGTCCGCGATGGCCGCGTGCATCTGTCTCCCAAGATGCCTTTCGGCTGGGTGGATTTTCCGCCCTCGGCGAACCGGCTCATCGGCCTGCGGTGGCTGGCGAAGATCCTGTACCCGGATAAATTTCCGGAGGATATTCGCGCGCAAACCCGGGAGTTTTATGCGATGTTCTATCATCGCACTCCGAGCGACGCGCAGATCGACCATGTGCTGGCCGGGAGAGACTAATTGACCCGCTCCGCCCTGCCGGGCCTCGCGATCGCAACCGCCGTGTTGATCGCGGGATTGCTGCTTGCATTCACAATCGGCCGCTATCCAGTATCGCTCGCCGAACTCGGTAACGTGTTGCTTGCCAAATTCAGCGGTCATCGTCCCGACGTGCCGGGTGCCGTCGAAAGCGTGATCCTGCAAGTTCGTGGACCGCGCGTGCTTGCCGCGGCGCTGGTCGGAGCGGCACTGGCGGTCGCCGGCACCGCGTTCCAGGGCCTTTTCCGCAATCCGCTGGTATCGCCCGACATTCTCGGCGCGTCGTCAGGCGCGGCACTCGGAGCGGTCATCGGCATTTTTCTTTCGCTCGGCGTGCTCGCGATTCAGGCTTTTGCTTTTCTTGGCGGCCTGTTCGCTGTTGCCGCCGTGTACATGATCGGCTCGGCCGTGCGCTCGCGCGATCCGATCCTGGTTTTGGTGTTGACCGGCGTCGTGGTCGGTGCGCTGCTTGGCGCGGGCGTCGGCCTGGTGAAGTATCTTGCCGATCCCTACAACCAGTTGCCCGCCATGACTTTCTGGCTGCTCGGCAGCCTCGCCGCGGCAAATGTATCCGACCTGCTGCCTTTGTTCGGCCCGGTTGGGGTCGGCACCGCCGTGCTCATTGCGCTCCGGTGGCGAATGAACGTCATGTCTCTCCCTGAAGAGGAAGCGCGTTCGCTTGGGGTCGCAACAGGCCCGCTCAGAATTGCGATCGTGGCTGCAGCAACGCTGACCACGTCGGCCAGCGTGGCCACCGCCGGAATTATCGGATGGGTAGGCCTGGTGGTGCCGCACCTCGCGCGCTCCCTCGTTGGCCCCGATTTCGCGCGATTGCTGCCGACAGCGGCGATCCTGGGCGGGGGTTATCTGCTGGTGATCGACACGCTCGCGCGCACCGCTGCGGAGGTGGAAATCCCGCTCGGTATTTTGACGGCAGTGGTCGGGACACCGTTCTTCATCTGGCTTCTCGCCAGTATGCAAAGGACCTGGTCGTGAATATCGAAGGCCACGATCTCACCATCGGTTATCCTGACCGCACGGTGGGGCGTGGACTCGATATCGCGCTCGCGACCGGCGAGGTGCTTGCGCTCCTCGGGCCAAATGGCGGCGGCAAGACCACCTTGCTCAAAACTTTGCTCGGCCTTCTCAAGCCGAAGTCCGGCGAAGTGCGGATGGGCGACAAACCGCTGGGCGGCTACTCGATCCGTGACCGGGCTCGGGTCATCGCCTATGTGCCACAAGTACACATCGGGACCTTTGCTTTCACCGTGGAAACCGTGGTGCTGATGGGCCGCACCGCACACGGCAGCCTGTTCAGCCGCCCGAGCGCGCGCGACCGCGCGGTGGCGCAGGCCGTGCTCGAGCGTTTCGGCATCGCCGCCCTCGCGGATCGCCCCTACACGATGATCTCCGGCGGCGAACGGCAATTGGTGCTGCTGGCACGCGCGCTCGCGCAGGAGCCGCAATTCATCGTGCTCGATGAACCGACCGTAAGCCTCGACTTTGGCAATCAGGGGAAGGTGATGAACGAGATTCGCGCGCTGGCAAAATCAGGACACGGGGTGCTGTTCACGACCCATGACCCGAACCATGCGCTGCGTGCGGCTGACCGTGCTTTCCTGCTTCGCGACGGCACGCGGATCGCCGACGGACCGGTTGCGGCGGTTTTAAAACAGGATCAGCTGGAAGCGCTTTACCAGGCGTCTGTCGAGCGGCTTACCGACCGCACCAGTGGTGCAGTGGCATTCCTGCCCGGTTGAAGAAACCTCAGAACGCGGTGGTGGCGACCGACGCCACGCGCGCTTCGCGAGATTGCTGCAGCGACGTCAGTGCGGCCGTAGCCTGGGCGCGCAAGGCGTCGAAATCAATAGCCTCAGCGCGCTGTTGCGGCTCGGCAGGCGCCGGGTGGTGCGCAACGGCGAACAGACAAGCGCTCCCAACGGCGAGAGTCCCCGCAATAAGACGAACACGCATCGGCAAGCCTCCTGGCCTGCCCCTCCCCCAAATGCAACCTTATCTCGAATTTTATTTAAACCACGCGAAGATCGACGATGAAATTCCGGGAGGCGTGTTCAGCTTTCGTTAACCGAGCCAATCCCTATTTGGCGGGCACAACCAGCGAATAGCGCGCATCGGCAGCGAGGCATTCCGCCTGCGGAAGGCCAAGCTCCTTGCGTACCATATTGGTGCCGAGCACCAGTGACACGATCTTGTAGAAGGCGTGACGGCGGCTCATTCCTTCGCGGCCCATCCCGCAGTCTGAAGAAAGTACCAGTCGCTCCGCCGGAATGTATTTGAGCGCGCGCCGGATGTGATCTGCAATCTCTTCCGGCCGTTCGACCTGCAGCGAGTGGTGATCGATGACGCCAATGCATATTTTTTTGTCGGTGATGACCTTGCCGAACGCTTCGAGGTCCGTGCCGCCGGCGCTGGCCGATTCAAATGTGATGACATCGGCATCAACCTTGTTCAGCATCTCCAGCGCGTTCTTGTAGGTTTGCACGTCCTTGAACATGCGTTGCTGCGAGGGATTGCCCCAGCACGTGTGACACCACACCTCGGTTTTCGTGCGCAGGCCTTTGACCGTGCGATTGAAGACATCAACGCTGAACGCCGGATTGATGACGTCGTCCACGATGTTGCGCACCGCGAGCAGATGGACTTGCGGTTCTTCGAACTGGATGACCTGGCAACCTGCGTCGGCGAGATCGTGCAGCTCCTCGTTCAAAGCATCGGTGATAGCGAGGATGCGGTCCTTCAGCGACTTGTAGTGCCTGTCCTGCACGGCGAAAGCGACCAGTTCCGGTCCGATCGTGCCGAACTTGACCGGCTTTTTGGTCATGCGCTGCGCAACCTTGAACATGGCGGCATATTGCAGTTCGCCTCGCGTAACCGGCCCGCTGATGCCGGGCATGACACGCGATTCAAGATAGTCGTGAAGAATGTGGCCGGGGGGAAAACCCAAGCCGCCCTTGCCGGCAGGTGTCGGCTGCGGGTGGCGATCGAACCCGCCCATATGTCGGGGTGGATAATTGGTCCAACTCTGGCCACCGACATCGGAATCGAAATGTGCGTCGCCGTCGGTAACAATATCCAGGCCTGCCATTTCCTGTTCGTGCAGGTAGATCGAAACCGCATCGACATACTGCTCGCGGAATTGGTTGTTCACCATCGCGTCAAGAAAGCTGCGCGCGCCAAGATTTTGGGTGTACCAACTCGGCCGCGGCAGCGAGCCGGTGATGGTGGTCGGCAGCATGATGTCTTTGGTGGCGCGAAGCATGATCGGCATCTCCCCGTAACGCTTTTGTCGTTGGCCTTAGTCTATGTCGATGATGCGCAGCTTGGAAACGATCTTCGCAAAGTGATGGCCCGAGCATGGACAAAACGGGCACTGCTGCCCACTTTAGTTGGGCAGTTTTCACGCTATGGCAAATTGTCTGCTATAGTTGAACGATGAGCAAAGACCGAGACGGCTACATCATCCGACCCAATCCGCACGACCCGCGGCTGACCGAGCGCGTGAGCGGCGTCGACCAGACCGGCGCGCGGATCGAGACATCCGTAACCGTCGAGCGGGCGCTGACGATCTTCCTTAACAGCCAGGAAATCGTCACCGCCATGACCATCGGCGACTATCCGGAATATCTGGCGATCGGCTACCTGCTCAATCAGCACATGTTGCTCCCAGACGATGTTGTCACCGGCGTCGACTACGACGAGGAACTTTCCGTTGTGGTGGTGCGCACGAAGCGAAAGACCAATTATGAGAAGAAGCTGAAAAAGAAGATTCAGACCTCCGGATGCGCGCAGGGCACTGTGTTCGGCGACCTGATGGAGGCGCTCGAAAACGTGACGCTGCCGAAGGCTGAATTGCGTACGTCCTGGCTCTACGCGCTGACCAACAAGATCAACACCACGCCGTCACTTTATCTCGAGGCCGGCGCCATTCATGGCTGTGTCCTGGCGCGGGAGGATCAACCGCTGGTTTATATGGAAGACGTCGGCCGGCACAATGCGGTCGACAAGATCGCCGGCTGGATGTTCCAGGAGCGTGTCCTCGCGGACGATAAGATTTTTTACACCACCGGGCGGCTGACTTCGGAAATGGTGATCAAGAACGTCCGCATGGGCATACCGATCCTGATTTCACGGTCGGGCTTCACCGCGTGGGGTGTCGAGCTCGCTCGCAAGGCGAACCTGACCTTGATCGGACGCGCGCGCGGCAAACGCTTTGTCGCGCTCGCCGGCGAAGACCGCATTGTATTCGATCAGGACCTCTCATTTGTCGAAGAGGAAAGCGCCAAGCACCGGCGCAAAGCGGCAGTCCACGATGACTAACCACCCGCCTACTCTCGGCCTGGTGCTTGCGGGCGGCCTTGCGCGCCGCATGGGTGGCGGCGACAAGGCCCGCATCGAAATCGGTGGCGTGTCGATCCTCGACCGGGTGCTGGCGACGCTGTCGGCGCAATGTACCGGCATCATCATCAATGCCAATGGCGACCCCAAGCGATTCGCCGACACCGGCCTGACGGTCGTGCCGGACAGCATCCCGAATTTCGCCGGCCCGCTGGCCGGAATTCTTGCCGGCCTAGACTGGCTGGCGAAGCAGAAAAACGGCGTTGAGTGGATCCTCAGCGTCCCAGGCGACTGCCCATTCCTGCCGGACGACCTCGTTGAACGCCTGCATCAGTCACGCCGCAAAATGGGCGCGGGCGTGCCGCTTGCATGCGCGCGCTCCGGCGAAAGGCGTCACCCGGTGGTGGGCCTTTGGCCGCTGGCGCTGCGCGAGGACCTGCGCAAGGCGCTGGTCGAGGAAGATCTGCACAAGATCGAGATCTGGACTGCCCGGCATGGTGTCGCTATTGCCGATTGGCCGGACCAGCCGGTCGACCCGTTCTTCAACGTGAACACTCCTGAAGACGCGGCAAAAGCCGAGCGCATTGCATTGCAACATACCTGAGTAATTTGCTTCGCAGAATTGCGTCTTGACCGCCCTGACGAGCGTTCATATTTGTCATGGTAAGAAGCTATGGGGTCTGGGAGAGGAGCCTATTAAATGAAGAGCTTCATTATGGCTTGCGTGGCCGCCATTATTATCGCCGTGATTGGCGGTGTGGTGCTCAACAGCATCCAGGAGCCGGTCGACAAAGCCTATACGACGAGCGGCGTGCGCCTCGGCGCGTAAAAAAAGCGGCTGTCAGCCGATCAGAGTTGCGTAGGAGAGGAAGCCGACGCGGGCTCCCGGTTCGATCGTCGTCACATCCTCGGGGAATTCCAGCAATCCGTCTGTCTCCGTCAACGATGTAAGAATGCCCGCACCGTCCTGCGGGTGCTTGACCGCTTCGATTTCGCCATCGGGCGCGCGCTTGAGTGCCACACGGACGTATTCGCGACGGTCCTTCTTTTTTTTGTACGCGAATGCAGTACGGACCGGCAGTGGAATAAGTCTGTCCGGGCGCGCGCCCGATAGTCGTCGCAACAGCGGTTTCACGATACGCACGAATGTGACGAAGACCGCGACCGGGTTACCGGGCAATCCGACGAATGCTGCGCCGTGTCCAGATGCCGCCTGGATCACTCCAAGCGCCACTGGCCGCCCCGGCTTGATGGCAACCCGCCAGAACACGAGATTGCCGATCCGTTCGACGGCCTCTCGCACGTAGTCAGCCTCCCCGGTCGATACGCCCCCGGATGTAACAATGAGGTCGTGACCGGCTGCCGCTTCGGCCAGCCGACGTGAAAGTTTTTCAGGCTCGTCGGCGAGAATCCCAAGGTCGGTCACAACCGCGCCTAGTCGTTCGAGGAGCTCGGTAAGTAAAAAGCGATTGGAGTCGTAGATTGCGGCACCGGCGCGAACCGAACCGGGTTCGATGACTTCATCGCCGGTCGAAAAGATCGCAACCTTGAGCCGCCGCCGCACCAAGATCTCGGTCAGACCGAGCGCAGCGGCGAGCGCAATGTGCTGTGCTTCGAGCACCGTGCCCGACCGCAGGACGATCGCTCCAGCCGCGACATCCTCGCCGGTAAGGCGGCGATTGGCGCCAAGTTTCAACCCTTTTGGCACCGTCACGTGGTCGCCTTTGACCGTCACATCCTCCTGCATGAAAACGGTGTCCGCGCCCTTGGGCATGGCAGCGCCGGTAAAAATACGGACGGCCATTCCCGGTTTTAGCGCGAGGTTTGCGCGCGCGCCGGCGGTCAGGCGACCGGACACCGGCAGCGTCGTTTCCTTGTCAGGCTGTAAATCGGCATGCCGCACCGCGTAGCCATCGACGGCAGAATTGTCGAATGGTGGAAGGTCGACCGGTGCGCTGACATCTTGCGCGACGACGCGCCCGCGCCCGCCATGCAACGGCACACGCTCGGTTTCGGTGACGGGAAAAATTCGCTCGCGGATCAACCGTTCCATGTCGTCGAGCCGCAGCAACGGACCCGAAAAGGCGAAACAGTCGTCGGTGAGTTGAGTCATTACCGGCTCCTTGCAGCTGCGGTGGCTTGCGCTGCGCCGACCGGTACGGCGTGTGCCAGGAGCAGGTCGGCGATCGCCTCGATATCATTAAGATCGATGACGGGCACCTTTGCCTGTGGCAACGCGGTATCCGCGGCGATAGCAACGATATGCGGGTCTTCGGGATGGATGAGCGGCTTGCCGTTTTCGGCTCGGTGAATTTCAAGCTTCGGAAATGTATCGCGCTTGAATCCCTCGACCAGCACGAGATCGACGGGCGACATCTTTGCGACGAGGCCACGCAGGTCCCACTCGGGCTCCTCACGCAGTTCGTGTAGGATCGCCCAGCGCCTGGCTGACGAAATGATCACTTCCGTCGCACCGGCGGCGCGATGGAAGAACGAATCCTTGCCCGGCTGGTCCAGGTCAAATCCGTGATGGGCGTGTTTGAGCGTCGAGACTTTGACCCCACGCGCGATAAGTCGCGGGATCAGCTTGGTGATCAGCGTGGTTTTGCCCGAACCGCTCCAGCCTGCAAGACCGATAATGCGCATGGTCCCTTATAGCAAAACGCCCGGGTTTGAAGCCGGGCGTTATGCGCAGGAGTTCTGGCTTAACTATTCGGCAGGCTGAGCCCGGGCGCCCTTCGGAGTGCGCCTCAACTCCTCCTCCAACCACAGGCGGTGATGCTCTTTCGCCCAATTGACGTCAACGGTGCCTTCCCCCATCGCCTCGAAGGCGCCTTCCATGCCGATCGTACCGATGTAGATGTGCCCCAGCATGGCCGCGACGAACAGCATCGCGACGACCGCATGGACGACCTGGGCGAGCTGCATTCCCTCGATGCCAGCCGCATAGAAGGGGAACAGCAGCAGATAGCCGGTCACGGCCGAGGCACCACCGCCGATCACGACGATCCAGTAGATCATCTTCTGGCCGGCATTGAACCGATAGGCCGGCGGATGGTCATCGCCGATCATGCCGCCGCCGCGCTTGACCCACTCAACGTCCACGCTGTTGGGAATGTTGCCGCCCACCCACATCAGGAAGATCAGCACGACGCCGATGGTGAAGGGGAAGCTCAGATAATTGTGCGCGTACTTCGCCAATTCGGACCAGGTCGTGAACGCCTCAGGACCGATGAGCGGCAAAAGCAACGGTTTGCCAAACGTAATGTTGAGGCCCGACAGCGCCAGAATGATGAAACAGGTCGCCGTCATCCAGTGAACGAAGCGCTCGAAACCGTTGAAGCGTTCGATTTTGCGGCCGGAACGACCGCTCTTGATCATCACCATGCCGCGCACGAGATAGAAGATGACGATCAAGGCGAGCATGCCGAGTACGGCGATGCCGGCGATCCAGCGCAAGGTCACTTCGTGGAATTGACGCCACTCGCGCCCCGCGGGCTGCTCAAGCACATATGACTTCACGTCCGGAATCGTGCCGCGCCCCTGAATTCTGCTCATTTCCTGAAGGAGCTGCTGCTCCTTCACTGACAGAGCCGTCGGATTGACCTGAGCACCACTCTGCTGCGCGGACGCCGGCGCCGCCACGGCAATGAAAATTGCCAGTGCGAGTGCGCCAACAATAAAGCGGATCCTTTCGAACGGCTTCGCCATGCCCAATCCTCTCCTATGACACCACGTTTCTTGTTGCCGGCCCGACGGCGCACGAAATCATCTGTGCGCCGTCGATATGATCGATCAGGTCGCAATCGACTCGCGATAAGCCGTCTGCCAGCCCCAGGCACCGGAGCCGTAACCGCGTTTCGCCACGCGCTCCTTGTAGATCTGGGCGATGACGTCGCCGTCGCCGGCGAGCAACGATTTGGTCGAGCACATTTCGGCGCACAGCGGCAGCTTGCCTTCCGCCAGGCGATTGGAGCCGTATTTCTCGTACTCTTCCTTGCTGAAGTCGGCTTCGGGGCCGCCGGCGCAGAACGTGCATTTGTCCATCTTGCCGCGCGAGCCGAAGTTGCCGACCTTCGGATATTGCGGAGCGCCAAACGGACAGGCGTAGAAGCAATAACCACAGCCGATGCACAGATCCTTGGAGTGCAGCACCACTGCGTCCGCGGTGGTGTAGAAGCAGTTTACCGGGCACACCGCCGCGCAGGGCGCATCCGTGCAGTGCATGCACGCCATGGAGATCGAGCGCTCTCCCGGCTTGCCGTCATTGATCGTGACGACGCGCCGGCGGTTGATGCCCCACGGCACCTCGTGTTCGTTCTTGCAGGCCGTAACGCAGGCGTTGCATTCGATGCAACGGTCGGCGTCACAGAGGAATTTCATTCGAGCCATGACATTTCCTCCTTACGCCGCCCTGATCTGGCAGAGGGTGGCTTTGGGTTCTTGCATTCCGGTCACCGGATCGTAGCCGTAGGTGGTGAGCGTGTTCACGCTTTCACCCAGCACGATTGGGTCGGCGCCCTTTGGATACTTGCCGCGTTGATCCTCGGTCATGAACCAGCCGGCGAAGTGGAACGGGCACCAAGTGACTCCCTTGCCGACCCGCTCGGTGACGAGCGCCTTCATGCGGCAGACCTTGCCGCTTGGCATCTCGGCGCCCGAGACCAGGACCCCCGAGCCATCCTTGATGCCGCGATCGGCGGCATCGACAGGATTGATCTCGATGAACATGTCCTGCTGCAACTCGGCCAGCCACTTGTTCGACCGGGTTTCTTCGCCGCCGCCTTCGTATTCGACCAGACGACCGGATGAGAGGATGAGCGGGAACTGCTTGGCGATACCCTTCTCGACCGCCGCCTTCTGAACCGTGAAGCCGATGTTCGGCAGACGGAACTGCTTGGCGTCGGGCAGCGTCGGATATTTCTCCACCAGTTCGGCGCGCGGCGTATAGATCGGCTCGCGATGGACCGGGATCGCATCCGGCAAACCGAAGGCATTCGCCCGTGCCTTGCCATTCCCGTATGGGATGCACCCGTGCTCGATCGCGACACGCTGGATGCCGCCGGACAAGTCGATCGACCACGACACCGCATCGGGCGTCGCGGGGTTGATCTTGCTAATCACGGCGAGTTCGGCCTCGGTGAGATCCTTGTCCCAGCCGAGCTTCTTGAGTACGCCATAGGTGAACTCCGGATAGCCGTCCTTGATTTCGGAGTCCTTCGAATAATAGCCATTGCCGAGCAGGCTGACCTTGCGGGTGCTGCCGTCCGGCAGTTTCTCCTCGCGCTCGACGCCGAAGCGGGCGCGGAAGGTCCCGCCGCCTTCTTTGATCGAGAGGTTCGTGTTGTAGAGGAGTGGCGTGCCGGGATGGCGGATCGCCGGCGAGCCCCAGCATGGCCACGGCAGACCATAGTAGTCGCCCTTATTGGGGCCTGTCGTCGCCTTCTGCGTGAGCATGTCGAAATCGGCCTGGTGGGCCATATGTGACTTTATGCGCTCCGGCGACTGGCCGCAGTAGCCGGTCGACCAGCCGCCGCGATTGATCTCGCGCAGGATATCCTCCGCCACCGGCAGGTTGCCGTTGACCTTGATGTTCCTGAACATCCTGTCGGCAAAGCCGAGTTTCTTGGCGAGGAGATACATGATCTCCAGGTCGTCCTTGGACTCGAAGATCGGCTTTACGATCTGTTCGCCCCACTGCATCGCACGGTTGGAAGCGACGCGCGATCCATCGGTTTCGTAGCTGGTGGCAGCCGGCAACAAATAAGTACCGTTCTTGCGCTCACCAAGCACCGCCCAGGTGGTCGGATGCGGGTCGGCGACAACCAGCAGCTCCAGGTTCGCGATCGCTCTCGCCGCTTCCGGCATACGCGTGACGGTGTTGCCGCCGTGGCCCATCACGAACATGCACTTGATGTTGTCGGTCTGGGCGACCTGGTCTTTGGCTAACAACGTTGCATCATGCCAGCGCGTCGAGGGAATACCCGGAGTGGTCATCAGCGCCGGCGTATCGAAACGGCCTTTCAGCCACTCGTAGTCTTCTTCCCAGACACGGCTCCAGTGCCGCCATGCCGGCTCGGCGAGTCCGTAGTAGAGCGGCAAGGTCACGATATCGAGGCCGAGATCGGTCGCGCCCTGAACGTTGGTGTGACCGCGGAAAATGTTGGCGCCCATGCCCGGACCACCAACGTTGCCTGTTGCCAACAGCAGGATGCAGCTCGCGCGAACGTTCGCAGTACCAACCGTATGCTGCGTCTGGCCCATCGCCCAGATGAGACAAGACGGTCTATCTTTCGCGAATTTTTCGGCGACGCGCTTGAGTTGCTCGCCCGGAACACCGCTGATGCGCTCGACTTCCTCCGGCGTGTATTTTTCGACCTCCTTGCGGATGTCGTCCATGCCGTAAACGCGCTGCTCGATGAACTGCTTGTCTTCCCAGCCGTTCTTGAAGATATGCCAGAGCATTCCATAGAGCACCGGGATGTCCGTGCCCGGGCGTAGCCGTACATATTCGGTCGCGTGCGCACCAGTCCGTGTCATACGCGGATCGCAAACAATGAAGTTGGCGCGGTTGAGCTCTTTGCCTTCGAGCAGATGTTGCAAGGACACCGGATGCGCTTCGGCGGGATTGCCGCCGAGGAACAACAGCGTCTTTGAATTGCGAATGTCGGTGTAGCTATTGGTCATCGCGCCGTAGCCCCAGGTATTGGCTACGCCCGCGACGGTGGTCGAGTGGCAGATGCGCGCCTGGTGATCCGAATTGTTGGTCCCCCAGTACGCCGCGAATTTACGATTGAGATAGGAACCCTCGTTTGTGAACTTGGCCGACCCCAGCCAGTAAACCGACTCCGCACCGGACTTTTTCCGGATCTCGTTCATCTTGTCGCCGATCTCATTGATGGCGGTATCCCACGAGATGCGGGTCCATTGACCGTTCACGAGCTTCATCGGGTAGCGCAGACGGCGATCGCCATGCACCAGCTCACGGGTTGCTGCACCTTTGGCGCAATGCGAACCACGATTGATCGGGCTGTCCCAACCCGGCTCCTGACCGACCCACACGCCGTTCGACACTTCGGCGAGCACGGTGCAGCCGACGGAGCAATGCGTGCAGATATTTTTTCGGATGGTGGCGCCCGCGACGTTGGGGCCGGCCGCCTCCGCTTTCTGCACGCTGGCAAGCGGCAGCGCACCGATCGTTGCCAAGCCGCCGGCGACGAGGCCGGAACGGCGCAAGAAGCTACGACGATCGAGACCAACGCCCGATTGACGGCCGACTGTCGCTGCGAGATTGCTGCGACGTGTCTGGCGCTCTGTTCTTTTGATCAACACGGCTCGGCCTCCCTCAGCTTGGATATCGGTTGACCTTGTAGAAGGTCTGTACGTCGGTGGAATTCGCCTGGTAACGGGCCTTCTTCTTGTCCGCATCGGATTCCGACGCAGCGGCCTCGGTGGCGAGCGGTGCAGCCGCGGTCACGGCCAGACCCGCGCCCGCGCCCATCGCGCGCAGGAAGTCGCGACGGCCCACTTTTGATTTATCTCGTTCTTTCATCGCCGTTCCCTCCTTGAAACTCCAATGGAACTTCTTCGTCTGCCTCACGCCGGCATGTCGAAGGCTTCCGCTTCGATGTCCATGTAGACACGGCCGAGGGTTCCCAGCCGTTTGTAGAAATCTGCAGCTGCCGCATTTTCCAAATCGGTAAAGAAACGACCGATCCAGGGCGCCATGTGTTTTTCGAAGATCATGCGGTCTGAATCCGGCGGCGCCGGCAGCCGGCGGCTTGCCAGACCCGACATGATCTCACAGAGAATGCCGGCGTGGTCCTCCGGCTCAACCATGCCTTCAGCACGAGCAATCCCGATGCGCGCGAGATCTTCGCGCAGGCGCGCCAGCGGACGTTCATGCAGAAACCCCGTGAGGTAATACGATCCATATGGCATAAGTTCGCCACGGCCGAGCCCGATGAACAGGTCGAAATATTCGCGTTCGACTTTTTCGGCCGTGGTGCCCTCGGCGGCTTCGGCAAGCGCGGCGTGCGCCAAGCCGAGCGGCGAGGCATCGGCGCGCAGCGCTGAGAGCTTGGACAAGAAAGCCGCATCGGGGGCGCGCATCAGCAAGGTGGCAAGCAGCGCGTATTCCTGGGCCCGTGCGAGGTCGACCTCGTCGACGGCGATCACCTTTGTCCCATAGAGATCTGGCCGGAGGGTCGCGCGGTCGACACCAGTTGCGGCTTCAACTGAAACGACCCGCTCAGCGGGGACCCGAATCCAGTTTGAAACGGAGGGCTGCGAGATGCCTATTTCACGGGCAAGTTCGCTTACACCACCAGCAACGCGGATCGCTTCCGATAGACCGGGGTCTTTCATTGAAGTTTCTTGTTTCGAATTATGACAATGAAAGCGTAATGGCCCACTGGAAGGTGGGTCAATAGCTTGGGGCTATAACTATGGAACAATCCTGCGCGATCTTCATTCCGGCAATGCGCCGCCATGGCGCCGGATCGCGCTCCGCGTTGATTGCCCCTCAGGTTCATTGTGCACCGCAGCAACTTCGGTTGCGGGTGCCTCGGTGCTTTCAATGCGCTCCTGAGTGGGCAAGGGCTTCTGGTCGGTCTGGCCCACTACCTGCTCGGAAACGACTGCCGGAGTGGTAGACATCGCTTGAGATTCGCGTTCAGGTTTCTCCGGAGCAGAGTCGCCGAACAGCTCCGACACCATACGCTTCACATCGACACCCGGATCCAGATCGCCAAAACCGGGCGCTGCCGCCGCGCCTGCAGCATCGTTCCAATAGTTCTCGTTCAGGCCGACAAAGTTGCGGATCGCCGGATCGGCGGCCCAGACGCGGCGAAGGGCCGCATGCCGCAGGGCACCCGGCACACCTGGCTGCATGAATGCGGTGATGTCCGTTCCAGCACCGATCGTTTCGATCGGCGGCAGGCTGCTTACATTAAATTCCTTCGACGATGATGCTGTCGATGTCTGCGAACCGGGTCCGGGTTCTTCCGACGCATCGATCTGCGCCGGATCGGCTTTTTCCGGCTGTGCGGCTTCGTCAGCGGCTTCGCGTTTGCGCCGCGACCACCGACTGATGAAATTTTCTTCGTCGCTCATTTGCGATCTCCGCCTGTCAGCGGCCCTCGGCGCGCCAAGGCCTCGGGATTGGCGCGATCGCGTTTGCGCTTCACGAACTCCTGCTCAACATGGTGCTCGGCGACGAAAGCTGCAATCGATTCCTGCATCGATTTCGGCATCGCCACCGCTTCAACCACGTTGACGCCGGTTTCGGTCATCGCCTCACCCTCGGCCGGATCTGCTGTGACCAAGGCCAATTCGTAAGGAGGATCGCGTTCGACGGGTCGCAGGATGATCCACAACAGGGGTGTTTCCGTATTCAGGTTGTCGCGATAGTTCGCCGTTTCCGTTCGGTACAGTTCGACGTCGGCCGCACCGACGTAGAATGTTGCCCGCTCGCCGTCATCTGAAAGCTTGGTCCATGGCGCCGCGTCCGGGACGCCGGTCAGCACGCCAATCGGACGCCAATGAAAGTCAACCCACTGACTTGCGCCCTTGCTGCGCTCGACCAGAACACCGACGGGGATGGTCGCAAGCGGTGTCGCGCTCAACTGACAGCCTCCAAACGCCGGACCGGTAGACCGGTCAGCAAGTTCTGCGGTTTCATGCGAATGGTCTTGTCGGGCGTCATGGCCAGGATCAGGTAGACCTGCTCGCCTCTGACTTTATCAAGCATGACCAAGGGATCCCGAAAAGTCAGCCGAAACAATCCGAGCACGCGCCCCATAGTGGCATCATCGATATCCTCCCCGCGCCAGAGCATATCGCCAATCGCGGTGGCGTCGGCATCCAGCCCGACATACCAGGTAAGATTGACGTCGCGCAGTTCCTTCAAAGGCTCGATGTTCACATCAACGCCTATTACATGCGCGATCCACCGCTGCATCACTTTTGCCAGCGCATCGAGTCCCTCACGTCCGGCGGTCAAATCGAGCGCCATGTCGAACCGGTCACTACGTTCCCAATAGCTAGCGGCATTGTCGTTGTTGATGATGTCGATATCGGCCTCGGGAGGAATGCCGAGCATCGAGACCAGCGGCGTTACCGGGCCGGGACTGTCTCCACCAACCGTTTCTTCGTCGGCCACGAGCAACGAGCCTTCGTGCAAGGTGACACGTTGGGTGCGGTAAAACAGTTCAGCGGCGCGTAACAAGAGAGGATCTTGCACGCCGTCGAGCGCATTGCGCAGAATCACGTGCACGAGTTGGTTCAGGAACAACGGAGGGATGTTGCCAACGCCGTCCCGCACGAACGCGCTGAAAGCAGCTTCGAGTGTTTGATGACGCAGCAAATGATCGCGAAAACCGATCAGAAGTCGCCAGTTTTCGCGTGCATCCGGGTCATCGATCGACGCGATGTCCGAAGCAGAGACCGGCAGACGCGGATCGCCAAGCAGGCTCGCATGTAAGGTCTTCTCAACCGCACAAGCGTCGGGCGGCGGCAACAATTCCGGGCGCGCCAGATATAGTTTCAGGAACTCGTCGGTCACGTGCAGGCCACCCTCTCGACCACGGTCGAGCAGATGATGGCCGCTAGAAATCCAGAAATCGCTCATTTGCGTTCGCGCCCGGCCATCGAAATCAAATTGACTTCTTCACCCGGTTGCTCGTCCTCGCCATCGACCTCAAGGAAGGAGAAAGCGCGGGCGGGCTTTGGTCCATTGCGCGGACGTAGCGTGCGAAAAGACTCCCGCACAGCACCTTCTTCAAAAGACCGATGCACAGCGACCAGCGTGTCCAGCGGCTGAGTACAAAGCGATTCAGCGAAAGTAACTTCCTCTTCCGCCGCCGCGATCGCCTCGTCGGTGGTGGGTGCGCCGAAATGCGTCATCAGTTGTCTTGCCAGCAAGTCGACGACGGCGCGCCGATCATCATTGCTCGCTTCCACGATCTGCACGAGCGTCGACCTTCCGAGCGTCGACACTCCGAGGAAGCCGCTGCGAAACGCAGTACGCGCCTTCCCCTGAAGCGATGTCGCGGCACTATTCCAGAAAGCAAAAGCACCGGACACAGCCCACTCGCCCGGCTCTGCTGCCGTTTCGAACACGAATGTGTCCGAAGCATCCAGGCGTATCGTACGAAGAAGTTTCAACTACGTGGTCCTCTGGTTGCCGCGTCGAACCAGGCCGGCTGGCCGAGCCGCGGCAAGAGTTTTTGCTTCGATACCTCGACCTTGCCCATGCGGCGGACCAACAGGTCTCCGTTCTCATCAATGTCGCGACGAATACCCTGTTCCCGGGGCATCCTTTCCAGATAGCTTCTTGCCACGGCGCCGAAACCGTTCTCCTGCCAGGAATCGACGACCCGCATGAAATTCCGGGCGAAGCTTTCGACGAGTTGGGTCGACATCGTGTCGGTGAAGCCTTCTTCCTCGAGCGCCGTGACAAACGGGTTCAATCCCGGCTCGTTCCCCGTCATGGACACCGTGCGAACCATGCCGCCAAAAACCAGCCAAGGTGTCACCTTGTCTTCGGAAGCTTTTTTCGGCCAGGCGAGGCGCCCTCCGCCCACGAGGCCCTGGTTCACGAGGAGCGAATCCGGCCATTGGATCGTGACGGAGGTGCTCGGCTGCGCGAGGGTAACGAGCGCTTCCGCAAGAGCGGCCATCCCCGCATAGAAAACGCGGCGAGCTGTCATCAACGGTTCGTCCGGTTCCACCACCACGGCAAATTCGGCCAGATCGAAGCGGCCTACATAGACCAGCGTGCCGGCGCCCCGCTCCGCCGCAATCGAGGTTGCATGAGCAAAAGCGTCGCCGACCTCGCGCAAGCGCACAGCCGAGAATGGCGGGGGCAGCACCAATTCTGGCGCAGAAGCCGTTCGCGATTGGGCCGTCTCCTGCGGCATGTCCCGCGCTCTACCTTTCCTGTTTGAATACATATATTTATAGCGGTGGAGGTCCCCAGACCAGTCCCGCGGTGCTGAGGGCGCCGCGGAGGCAATGCCTTGATGGCCAATTGCCGCGAAATTGCGGGACAAACAAAAAGGTTAATGAGCCCAATGGCCGAACGGCCGCGTGCCATTCTGATCTGTTCGTGCGAAGACACCATGCCGCTCGATGGTGAAGCGGTGCGCCGTGCCTGTCGCGGTACTGAGGTGATCGAAGGCCGCCAATTCTGCCGCGCCGAGCTCGAACGCTTCCGCAAGGCGGCCGCGGGTGCGGAAACGCTTGTCGTCGCGTGTACCCAGGAAGCGCCTCTTTTCAGCGAAGTCGCCGGTGAAATCGAAGGCGGCGCGCCGCTCGGGTTTGTCAATATACGTGAGACGGCTGGATGGTCAGAAGATGGTGCCAAAGCCGGACCCAAAGTGGCGGCGTTGATCGCCGCAGGGGCCGAACCGGCGCCGGACATTCCATTCGTGCCATTGACCAGCGAGGGGATCACGCTGCTCTACGGCCGTGACGAGCAAGTCATCGAAGCAGCGAACTTGCTCAAAGACCAACTCGACGTCACCGTTCTGATCCGCCCGGACGCGAAGCTTGCGCCATTACGCGTCACCGAGTTCCCCGTGGTAAAGGGGACGATCCGCGCCGCCAAAGGCTATCTCGGTGCGTTCGAGGTCACAGTCGACGATTACGCGACGCCCAACCCTTCCTCGCGCGCCGCTCTCGAGTTTGGGAATGGTCGCAATGGTGCGATGTCCCGCTGTGATATTCTTATCGATTTGTCGGGCGGACCATCGCTTTTTCCGGCTGGAGATCTCCGCGATGGCTATCTGCGCGCCGATCCGGGGGATGCTGCAGCGATTTTGCGCGCGGTGCTGAAGGCGCGCGACCTCACCGGGACCTTTGACAAACCGCGTTACATAAGATTCAGCGAAGATCTGTGTGCACATTCGCGCTCGAGGATCGTTGGATGCCGACGCTGTCTCGATCTCTGCCCGACTGGTGCAATTGCTCCTGCCGGTGACCACGTCGCGATCGACGCTCATATCTGCGCGGGTTGCGGCCAATGTTCTGCTGCCTGTCCCACAGGCGCGGCGAGTTACGCCCTGCCGCCGTCCGATGCACTGTTGCGCAAGCTGCGGGTATTGCTCAGCACCTATCGTGCGGCCGGAGGCAAGCAGGCCGTCGTGATATTCCACGACGGCGAACATGGATCCGCACTGATCGACGCACTGGCTCGGCACGGCAACGGACTGCCGGCGAACGTGTTGCCAGTGGAAGTAAACGAAATCACGCAGATCGGGCTTGAGGCTGTTGCAGCGGCGCATGCATATGGCGCCTCAGCCGTGCGTTTCCTCACTCGCGCAAAGGCACGACACGATATTGCCGGCCTGAAAAAAACAATCGCACTGGCGCAACCGATTTTGGCCAGTCTTGGTTTCGATGGCGCACGTGTCGAGACAATAGAGACGGATGATCCTGATGCGCTCGGTGACGCACTGCGCGGGATTGGCGCGTTGAATTTCACAGCGAAGCCCGCAACATTTTTGCCGACAGGGAGCAAACGTGAAGTGACGCGGCTCGCTCTCCGCGAGTTACACGCGGCCGCCCCGGCACCGGTCGACATCGTGCCGTTGCCCGAGGGCGCGCCATTCGGCACGATCGACGTTCGAGTGGAAGGTTGCACGCTGTGTTTGTCCTGCGTATCGGCGTGCCCGACCGGCGCGCTATCCGATGATCCCGAACGGCCAGTGCTGCGATTTGCTGAGGACGCCTGCGTGCAGTGCGGCCTGTGCAAGGCGACCTGTCCGGAAAAGGTGATAAACCTCAAGCCGCAAATCGACTTCCGTGCGGCGACCGCCCTGGGCCGCGTCATCAAGCAGGAACAGCCTGCCGAGTGCATCCGCTGCGGCAAACCTTTCGGAGTGAAGAGCTCGGTCGAGCGCGTCATTGCAAAGCTGGAAGGCAAGCACTGGATGTACAAGGACTCGAAGAAACGACTCGACGTCATCCGTATGTGCGAGGATTGCCGTGTCGTTGTGATGGCGGAAGAACAGTTTGATCCGTTTGGCGCGCCGAAGCGACCGCCCGTCCGCACGACCGAAGACTACCTCCGCGAACGGGAACAGAAGGGCGAAAGTTAGTCACCTTTTGTTGTTCGTCGTCGCCTTGGCGAGAAACTCCACCAGCGCCTTGCGATCTTCCGCCGACCCGATCGTTTGCTCCGGCATCTTGGTGCCAGGCGTATAGTGCTCGGGCCCGACCTCGAACAATTTTGACACCGTCTCTGGCGTCCACACGATGTCGAGTTTTTTCAGTGCGGGCGAAAAATTGTAACCGGGCAGCGTCGCAATGCGGCGGCCGAAAATGCCGTACAGCGTCGGACCAGCCTTGTTTCCTTCATCAGGAGATAGCGTATGGCAGGCAACGCAGGCGCGGAATATCTCGGCGCCATGGTCCCCGGCATACGCGGCCAATGGATCTTCGGGCGTGCCGACCGCGACAGCACCAATCGGTTCTCCACTTGAGGCATCCCAGCGGCGGATCATTCGGTCGGTTCCGCCGGTCAACAATGTCCGGTTATCGGGAAAGAACGCCACCGACCAGACCGGCAAGCCTGGGCCGACCAGCGTATGCGCGAGCTTGCGACTCTTACGTTCGATAACCGCCACGGAGCCGCGAATACCAGCTGCCGCGACGAGGTTGCCGTCGGGCGAGATTGCGACAGCGATGACGGGCGTCGGCGATGCTTCGACCTCGGCAAGAACCTCGCCGTTTGCCGACAGGAAGTAGACCTTGCCGTTCGCCCCGGCTGCAACGATCTCCCCGTCGGGCGCAACCGCGACGTCGTTGAGCGGCGTTGGCAAATTGCGGACGATCTCACCGCCGCCTGCTAGCGGCCAGATGCGTACCGTTGCGTCATAGCCCGCGCTTACAACGTTCTTTCCGTCCGGTGAAAAAGCAACGCCGTTAGCGTTCTGAGCGTTGCCCTCAAGCACACGAGGCTCGCCACCATTCAGTGGCCATAAGCGAATGGTGCGGTCCCATGACGCAGAGGCGAGCATCGTGTTGTCGGGTGAGACCGCCAGACTCGCTATTGGCGCGGTATGGCCATCAAAGATCCTGTCGGGCTGTTGCTGTCCTGGGGTCCAGACCGCGATGTGGGCGTCAGCGCCGGCGGTCACGATGCGCCCGTCCTTTAGGTACGCGACGTCATTCACCGCGCCGTCGTGAACACGCAGCACTTGCTCAGCAGTATTAAGAGTGAGTGACCAGCGGATCGCTGATGTGTCGAAACTGCCTGATACTGCGTGCGTGCCGTCCGGAGCAATTGCCAATGCCCGCACCGGTCCGCCGTGGCCACGCAACTGCGCATGCGCGGGAAGCGCAAACAGCAACAACAGGATGAGACTGAGACGCTTGATCAACTGCAACATCGACATGCATTACACCTCGGCGGGTCAATCACCATCCGGCTGCATGCCGAGTGCGCGGATGCGCGCACGCACGCGCTCATCACGCAACGCGGCCAAAAATACTTGGACCCCTGGGCGGTCACGCCGGTTGTCAACGACAAGAAAATCGTAATGTTCCGGAGAGACCGGCAGAAAGCCGAGGCCATACAGGTTCGCGACCGATTCGATGGCGAGGCCCCAGTCAGCGCGGCGCTGTGCAATCGCGGCCGCGACCGCATTGTGGGATTTCGGTTGATTGGCGTAGCCAGCGGGGCGCGCACCGCCAAGCAATTTGTCGGTGAGCACACGCGTGCCGGCGCCGGCGTTGCGGTTAACCATCAGCGCGGACGTATCAGCCAAAATAATCTTCAGCGCTTCGTTCGCGCTGCGGCCCTCAAAGCGAGCGTCGCCCGGACGAAACAGAATTCCTTGCAACCGTCGCCATCCCGGGACAAGACTCAGACCGGACGTCACAAGGTGCCGATTGTATTGTCCGGTTTCCGGATCGATGAGATGAACGGGCGCGATGTCGCATTCGCCCCGGTTTGCGGCAGCCACTCCACCTAGACTGCCGACCGCAAGTATACGGGCCGCAAGTCCGTGGTCGGCAAGCACGCCGACCACCACATCGAGTGCCACATCATGACTGCCCATGATCACAAGATCGGGTGCCCGCATTGCATCGCCGATCAAGGTTACCTGCACGTCACTGCCGGCGTCGAGCGCTGACGCGAGAGCGTCGATTTCAAGAAAGCCATCAGCCTGAGAGAAGCTGGTCACCGCTCCCGAGCCTTTTCCAGTAGGAAACGCGATCGTGCCCTGATCGCTTTCGATCAGCGAAACCAAAACAAACTCCTTGCGCCCCATTTCGGACGCAACCCGCACCGGAACACGCGCACTGATCGTCTGCGTTGCTTCCGGCGGCAAGCCGGCGCGTGCGCGGATAACCGGGACAACGAAAGCATGGAACGTAAAGATTGCCGAAGTCGGAAACCCAGGCAGGACGACGATTGGCTTGTCGTCGACAACGCCGAGGCACAATGGTTTTCCTGGCTTGAGCGCGACGCCGTGTACAAGCATGCCGGGCTGGCCCAGGCGCGACACGACGCGGTGCGATAAATCGCCCGCGCCTTTCGACGTGCCCCCGGAGAGCACGACCATGTCACTGACGATGAGCGCTTCGCGTACCGCTTTTTCCAGCAGCGCCGCGTCGTCCGGAAATGCCCCGAATACGAGAGGCTCACCTCCGGCCTCGCTGACTGCGGCAGCAATGATCGCGCCGTTGCTATCATAGACTCCTGCCGGCTTGAGCGGGCTGCCCGGTTCGACCAACTCGTCGCCGGTGGAAAGCACCGCCACTTTTGGTCGTCGAACCACTTCCACGCGATCGAGACCGGATGCGGCCAGCATGCCGATCTCGCGTGATCCCATGCGCGTGCCACGACGCAGCAAAGTTTCGCCGCGCGCGACGTCGGAGCCGGCGTAGGAAATGAACTGCCCCGGGGCGGCAGCACGCCGCAGTTCGATGCGTGGAGGGTTTTCCTCGATGAGTTCGGTCTGCTCGATCATCACCACCGTGTCGGCGCCACGTGGTATGACTCCTCCGGTGGCGATCGCTGTGCAGGTACCGAGAACGACCGTTACCGCCGGCGCATGTCCGCAGACTATAACCTCCTCGTTCAGTGCAAAGATCTTCGGATGTCCGTCACTTGCCCCAACGGTGTCCGCCGCACGCAAGGCAAAGCCGTCAACATTGGCGCGATCGAATGGCGGCGCATCGACTGCGGCAACGACATCGTGAGCGAGCACGCGGGTGCGCGCATCGGCCAAAGAGACCGTCTCCGCGGGCAGCGGTGCAAGATCGAGATGCTGTTCGAACCGTACCCGCGCTTCACTCGCCGAAACGACTTCAAGAAATTGCTCCTGTCGCGCGGCTGCACGCACGCGCGCAATAAGATCGCTCTCTGCGCTCGGTTTCGGCTTTCTGGTCTCGCTCATGTTTCGACACTCATGGCCAAGGCCTTACCTGAACCGCCGATCCGGCGGAATATCCTTCGCTGTCGGCTGGAACGAGTATCCAGCCGTCGGAGCGCGTCAGCGAGGACAGCGACAGATATTTGATTGCCATCGGCTCCGCCTCGCCGCCATTGCGGCGCACAGGGACTACTTCCGCCAGACCCACCGTTGAACTGACTTTGCGTGTGAGAATCAAAGGTTCGGTAGGCTCGTTCTCGCTGCTCTTGACGGCCGCGAGCCGATCCAGCAAGCATCGTCCGACAACCAGCCAGGTGCTGAGTGCAGCATCCAGTCGTCCGGGCAGCAGCAGCACAGGGCGAACACCGACAAAACCGAATGCGGACGTTTCGCCCGGTGTGAGTGCGAGGCCGTGTACAGTCAGGCGCCCTTCGCGCGCAAGGGTCTGTACACTGCTGTCGTTGCGTCCGCTTCCTGTCCCGCCAATTGCGACAATCGCATCGGCGCTTTCGGCCGCCATAGCGACGTCGAGACCACGGCCGCTCTCATCCAACCGCGCCGCGCCACCGCGCCGCTCTATGTCAGCTGCCACCAGGCGCCCAGCCGCACTTATGATGCTGCTGCCGCGCACGGGTAGAACGCGAATGCGTGGCTCGCGCACGGTAATGCGTGCAATCCCCGCCGCAGAAAATGCGGCAAGATCCGTACTGCGCAGCCGTTCACCGGCTCGACGCAACGGAATCGCCGAGTCGCTGTCGGTTCCGGCTGCCAGGACACCGTCGCCTGGATTGATGGCAAGAAGTGCTTCGGCGCGACCGCCGATGACCTTAACCGCGTCGATCGGCGCAACGCTGTCCGTTCCCGCGGGCAGTGCCTGTCCCGCCTCGATGCGTGAAGGCGTCCGCACGAGGGGAGACGGAGCGTGGCCGCCAGCGCCCAAGGTCTCATCCGCGCTCAGTGCCCACCCATCCTGCAATGCCAGAGCGGAAGCGGGACGCGATGGAGCCAGTGCATCAGCGGCAAGTGTGCGCCCCGTCGCCGCGAATACATCGATGGTCCGCGGCGTGACGGGTTTCACCTCGGCATCGACCGTCAACAAAACATCGACGAGCGGGGTCAGCTTCGAGATCGTCTGTATTGCCTCGGACACCGCCATTGCGCGCTTGACCTTGTTGCACCCAGAGCCTTCAGTTTAGCTCAACAGCACTGCAAGATGCAGGCAGCTTTCTAAAATCGGGGAAAGTAAGCGTGTTTACAACCACAAAAGCCAAAGCTCTTTTAACAACTACCACCGGCGCGCTGCCCCGCCCCAACTGGTACACCGAGAACCTTCGCGGTGTCCCGCTGTCGCAGGGTTTTTCCCGCCTCGCCTACCGCGAACAGCATTTCGATTGCCTCGCATGCCATGTCGCGGCCCAGCACCGCGCGGGCATCGACATATTCGTAGATGGTGACACACGGCTCGACGATGACGTCGCCGGTCGTGGATGGGTGAGTTACGTTACTGAACGGATTGCCGGCATCGGCGTGCCGCGCGTGGAAGTACCGCCCGCCGGCTTCATGGCCGACAAGGGCCCCGGCGACTTGATGTGGGAAGTCATCGAGACGCGCATGACTCCCCCTGTCATCGGCAAAATCGGTGAAACGAGTCTGCAGCTCGATCGTGCCTATAAGGCAATCGCCCCCATGACAGACAGGCCGGTCAAGATCGGCTCAATTTCAGCGCAAATTTTGGCGCTAATGCTCACCAACGAGCACTACAAGAGCCGATACGATCTACTGATGGATCTGTCGGCCGCGCTCAACAAAGAGTATCACGCGCTCGCCGACGCCGGCGCACCGCTCGTACAGGTCGAGGAGCCGGCGATCCATCAGGTCATTGCCGACCCCAATCAAGCGATCAAGCCGGAAAAATGGGTCGAGGCCTTTAATGTCGAGGTGAAAGGGTTGCGCAACAAATGCGAGGTCTGGTGTCACACATGCTGGGGCAGTCCCGCTGCGCAGCGTGTGGCCAGCAAGGATCAGTCGTACAAGGCGGCACTGCCTTATCTGGACCAGCTCGACGTCGACGTCCTTACCGTCGAAGGTGCATTCAACCGAGGCATGGATCTGGAGCACGTCGGCAAAATGATTTCGAAGAACAAGAAGATTGCGCTCGGCGTCATCAGTCATCGGACGCTTCAGGTAGAGCGGCCCGAGGAGGTTGCCGACCTTATCCGCAAGGCGCTGAAATATATCGAGCCGGAACGGCTCATCCTGACCAGCGACTGCGGCTTTGGCCGCCAATCGATGAGCCGAATGCATGCATTCTACAAGATGGTCGCACTCACGCGCGGCACCAACATAGTGCGCAAGGAATTGGGAATCGAAGAAACCTACATCCCTGCGACGGACAGAAAATTGTCGATGGTGCCACTCAGCGCATAAGCAAAGAATACATGAGCGAAACTGTAATGAACTTGCGCGGCTTGAAGTGCCCACTACCAGCGTTGCGGGTACGCAAGAAATTATCCGCGCTCAGTTCCGGCGACCTCATCGTGGCGGAATGCACCGATCCGTTGACCACCATCGATATTCCGAACCTCCTGCGTCAGACCGGCGATACGCTGGAAGGAAAATCGGAAATCGATGGCGTGTTGACCTTCCGCATTCGGAAAAAATAGCACCGCCCGCTCAGTCGAGACGAAAACCCTTCGCGCGCACGAAGGCGCCGAAATCTGCGCGCAATGGCACGGCATATTGCCGCGCCTTGTCTTCCGACCAGCCGTAAAATTCAGTGCGGCCGAAATGCTCGGTGTCGCGCTGATTGCGATAGGGACGCCTGGCCGCGCGCCGACGGTCATAAGCATCGATCTTGGTGTCCACATCACCGTCAGCGAAGCGCTCCTGGTGCACGGTTGTATCCAACGATAGGCGAGGCGTGATGCCGCCCTCCTCCGCGGGCCAGCCAAGGCACAAGCCGGCAATCGGAATGACCTTCTCGGGCAACGCAAGCATTTCGCTGACGATTGCGGCATGGTCGCGGATAACGCTGATGGGACAGCAGCCGAGACCGACGGTCTCTGCCGCCCACAGAAACGTTGTCATGACGATGGCGGCGTCGACCGTCGCGTTGAACAGCAGATCAAGATGGTCGTTCGGAAAAGGTTTGCCGCGCATTTTCGAGACCTTCGGCAGCCGGCCACCATTGGCGAGAAAAACCAGGAACACCGGCGCCTCGCGCAGCCATGGCATTTCAGGAAGCAGGTCGGCGATGGCATTAATTTTCCGATTGTCACGAACAATGAGAATGTCAGCCTGCTGAAGATCGCTCTTCGACGGCGCTGAGAGCGCACAGGCGCACAGCAATCGCAGCAACCGCGGCTCGATATCGCGGGCGAGATAGCGTCGATGCACGCGATGCGCAGAAATGCGGGCAAGTTCATCCAGGCCGGCGAGGTCGCCATCGATTTCCAACCGCTCGCCAAAACGTTCGAAAAGCGCGGTTTGTATGATCGGGACGGGATCCGGCATCGAACGACTCCTTGACCGAATAGCTGCTTGCCACGCTATCGTGGCGTGGGGGATGATGGGTCAAATAGAACAAAGAACAAGCGAGTTGGGAGGATGATCATGAGCCTGAATTGTCGGCATGACTGGCGCTGGATGCCGCTCCTTGTCGCGGCAGCATTTTTGTTCGTTGGCAGCGCCAAAGCCGAGACGCGCACTGTTCGTATCGCCACACAGTATGGCATTTCCTATCTGCCACTGACCATCATGGCGGAAAAGAATTTGCTCGAAGCCGAAGGCAAGAAACGCGGGCTTGATCTCAAGGCCGAATGGCTGCGTTTCACCAGCGGACCACCGATGAATGAAGCGTTGATCTCGGGCAATCTGGATTTCGCTTCCGGAGGAGTCGGCCCGTTGGTCACGATCTGGGCGCGCACCAAGGACAACCTTAAGGTCAAAGGGATCACCGCACTGAACTCGATGCCTTTGTGGCTCAACAGCATCAATCCCGGCGTCAAGACCCTCAAGGACTTCACCGAAAAGGATCGTATCGCCCTTCCTGCCGTTCGGGTGTCTATGCAAGCCGTCATATTGCAGATGGCGGCGGAAAAAGAATTCGGCACCGGCCAGCAGCACAAACTGGACCCATGGACCGTTTCATTGAGCCATCCTGACGGGCTGGCCCAGATGATGAGCGGCAAGTCGGAAATTACGGCGCACTTTACCTCGGCACCGTTCATGTATCTGGAACTGGAGGACAAGCGCGTCCATCGGATCCTGAACAGTTACGACGTATTCGGTGGGCCACACACGTTCAACGTCGTATGGGCGACGGCAAAACTCTACCAAGGCGAGCCGAAGATTGTGCAGGCCTTTCTTGCCGCGCTGCGTGCTGCAATGAAAGAAGTCAATGATGATCCGGCGGGCTCTGCCGCTCTTTGGGTGAAGGCCGACAAATCCAAGCTGACGCCTGCGGAAGCTGAGAAAATCATTCGCGACAAGGACAATACCTGGACCATGACTCCGCAGAAAGTGATGGTTGTTGCGGACTACATGGCGCGGGTCGGTATGGTGCCGGCAAAGGCGACAAGCTGGAAGGATATGTTTGTCAGCGATATCCACGATCTGCCCGGCAGCTGACAGCGGATGCAGGGCACTGGCCGATGACATCCGCGCTGCTTGAAGTGAATGGAGTAACGCTCCAGTACAAGACGCCGCGGCATCTCGTGACTGCAACCTACCGGGTGGACTTCTCCGTTCACCAGGGTGACCGTTACGTCATTCTCGGGCCTTCCGGTTGCGGCAAGACGACGGTGCTGAAGGCCGTCGGCGGATTCATGCCGCCGGTCGAGGGCTCGATCCGCATAAACGGCAGAGGGATCGAGTCTCCGGGGCCCGATCGCATGATGGTGTTTCAGGAATTCGAGCAGCTGATGCCCTGGAAGACCGTTTATCAGAACGTTCTGTTTCCGATGAAGGTAACGAAAAGATTTGTCGCAGCGGAAGCAGCGGCGCGCGCCAATGCGGTGATCGAGAAGGTCGGGCTTACCAAGTTCCGTGACATCTATCCACACATGTTGTCCGGCGGCATGAAGATGCGGGTTGCGATTGCACGCGCGATGGCGATGGAGCCTGATATTCTTCTGATGGACGAGCCGTTCGCCGCACTCGACGCGCTCACCCGACGTACAATGCAGCAAGAATTGCTCGCCTTGTGGGACCAGCTCCGATTTACGGTCCTGTTCGTGACGCATTCGATTGAGGAGGCGATCATCATCGGCTCGCGAATTCTGGTGCTGTCACCGCACCCGGGACGCGTCCGTGCCGAGCTGAGTGCCGATGGCCTCGATCACAACAGCGTCGGCAGACCCGAATTCGGGATACTGACAGATCGCATACATACGTTGCTCTTCGGCGAGACGCATCACCTGCACGCGCAACAGGACATTCGGGCATGAACGCGCAACCATCGCAAAAGCCTACGCAGGTTCCTCGACCCGAGTTCGAGGTCGAACTTATTGACGCCACGGCCATCGGTGATGTGGAGCGGCCGCTCACAATCACCGAGCGCCTCATGAACAACGAGGCGGTGCAGCGCCTGACGATCCTGGTGGTGCTCATCGTCATCTGGGAACTGTATGCGCGCTGGCTCAACAACGGCCTGCTGTTTCCCAGTTTCAGCGAAACGATCAAGACATTTTCGAAAGACATCGCCAATGGCGTGCTTATCGATCGCACCTTCACGTCCTTGCGCACACTTGCGATCGGTTATGCACTGGGCCTCGCTTTAGCTGCTGTATTCACCACCTTCGCGGTTGCAAGCACGGCCGGCACCCGCGTTCTCTCCACGCTGACCGCCATGTTCAATCCTTTGCCGGCAATCGCGCTTTTGCCGTTGGCGTTGATCTGGTTTGGACTCGGCACGCCGTCACTTGTATTCGTCATTATTCATTCGGTGCTTTGGGCCGTGGCGCTCAACACGCTGATCGGGTTTCGCAGTGTTCCGGAAACCCTGCGTATGAGCGGTCGCAATGTGGGGCTCAAGGGAGCACGCTATGTCGGCCTCATTCTGATTCCCGCTGCCTTTCCGTCGATCCTTGCCGGCCTCAAGATCGGGTGGGCTTTTGCCTGGCGCACGCTCGTGGCGGCGGAACTGGTTTTCGGCGTGTCCGCGCGTTCGGGAGGCATCGGTTGGTATATCTTCGAAGCCCGGAACGATCTCGACACCGCAACGGTTTTCTCCGGGCTTCTCGCTGTAATTCTCATCGGACTCGTCGTGGAGTCCGTAATTTTTCGTACTATAGAAGCGCGCACGGTCAATCTATGGGGCATGCAACGATGATCGCCTCTTGCCGGCGCTGACTGAATGCTGGTGGGACTCAGCTACGAAACGATCGGCTTTCTTTGGCTCGGCGCGCTTGTCGGCGGCATCGCTGCCGGCGGAACCGGATTTGCATTCGGTCTCGCGGCATCTTCGATCTGGTTGCACCGCATCGACCCTCTGCAATCCGGACTGCTCGTCGCCGGCTGTGGACTGCTGTTACATCTGACGACGATTTGGCAGCAGCGCCAGCACGTCGAGCCGACGCGCATCTGGCCCTTCGTGGCTGGCGGTCTGGTCGGGGTGCCGATCGGCGTGCATTTTCTGGCATACACCGACGCTGCTGTGCTCAAGATTGTGCTGGCCCTGTTTCTGATTGCATTCGGCAGCTATGCGCTGCTCGCGCCTAAACTTGCGACCGTGCCCGGCGGTGGCCGCTCGGCCGATGTTTCGATCGGCTTTCTGGGCGGGATCCTTGGAGGACTCGGTGGCTATTCCGGCGTCTTGCCGACGATCTGGACACAGCTTCGCGGCTGGCCAAAGGAAACGGCGCGTGCCGTGTACCAACCTTATGTGATCGTCATGCAGGCGGTGACGCTTGCGGGCATATTGTGGGTCGCATCCGATCACGCCGGTCTCATTCTATTGATCGTGATATTGGCGCCGCTTTTTCTTGGGACCTGGATCGGCTGGAAACTCTACGGCAAGCTCGACGATCGCCGATTTCGCCAGGCGCTTGCTGTATTGCTGATCGCGTCAGGCGCAACGCTTATCATCTAGGTCTTTTCTTCAAACCCTCCCCGATAGCCGATCCGCCTTTCGATCTTATATGTATGGCCGCGTTTGGACGCAGAATCAGAAATGGCAAATGGTGATTACGAAACAGTGGTCGTCGGTGGCGGTGCAGCCGGCGTCGCGGCAGCCCGGCGCCTTCACGAGGCGGGCGTAAAGTGTTTGATCGTCGAGGCCCGCTCCAGGCTTGGCGGGCGCGCGTGGACTGTTGCCGGGCCTTCAGGGGCCGGGCTTGATCTCGGCTGCGGCTGGCTGCATTCGGCCGATCGCAATCCTTGGGCGGCGATCGCTCAGGAGCAGAACCGTACGATCGACAAGACCCCGCCGCCATGGAGACGCCGTTCACTGCCTATCGGATTTCCCGAAGGAGGCCAGCGCGAGTTTATCGAGGCGCAAGAGCGATTTTCTGCGCGGGTGAGCGAGCGCGCAGCGAGAGAACCGGACGTTGCGGCGGCGACACTGCTTGAGCCCGGTAACCGTTGGAACAACCTCATCAACGCCGTGGGCACCTATATCAGCGGGGCTGAACTTGATCAGGTTTCGGCACGTGACTTTGATAGCTACGACGATACGGGAGTGAACTGGCGCGTAGTTGAGGGCTATGGCGCAACGATTGCCGCCTGCGGTGAGAGTTTGCCCGCTGCTCTCGGTTGCCCCGTGAGCCGGATCGACCATCGTGAGAAGCGTCTCAGAATCGAAACGCCGCAAGGCGTCATCACGGCCGATCAAGCGATCATAACTCTACCCAGTGCAGTTCTCGCGGAGAACGACCGGCTGTTTGCTCCGGGCTTGCCCGAAAAAACGGCAGCCGCGCAAGGATTGCCGCTGGGTCTTGCCGACAAGCTGTTTTTATCCCTGGAGAATGCGGAAGAGTTTGAGAAGGACACCCGCATGTTCGGTACGACCGACCGGACCGCGACTGCAACTTATCATTTTCGACCCTTCGGCCGGCCGCAAATCGAAGTGTATTTCGGTGGCCGACTGGCGAGCGAACTCGACGCCGGCGGCGAGCGGGCGTTCTTCGATTTCGCACTGTCCGAACTGACTGGTTTGTTTGGGAATGCCTTCGCAGGAAGAGTTAGGCCAATTCAGATCCACCGATGGGGCGCCGATCCGTTTTCGCGCGGCTCATACTCATATGCGCGTCCCGGCATGGCTGGCTGCCGCGCGAAACTGGCCGCCCCGATCGACGGCCGTCTATTTTTTGCCGGGGAAGCGTGCTCTCGGCACGATTTCTCGACGGCGCATGGAGGCTGGATCACCGGTGTCGCCGCGGCCGATCAGACCATTTCGGCACGCGCCGGCGTAACGGCAGATAGCAGGCACTCTGGCTGACGCGATCTCGACCCGATATTCGAACCACACACCGGGTCTCGCAATCAATTCTTGTCGTTTGTGGCAGTGCACTCTGTCGTTTTCGGCAGCTACAATTTCTTATGGCGTAGATAGTGAAAGAATCAATTCATTCTTACCATCCGGTCGGTGGCTCATTTGCACTCAAGCGATACCAATTGGGGAAGTTTTTTCCTGCGCAGCCCGGCCTGCTCGACATTGCCATTTATTCCAAATAAAACCTGTTAGATAAATTTTTTCAGGCACTTGAATGTTAAAGATCTCCATGCGGGTTCGGTTCTGGGGCGTTCGAGGAAGCATCCCGTGCCCTGGCCCATTGACAATTCGGTATGGCGGCAACACTCCGTGCATCGAAGTCCGTTGCGGCGAACGCGTACTCATTTTCGATGCCGGCACGGGACTACGCCCGCTCGGCATCGAGCTTCTCAAGGACAACGGAATACGTGATGTCGATATCTTCATCACGCATTGTCATCTCGATCACGTTTCCGGCCTGCCGTTCTTTGCGCCATTTTTTCGCAAGGACTACCGCGTGCGAGTCTGGGCGGGAAATCTAAAGCCTTCGAACAGCATTGAACGGGTTATGCGATCACTCATGAGTTCGCCGTGGTTTCCCGTGCCCATGGACGTTTTCAAGGCAAAGATCGAATTCCAGGATTTCAAATCCGGTGACGTTCTGCACCCTCATGACGACGTCACGTTGCGAACCGCGTTGCTCGACCATCCGGACGGCACCAATGGCTACCGCCTCGAATATGGCGGACGGGTCTTCGCGCTGCTCTGTGACACGGAGGGATTCCCAGGCAAGCGCGACGCCGAGATGGTTTCACTCGCCCGTCACGCCGACCTTGCACTCTATGATTCAACGTTCACCGAGAGCGAAATCGTGTCCAAGGCGGGCTGGGGCCACTCGACATGGATGCGCGGTGTACGGCTGGCAAACGAAGCCGAAGTCAAACACCTTTGCCTGTTCCATCATGATCCGTCGCACGACGACGACTTCATGGACAAACTGGCGGTCGAGGCTACCGACGTACGCGCCGGGACGATCGTTGCCAGAGAAGGTCAGATT
>DATDLC010000076.1:0-35818 GCA_036519515.1 Pseudolabrys sp. | reverse complement strand
TTCCTGCAGACGATCGATGCCGTTTATGCAAGCGGCCTCGACGCCGCGCGTGTGCCGCACGCGCTGGAAGCAACCAGCCGGCTGCTCGGGGCCTCAGGCGCGGGTCTGGAAGTCATCGACAAGCCGCTCAACGACCCGTCGAGTTCTTTTCAGTCGGCCTGCCAGACCTCGCGCGTGTTCCGTATCTCGAGCAATTCGCCGCGCTCAATCCACGCATTCCATTCGCGCTGCGCCAACGCGCCGGGGCCGTCATCTGGGACCATCAGGTCCTGGGCGAGCCTCCAATGGCCCGTGATTCGTTCTACGCGGAATTTCTGCCGCATATGGGTCTACGCTACTTCGTGGCGGCGATTGTCGAAAACACGCCTGAGAAACTGGCTGCGGTCCACGTACAGAGAACGCGCAAGCGAGGATATGTCGACAAGCGTGAGATCACGCTCATGCGCGGCTATGTCCTCACTATCAGCGCGCGTACGACATGGCACGGCGTCTCAAAACCTGCACCGAACGCGGTAAAGTATTTGAAGATGCGATTGAATGGTTGACCGACGGCATCGCACTGCTTCGGGCGGACGGCAGTATCGTCCACGCTAATGCTGCCATGTGTGCCTTCGCACAATCCGGTAACGGCGTTCGCTTTGCCGGCCAGATTCTTGAATTCACGGAAATTGCTGCACGCGACAGTTTCAATGCTGCACTTGGCGCAGTAGCGCGCCTTGGTGACCCCTCTTTCGATACTCGCCCGACCGACTTCCCGGTCCCGCGCGGCAGCGGGATGCCGGCATTGATCGCATCGGTGCGCCCAGTGGTCGGCGCCAAAGGATGCATATCGTCGCAGGAGGGTGTCGTCTTGCTGCTTCTGCGTGATCCGCTCTGGCGCAATGCTGCGACAACCCTGATGCTGCAGGAGTTGTTCAGCCTCACGAATGCCGAAGCACATTTAGCCCAGGCGCTGTGCAAATGGTGTAACAACGAGAGCCTATGCGACCGAACGGTGCGTGAGCCTCAACACCGTTTATTCGCATCTCAAACAGATTCGCGAGAAAACCGGCTGCAAGAGCATGCCCGAGCTGGTCCGCAAATTCGGTGAGTGGAACGTGCCGCTGCGGCTGATCTGATTTACGGCCGATCAGTGCACCGCGCCCCATACGAGAAATATTCCGCCCAAAAGGACCACAACGTCGAGGATTGCCGTGTGAACGTGGACAGGCATGCGTTCGACGAAGGTTTTGGCGAGAAAAGCGCCGGGCAATGCCACAAGGCCGGTCAACAATGCAAAAGCGATCACCTGAGCGGTGATAACACCGGCAATTCCGAACACGGAGATTTTCACAATCCCGACGACAATCGAAATGGCGGCATCTGTGGCTATGACGCCGGCGCCTTCAACTCCGGCTGCCATCAGGAGCGACAAGAGAATCACACCGGAGCCGGCCGTCCCGCCGACCACCACCCCATAGCCGAACGAGCCAAGGGCCAGTCCGACATCGCCGACCTTGACGCCATGGTATTTCAATAGCCGGCGCAGCGGCACGCTCAAGATCAGCATGCCGCCAATGACGAGCGCGGCGCCCGCGCTCGACAATCGGGTATAGCCCCAGGCACCCAGAACGCAGGTCGGGACCGCCATAACAAGCACGATCGCCGTACGCCGCCAGTCGACATATTTGAGGAACGCAAAAACACGGCTCGAATTCGTGAACATCGCCGAAATTGCGATGATCGGCACCACAGGCTCGGCGCCAACCAAGGGCACAAGCACCAGCGGCATCAGCGCGCCAGTCCCGTAACCGGAGACGCCGCCGACGACCGAGGCGACTAGCGCGACACCCGCCACCGGAATCAATTGCCAAAATGAAATGTCGTGGAAACCAGCGAAGAGATTCATAGGCGATGGTGATAGCCGGTGCGGCGTCGCGCATCCAGCCGCGTTCTCGCCCGTGTGAATTACAGTTGCCGCTGCGCAACATGTTCGTGGAAAGCAGGGCCCGTCCACTGAACGCAGGACGCGCGATGGAACTCGGCGTGGGAACCAAACCTCCGGAGATTCCAGATTCGGGACACGGGGCTAAACAATGAAAAAGATATTTTTTGCGGCCGCGCTGGCAGGCGCAATGGTTATGACTGCGACAGCGAGCGGCGCGCCGCGCACTACAGCAGCACCGGCGAGCGCCGAGCCAGCTTGGACAGGATTTTACGTGGGCGCCACCGGAGGCGCCGCATGGAGCAAGGCCACTGTAAGCGCCAACACTGTCAACGGTCCCAGCGCGGCTTTCATAATTGGGGATATTCCTGGCCTGAATTGGATCGCCCGAAATCACCACCACGAATGCGATCTTCGGTGGCGAACTTGGCTATAATCAGCAGTGGAACATGTGGGTGGTCGGTCTCGAAGCTGATTTTTCTTATTGGCATGTCGACAAGACAGCGACCACGACGGGAAATCCTTTCATAGGATTCAACGGCTTCGCGACATTCAGTTCGAACGAGAAGACCAACTGGCTCGTCACGATTCGTCCGCGGCTCGGCTACGCCATGGACCCTGCATTGATCTACGCAACGGCGGCGCGGCGATCGCAACGGTAAGCTTCTCGAACACCTTTAGTGACTTCTCCCCGAACGAAGCCGGTTTCGGCAAGGAAGCTAGCGCGGCGAGCAAGACGAAAGTGGGCTGGGCGCTCGGCATTGGCGTCGACTACGCCATCACTCGAAACTGGATCGCGAACATCGAATTTATGCATGTCGATCTCGGCCCTGTCCGTGCATCCGGTACAGAAACAAGCGAGGGCAACACGACCGCGACGCTCAACTTCTCGACCAAGCTGAAGAGCGACATTGTGCGGGCGGGTATCGCCTACAAGCGACGCGTGAGATTAAAACCATAATAGCCGCGGGGCGCATGCGGGACTTTTTGTTTCGGAGCGAACGAACCGTTCTAATTTGATTTCTGCTTGCTCGCCTCGTCGACAATTGCACCTAGCGCCGTCGCATCGTCCGGAAATCCCAATGCGACCCAGGCCTGTTCCGCCGCGGCAAGCGCTGCGCCGAGCGCGGGGCCCTGCGGCACGCCCCGCTTCATGAAGTCTGCCGCCTTGAGCGGAAACGTAGGCGCGGTCCAGCGTTGCGGCAGCGTAGCAAGCGCATGCCACTCGGTATCGTGAGCGGCGGCATTCGAACGCGCCCAGCCAAGCAGCACGCGATCGGTGAACTGTTGTGGTCGCAAACGATAGAGCAGCGCCTTCCCCGCCTTCTCGCCGTACAGTGGGGAAATCCGTCCCCATCCTTCGCCCATAGATGCAAGACGCTCGTGCTCGCTGTTTGAAAGCCGCAACCTTTGCCAAAGCCGCTCGGCATCTTCGGGAACTGCGACAGCGAGCGCGCCAAGCCGGCGCACGGCATTCGGCTCGGCACCAATGGCCGCCTCGACCTTGGCCATGTTCTCGAAGCTTGCCAGGTAGCTCACACCACCGAGCACGCGCAGCAGCAATCCCGCATCAGTCATTGAAATGAGGGTCGGCACCGCGTGCGGGGCGACGACAAGCTTCAACATCTCCATGCGCAGCCGTTCGCGCGAGAGTTGATCGAGGCCGTTGCGGCCTCGGATACAGGCAGCAAGGCCGGCGGGATCGGGGTGATCGCGCGTGCCGTAGGCTGCGTGAAAACGAAAAAAGCGCAGGATACGCAGATAGTCTTCTGCGATGCGTTTGGCCGGATCGCCGATGAAGCGCACGCGGCGGTGGCCAAGATCGTCAAGGCCGCCTGTATAGTCGTAAATGGTCCCGTCGCGCGTAGCCGAAAGCGCGTTGATCGTGAAATCGCGCCGCTCGGCGTCAGCCTTCCAGTCGCGGCCGAACTCGACCTTGGCGTGGCGGCCATAGCTTTCGACATCCTTGCGCAGTGTGGTCACTTCGAAAGGGTGCCTGTCGATGATGACGGTGACCGTGCCGTGCTCGATGCCGGTGGGAACGTGTTTGAAACCGGCTGCCGTGACACGCCTGATGACCTCTTCCGGCACCGCGGTGGTGGCCACGTCGATCTCCGCGATCGGCACGCTCAGCAACGCGTTGCGGACCGCGCCACCGACGACGCGCGCCTCTTCACCATCGCGATCAAGCACCCCGAGCAGGCGCGGCAGCGCGCCCGCAGTCAGCCAGGGCGCGTCGTCCAGCTTGCGATCGGTGCGGCCCTCCTGCGACGACATTACTTCGTGGTCCCTGGCACGAACTTGCCGTTTTCTATGTGCGCTGGCACGTAAGTGGAGCCGGGCGGCGCGCCGGAAAAATGCGAGAAATAAATGAAGCTCCCGAGCACCAGCGCCAGCGCCGCGATGGCGAGCGACAGGACCCGCACCAGGGGCCAGGAACTCAGATCCAACACCCCGGCCTTGGTCGCCCACAGAAACACGGCATAGAGCACGAACGGCGTCACGAAGAGGGCGATCTCGGTGAAGATCGGGCGAATCATCGGCAGCTCACCTTTTCGCGTCATTGCCGGGCCGCGCCGATGGCGCGAGACCCGGCAATCCATGATGCGCTTGCGCGGCTGGAAAGTCCGCGTGGATCGCCGGGTCAAGCCCGGCGATGACAAATCCCCGCCTCATCGATAGATCCGATCGTAAAGATTTCGTAAGATACCAGCCGTCACGCCCCAAATGTAGCGCTCGCCGAACGTGATCGCGTAGTAGTGCCGCGTCATGCCCTGCCAATCGCGCGAATGGCGCTGCACATTGGCCTGATCCATCAGGAAGGCGAGCGGCACCTCGAAGGTCGTATCGACTTCGGCCGTGTTGAGTTCCAACTGAAAGCCGGGCTTCACGCGGGCGATAACCGGCACGATGCGATAGCCGAGCGTCGTCATGTAGAGGTCGAGATAGCCTATCGGCTCGATGTGCGAACGATCGAGCCCGATTTCCTCCTTTGCCTCGCGCAATGCCGAGGCGCATGGGTTTGCGTCTGCCTTGTCAATCTTACCGCCGGGAAAGGAAACCTGTCCCGCATGATCGGGCAAATGCTGCGCCCGCTGAGTCAGCAGCACCGTCGGCTCAGGATTGTCGACGATCGGCACCAATACCGCCGCGGGACGGATCGGTCGCACTTCGGCGATCTTGCGCATCACCGGATCGGCATCGTGATCGCCCCGTGCCGGCGTCACGCTCGCATCCGTGAGACCAGCGGGCACATCGAGCGTTAGACGTTGACGCACGCGCGCAAAGATTTCCGATGCGGCGAGACCAGTGACTGCTTCCTGCATTAGAACGAAATCCGCCTGCAATTAATCATCGTGCTCACTTTTCGGAATCATGCACTAGGCAAACTGCCGCAGCGCGTTTGCTTCCGCCATGGCAAAGAACTCCCCTTGCGAAAAAACTCCGAACATTGCCTTGCCCGCGACGTCGCGTTCCTCGCCAAGCGCGACGAGATCGTAGAAGAGCGCGCGCGTAACCTTGGCCCACAGGTCGCGGCGCACATGCAAATACGGTTTCAGCCCGCCGGTCTCCGGTTGCAGTTCAAAGCGCAGGGCGTGACCCGGGCCCACCGCAATCCAATCGTCGACATTGGTGCGAAATTGAAGAACGCGACCGTCGCCGCCGGCCGATGTATTCATTTCCACGGCAAGGAACGGTGCATCGTCGACGATAATCCCGACCTTCTCGACCGGTGTGACCAGGAAATACTTGTCGCCTTCTCTTTTGAGCACCGAAGCAAACAACTTCACCAGCGCCAAACGACCGATCGGCGTCTTCTGGTAGAACCATGTGCCGTCTGCGGCGATCCGCATGTCGATATCGCCGCAAAAGGGCGGATTCCACCGTTCAACCGGGGGCGGCCCCTTGTTTTCGCGGGGCAGCCCTGCCGCGATCGCGTCCAGACCACCCTGCCCTGCCTTCGCCATTGTTTTCCTTCGATAATCAGGCTGTTACCGGCCTGTTCGCATCTTCGTGATTCACCCGGTTCGGTGGTGGAAGATAGCGTAAGCTTGGCCATAGATTGAGGCAGATTCGCCCGAAATGGCGCAGCAAATTCGCCCATGGTGCGTTTGTTGCACAGCTCCCGGGCGGCATTCAGGTGCGCAGTGAAAGGAAATGACATGGCGAAGGCCAGCGGCGAAAGTCTGGAAAAACTGGAAGACATGATCGTACGGGCCGCCGAGTCCACGGCTGCACATGTGCGCGCCGCAAAGGCCGCAATCGGTTCGGTGATTTTCGGTCAGGATATGGTGGTCGAACAGGCGCTGGTCACCGTGCTCTCCGGCGGCCATGCGCTGCTGGTCGGCGTACCCGGCCTCGCGAAAACCAAACTTGTCGAGACCATGGGTATTGCACTCGGTCTTGATGCCCGTCGCATTCAGTTCACCCCCGACCTGATGCCGTCCGACATTCTCGGCACCGAAGTTCTGGAAGAAAGCCCGGGCGGAAAACGCAGCTTCCGCTTTATCGCTGGCCCGGTGTTCGCGCAGCTGCTGATGGCCGACGAGATTAATCGTGCGTCGCCGCGCACACAATCAGCGCTTCTGCAGGCGATGCAAGAACAGCACGTTACAGTGGCAGGGGCGCGTCACGATCTGCCCAAGCCCTTCCACGTGCTGGCCACGCAAAATCCACTCGAGCAGGAAGGCACCTATCCATTGCCCGAGGCACAACTCGACCGATTCCTCATGGAGGTCGACGTCGACTACCCCGATCAGGATGCGGAGCGCAAAATTCTGTTCGATACCACCGGCGCTGAGGAATCGCGCGCCAAGCCGGCGATGACCGCCGACGATCTCCTGTCGGCGCAACGGCTTGTTCGCCGCCTGCCGGTCGGAGAGTCGGTCGTCGAGGCGATTCTGGCACTCGTGCGCTCGGCGCGCCCCGTTCCCGAGGCCGGCGAGATCGGCAAATTGATTTCCTGGGGTCCCGGCCCACGCGCCAGCCAGGCGCTGATGCTGGCGGTACGCGCGCGTGCGCTTCTCGACGGGCGCTTTGCGCCGTCAGTTGACGACGTGCTCGAGCTGACGGAACCCGTCCTGAAACATCGCATGGCCTTGACCTTTGCTGCGCGTGCCGAAGGCGAAACCATTCCCAACGTCATCCGGCGGCTCAAAGCGCGCATCGGATAGTTGCGATGGCGCAGTCACTGCCTAAGGACATTGAGAGCAACACGGTACGACACGCGACCGTCGGCGCCCGCAAGCTTGCCGACGCCATGCCGCGATTGATTCTGGAGGCGCGCCGCGTCGCATCAACTGTGATCCACGGTCTGCATGGCCGCCGCCGAGCCGGTCCGGGCGAAAACTTTTGGCAATATCGCCGTTTCGTATCCGGCGAGCCCGCGCAGCACGTAGACTGGCGACGATCCGCCCGTGACGATCATCTCTATGTGCGCGAGCGGGAATGGGAAGCCTCGCACACGGTCTGGATCTGGCCGGATCGGTCACCGTCCATGACGTTTGCATCCACCTTATCCGACGATAGCAAGCTCGAACGCTCGCTGGTTGTCGCGTTTGCGTTGGCTGAAGTGCTCGTACAAGGCGGAGAACGCGTAGGTGTTCCCGGACTCATGCGCCCGACCGCGAGCCGAAATGTCATCGAGAAAATGGCCGAATCCATTCTGCACGATCCGACGGAGCGGGCCAGCCTGCCGCCTTCCTTCGTGCCCTCGCCGCTGTCCGAAATCGTGATGCTGTCCGACCTGTGGTCGCCAATTGCCGAAGTGCGCGCAACGATCGCCCAGCTCTCAGCCACCGGCGCCCATGGTCACGTGGTTCAGATCGTCGACCCGGCCGAAGAAAGCTTCCCCTATTCCGGTCGTGTGGAATTCATCGAACCGGAAGGCGCAGGGAGCGTGACTGCCGGACGCGCCGAGACATGGCGTAACGACTATCAAGACATCGTCGCGCGCCATCGCGCCGAGGTCCGCGCCGAGACCGATTTGCGCGGCTGGAGTTTTGCCATCCACCGCACCGACAGGCCGGCAAGCGAGCTCCTGCTGGTGCTGCACTCTCGCATGGGTGACGACTCGCAGGCGGCCATCCTCAACAGCCGGCACACGCCGGCCAGTCCCGCGAGCGCCGCATGATCGGCTCTTTACCGCTTGGCTTCGCCCAGCCGTTGGTGCTCCTCGGCCTGCTCAGCCTGCCGATCCTCTGGTGGCTGCTGCGGCTCGTACCGCCGCGCCCACGGCGCATTGATTTTCCTCCGACGCGCCTGCTGTTTGAGATCGCCCCCAAGGAGGAAACCCCGGCGCGCACACCGTGGTGGCTCACGCTCCTACGGCTTACGCTGGCGGCGCTGGTGATCATCGCGGCCGCCGGACCCATGTGGAATCCGCCGCTCGCAACGACGGATCGGGCGGCGCCGTTGCTGATCCTGGTCGATGACGGCTGGCCTGCGGCGTCGACCTGGGACGCTCGACTACGCACAGCCGACGAGATGATCGCACGCGCAGAAGCGGATAGTCGCGGGGTCGCGGTGTTGCCGTTGTCCGAAACGGACCGTGACGTTTCCTTGCAGATCGCCGGTGCCGCACGCGTTCAGATCAAGCAGATCAAGCCGAAGCCTTACGGTGTCGATCGCACCGACGCGCTGCCGGCAATCGAACGTTTCCTCGCGACCGCCCCCAATGTCGAAGTCATCTGGCTTTCGGATGGGGTCGATCTCGGCAAGGGCGCCAATTTCGTCGAGGGCCTGAAGCGTGTTATCGGCAGCCGCCCCCTAACCGTCGTCGAAGGAGGCTTGCCTGCATCTCACGCCCTTGCCGCCGCCGATAACGCGGCGGGCGCACTCACGGTGAAAGTGCTGCGTGCACAGGCCGCTGCAGGTGACGTGGGGACGGTAAGCGCGATCGATCTCAAAGGCCTGCCGCTCGGCGAGGCGCCTTTCAGTTTCAAATCCGGCGAACGCGAGACCGACGCCGTGATCGATTTGCCGGTCGAAATCCGCAACGATGTGGCGCGGCTGGAAATCGTCGGCGAGCGCTCGGCCGGCGCCGTGCAACTGCTCGACAAGCGTTGGCGCCGCCGCACGGTCGGGGTCGTGTCCGGTTCGACTGCCGACCGCTCGCAGCCGCTGATCGGCGCAACCTACTATCTCGCCCGCGCGCTCAATCCATTTGCCGACGTCAGTCTCGCCGAAGGCGTTGCACCGACTGAAGCCGTGACGAGATTTTTGGACCGGCATCTGCCGATGCTCATTCTCGCTGATGTCGGCAATGTCAACGACGCGCTCGATCGCCTGAACAAGTGGATCGACAATGGCGGCGTCCTTGTGCGCTTTGCAGGGCCGCATCTTGCACGGGGTGACGACAATCTTGTGCCGGTGAAATTGCGTCGTGGCGGCCGAATCCTCGGCGGCAGCCTGAGCTGGGACAAACCCCAGCAACTCGCCGGTTTCTCGCGCGATAGCCCGCTCAATGGAATGCCGGTCCCAACCGACGTTACCGTCACCCGCCAGGTGCTGGCCGAGCCGGACTCCCAGCTCAACGACCGCACTTGGGCAACGTTGGCCGATGGCACGCCCTTGGTCACCGCGGAGCGCCGCGGCAAGGGATTGATTGTGCTTTTCCATGTGACGGCCGATAGTCGCTGGTCCGATCTGCCTCTGTCGGGCTCCTTCGTCGAGATGCTTCGGCGTCTCGTCGCACTCACAGGCGCCACTGCGACCGACGAAGGCAACAGTGCCGCCGCCGACAACGCCGGTGGGCGCGCGGCGCAAGTCGTTCCCCCGACGCGCGTCCTCGATGGCTTCGGTGCCTTCACCACTCCTCCAGCGACCGCCCGTCCTATCCCGAGCAACTACACCGGGCGGGGCAGTTTGGATCATCCGCCGGGCTTCTACGGCCCGCCGGAAGGTCTCGTCGCGGTCAATACACTTGCGCCCGCGGATCGCCCGGCTCCACTCGATATTTCGTCCCTGAAGGCGCGCCTCGACGTCTATAGACATGGCGAGCCACTCGATTTGCGCGGGCCAATCTTCCTTACCGCGCTGGCGTTGCTCGTTCTTGACGCGCTGGTCGTGGTCATGTTGTCCGGAGGGTTGAGTGCCTTGCGGCCGCGCCGACGTGCTACCGCGGCGCTCCTGGTGGCTGGCCTTTTCGGGTGCTTGACCCTCCACGAAGGCGCGCGCGCGCAAACCACGCCGCCGCAGCAGGCCCCACCCCTCACGGCCCAGCAGCAGGACTTCGCCATGAAGGCGACGGTTCAGACGCACCTTGCCTACGTCATTACCGGCGATGTGGCCATTGACGAAGTGAGCAAAGCCGGCCTGCAGGGACTCACCCTTTTTCTCGCGCAGCGCACGGCGCTGGAAGCTTCCGATCCCGTCGGTCTCGATCTGGCGCGCGACGAACTCGCATTTTTCCCAATAATTTATTGGCCGATTTCTCCGAACGCGCCAAAGCCGTCGCAGGCCGCGCTTGAAAAAATCGACGCCTATATGAAGCGGGGCGGCACGGTGCTGTTCGACACCCGCGATGCCGTCGATGCACCGGCTGGTCCCGGCGGCGAAATGCGCGGGCCCGGCATGGTCGCGCTGCGTTCAATCCTGTCCTCTCTCGACATTCCCGAACTCGAGCCGGTATCGCACGACCACGTGCTGACCAAGACGTTTTTCCTGCTGCGTGACTTCCCCGGCCGCTTCACGACCGGCCAGCTCTGGGTTGAGGCCTTGCCGGCGGAGAACGAAGATGAAGAACCGAACCGTCCGGCGCGTGCTGGCGATGGCGTTTCCTCGATCCTGATCACCTCGAACGATCTCGCGGGTGCGTGGGCCATGCGGCCTGATGGCCAGCCGATGCTGCCTATGGTCCCGGGCGAACCGCGCCAGCGCGAATTTGCCTTCCGCGCCGGCGTCAACATCGTGATGTACGCGCTGACCGGCAACTACAAGGCCGATCAGGTTCACATTCCGGCGCTGCTCGAGCGGCTGGGGCAATAGGAGCGGTCCGGTGAACCTCGGTATCTCATTTGCTCCTTTGGTGCCTGCCTACCTGGTCTGGGTTGCATTTGCCGTCGCCCTGCTGATCTCAGCGATACTGCTGGTCGTGCGCAGCCGCGGGGCACCGCTGCGCGCCGCGGCACTGGGCCTGATGGTGCTCGCGCTCGCAAATCCCTCGCTGACCCGCGAGGACCGCGATCCCATTCCGTCGGTCGCTGCCGTCATTGTCGACAAGAGTCCGAGCCAGAGTTTCGGAGATCGCGCCCGGCAGACGGAACAGACCCGCGACACGCTGGTGGAACGGCTCAAGCGAATTCCCGGTCTCGAGGTGCGCGTTGCCGAAGCCGGCGCAGCCGACGGCGAAACCGACGGCACCAAGCTGTTCACGGCGCTGTCGTCGACGCTCGCCGATGTACCTCCCGACCGCGTGGCCGGCGCCATCCTGATCACCGACGGCCGCGTGCATGATGTTCCGACCGATGCTTCCACGCTGGGATTGTCGGCGCCCCTGCACGCACTGATTACCGGCCACAAGGACGAGATCGACCGCCGTATCGTCCTGACGCTGACCCCGCGTTTCGGCATCGTCGGTCAGTCGCAGACCATCGGCTTCCGCGTCGAGGATCAGGGCGCCAAGATCGGCGCCGCCGAAGTCACGGTTCGCCGTGATGGAGAGATTTTGGAAAAGCGGTTGGTCACCGTGCACACCGACATCAAGTTGAATGTGCCGATCCCGCACGCCGGTGCCAATATCGTCGAAATAGAAGCGTCACCGCTCGAAGGTGAACTCACGCAGGTCAACAATCGCGCTGTCGTTTCGATCGACGGCGTGCGCGACAAGCTGCGCGTGCTGCTGGTGTCCGGCGAACCGCATACGGGCGAGCGCACCTGGCGCAACCTGCTCAAGTCCGATGCGTCGGTCGATCTCGTGCATTTCACGATCCTGCGTCCGCCGGAGAAGCAAGATGGTACGCCGATCAACGAGTTGTCACTGATCGCTTTCCCGACCCGCGAGCTGTTCCAGCAGAAGATCGCCGAATTCCAGCTCATCATTTTCGATCGCTACGCCCGTCAAGGCGTGTTGCCGCTCATCTATTTCGACAACATCGCCAAATATGTGCGCGATGGCGGCGCGGTTCTGATTGCCGCCGGTCCCGACTACGCGAGCCCGACCAGCATCTGGCGAACGCCGCTCGACGGAATTCTTCCCGCGGAACCGACCGGCGAGATCACGGAGCGTAGTTTTCATGCGCGGCTCACCGAAGCCGGTCAGCGGCATCCGGTCACGCGCAATCTGGAAGGCTCCGATACCGATCCGCCGCACTGGAGCCACTGGTTCCGCTTGGTGGATATCAAGCGCAGCACCGGCACCAACGTGATGCAGGGTCCTGACGGCAAGCCGCTTCTCGTCCTCGCGCGCGAGGGCGAAGGCCGCGTGGCCCTATTGTTGTCAGATCACATCTGGCTATGGGCGCGGGGCTACGAAGGCGGCGGGCCCCACCTCGACCTTTTGCGCCGATTGTCCCATTGGCTCATGAAGCAGCCCGACCTGGAAGAAGAAGCTTTGCGGCTGATCGTGCACGGCCGCGATATCACCGTGCAGCGCCAGACGATGGCCGACACCGTCAACCAGGTGACGCTCACTTCCCCGACAGGTGAAACGCGGCCGATTGAACTCCAGAAGGTCGAGCCCGGGCTTTGGCGCGCCACGACGACGGCCAATGAGCTCGGCCTCTGGCGCGCGACAGATGGCAAGCTCACGGCGCTGACGAATGTCGGCCCGGCGAACCCGCGGGAGTTCGCGGAAGTCACCTCTACGACCGAGGTACTGAGTGCGTTGAGCAATGCGACAGGCGGAGACGCGCGACGGATTGCCGACGGCGATCGTGTCAACGTGCCGCGTGTCGTTCCGGTGCGGACCAGCACCACCTTCAAGGGCGACGACTGGATCGGGCTCAAGATGCGCGACGCCAGCGTGGTACGCGGCATCGGAGTTTTGCCCATCTTTGCCGGCCTCATTGGCCTCTTGCTGCTGATCGGCTCGCTGGCGGCAACATGGGCAAGAGAAGGACGCTAGTTAAGTTTTTTCCCAGTCGGGCCGGATCAAGCCCGAGACACCATCGAATGCACCGGCCGCAAGTTCGGCCACCAACAGACGCGCAGGGTCCACCGGTCCCGGCATTTTCACTTGCCCTTTCGGGATGCGCTTGAAGCCTGACTTGGCATAGATCGGTTCGTCGCCGACCAGCACCACCAGTTTGTGGGCGTTGGATTTCGCCTCGTTGAGCGCGCGCTGCACAAGAGCGGTGCCGACGCCGTGCGCCCGGAACGGTGGTTCGACCGTCAGCGGACCGAGCAGCAATGCCGGCGTTTCACCGATGCAGATCGGTGTCAGCCGTACCGAGCCGACCAAAAGCGTGCCAATGCGCGCCGTGAACGACAAACCAAGCACATGGCCCCTTCCCTCACGGATACGAAATGCCGTACGCGCGAAACGACCCGGCCCGAATGTGCGTTCGTGCAGCCGTTCGATCGCAGGGGCGTCGGCGGCAGCCTCCGGCAGAATTGTCAGCGCCAGCTCAGTCATGGCGTTCAATATTCCATATCGCGCGCTGCCGCTTAGCATCTGGACCGATTCCGGTCCATTGCCCGTGGCATTCGACGTTGCAAAAGACTAAATGAAGGCGGTGAAAGTTAAGGAGCAAGTGCATGGGTCTTCTGGTTGACGGCGTCTGGCAGGATGATGTTTTGCGTACGAAAGACGGCCATTTTATCCGGCCCGCCGCACAATTCCGCAATTGGGTTACGCCGGATGGAGGTGCCGGGCCATCGGGGGAAGGGGGCTTTGCCGCAGAATCCGGCCGCTATCACCTCTATGTTTCACTTGCGTGTCCCTGGGCGCACCGCACCATCATTTTCCGCAAGGTGAAGGCGCTCGAGAACGTCATCTCGCTGTCGATTGTCTCGCCCAACATGGGTCGCGAGGGTTGGACCTTCAACAAGTCGGAGGGGTCAACAGGCGACGACGTCAACGGCAAGAGCAAATTGTCGGAAATCTATCTGCTGGTAAATCCGCGATACTCTGGTCGCGTCAGTGTGCCGGTTCTTTGGGACAAGAAGCGCAAGACGATCGTCAATAACGAATCGCCCGAAATTATCCGGATGCTCAATTCGGCGTTCGACGGCTTTACCAATGTGCGCACCGACTACTATCCGGAAAAACTGCGTGTAGAAATCGATCGTCTTAACGATATCGTTTATCCGAATATCAATAACGGCGTTTATCGCGCCGGCTTCGCCACGTCGCAAGCGGCCTATGAGCAGGCGTTTCGTAATGTCTTCGACACGCTCGATGAACTCGAGCAGACGCTGTCGCAACACCGCTACCTGGTTGGCAATACTATTACCGAGGCTGACTGGCGGCTGTTTTGCACTTTGATACGCTTCGATGCGGTGTATTACTCTCACTTCAAGTGCAACTGGCGGCATATCTACGAATTTCCGAACTTGTCGAACTATGTGCGTGATCTTTATCAGGTTCCGGGCGTTGCCGAGACAGTCAGCATCGAACAGATCAAGCGGCACTACTACGGCAGCCAACGTCAGGTGAACCCGACCGGCATCATTCCTGTTGGACCTCACCTCGACTTCGCTGCCCCGCACGACCGCGCGCGGTTCGGCTGAACCTCACCACAATTCGCTGACGGCCGCGCCGCCAAATACTTCCGCCACCCGGGCGCGGGTGGCGCGCGTTGCGTCTTCCGGCAGCGCGTCGATGGGGAAGAAGCCGTGCGCGACGATTTCATGGTTCGGCCTCGGGTTTCCGTCTTGACGGAAGTCGCGAACGATGAAAAGCGCCACATGGTCGCGCCGTGACGCGCGCTTGTTGAAGTAGACGCCGTAGAGTTGCGGCGCAGCCCCGATCCGGATGTTGCCCTCCTCGGCCAGTTCGCGCGTCAATGCTTCGAGAAGCGTCTCCCCCGTCTCCACGCCGCCGCCGGGCAGATGCCAGCCCTCCACATAGGAATGTTTGACCAGAAAAATCCGGCCGTTTCCGTCAATCACCATGGCACGGGCGCCCAATGTCGCCGCGCGCGAGAACCGCCAGTAGAAATGCATGCCCCGCCTGAGGAGAGGTTCGAAAAGGCGGCGCAGGCGATCTAGACCCATGGACGAGTTCTCGGCTCTGGTATGTCGATCTTGTACCGAACGCGTCGTGCACAGGCCTTAAAAAAGCGGGTTCTCAGTTTAGAACACTTCTAATATAAGAAACCATTGCTAGGCAGCCGAAGGGATCGTCCGTGAAACGTTTTGCCGACCTCACCGAACAGGAAGTTCTGGCGCTTGCGATCACCAATGAAGAAGAAGACAGCCGAATCTATCGCGGTTTCGCAGAAGGCCTGCGGGAGCAGTTTCCCGCCTCCGCCAAGGTATTCGATGAGATGGCGGAAGAGGAAGTGCACCATCGCACCATGCTGTTCGACCTTTACCGCAAGAAATTTGGCGACTACCTGCCGCTGATCCGACGCCAGGATGTGAAGGGCTTCCTGCAGCCGAAGCAGCCGCTGTGGCTGACGCGCCCACTTGGGCTTGAGGAAGTCCGGAAGTTTGCCGAAAACATGGAATTTCAGGCCGAGCGCTACTATCGCAAGGCAGCCGAAACGGCACGCGATGCCTCTGTACGACAATTGCTGATCGAACTCGCGGAAGCCGAGGCAGGCCACGAGAACCTCGCACATAAGCTCAGTCAGACGATCCTCACCAAGGGTGCCCGCGAGAAAGAAGACGAGACCGCACGACGAATGTTCGTGCTGCAATATGTGCAGCCCGGCCTGGCCGGCCTGATGGATGGATCCGTGTCGACGCTCGCGCCGCTGTTCGCGGCGGCCTTTGCCACTCACAACACATGGGAGACGTTTCTGGTCGGCATGGCCGCCTCGGTTGGTGCCGGAATCTCCATGGGCTTCGCCGAAGCGCTATCCGACGACGGATCGCTCACCGGGCGCGGCACGCCTTGGCTCCGTGGCACAGTGTGCGGACTGATGACCGCTATCGGCGGCCTCGGCCACACGTTGCCGTTTCTCATTCCCGACTTCTATATCGCGACTACGGTCTCGATCCTCGTGGTTGCCTTAGAATTGGCGGCAATCTCGTGGATCCGCACGCGGTTCATGGATACTCCATTCCTTCAGGCGGCATTCCAGGTCGTGGTCGGTGGTGTGCTTGTGTTCGTTGCGGGCATATTGATAGGAAGTTCGTAGTGCTATTTCTTCATCCATAAATGTTCTCGCTCGCGCATCTTTCCGACCCACATCTTGCGCCGCTGCCGACGCCAAGCTGGCGCGAGCTGATCGGCAAACGTGTGACCGGCTATATCAACTGGCAGCGAAAACGGCGCTTCATTCACGACGCGGAAAAGCTCGAGGCGATCGTCGCGGACCTCAAGGCGCAAGCGCCCGACCACATTGCGGTCACCGGCGATATCGCCAATATCGCTCTTGCGGCAGAGTTTCGGCGGGGTCGTAATTGGCTTGAGAGCCTGGGCTCCGCACGAGACGTCAGTCTCGTGCCCGGCAACCACGATATCTATGTGGGCGAAGCTGCCGCCTTTGCCGCCCGCCAATGGGGGCCATACATGCACGACGACGAAGGCGCCGGAGGTTTCCCTTATGTGCGCCGGCGCGGCAATGTCGTGCTGATCGGGCTCTCGACAGGTGTGCCGACCGCGCCCTTTCTGGCGACCGGATGGTTGGGCGCCAAGCAGCTTGCCGAACTTGCGGCGACGCTTAACCAGCTCAGCACCGAAAATTTCTTTCGCGTCGTTCTGATCCATCACCCGCCGGTAACCGAAGCGGCGCAGCACAAGCGACTGCTGGATGCGCACGTCCTTAAACGCGTGATTGCCGCGCACGGGGCGGACCTGCTGCTGCACGGGCACGACCATCTTCACATGATCAATTGGCTGGAAGGACCGAAGGGCACGCGCGTTCCGGCCGTCGGTGTCCCTTCGGCGTCGGCCAGGCCCGGCACGGACAAGGACCCCGCAGCGTACAATCTCTACCGCATTGGCGGCGAGCCCGCGGCCTGGCAATGCGAGCTCATATCGCGTGGCCTCGCCTCCTCCGGCGAGGTTGTGCAACAAAAGCGCTTCATGTTGTCAGGTTAGGACTGAGGATTGCTGAGCATAGCTAGCGTAAACAATGCAGCTACACCAACGGCCAGCCCGTAGATAAAGACTCGGATGGTGTGCCAGCGGCGCCGGTTGCGCGCGCGTCGCAAAACCGACTGAGCAACGCCACGCCCTTCATCTTCGCTCAGTGCGCGCTCACGCTCGACCAGCCGGCGCGCGACATACCGGGTGATTGCCTCGACCATGGCGGGCACCTCGTAGGATTCCGCCAACACCGCGCGTCCGTAGCGCGTATCCTGCACGAAGCGGTATTGCCGCTTGTCGCGACCCATCTCGACATGGGCGACAACGTCAATCCAGAGCCTCGGCACATCGCCCTTGCTCACACCGCGATCGAACAGCTCCACGTCGCTGGGCACATCCTTGAATAAGGGATTGAGCGCTTCATTGAGCAATTCCAGCCGCGCGACGTCGGCGTCACGTAGGTCGACCACGACGCCGGAGCGCTCCGCCGCTTCGATACGCGCATCACGCACGGCATCCTTCAGCGGATTCAAGGGCTCCCCTGAATTCGAGTCGTCTTTCTGGCTTTCCCACATATCATCAATCTAGCAATGCCCTGCCCGCAGGCAAGGAATAAAGCATTGGTTTTCAAGAAGTTTAATGGAGTCGCTAGCGGGCGGGCGCCACGCCGTACTTCCGCGCCCAACCCAGGCCGTCCTCTGTTCGCCGGCGCGGCCGATATTCGGCGCCTATCCAGCCCTCGTACCCTAGTCTGTCCACGGCCTCGAACACAGCCGGATAGTTGATCTCGCCCTCATCCGGTTCGTGCCGTGATGGCACCGCCGCGCACTGCAAGTGTCCGATCAGAGGAAGAAATTTCTCGAGACGGTGGATCAAATCGCCGCCCACGATCTGCACATGGTAGAAATCGAACTGCATGCGGATATTGGGCTTTGCAGCTTTTTCGATGACAGCGGCAGCATGCTCGACGTGATTGAGAAAATAGTTCGGCCTGTCCCGGCCGTTGATCGGTTCGATCAGCAGCTTGATCTTTTTGGCGGCAGAAAGATCGGCAGCATGCACCAGATTGTCGATAAAGACGCGATCGGCGGTCGGACGCTGCTCGGGTGCGACCTTGCCGGCGAGGCAATGAATCGCGCTCGCGCCGATCGCGCTCGCATAGTCGAGCGCATGGGTGAACAGGGCCTGCCACTCCTTCTGCCGTCCCGGCATGGCGGCGAGGCCGAATTCGCCCTCGCGACCTGGCGGCGTATTGACGCCGAGAATGGTGAGTCGGTTTCTCTCGATGGCCGCTTTGACCGCATCGGCCGGTACATCGTAAGGAAACTGCAGCTCGATGGCTTTGAAGCCTGCGGCCGCAGCGGCATCGATTCTTTCGAGCAAGGGGCGTTCCGTGAAAAGATAGCCGAGATTGGCGGCAAAACGCGGCATTGGCACCCCTCGATGATCCCTTGCGCGCCGAAGCGCAGGCGTATTCATTAGCGCCGAGAGCCACACAAGACCATCCGGAAAATCGATGTCCACCAATACTGCTTTTCATATTGCCGTACTGCCGGGAGACGGCATCGGGCCCGAAGTCATGGCACCGACGCTCGAGATCCTGCGCCGGATCGAGGCAAGCACACCGAGCCTGGCATTCCGTTTCACCGAGGGCGCGGCCGGAGCGGGCCATTATAAAGAAACCGGCAAGTCGATGCCGGACTCGACCATCACGCTTTGCGAGGAAGCCGATGCCGTCCTGCTCGGTGCCTGCGGTTTGCCGAGCGTGCGCTATCCCGACAATACCGAGATCATGCCGCAGGTCGAACTGCGTTTCATTTTTGATCTCTATGCCGGTGTGCGACCGGCCCGTCTCATCCCTGGCGTACCGAGTCCGATCGTGGATGCACACGCGCGCGGCATCGATTTCATATTGATCAGAGAATCGACGGAAGGCCTGTTTGCATCCATGGGTAAAGGCGTCGTCACCAAGGACGAAGCGCGCGAGACGCTGGTGATTACCCGCAAGACGTCACAGCGCTTGTTCGACTTCTCGCTGAGGCTTGCCGAGCGGCGCAAGAAACGCGGCAAGCCGGGCCTGCTGACCTGTGTCGACAAGGCCAACGCGTTCAAGGCTTACGCCTATTTCCGCTCCATTTTCGATGAGCGTGCGAAAAATTTCCCGGGCGTAAAAACGGACCACGTGTACGTCGACGCCTGCGCCGCTCTGATGGTGCGCAGGCCCTGGGACTTCGATGTGATGGTGATGGAGAATATTTTCGGCGACATTCTCTCCGATCTGGCAGCCGGACTGATCGGCGGGCTTGGCATCGCCCCCTCGGCCGACATCGGAGACAAGCATGCCGTATTCCAGCCGTGCCACGGCACGGCGCCCGATATCACGGGTCAAGGCAAAGCCAATCCAACTGCGATGATCCTCTCTGCGGCCATGATGCTCGATTGGCTCGCTGACAAACACGATCATCAACCGGCGGCGGAGGCGGCCCAGCGCATCGAGAGCGCGGTCGACAAAGCTTATGCCGGCGGCATCAAGCCAATGGAGTATGGTGGCAAGGATGGGACCGCTGCCATCGCCAAGGCAGTGCTCGGCGCCTTGGGCTGAATCTACAGCCCGACGAATTCCTTGATTGCCGCGAGAAACTGATCGGGTTGTTCGAGCGGCGGACAATGGCCGCAACCGGGTAGCTCGGAGTATTTCGCACCCGGGATCTTCTCAACGATTTGTTTGTTGAGCGTCGGTGGCGTCGCCTGGTCGAACTCCCCGCACACAACAAGGGTCGGCACCTTCATATGATGCAGCATGGGCACAAGATCCGTTTCCTGCAGGATCTTGCACGCCGCCTGGAATGCCTTTGGATCGATCCCCATCAGGACCTTCTTGCGTTCCTCGATCTTCTCCGGATGCGCAGCGAGATAGGCTGGCGAGAACACCCGTTTCGCGGCGATCTCCGCGATGCTGCCCAGGCCGCCGTCAGCGACCTTTTGCGCCATGACCGCGAAAGCGTCACGTCCCTCCTGAGGAAATCCGGCTGCGGCATCGCTCACCACGAGCTTGGATATGCGCTCCGGATGGGCGAGCGCGAATGCCAGCGCGACGGTGCCTCCAAACCCATTTCCGATAAGCACCGAGTCTCTGGCTACACTGAACTCATCGAAGCCGTCTTCGATTACGGCAAGATAGGCATCCATCAACGCCAACATTGCCGGTTGCGATCTGTGGAAACCCGGCAGATTGAACAGCGTGACGCGATGCTTGGCCGCCAAATTCGGCAGCACCGGGTCAAATGCATGACGATCGGCCAGCAATGAATGCAACAAGACCAGATCCCGGCCCTCGCCCGTCCGCACTGCGGTGAGCGCACCGCGTCCGGCGCTTAACTGTTGCAGTTGCATTGCATATCCTCCCTTTGGCCCCTCTAATTCCGGGCCTGCATAAATTTATTTCCGTGGGCACCGGCCCGCCGAAACGACAAACTATAACGTGCGGGTCGCCTTGCTGTTCGCCCCGTGTAAGGTTGGAGGTAGGATAGCCGTACGACGCCACGGCGTGCGAAATCCGGAAACCGGATGCTTATAAACAGAATGTTCAGGGAGGACTACCTCATGTTGACGCCGACTCTGGCACGGGGGTCTCGCACCCTGTGTGCACTCTCAGCTGGTCTCGCGATGGTTGTGCTGAGCGGAGGCCTTGCCGCGGCTCAGACCTTCGGCTTTGCGACCATGCAGCCTGGCACACTCAACCACACGTCGGGAACGGCGGTTGCCAAGGTCCTGAAAGAAAAGGCCGGGTTGAATGTCGTGATACAGCCGACGGCCGGCGAGTCCGCGCTCATTCCTCTTGTGGGCCGCGGCGAGGCGGAGTTCGGTATCGCCAATATTTTCGAAGTGGAAGCGGCCAAAGCCGGCAGCCCAAATCTGCGCCTGATCGGTTCGTTGCACGCCTTGCGTGGCGCCTTTTGGGTGCGCAAAGACACAAATATGAAAACCATGGCTGACCTGAAAGGAAAGAGGGTCGGCATGGGCTATTCCGCTATGCGGACCATCGATCCGATGGTTAAAGCGATCCTGGCGACCGGCGGGCTGACCGAAAAGGACGTAACGCCGGTGCTGATACCAAACGTGATCCGTGGTGCGGACGATTTCACATCGGGCGCGGCCGATATGTTTTTCTTCGCGTTCGGAGCGCCGAAGGTGCGTGAAGTAGATGCAACTGTCGGCGGCATTCGCGCGCTCGAAATTCCGGAAAGCGGAATGGCCGCCGCCAAGAAAATCCTGCCCGAAGGCTATCTGACACAGGCTGTTCCAAACCCGTTCTTTGTCGGTGTCGAGAAGCCGATGAACGTTTATACCTGGGACAACATGATTTTTACGAACGCGAAGGTCAGCGACGACGCAGTCTACAAATTCATCGACACGCTCGAAAACAACAAGGCTGATTTGGTCGCAATTCAGCCAGCCCTGCGGGAATTCTCGGCGGCCGCGCTCTATAAGAGCTACGGTATTCCCTATCATCCTGGCGCCTTGAAATACTTCAAGGACCACAACATCCAGGCCAAGGCTCTTCAGTGAGTGAAGAGCGGATCATTCCCGATGCGGCGGAATTTGCCTCCACCGCATCGAAGGCCACTGTTCTCTGGACGAATGTTTTGCAGTCGCTACTCGTGGCAGCGGTGGTGCTGTGGGTGCTCGACATTCCGCGCCAGGTCTTCAACGTATCCTTCTACACCGAACAGTTGCTGACGATTTGCCTCGGCCTGACGCTGGCACTGGCGTACATCGCGGACACGTCCCGGCGCCGCCACTGGAGCGACTGGGTCGCCATGGCGCTGTCTCTCGGACTGTGCGGCTACATCGCCGCGCGCTATGCGACGCTTACCGACGAAGCGGCATTGATCCCGTTGAGCGGCCTGATCGTCAGCGCCTTGCTCATCGTGCTGATCATGGAAGCAAGCCGCCGCACCAACGGTTGGGGCTTTGTGGGTATGATCGCCGCAATGGCTGTCTACGTTTATATCAGCCCGCATCTCCCCGGAGATTTTCAGACCCGTTATGTCTCGCCGGAGCGGATGACGGTCTATCTCGGCCTCGATATCAACGGCGCGATCGGCTCGATCCTGCAAGTCGCGGTCATGGTGGTGATCCCATTCACGATTCTCGGCCAGGTGCTCGCACGCACCGGCGGTGCGGACTTTTTCGCCGATATTTCGATGGCAGCCATGGGCCGCTTTCGCGGCGGCGCCGCCAAAATCGCCGTTATTGGATCGGCGCTGTTCGGCATGATTTCCGGCAGCGCAGTGAGCAACGTACTCGCTGTGGGCATCGTGACCATACCGACCATGGTGAGATCCGGATTTACGGCCTATCGCGCGGCGGCGATCGAGTCGGTCGGTTCAACTGGCGGGCAATTGATGCCGCCGGTGATGGGTGCCGCCGCCTTCATCATGGCGGAATTTCTGCAGGTGCCCTACGGCGCGGTTTGCATCGCGGCGGCCATACCGGCAGTACTGTACTACGCCTGCCTGTTCTTCCACGTCGACCTCGAGGCCGCCAAACACAAGATCGGCGCAGCACAGATCGCCGACGCGCCAAGAGTTTCCGAGGTGCTCAAATCCGGCTGGCATTTTCTGGTGCCGATCGTTTTCCTGGTTTTCGCGCTGATGTATCCGGACGTAACTCGCCTCACGCCCGAGAAGGCAGCCATCGTCTCGACCGGGATATTGATAGTGCTCGCGATGATCTTCGGTTATCGCGGCCGGCGGCTCGGTCTGATCGATATATTGAAGGCAATCATGGAAACCGGCCGCGTATCGCTCGATATCATTCTGATCGGTGCGGCTGCCGGTATCATGGTCGGCATCATGAGCATTTCCGGGTTGGCCTTCAGCATGACGATCCAGCTGTTGGCGCTGGCGGGCGGCAACGTGTTCTTGCTGTTACTCCTGATCGCCGTCCTGGCCTTTGTACTCGGCATCGGCTTGCCGACGGTGAGCGTCTACATCCTTACCGCGACGTTGCTGGCGCCGGCGTTGGTCAAACTTGGCGTCACGCCGATGGCCGCGCACATGTTCGTCATGTACAACGGCATTCTTTCGATGATCACGCCGCCCGTCGCATTCGCTGCCTATGCCGCGGCCAATATCGCGCGGACCGACGGCTGGACGACTGGCTGGATCGCCTGCGTGGTCGGCTGGAGCACATTCATACTGCCGTTCCTGTTCGTGCTGACGCCGAGCTTGCTGATGGACGGGAGTTGGACCGAGATTGTGCTCAATTTCGCGCGTGTAATATTCGGAATCTGGATCGGCACAATGGCCGCGGTCGGTTTTGCTCTGGCACCGCTTGGGCGGATGGGACGGTTACTTTACGCCGTGGTCTCGCTCGCGGTGGTGTTGCCGCCGGAAATTTTCAAGGGTGCAGTTTTGATCAATGCGGCGGGCATCGCCGCTGCAGTTGCCTTGCTGGCACTCGATCGGTACCGCCGCAAACAGCGCAAGTCAGTGGAACTACCGGCGACCCCCTACTAGGCGAGATCAATTGCCCTCGCGCCAGATGCCGAGCGCTTCCTGTGCCGGCCGATCGGAAATCGAGAACAGCACCGCGTCGCCACCTGTGACGGTGTGCGAGTAGCGCTTCCATGGCGGCACGACGAACACATCGTTGACACCCCATTCGAAGGGTTTGCCATCGATCGTCGTAGTGCCCTGGCCTTCCGCCACAGCGAATATGGTGCCGTCGGTCGAGCGGTACGGTTCGCCCTTGAAACCCTTCGGCAGCAGCGCGAGATTCGCGCCCATAGTGGGCAGCACGGGTCCGCCGTTGATCGGATTGGCATAACGCACGCGTACGCCGTGATGCTTGTCGATGTCGCCCGTCGATTTCAGTCGCTCCAGGACGGGCCGCATTCTTGCATAAGGATAATTGATCACCGGCGAACGGTTGAGGTGGATGGGCGCGCCGTCCGGAAGCACACCGGTAGCGTAACGCGCGAATGAATCACCATCCTGGTGGTTGACGTTCTGCATCTTCTCGTCGAAGTGCGAGGCGAACGACGCCTGGAAATGGTTGACCGTCGGCATGTCGAGCACGTCGAGCCACATCACCGGCTCGTTGCCCGGATTGCCGTGGTCGTGCGGGGCCCAGTTGGCGGTAATGATGAAGTCGCCATGCTCCATTTGCGCCTTCTCGCCTTCGACCGCCGTGTAGGCGCCTTTGCCCTTGAGCACGAAGCGGATGGCGGAGGCGACGTGCTGGTGCGCGTCAGCAATTTCGCCGGGCAGGATCAACTGGATGCCTGCAAAAAGCGTGTTGGTGATGCGTGATTTGCCCGGCTCGCCGGGATTTTCCAGGACGAGCACGCGGCGCTCGGCTTCCTCGGCGGTGATGACATCACCGGCCTCAAGCATCAGCTTCTCGACCTCGGGAAACTTCCACAGCGCGGGCTGCATCTGGGTCTTTGGCTCGGGCGTAACCAGGCCCTTGAGCACCTCCCATAGCGGCGCGAGGTGGTACTTGGAAATCTTGTCGTAGTAGGCCTGACGTGCTCCGGTGATGTTGTGCTTGTTACCGGCTTTCGCGCTATCGATCGCGAGCGTCATTGGGTTCCTCCCGTGAACCGTTCATTCCATTTGCGACGAATATAGCCCACCACGCAAGCCGCATAAACCTGCGAAACCACGCGCATAACGGCTATGTAGCGTCCGGTCTTGCCGCCGTGTGGCCAACGGCGCCCGCTTACGGACGCTGCTTTTCGAAGCTTGGTAGTGCACCGATTCCCGGGGTCCAGCGCTGCGCCGACCGCTGCCAGTATTGCAGCTTTGGTGCGAGTTGGTCGCGCTGCCTGACCGTGCCGACCCGGAGCGAATGGACCTTCGGGTCGGGGTCTGTGCTAGTCGAGTAGATCGGCGAGCCGCAATTCGGACAGAAAGATTGCGGCCGCTTATTCCCACTCTCTCCCGTCTTGACGTAGACCTTCAGCTCGCCAGACAGCAGCTTGAAACTGCCTTTTTTGTCGGCACCACGGTGCGGAATGCCGAACCCGACAAGGACTGGCAATCGGTGCAATTGCAGATCGCGACCGTGTCGGGATCGATTTCGGCTTCGTAGCTGATGTAGCCACAATGGCATCGGCCATCGATTTTCATCGTCGCGCCCTTCCCCACGTCAGTTGTTGACCGAGCCACCGTCTACCACGAGCGACTGGCCGGTCACGAAATCGCTATCGCTCGATGCAAGAAACAGCAGCGCCCCGAGCAGATCCTCCGGGTAGGCGTCGCGTTTGAAGGCGCGGCTGTTGCGTACCGGCACACGCTCCTCCTCGACATGCGTCGTGTTTTCGAGACCGGTATCGCTCAGGATGTAGCCCGGCGACAGCGAATTGACCGCGATGCCGTATTCGCCGAGTTCGCGCGACAAGGATCGTGTGAAAGCAATCATTGCTCCCTTCGATGTGACATAGGGCAACATGCGCGGAATGCCTTTATAGGCCGCACCCGATGCTATGTTGATGATCTTGCCGGTACGCCGAGCCACCATGTGCGGCGCGACATGGCGGACCATCAGATATGGTCCACGCACATTGATCGCCATCACACGATCCCAGAGCTCCGCATCCCATTCATTGAAATTTCTCCGCTTCAGTCCGGAATAGAGTGCAGCATTGTTCACAAGGACATCAATGTGACCGAAGCGATCGATCGTCTGCGCGACCAGATTCTTCACCGCCTTCTCATCGCTGACATCGAACTTCACGCTTGCAACGGAATTCGCCCCGTAGCGTCCGGCAATTTCCTCGGCAAGGTCGCGTCCGTCGGCAATGTCGGCAATCATCACACGCGCGCCTTCTGCAGCGAGCGCTTGCGAGTAATGTCGGCCGATGCCCTTTGCGCCCCCTGTGACGATTGCAGTTTTTCCCGCAAGCCTCGGCATGACTTGTACTCCGCCTTCTACATCGTGCACTCGCTTGTCGCGAGCGTCCATGTCTTGCAAGATCGTCACCATAAAGACGTGGGTGGCCGGGACAAGCCCGGCCGTGACCGGAGGGATCGTCAATGCCAAGCGATACGGCCGACCGCCTGGCGATCCGGGCGCTGATCGAGAATTGGGCGCTCTGGCGCGATGCCCGGATGTGGGACCGTTTCCGCACCGTCTGGCACAAGGATGGACAGATGTGGGCGACCTGGTTCCAGGGTTCCTACGAGGAATTCATCCGCGTCAGCCAGGAAGGTTTCGATCGCGGCGTTCGCATCCTCCATATGCTCGGCGGCATGAGCATCGACATCAAGGGAAAGCGCGCAATCGCTCAAACCAAAATGACAATCTCGCAGCGTGCGCCCGTCGAGGGTGTGATCTGTGACGTCGTCTGTACCGGCCGTTTCTACGATTTTCTTGAAAAGCGCAGAGGCAAATGGGGGATCGTGTTACGTCGTCTTGCCTATGAAAAAGACCGGCTCGACCCCGTCGACCCGTCGGCGGACCTCAAGCTTGACCAAAACTTGCTGTCTCAATTTCCGGAGGGCTACCGCCACCTCGCCTACCTGCAAACGAAGATCGGCTACAAGGTGAAACGGGATATGCCCGGCCTCAATGGTCCCGACCTCGATGCGCTCTACGCCAAGGGCGAAGCCTGGCTCAAAGGACGCAAATTATAACGGGGTTGGCTCACGCGCGGGGAAGTGCGAATTTGATCGAAGGTGGCCGCCTTACACAAACCACCAAGGGGATTTGACTATGTCGCTTGCCGACAAATTCAACCTGTTCAATGAGTTCAATATTTTGCGCATTATCTGCGCGGTGTTTTTCATTCCGCACATTGTCGGAAAGATCACGGTGCCGGCAACGCTGGAGTTCTTTGTGAAGGCCGGTTTCAAGCCACCGGCAACATGGATGTATATCGCAGGAGCAATCGAAACCGTCCTCTGCATCGGTTTGTTTTTTGGCATCTATCTGCAATACATCGGGTTCATCGCTTTCATCCATCTGCTGGTCGCGGCTGCGGCCACATACAAGGTCACAAAAAGCTGGATCTGGGTCATCGGGGGCATCGAATATTGCGTGTTCTGGGCAATCTGCTGCCTTGTCGTCGCCATGCACGCCTACCATGCCGGCATCTGAGTTCTCCGCACTGAAAGGAAGTTCAACCAATGGCTAGCGTTCTTTTCTCTCCCATTACTTTGCGCGGTCTGACTTTGCCGAACCGGGTCGTCGTGTCACCCATGTGCCAATACAATTCCGACAACGGTTCAGCCAATGACTGGCATCTGATGCACCTCGGCAATATGTCGCTTGGCTGCGCAGGATTGGTGATGTGCGAAATGACCAACGTCAATCCACAGGGTCGCATTTCGCCGAGATGTGCCGGCATGTGGTCGGACGAAAACGAAAAAGCGCTCAAGCGCGTGCATGACTTCTGCCGTCAATATGGCGTCGCAAAACTTGGCGTGCAGCTCGCGCACGCGGGCCGCAAAGGGCCGACCACCCCGCCTGCAGCCGGCGGCAAGCCGATCCTGACCAAGGAAGAAGGCGGTTGGACTCCGGAAGCACCCTCGGCAATTCCCTACGATAACGGTTGGCCGATCCCGCATGCCATGACCAAGGACGACATCAAGCGGTCTCTCCAGGAATTCGCGGAAGCGGCCAAACGCGTCGATCGCATCGGCTATGATGTGATCGAGCTGCATGGCGCCCACGGCTATCTGGCGCATCAATTCCTCTCGCCGCTTTCCAACCAGCGCATCGACGAATACGGCGGATCGCTCGAAAACCGGATGCGGTTCGCGATCGAAATGTACGAGGCGGTGCGCGCCGTATGGCCGGAGCACAAGCCGCTTGGAATGCGCGTCTCGGCGACCGACTGGGTTGACGGCGGCTGGACCCCGGAGGAAACGGTCATTCTCGCGAAAGAGCTCAAGAAGCGGGGCATAGATTATATGGACGTATCAAGCGGCGGGCTCGATCCGCGACAGAAGATTCCTCTTGCGCCCGGTTACCAGGCCCCCTTCGCTGAAAAGGTGAAGAAGGAGAGTGGCATCACAACAATGACCGTCGGCCTGATCGCCGGCTACCAGCAGGCAGAGGACATTGTCGCGTCCGGCAAGGCGGACTTGATCTGCCTCGCCCGCGGCGCGATGTGGGATCCTCGCTGGGCGTGGCACGCGGCGGAAGAGCTCGGCGCGGAGACCCCCTACGCGCCGAAGATGATGGGCTGCCATCCCAAATTGCGGCCTCAGCTCTTCCCGAAACGCGCGCAGGCAGCGAGCTAGGCGCCCGCTTTCATCCGTTTAATGAACTTGGCAAACGCGGCGAGCTGCGCCTTGACGACGTCCTTGGTCGGCTGATCCGTCAGCTCGAGCGTGTTCTTGTCGAACTTTGTCGCAGCGTTGCCGACAAACAGCTCTGGCGTGCCGAAGATAAACGCATTGAGGAACGTCATCGACATGCGCCAGTGATATTGCATGCGCGCGCCACCGAGCGGGCCTTGCGAACACGACTGGATGGCAACGGGTTTCTCCTTGAACGGTTGATCTTTCATGCGCGAAACCCAGTCGATGGCGTTTTTCAAGCCGCCCGGCATCGACCAGTTGTATTCCGGCGTAACGAACAGAACGCCGTCAGCAGCGCGAACGCCCGTGGCAAGATCTTCCGCCGGTCCGGGAAAACCGGACGCGTCCTGAATGTCGGCATTGTAGAGCGGTAACATTTCGAACGGCGGCGCCGTGACAAGCTTCATTTCGGATGGCGCCAAGCCTGGCAATGCACGGGTCAGTGCGGCGTTATACGAACCCTTGCGGAGCGACCCGCAGATGACGAGCACAGTAAACTGATCGGCCATATTATTCCTTGCACTGTTTGTCGATGATTGAGAAAGAAAAGCTACTTCGGTTCCAGGCCAGCCGTTCTGGCGACCTCCTGAAAGCCTTTGATATCGGAGAGGATAACTTTGCGGAACTCTGCTGGAGACGAAAGATTGGCGGCAGCGCCTATGTCCTCGAACCGTTTTTTGACAGCATCCTTGGCCAGAACCTCCTGCATCGCCTTGTGAAGCTTGTCGACGATCGGCTGTGGCGTCCCCGCCGGAAATACGAGTCCATACCAACCGAGATACCCTATCCCGGTGACACCGCTCTCGGCCAAGGTCGGTACGTTGGGAATCGCCGGCCAGCGTTCCGGTGTTGCCACTGCGATAACCCGCAAATCACCTGAATCCACCTGGCCACGGATCGGATGATAGAGCTCTATGGCAAATGCAGCGTCGCCTCGAAGCAACGCGCTGACCACCTCGCCCGTCGTGCGGTAAGACACTGCCTGTGCGTTTATCGAGGCACGCTGGCGCAAATGCTCGGCGATAAGATGCTGGGTCGAACCCAGGCCCACGGTAGAGTAATTCAACTTGCCTGGCTGTTTGTTGACGTATTCGACAAGGCTCTTGATGTCGGTCGTAGGAGAATTTCTGGGCACGGCGACAACGAAGGCGGAATTGGTGAAGATCCCGACCGGCGCAAAATCGGCGATGGGGTCGTAGGGAACCTGCTTGACCATGACCGCCGATACTGAATGTCCCATGCTGATCGAAAGGATGGTGTAGCCGTCCTTCGGCGCCTTGGCGGCTATCCCGCCCGCAATGGTGCCCCCAGCGCCGGGTCGATTTTCGACGGTGAATTGCTGACCGAGGGCTTCCGAAAGTCCGTCGGCCAGAATTCGGGTGGCTACGTCGGTTCCGCCGCCCGCGCCAAAGCCGACCAGAATGTGAACCGGCTTTGCTGGCCAATCCTGCGCGGACGCAGGTGACGCAACAGCGCTTAAAAGGAAGCCCGCGGCCGCCGCTACAATGAGATGCAATCGCTTCACGAAGTCCTTCCTTCGCTCAAGCGCCTCGCCACGAGGCCGCCGTTGTAATTGTCACTGTTCGTCTTCGATCGGATTCCTCAGTACGCCAATCCCTTCTACCTCGATTTCGCAGGTGTCGCCCGCTTTCATCCATACCGGCTCGGGTTTGCGCGCGTGACCCACACCGGACGGCGTGCCGGTGAGAATGACATCGCCCGGCTCCAGCGTCATGCCTTTGGTGAGATAAACGAGCGTCTCGGCAAGCGGGAACATCATATTGTCGGTGTTGTCGGACTGCATGGTCTTGCCGTTGAGACGGCTCGCAATTTTCAGGCCCTTGCCGCCCGGCGGAACCTCGTCAGCCGTCACCATCCAGGGTCCGAAGCCACCGGTACGGTCGAAGTTCTTGCCCATACCCCATTGCGTCGTGTGGCGTTGGAATTCACGCACCGACCCCTCGTTGGCGCAGGAATAGCCCGCGATGCAGTCAACCGCGTTCGCCAACGTGACGTGCTTTGCACGCTTCCCAACAATTGCGACCATCTCCGCTTCATAGTCGAGTTGGATCGACTCCTTCGGCCTGACAATCGGCTGCAGGTGCGGCACCATCGAGGTGAGCGCGCGGAAAAAGATTGAGGGAAACTTCGGGATGTTGTCGCGCTGCGGACCTTCCTTGACGTGATCGAGGTAATTCAACCCGAGACAAATTATTTTTCCAGGCCGCGCGATGGGCAATGCAAATTTCAACCCGGCCAGCTGCCGACTTGCAGATGCCGGAGCATTCTTTGCCAGTGCAGCGAGAGGTTTGAGATCTCCGTTATTCCGGCGCAAGACCTCGCCCAAATCACTCGGTAATTTCACATCTGCAGTTTGTAGATCGACGACGGTGTCGCCTTCGACCACGCCAAGCCGCACGCTGTTGTTGGATTCAAAACCGACGATCTTCATGAGCCCTGCCTTGCTTGAACATGCCCGGTGGACAGCGCAAGGCTTAGCTCAGGCCGAGGAATTCGAGCAAGTCACATGCCGAGCTTGAAAGCCTGTATGGAAAAAAATTTACGCGTGTCAGTCCACGCCGCCAAGGGAAACCATCCTACGCCACGCGCAAGTGCTACGAGCGATTCAACGCTGTATTTGTAACTGTTCTCGGTATGAATGGTCTCGCCGATACGAAATTCGATCGTCTCTCCTGCCACCTTTACCTTCTGTCGCTTGAGGCTCGCGAGGTGCATTTCGACGCGATGACGTTCGCGGTTGTAGAACGCGTGATGTTCGAACGTCGAAAGCTGAAATGTGCCGCCAAGTTCGCGGTTGATCCGGGTCAGAAGATTGAGATTGAATTGCGCGGTGACACCCTGGGCATCGTTGTAGGCCGCGTTGAGCACATCGGCCGGCTTGATCAGATCGGCGCCAATAATGAGGATCGCGCCACAGCCGAGAATACTCGCCGCATTGCGCAGAAAGGCTGAAGCTTCATGCGGCTCGAAATTGCCGATGGTCGATCCGGGAAAAAAACCGATAAGCACCGGGGCTCTTTTGGCTTCTTCTGGCAATTCGAACGGTTTGCAGATATCGGCCGTCACCGGCAGAACCTTGAGGTCGGGAAAATCCGTTCGCAGCTCCACGGCCTCCTGCTCAATCATCTCGCCGCAAATGTCGACCGGCACATAGGCCGCCAGCTTCGGCGCCGCGCTCAGCAGAATGCGTGCCTTTTTGCTGGAACCGCTCCCGAATTCCACCAAGGCCGCTCCTGATGGAATGAACTTCGCGATGTCAGCACCATGGCTACGCAAAATGCTGATTTCGCAGCGCGTCGGATAATATTCAGGAAGCTCCGTAATGCGTTCGAATAACTGCGAGCCGGCAGAGTCGTAAAAATATTTTGCCGGCACATGCTTGGGCACCACACGCAGCCCTTCGAGCACATCAGCTTCGAATTCCGAGACGTGGGGACTCTGCGACGCAAGACGCTTGCGGGCTACTGCTGCTACCATGATGACGCCTCACACGAACTCGGCCAAACGCAGGCCACTGAATTGCCAGCGTGCCGATGGATAGAAGAAGTTGCGGTAACTTACGCGCTCATGGCCATCCGGGGTCGCCACCGATGAGCCGCGCAGAACCATCTGATTGATCATGAACTTTCCGTTGTACTCGCCGAGCGCGCCTTCGGCTGGCCGATAGCCCGGATACGGTAGATAGGCACTCCGCGTCCATTGCCAAGCGATGCCAAAAGCGTCCGCGATCACGCACGCGCGCGCGGCCACCTCCCACTCTGCCTCGCTCGGCAGATGTTTGCCGGCAAAGCGAGCAAACGCATCGGCTTCGTAATAGCTGATGTGTCGAACTGACGCGGCGGGATCGATAGGCTTCAATCCGGCAAGTGTCATTGAATGCCAGCCGCCGTCTTTTTGACGCCAGTAGCCAGGCGCGTGCCAGCCTTCCGTCTGCACCACAGCCCAGCCGTCGGAAAGCCAAAGCGACGGCGTCGTGTAGCCGCCGGCCGCAATAAATTCGATCCACTCTGCGTTGGTCACCAGATGTCTGGCGATCCTCACATGCGGGATCAGCTCATCATGAGGAGGGGTTTCATTGTCGAAGCAGAATCCTTCAGCGTCGTGGCCGATGGCATGAATGCCCGGCGGCACTTCAACATAGCCGCGCGGGCCTTGCGTCGTGCGAGGTTGTCGCCAGTCCGGGCCGTAGATCGGGTCGGTCGGATTCTGCGCGAAAGCGTGCAGGATGTCGGTGATCAGCAATTCCTGATGCTGTTGCTCGTGGTGCAGTCCGATCTCGACGATCGCAAACACGCGCTCTGCGTCCGTCGCCGGCACCTGCGCAATCAGGCGCTCGACCGCCGCATCGACATGGGCGCGATATGCAGCAACATCTTCGCCGTTCGGACGGGTGATCAAGCCACGCTGCGGACGCGCGTGTCGCGGGCCAGCCGCGACGTAGTAGGAATTGAAAAGAAACGGAAATCGCTCGTCGAAGATCCTGTAGTCCGGATCGTGAGGCACCAGCAAAAACTGCTCGAAAAACCAGGTGACGTGGGCACGATGCCATTTGGCAGGGCTCGCGTCGGCCATCGACTGAACGATCTGGTCTTCCGGCGAAAGATGTAACGCACGCCTTTCTGTTTCGGCCCGCACCCGGCCAAACGCCTCCAGCCAATGTCTGCGGACTTCATCCAGGGAACGCTTCGGCTTATGCGCCGGCTCACCGCGTGTCGCCGGCGACGTTGCGCTGCGCGCCATGGAAGAGCCTCCACTAATAAAAAGGGCTTCAGCAGTCGATATACGTACAGATACGATTTATGGACGCGATTGTTCCATCGGCCATTGGCTCGGGCAACCTTGGATTGCAAGCAAGCCGCGAGGTGAAGGGTTTTTTATGGCGGATGACCGCAATGTCGTCATAAACCGCCGGAGATCGGCTTTGGTAGCGGGGGAGGGACTCGAACCCCCGACCTCCGGATTATGATTCCGCTGCTCTAACCAGCTGAGCTACCCCGCCATTCCGAAACAACGTGCCGGAACGAGCGCGATATAGGGAGGCGCGGTAAACACTGTCAAGCAAATGGCATAGAACCGCTCGCGAGCGGTCACTTCGGCTGTATCGACTGGTCCCCACCGGGGGTCCCGGGCGGCGGGATAACCGGCATGGCGCCACCTGGCGGAGTCGGCTGCTTGATCTCCGGATCGACATTGTTCGGCGGGCAGATCACGCCGTTCGAGCGTGCAAGTTTGTCGCTCAGACTTCCGCTCGCATCGTGTGTCTGTTGGTCGCCTTCCGCACCCTTCCCCATGGTGCTGGGCGTATCCGTCTGCGCGCATGCATTCGGATCGAGCTGTTCCGCCTTGGGCGCCACGGGCGGTTTTGTTGTCGGCGGCGCCTGAGCGACGGCCGCTGTCGACAGCAGGATTGCGGCTGCCGCAATTTCGAGAACACGAATACCGCGAGCCATTACAGGCTTCCTTTCGGCGCGTATCGACGCGAACCGAGCGGATAACGACTTGATGGGAGCGAGAGTTCCGCTCAGTTCGTAGTGCCGACCAGGCGCTGGAAGCGGATCAATGAAAAATGCCCGAGCGGCGGCATTGGCCGGTTCTCGACCAATTGTACGCCACCGTGGCGCCGGGCCCAATCGGCCAGCCGGCCGAAGCGGAATTCGGGCCGCCAGCCGAGCCGGCGCGCGATCGGCGCAAAGCAGATTTCGAACGCACGGCGCGGCCCCGCCTCTGCGCCGATATGATTGACGAGCACGATCTCGCCGCCGGGCCGTATGACGCGCGCGAATTCGTCGAGCGTCGCTTCTGGCTTCGGCACGGCGGTGATGACGAATTGCGCCACAACGACATCAAAGGAGCGATCCGGCAATGCCATGCGCTCGGCGTCCATCACCGCCAGCGCCTCGACGTTGGTCAGCCTGTATTCCGCCACCCGCTCATGCGCCCTGCGCAGCATGGGTTCGGAAAGATCGATCCCAACCAGCCGGTTTTTGCGCGCATACTCCGGAAGCGAAATGCCGGTGCCAACCCCGACTTCGAGGATGCGCCCGCCGGCCGGTCCACACGCCTGCTCGGCCGCTTCGATCGAGGCGCGTCGGCCAGCATCGAATACGGCGCCGAAAACGAGATCGTAGACCGGTGCCCATCGTGCATAGGCACGTTCTACGCTCGATTTGTCGATATCGGCCCCCATGCGGCCAGCTTAACCGCGCATTGCGGACGTTGCTATGCGCGGTTCGTCGGCACGCTGATAGTCGTCCGCCGCAACCGCGCTCTTGATGAATCCGCCGCCGAGCACGCGCGCCTGGCCTTCGCCGGCGTCATAAAACACGCAAGCCTGCCCCGGCGATACGCCGTGTTCACCGTCAACCAGCTCGACCTCGCAGCCCAAGGCGCCATGTCGCAGCCAGGCTGCCTGTGGCGGGCGCGTCGATCGGACTTTCACGAAGACCTCGCGACGGTCATCGGCCAGTGCTTCGTCGAGAGACCTATCTCCAATCCAGTTGACATCGCGCAACACGATGCGACTCATGCGCAAAGCCTCGCGCGGGCCTACGACGACGCGACGACGCTCGGCATCAAGTCGCACGACGTAGAGCGGGGCGCCTGTCGCAACACCGAGACCGCGGCGCTGCCCGACCGTAAAGTGAATAATGCCGGAATGCGCTCCGAGCACCTTCCCGTCGAGATCTACGATGTCGCCCGCTTCCGCCGCACCCGGCTTCAGCCGTTCGATCATGTCGGCATAGTGACCCGACGGCACGAAGCAAATGTCCTGGCTGTCGTGCTTGTCGGCAACCGCCAGACCGAACCGGCGCGCGAGTTCGCGCGTTTCCGTCTTGGTTCGCTCGCCAAGCGGAAAACGCAGAATATCGAGTTGCTTGCGTGTGGTACCGAACAGGAAATAGCTCTGATCGCGCTCCTGCTCGCGCGCGCGATAGAGGCCGCGCCCACCTGCCGCCAACGGTCGCGACGCCACATAGTGGCCGGTCGCCAGCACCTCGGCGCCGAGTTCCCGCGCGGTGATGAGCAGGTCGTGGAACTTGATTGACATATTGCATTCGACACACGGCACCGGCGTCTCGCCGTGCATGTAACTCTCGGCGAAGCGATCGATGACCGCTTCCTTGAAGCGGCTCTCATAGTCGAGCACGTAATGGGGGATGCCGATGCGCTCGGCAACGCTGCGCGCATCGTAAATGTCCTGACCGGCACAGCATGCACCTTTGCGGTGAATCGCGGCGCCATGGTCGTAAAGCTGCAACGTCACCCCGACCACGTCATAGCCCTCGGCCTTGAGCAAGGCGGCCGTCACCGACGAGTCGACGCCGCCGGACATGGCAACGACAACGCGGGTGTCCTCAGGCCGGCGGTCGAGATCGAAGCTATTGGGCATGGCGTTACTTACCACAGGTGGTG
>DATDLC010000075.1:0-2349 GCA_036519515.1 Pseudolabrys sp. | reverse complement strand
GATCGCGGTAGTGGTCGGCGAGGGCAATGAGCTTGCCTGCGGTCTCCTCGCCATTAGCGTCGGCCGCGGCGACGATCGTCCGCAGCATCTCACCGTAGCGTTGCGGGTTGATCGGCAGTTTGTGTTCGAAATACCAAGCCGCAAAACTGCCGGCCGCGGCGTCGTATTTCAATTGGATCTCGCCGCTTTGCAGCGCTTCGCCGTACGGGCGGCCGAGGATTGGCAGCAACACCCCGGGATGGCGGCGGTGCGGCAGCGCGTCCCAGTCGATATCGAAGGCGGCCGCGTGCGGTGACCTCTGGCCCCATTCCAATACATCGAGCCACCACGCGTTGTCGGAACGGCCGACGCCCATGTGGTTGGAGACGAAATCCAGGATCAGTCCGAGGCCGTGCTCCTTGAGCGCAGTGTTCAAACGCGCAAAACCTTCGTCGCCGCCCAGCTCAGGATTGAGCCGATCATGATCGACAATGTCATAGCCATGCGTGCTGCCCGGCCGTGCCTTGAGAAAAGGCGACGCGTAAAGATGGGTGATGCCGAGCTCTTTGAGATAGGGCACAAGGGCGGCGGCGTCATCGAAGCCGAAATCCTTGGTCAGCTGGAGACGGTAGGTCGCAAGCGGAACAGCCGAGGCCATCATGCGCCTCCAATGGCTGCGTAGACTGACCAGGGCGGCAACTTGGGCGGAGGCTCGCCGCCCCAAATCGGCTCGCTCCACTGCAAGTCGACAGGTCGAGCCTTTGCGGCATCCGACAGATTGGCCAGCAATTCGAGGATCTTTGCACCCGCTGCCCAGCGCGCGCTTAGAACGCCGTCATCGAAGCCGACCTCGCCGCCGCTTTTCATCGCGGGTAACAGCGGCACAATCGCGCGGTTGCGCGCATCCAGCAGCGAGCGCGTCAGGGCAAGCCGGCGCGCATGCAAAGGATCCCTGATCGCAGTCCAATCGAGCATGGCGCTGGCGCGTGTGCCGCCCGAGAGTGGATCGGGGATTTCGTTCCCGTAGCGCGAATAGGCTTCCGCGAATTCCTTCCTTCGCCCGTTGCGAACGGCGTTCGCTAGTTCGCCGGTGAAGTCGCAGAAAAATGGAAACGGGTCTTTCGCGCCCCACTCTTCACCCATGAACAAAAGCGGGGGAGACGGCTGCAGAAGCAATACCGATAACGCCGCCGCAAGCGCGTCGGGCTTCGCGAGCACGGTCAGCCGGTCACCGAGCGGCCGGTTGCCGATCTGATCGTGGTTCTGAATGAAATTGACAAAAGCGCCGGGCGGCAAATGTCTGCTTGACTCGCCGCGCGGCCGGCCCTTGCGGTGTAGCGAAGCCTCACCCTGATAGGCAAAACCTTGTCCCAGCGTGCGCACGATGTGGCGAGCGTCGCTGTAGTCACGGTAGTAGCCGGCGTTTTCCGCGGTCAGCAGCACGTGCCAGGCATGGTGATAGTCGTCATTCCACTGAGCGCGGTAGCGCCCGGCGGGCGGGTCCTCATCGGGCGCAAGCAGGCTTGCACGATTGTCGGCGTTTTCGAGAATCAGATGGATGTGCCGGCCGCTGGCGCGCGCGAACGCGCCGACGGCTAGACTTAGCTCGTTGAGGATACCCGGCTCGCCCGGCGTGACGATGGCGTGGACAGCGTCAAGCCGCAGTCCGTCGAAGCGGTAGTCCCGCAGCCAGTGCAAGGCATTCTCGATCGCAAACCGGCGTACCTCCGGCACGCGGTAGTCGATGGCTCCGCCCCAGGGGGTATGCGCGTCGGAGAAAAATTGCGGCGCAATACGGCCAATATGGTTGCCCTCGGGACCGAAGTGATTGTAGACGACGTCGAGAAACACCATCAATCCACACGCGTGCGCGGCGTCGATCAAAGCCTTCAGGTCCTCGGGCCGGCCGTAACTCGAATCCGGTGCGAACGGCAGAACGCCGTCGTATCCCCAGTTCCAGCGGCCGGGAAAATCGGACAACGGCATCAGCTCGATCGCCGTGATCCCCGTCTCGGCAAGGTGATCGAGCCTGTCGATCATCGCACGGAATGTGCCTTCGCGCGTAAACGTGCCAACATGCGTTTCCGAGAACACGGCCTCCTGCCACGGCCGGCCCTTCCAGTCATTGCATTGCCAGCTATAGCCATGGTCGATCACCTCGCTCGGCCCATGAACGTCGTCAGGCTGGAAATGCGAGGCCGGGTCGGGAATGTCGATTTCGTTGTCGATGTTGAACCGGTAGCGCGTGCCGGCCCGCGCTTGCGGGACGTGCAGAACGAACCACTCACCGTCCTTCGGCATTGCTGTCTTGCGATCGAGTACGAGGCTCACCTCGCGCGCAGCTGGCGCCCACAAATGAAATGTCACGCC
>DATDLC010000074.1:0-13536 GCA_036519515.1 Pseudolabrys sp. | reverse complement strand
GTTCCGGAGGGCTGGAGCCTTGGCGCGGGCCAATGTCACGCGCGACCGGGTTGCGACCTGGGCGGGTTGCGGCGCGCTCGAGGCGACCAGTCCGGTTGCTTCCTGACAGGGCGCCTGGCTCGGCACATTTTGAACTGGAGTGGCGGCCCTGGCGGCCTTCCAGTTTTCTGCCGGCCGGCCGGTAATCGTCTTCACGTAGTGTTGTGTTTCGTCGGGCAGTTTGCCCTTCCGCGCGAGCCAATTCTGAATCCGGCGCGGCCCGGCATTGTAGGCGGCAGCCGCGAGACCGAGATTTCCGAATTGCCTTACGAGATTGCGCAGGAGCCGAGCCGACGCAGCAATCGCCTGCATCGGATCGAACGGATTATCGAGTCCGACCGTTGCCGCGGTCTCCGGCATGAATTGCGCGATACCCTGCGCACCGGCGCGGCTGACGACGTCCGGCTTGAACCCGCTCTCCTGAAAAAGAAGACGAATAAAAAATGGAACCGGCAATTCATTGGATTGGGCGGACTCGATGAGCGTGTCGCAGATTTCGCGATTTGAGCGCGCTACGACAGGCTTTGCGGTCGCAGGCCGCGCGGCGAGTTCCTCGCTGGCTTGCTCCGGCGCTCCGGCTGCGCCTGATGGAACTTGATCGCTTGTCTCTACGGCAGCACGAGCCCCGGCGATGCCGGAAACCGTAAACAGGGAAACGCAGGCACAAACAAGCAAACGACGCATGCCGTCCTCGTAAAATGCGGACGCACGCGCCAACACGCACAGTCGCATGGAATGGAAAAGGGAATCCCCTCCGGGTGCGACGCTGCATGCATTCGAATCGAGACATTATTCGGGAACGCTTGTGAAAAAATAAGGATGCTACTGCCTTCTGGTTGCCGCAGTTTCACACCACCCGGATGGACGGCATGCGCAAACAAGATTGTGTCTTGTATTCGCAAATCAGGATCGGCGCGCGCCCGCCGCCCGCTCTTAGTCGCGGCGATACAAACCGGTGAACGTCACCATGGAACCGCCACACTGCATGTTGTCTTCGACGAGCAGCCACACGCCGACGCGCTGCAGTCGCACGAGACATTGCCCCTCTTCGGCCTTCTCGAAAGGGGTAGTGCCGTCATCGACAAAGGCGATCATGCCTTGCGCCGGCGCGACAGCCGCGCCGAGCACGCCACTATGGGCGCCACCTGCCGCAGGGTATGTCTGTTCGCCTTCGATGCTCAACATCCCGCCCTCACCGCGAGAAATCGAGATCGTCCCGCCGGGATGAGACCATGAGCCGATCCAGTCCGCCGTTTTCGGCGACGACATCGGTTCGACCGGCATCAACGAAGCCGTCGGCAGCCATCCTGTTGCCCAGTTCTGCTTGCGCGTATGGAAAGACTGATACGCAACACAGGTGAATGTCCCTTGCGCACGGCCGGTCAACACGACATCGCCGGGAACAAGAAACGCCTTCTTGCGGCAGGCTTCTTTGTCCGCCGGACAGGCGGCATCATCATCGGCACCTTTGACAAAATTGACGTGGGGCCGCGCGGTTATTCTTGAAGCAACGAGTGGGCGCTTGGTGTCGAAGTCGATGCCGCGGCATGCGTTCGGATCGGATTCGCCGCGTACCGGCATAGAAAGGCCGCAGGTAAAAACCGCAAGTCCAAGAAGGAACGAGCATTTTCGGTACAATCGTTCCGGCCCCGGCCCGATGTTTTTCATCGCGAAACCCCCAGCAGTTTCGTGTATTCTGGCAGGTGCCAGCGCGGACGGCAGGGCTGGCCATTCAGCAGCAAGCTTTTAGCATAAATCGAATCGGCGGACTGAAGACGGGACTCGGACTGGGGGGACTATGAGAAGACAGGCAGTGCTGGCGGCCGCGCTCGGCGTGACACTCACGTCCTGTGTCGGCGTGTATGGGCCCAAAGGTAACGATATCGGCGGCATTATTCCGTGGTCGCCCGAGGCCGAACTCGCGGCACTCGACATCGCCCAGAACAATTGCGGGCGCTTCAACAAGTATGCCGTGATCACGAGCATTCATCGCGTCTATGGCGACTACATTTCCTATGCTTGCTGGTGGAAACCGCCATACGGGACACGCCGCCACGTCTATTGATCCAGCGGACCGCCAAACACCGGCGGGCTTTGAGCCGCTCGGGTTTAATCGTCGTGCAATGACGCGGCGCGCTCTATCGGCTCTTGCAGGTGCTGTTTGTGCGCTTCTGGCATTGCCTGTTTTCGCGCTCGACCTTATTCCTTCCGAGCCCAAAACGGTCGGTCGCCGCTGTCACCGAGCGGCGCACTCGCCGGCGCGGCCTCTAGTCATGCACACCGTCTCGCGGCGCGACAGCGACTCGACCATGCCGGCTTTCGGCAACGTGTATCCGTGACTTCCGGCGCCGCCGCCGAACCGGTTGTGCGACGGAGGACTGTGTGATCCGCATGTGGGCGAGATCCGGCCGCTACCGCGCCAACATGCTGCGGCGGGATATAACGCGCTATGGCATCGCCTCGGCGGACGGCGCCAATGGCAAACGCTATTGGGTGCTGGAACTGGGGAATTGAATCGCCGCGCACCACTAAAAAAATCGAACCGGCGCCCCCGCGAGTGGCGGGATCACAACCATCATCACGATTCCAAACACGAAGCCGGCCAGGCGCGCCCCCATCGTCAGCATTTGCCCGGGAGCCGTGCGTCCAAGCAGGTAATTCCCGCCGTCGAACAAACCGACTGCGATCAAAACCCAGAAGTACGGCTTGATGGCAAAGTCCTGAACCTGCGGAGCGGCCACCAAAATCGCGCCGATGACAATGCCGACCAGCACCATGTAGAAGAAAAAGATCCGATCCACGGTCATGTGCCCCCCAATCACTTTGCCGTTCCCCGGTGAATTTGGCTTCTATTTTTTCTCCAGCATCAATTGGCCCTTCTGGCCGATGACGCGTTGTGCCGCTTGAGCGAAACGCGCAAGGAGCCATGGCAATGTGACTTCAAGACGAACGCCTGCCTCGTATACGTCAATGAAACCCGAAGCTCGTTGACCAAGTGCCGCAACGCGGAAACTCAGACGGTCGTCGGTCCAGACCTCCTCTTCCAGAGACAACAACCAGGCAAATTCGGTTTTCGCACGGCCAATGCCAGTCTTGATACGGCGCAAGGCCTCGTCCTTGCCGAGCCGATGGGGAATGACGACGATAAGCGGTTCCGACATTGCGGCAGCATCTCCCTCTGCCACGAGCATGTGGGGACGATACCTGCCCAAGAAAAGGGCTTACTGATTTTGGCCTTGGCACGAGAGACGGGTAGCCGCAAAACATGCTAACGCTTCATCCCGCCATGATGAAACGCGAGACCTTCCCGGTCGACAAAATCTACGTGCCCGTCAAGCGCAGGGCCACGCTCGACCCAAAGCGCGTCGAGGAAATCGCGCAAAGCATCCTCACGGATGGCCAGAAGACGCCAATCCTGGTGCGGGCGGACGGCACACGCTTCGTGCTCGTCGAGGGCCTGCACCGGCTCGAGGCCGCGAAATCATTGGGCGAGCAAACCATCGTGGGCTTCCGCGTTGACGCGCGGAAGCACTGATTTGCGCGGCCCATAGCTCATAGACGCGTCAGGGATGCTTCTCGTTTTTGGCAGCGCGCATGCCCTGGCCTGTCGCATCCTGCTCGCACATATACGCGCCGGCTTTCGTCTTCCCGTACTCTTTGTAGCCGGTGAAGTGATAGATCTTTGAGTCCAAATTGGCCCAGACCACGGTGCCAGCGCCGCATCGGAATTTGGCCTGTGCCTCTGTTTGGTACTGGTTTGCACCGGTCGGCGCGGTCGAGGCTGGTCGTGCGCCTGTGGTCGCTGACGGCGCGGTGGTCGTACTTGTCTGCGCAGCTGGCGGAGCCGCGGGAGCGGGAGCTGGCGCGGGCTGAGCGACCGTTCCGCCTGCGCGGCACTGCGTCACGTAAGCTTTTTCCGTTATGCCCTTGGCCTGATTTGCGTCCTTATTGGCACGCCATTCATCGCGGCACGCCTTGACTGTCTTTTGCCCAGTGGCCGCCGGTGCGGGGGCCGTAGCCGTTGTGGTCGATGGAGCGGGCTGTGCAGCAACTCCACCCGCACGACACTGCGTGACGTAGGCCTTTTCCGTTATCCCCTTGGCCTGATTTGCGTCCTTGTTGGCCCGCCATTCCTCCTGACAAGCCTTGACTGTCTTTTGCTGCGCGAGTGCCGGAAAAGACAGGACTGATGCGCCAATAATGGCGCAACTGATCGCTGTGATGGTTCGCATATCTTCAACTCCTTGGGATTGCGCCGTTGAAGCGATTACGCCTCCTTCTCGCACTTCTTCATGAAGCTGTTTTTCGCCGCACCTGTAAGCGGCTTGCCGTCCTTGCTGACGGCCTTGGTCGCGCACGCGTCCACCTTGCATTTCTTGATGAAGCTGGTCTTAGCAGCACCGGCCAGCGGCTTGCCGTCCTTACTCACGGCCTGAGTCTCACAAGACTGCGCCAGCGCGCTGCCCACGGCAAAAGAGGTAATCAGAACGGCAAGAAAAAAGCGTTTCATTGTGTCCTCCATATTTTGCGACGCGGCTGGAAAATTCTCTCAGTCGCCGGGACAAATTGCTGTACGCCCCCCACTAGAAGCGTCCCGTGCGAAACTCCCGAAATCCAGCAGCAGTTCCAAACAGGGAACAAGTTTTTAGATTGGAGGTGGTTCCCTTGAAATTGGACCGTAGTCCAATGCTGAGACAGCATCGGCTGCGCCGGGATTTAATTGTCTGTCCCATTTTTTGAGGGGACGCCGGAGCCGTCCATCCTCGAATCCATGGTCGCGTCCATTATCGCATCGATGAGGGTCTGGCCGTGCAGCGGTTTGGTCAGGAACGCTTTCGCCCCTGATGCTGTGCTTCGTTCCCGGATCGCTGCATCGTCGAAAGCTGTGATGACAATCGTCGGTATTTTCTTGTTGATCCCATTGAGATAGCGCTGCAGATCGAGCCCGCTGAAATCCGGCATATGAACGTCGACAATGAGACATTCCGGGAGGTCACGGCGCATGGAGTCGATGAACTCTCGCGCCGAACCGTAGGTCACAGTCTCGAAGGAAGACGCTTCCAGCAGACGAGCCAACGCCGTGCGTACAGCAGGCTCGTCGTCCACAATAGCAACCCGTATGGGAGCCCTTGGCGACATCTGCCGGATTTTCGGGCAAACGCATACGACCGTCGAGTTGCCCTAAGGGCCTACTTCGCCAGGTCGCTACCCGGACACATATGCCGGGGTAATTCCGGCTTTATCCGCAAGGCGGACAAGGTCGGCCACGCTCCTTACACCCAGCTTCGCCATCATTCGCCCGCGGTGGACCTTCACCGTCTTTTCGACCGTGCCGATGCTGGCAGCAATCTGCTTGTTTAGCCGGCCGGCGATGACGTACTCGAGTACCTCCCGCTCGCGATGCGTAAGGGTGGCAAGGCGATCGCCAATCGATTTGGATTCATCTCGCTTCTGGCGCGACAGCGCGTCGACCTTTGCCGCCCTCAACACTGCGGAAAAAAGCGCTTCGCGTTTGACCGGCTTCATAAGGAAATCGACTGCGCCCGCCTTCATCGCTCTGACGCTGGTCGACACATCGCCCTTGCCCGTCAGGAAAATTATCGGCCGTTCCGAGCCTCTCTCGATCAGGGCCTGCTGCAAGTGCAGACCATCGAGCTCGGACATCACAAGATCGATAATCGCGCAGCCGGGAATCGACGGGTCGTGTGCGGAAAGAAACTCCCGCGGTGACGAAAACGATTTTGTCTTGTAGCCGGCGGCGTTCAAAAGGCGTGTGATCGCCTTGAGTACAGCGGGATCGTCGTCCACAAGAAAAGTGGTAAAACCCGCTTCACGCATACCGCAGAGTGTATCTTACACCCCTGCAGGTGGCAGCCGAAAGATCGCCGTGGCGCCTTCGCTCACGTTGTTTTGAAGCGACAGCGTGCCGCCGTGGAGTTTCATGATCGAGGCGCAGATCGGAAGACCAAGTCCAAGTCCGCGTTTCTTCGTCGTAAAAAACGGCTGAAATACATGCTGCTCCTGTGACGGTGGCAGCCCCGTACCACAGTCCGATATGCGGACTTCGACCCCACCTTCATTCGTCATCACCGTGCTTACCGATATGACACGTCGCGCCGGCGCGACACCATCCATCGCATCCATCGCATTCATGAAAAGATTGATCAGGATCTGCTGCAGCTGTATCGGATCGCCCTTCGTCGCCGGCAAATCGACGGCCTTCTCGTCACTGACCGCAATTCGACGATCGATCAATTCGCTATGCAACAGCCGGAGCGTCGAACCGATCAGCTCGTTCATATCGATCGCTTCGTACTTGTTTTCCCCCTTCCTCAGCAGCCCCCGCAACCGATGAATGACCTCTCCGGCGCGACCATCCTCCGTGATGATGTCATCGAAAATGTTGCCGATCTCCTCGAGATTCTTCTTGCCTCCCGACAGCAATATTTTTCCGGCCTGAGCGTTGGAAAGAATTGCCGTGAGCGGCTGTGTCAATTCATGCGCCAGACCGCCGGAAAGCTCTCCCAACATCGACACGCGCATCAGATGCGCGATTTCCTGCCGCTGCATATCAGCGTCCGCTTCCGCCATCTTGCGAGAGGTTACGTCACCGAACGCTCCCGTCATTGCCGTCGGCTCGCCATCCTCGTCAAGAACCGGCTGCGCTCGGGCGCCAATCCAGTGAATTCCGTCATTCATACCTTGTACGCGAAATTCAATTTCAAGTGGCACTGCACGCGCAATTGCCGATCTAAACGCCGCACTGGCTACCCTGTAATCGTTGGGATAGATCCGACTCAGCAAATGGTCAAGATTCACCGCCTCACCGGAAGGAAGACCGAACAAGGTTCGGCAATAGTCGGTCGCCCAGAAAGTGCCCGTTGCAATTTCATATTGCCACAGTCCGACGCTCGACGAAGCGGCGGCAAATGAGATCCGCTCTTCGCGCTCGCGCGTCGCTGTTTCAGCGTGCCTGGTTTCCTCAATGGCTGAACCCAGCAGCAGAATTGGCGTCGACAGGCCAATCAAGAACAGCTGCATGGCAAAGACGTTCGCTTCCGCGCTGCCGACAACGAACAGACTCGGACCGTTCAGCGTGCGCCAGATCAGCACGAGGCTCACAACCATGATCGCGCCGCTCGCGCCTTTGGCGCCAAACCGCACGGCTGCCCATACGATGATCGGCAAGGGCAGATAAAGAAGGGCGGGAACGTAGCCTGTCGCAATTGCCGGCACTTCTTGAAATGCGACAATGCACGTCAGGGCGAGCACGGTTGCGATCAACAGCGCCTCGAGCCGGCGACGCACGGGGTTCACGAGTGAAAACGGAATCTTCTCGAGGCAGATCAGCGCAATTGGACCAAGCGTGAGGCTCCCGAGTGCGTTCGATGCATACCAGCGCGCCCAGTACAATCCATAGTCTTCAATCGCGCCGCCGCCGAGAATTTGAACGAACGCGCCGCCAAATGCGCAAAGCGCCGGACCGACGAATGCGGTGACGAACACGTATGCGGTCGCTTTGCGAATATTGCCGAACCAGGGAGATTCGACCTTGAGCCATTGCAGTGCGAAGGCATTGATTGCGGCAACCGAGCAATTGGTGACAAAGGCGACAAGCAACTGCGTCGCCGGCATTCCAATCCGCAACTCAGCCGCGATGTGCGCTGGAAGTACCGCGAGAATATAGATCCACCACTGTCGCGGCGGGGTTAGTACAAGCGCGCAAAAAAGAACGACGTTCGGTGGCCAGAACGGAGCAAAAATCTTGTCCGACAACGTACCGACCAGAAAGGCGATTTCGGCGCCGAGATAATAGGCGATCGCGACAATGAAAAAATTTCGAACGGTCTTTGCCAGGTCGCTGCCCGGCAGATCGCTACTCTGCCCGTCTCGCATTAAAATTCCGGAAACGAAGGAAGCCATCATCCATCACCCGGATCACAATGATTTTATACTATGCCAAGGTATCGCCCGGTGAAGCCGGCACGAAAGCGGAAAAAACTCTTCGCAGACATGCATTTGCGAGCGCTCCGTTACGTGTCGGTCACACGGTATTCCCTCCATATTGGACCAGGGTCCAATCGACATGCGCGATCCTGAGATACAGACTGCCATGCTCCAGAGTATCCATTGTGGTTTGCCAGCCTCATGGACTCGCGCGAGGCGACACCCCCCTCCTCCCCGTCCCCAGTCGCCTCGCGCGGTGGAGGCTGGGGCATTCGTTCTTCCTAATTGGACTAGGGTCCAACTCGACCTCCTGACAACCTGGCGCGAGGCTTCCCTGCATGGGAGTTCACGCACAGCTTAAGTCAGATCTGCTTACCGACGGTAATACGCCCGGCATATCTAGTACCGAAGGCATGGTCCGTATCCCGGGCGGCACGTTTCGCATGGGATCCGACAAGCATTATCCGGAAGAGGCGCCGGGTCATCGCGTCACGGTTGGTGAATTCTGGATCGACACTCACCCAGTCTGCTCCCGCAAAGTCCTGAAAGGCGGCTCGCATTTGTGCGCGCCCAACTGTTGCCGCCGTTACCGACCTGCCGCGTGCCATGCGCAGCCGGTCGATACGTCCACCAGTCATGTCGGATTTCGCTGCGTTGTTCGTGAAGGAAAGAAACGATGAAACGGATCGCAATTCTTCTGTCCATAGGTCTCCTCGTCGGAATGGGCCTTCTTATCGCGCTTGCGCCGGTGCCGCGTGCCGGCGCGCAGACCAGTGCCGCCGCAATCAGTGAGGCCGAGGCGCGCGCCATTGCCACTGACGCGTATCTTTACTTCTACCCGCTCATAACGATGGACCTGACGCGCAAACAGCTCATCAATACCGAGCCCGGCAAAGGTCTCGGCGGCCCCATGAACACGTTCGACAATATCCCGGCCTTCCCGACGGCGGACATGAGGGCTGTGGTGCGCCCCAATTTCGATACCCTTTATTCAAGTGGTTGGGTGGATCTGACCCGCGAACCCATGGTCATCTCGGTGCCTGACACCGGTGGCCGCTACTACCTTCTTCCCGTGCTCGACATGTGGACCGACGTTTTCGCCTCGCCGGGTTGGCGCACGACCGGAACGAAAGCCGCCAATTTCCTGCTGGTCCCACCGGGCTGGAGCGGGAAAGTCCCGGCAGAATTCGCGCGCATCGACGCACCGACACCGTATGTGTGGATTATCGGCCGAACCAAGACGGACGGCCCGTCCGACTATGAAGCGGTCCACGCCATTCAGAAGGGCTTCAAGATCACGCCTTTGTCAGGCTGGGGCAAGCCGCCAGTCGCGGTGAAGGCGAGTATCGATCCAAGCGTCGACGTCAAAACGCCGCCAAAGAAGCAGGTCGACACGATGTCGGCCGACAAATATTTCACTTACGCGGCTGAACTGCTCAAGCTGCATCCGCCACACATTACCGATGAGCCGATCATCGCGCGCATGAAGCAGATCGGTATCGAACCAGGCAAGAGCTTCGATTTCGCCAAACTTGAGCCGGCGGTGAAGAAGGCGATCGAAGACGCGCCAGCAGCCGCTCAGAAGCTGATGGAATGGAAGATCCCGACATTGGCGCGCGTCGTGAACAACTGGTCGATGAATACCGACACGATGGGTGTGTACGGAACCTACTATCTGAAGCGCGCCATTGTTGCGCAGCTGGGCCTCGGCGCAAATCTTCCCGAGGATGCGGTCTACCCGCTCAATCTTGCGGATGAAACCGGCAAGCCGCTCGATGGCGCGAACAAATACACCATCCGCTTTACCAAAGACGAAATACCGCCGGTCGACGCGTTCTGGTCGATCACCCTCTACGACCCTGAAGGCTTCCAGGTCGCGAATTCAATTAATCGCTTTGCGGTGAGCAGCTGGATGCCATTCAAGCGCGACGCCGACGGATCGCTAACGCTCTACTTCCAGAATGAAAATCCGGGAACCGATCGGGAGAGCAATTGGCTGCCTGCGCCAAAGGGCCCGTTCAATCTCACCATGCGGCTCTATGCGCCAAAATCGGAGGCGCTGACGGGCGTGTGGAATCCTCCGCCGGTCAAGCCCGTCGACGCGTCGGCCACGGTGGGAGGCAAATGAGATCTTGGCGGCGTGCGATTCGCCGCTCGTTGTTTCGGGGCGTTGTCCAAGCAACAGGATTTGCGCCGCACACGACCGAGACCGAGCAGTGGTCACCGCGCCAGCTGCTGAAAAGACTGAAGATCGCCCGTCACCGTCTGCACGGATCTGGAGCCGCTCAGGCGCATCAAAAGGTGCTACCAGAGGGCCTCAATCCTGCGGTGGCGGTGGCACAGCCGCAGGTCAATCCGCTGCGACGCCCCCGTCGCGCGATGACCAAGGCAAGAGACCTCGCATGAGCCTCGATAAATTCGTCAAGCTTTACCGCGTCGACAATCCCGACAAATTCCGGATCGATGAGCGGGATCCGGCCGACACCGGCAACCTCGATATCGACAAGAAGGAGGCCAAGGACCTGCTGGCCGAAGGCGTCAAGCGCCTTTCCGAACTTCAGGAACGGCTCTACGCCCAGGATCGTTGGTCGGTGCTCCTCATCTTTCAGGCCATGGACGCGGCCGGAAAGGACAGCGTGATCGAGCACGTCATGAAGGGCGTCAATCCGCAAGGTTGCGAGGTGCATTCCTTCAAGCAACCGAGCGACGAGGAGCTTGATCACGACTTCATGTGGCGAACGACCTGCCGGCTTCCGCAACGCGGGCGGATCGGAATTTTCAACCGCTCATACTACGAGGAAGTCCTGGTGGTGCGTGTTCACCCCGAGATCCTGGCAAAGGAGAAAATGCCCAGCAAGCTCGTTACCAAGGACATCTGGAAGGAGCGGTTCAAGGACATTCGCGCATTCGAGCGCTACCTGGCGCGCAACGGCACCTTGATCCTGAAATTCCTTTTGCATGTATCGAAAGAGGAGCAGCGACAGCGGTTTCTGGAACGGCTCGACGAGCCGTCGAAGAACTGGAAGTTCTCCATGGGCGACCTCGAGGAGCGAAAACTCTGGGGCAAATACATGGCGGCCTATGAAGATATGATCCGGAACACCAGCCGGCCGGAGGCGCCCTGGTACGTGGTACCCGCCGATAACAAATGGTTCACGCGGCTCGTGGTTGCGGCCGAAGTGGTCGAGGCCTTGGACCGCCTCAACCTCAAGTTTCCGTCAGTTACGGGAGCCGGGAGCCGTGAACTCGCAAAAGCCCGCAAGATTCTGCGGAAGTCCGGATAACAAGCATCAAATCCATTCGTTTTTGGGCTGAATTGGACAGTCCAGGACCGGCGTTGGCCTATGGTCCAACTCGATTCGTGATCGCGGGCCCGCTTTTAATGGTGCGGGCTGAAGCATCAGGATCGAGGAAAATGTCAAAAACAGTCGTGCCTTCCGAAGCGCTGGTTACTGATGGTCGCAGTCCCGCGCATCGCGCAGTCAATTCACCCGTGATAAAGCGCTCGATCCTTCGCGACGGACACAAGTCGAGCGTGTCCCTGGAAGACCAGTTCTGGGATGGACTGCGGGAGATCGCCGACCTCAGGCGCATGACGGTGTCAGCGCTTGTCGCGACCATCGACCACGGCCCCAATCGGCGCAATTTGTCGTCAGCGATCCGGGTGTTCGTTCTGGACCATTTCCGGCACAACAACCGCGAAACCAAGCTGCCGGTCAGTGGGCCGCATCTTGATGTGCCGGCAGTTACAGGTGCGCCGCGGGCCTCCTGAAACGGACCACGGGCGCAGGTATTTGCGAGGCCATAGTTCCGGCTGAAAGGCTATTGGACCTCCGTCCAACTCGATCAGCGGTATCCATCTCTTTAGGCTAAGCGCAGCAGGTGCGCCGCGTGGCGATGCGGCGTTTGCGGCTTTGAACCAAGGGGATGGTGATGTCCAGACTGCTCGCGCAATCAATCGCATTCGTGCTGTTTCTTGCCTTCGCGCAGGGAGCACATGCCCAGGGCCAGCCGACCTCCACGCCGGCGAGTACTTCGTCAGACCAGATGCTCAAGCCAGAGCAACTCGATGCGTTGGTCTCCCCCATCGCCCTCTATCCTGACACGCTACTGGCGGAAGTCCTCATGGCTTCGACGTATCCGCTCGAGGTCGTACAGGCGGCTCGTTGGGTCGAGCAGAACAAAAATCTCAAGGGCGATGCGTTGAAGGCCGAAGTCGACAAACAAGGATGGGACGAAAGCGTCAAATCGCTCACGGCAACTCCGGACGTGCTGAAAATGATGAGCGACAAGCTGGACTGGACACAAAAGCTGGGCGATGCAGTGCTCGCGCAGCAGACCGATGTGATGGATGCAATTCAGCGCCTGCGTGCGAGAGCGGATGCAAATGACAAGCTCAAAACGACAAAGGAGCAAAAGGTTTCAAAGAAAAGCGAGGGCGGCAAGCAGTACATCGTAATCGAGCCAACGGATCCGCAAACGGTCTATGTTCCTTACTACGATCCCGCAGTCGTCTATGGTGCGTGGCCCTACCCGGCATATCCGCCCTACTACTGGGGCGCAGGCTATTGGCCGGGCGGCGGCGCGCTCCTCGCGACCGGATTGGCATTCGGCGCAGGTTATGCCGTCGGACGTTGGGCATCCGGTGGAAATTATTGGGGCGGCGGCGTCGGCTGGGGCAACAACAACATCAACGTCAATCGCCCCGTCAACATTAACACCGGTGGCAATAACTGGAACCACAACGTCGATCATCGGCACGGCGTCCGCTACAACAACAAGGACGTCGCCAACAAATTCAACAAAGGCAACAACATCCGTAACGGCGCGCAGAACCGCATGGATTTCCGCGGTCACGACGGCAAGCAAGCGCTTCGTCCTGGTGGCGACGGCCGTCCTGGCGGCGATGGCCGTCCTGGCGGTGGCGATCGACCGGGTGCTGGCGATCGCGGGCCTGGTGATCGAGCCGGCGCGAAGGGCGGCGATCGAGCCGGCGCGAAGGGCGGCGATCGAGCCGGCGCGAAGGGCGGCGATCGAGCTGGCGCGAAGGGCGGCGATCGAGCTGGCGCAAAAGGTGGCGGTCAGCGGCAAGACGTCGGCTCACGGGGCTCCGGTCAGAAAAAGGCCGCGGCGCAGCGTGGCGGCGGTGGTGGCGGCAGCCGCAATGCCTTCGCCGGCAGCGGAGCCGGAAGCGGCGCCATGGCGCAGGCGTCACGTGGTCACGCCAGTCTCGGAGGAGGTGGCGGAGGCGGCGGCATGCGTATGGGCGGCGGTGGCGGTGGCGGCTTCCGCGGCGGTGGTGGCGGCGGCGGACGCGGTGGTGGTGGCGGCGGCCGGGGCGGCGGTGGCGGACGACGCTCGGATATCACACTCAAGCACGACATCAGCGTGATCGGTCGCCTCGACAACGGCCTGGGTTTCTATCGCTTCAGCTACAACGGCAGCGACAAGGTCTATGTCGGCGTGATGGCGCAGGAGGTGCAGACCGTCAGGCCGGATGCGGTTATCCGCGGCCGTGACGGATATCTGCGCGTCTTCTACGACAAGCTC
>DATDLC010000073.1:0-2609 GCA_036519515.1 Pseudolabrys sp. | reverse complement strand
GGATCGAGTACGCGTGGTGATGAGGCAACGATGGTAGCAAAAGCGCGCGTCCTGCTGGTTGGCTTGAACCCAGACATAGTTGATTACAGCAAGTCCCCGGTGCCCGGGCTCACGGCGGCAAAGGTTCGCGCTGCCGTAGAGGGCGATAAGGCCAAGCTCGAAGCGCTTGGCTACAGCGTGAAGTCGTTGTACGTTGACGACGGCAAGACCGCAGAAGTGACGCTTGCTAATGCACTCGCAGCTGGTGGATACGATTGCATCATGATTGGCGCTGGCCTGCGTATTGTTCCTCCCTATTTCCTGTTGTTCGAGAAACTAATCAACGTCATCCACCGGCACGCCCCCGCTTCGACGAAGCTATGCTTCAACACAAACCCTGCGGATACGGCCGACGCGGTGCAGCGTTGGGTTTAGACTACTTCCCGGCGCAAAATTGATGTTTTCGAGCCTTTGGTCAACGGCGTGGAGCAAAGCAAAACCCGCCGGGGTGGGCGGCGGGCTGTGAAGAGCGCGATGATGATTGCGAGAACTTAAGGGGCAGCTTGTTTGCCCATCGCCCGTCCGATGTTGACAAGATTGTCGGAGATCACGCCGAGCCCGACCCACCGCTGCATTCCGTCGTCGCCCTTGTATCGGCAACGATCGAGACCGTTTCGCCGCTTGACCACACTGATGCGCCCTTCGCATCCGGTACGCCATTTCTGGCCGTTGCGGAACCAGCGTTTCTTCTGCTCGCGTTTGCGTTCGATGCTCTTGCTCGATCGATTAGGAATACACACACGTTTGACCCCCATGGCTTTCGCAGCGGCCTCGTTTCTGGCGGAATAGAACCCGGCGTCAGTCGCCACCAGTCGCGGAACACGCCCCAGCTTCGCTTGGTGGGCTGCAATTGATGGGATCAACAGATCGGAATCGTTGGGTCGCCGAGCATAGACTTCGTAGTCGACGATGATCTGATTTTCGGCCTCTTGCAGCTTGATCATCTTGCCGAACTCGTTGGGCTTTCCGACCTTGCCCTTGCGAATGACCTCGGTCGACGGCTCGAACACGCTGAGAATCTTGCCTTCGACGTGGGTGTCGCCATGGAAGATGCGCGCGCGGGTTTGGTGCATGACCAGCCGCACCAGCGGTATCATCCGGTCGAGGTTCTCGCGCAGTCCCTCCAGGGTGATCTGCTGCAGGACATCCGCGGCCCCCTTTACTCCGTCGGATATCTCCTTCGAGAACCGCTTTGCCTGTCCCACGACCCGGCTCGTGGTATCGAGCAAGCGGCGATACCGCTGCTGCAACCGGTCCCGATTGAGCGGGCCTTTGGCACGCGCTATCCGCGCGATCTCGAACAGGCGCAGCTTCACGCTCCGGCTGCGGTCACGCAGCTTGGTCCCGACCGCACCCACGATATCCGTGATCTTCTTCATGGTGCGGGTCAGCACCCGAACGCCATCCCCCAGCAACGTACTGTCGGTCGGATGGTGGATGTTGCTCTCCACTACGGTGGTATCAACGCGCATGCGCCGGCCCGCAACGACGCCGTTGTCATGCGCTATTTTCACCATCCGATCATGGATCTGCCTGAGCACCTGCGGCCCGATCGCCAACCCCCATCGCCCCATAGTCTTGGCATCTGGCATCTTCCCGCTGCCCACTCGGGTGAAGTCGCGGTACACGAGGTTGGCGCGCACCTCGCGTTCCAAGGCGGCATAGCTCAGGTTCCGGATGTGCTTGAGGACCAGCAGACGTAACACCACCTCGGCCGGCGTGCCGAGCCTGCCGCGGCTGCGGCTCTTGGGATGCCGCTTTGCCAGCGCGTCGTAGACCGTCGTCACGATGTCGTCGTCCGCCAGCACCCGATCGGCATACGCCATCCAGTCTTCGCGCAGATCGCTCACATCCTCAGTGATTAACCCGTCGCCGAAGCTTAACTGCGCTCGCCGCATCTCAATCATGCCGTCGCCCCGCGCGCCTTCGATGCGGCTCCGGACGCAGGAGTTCATGGTTGAGCTCGCAGATGTCCTCGATCGCCCGCTTCAGCTTCTGATAATTGTCGAGCCAGCGGCGGACCTCGGCGATCCGCTCGCGACGCACGCTGAACTGTTGCGTGCGCCCGCCAGCGTAAGTCACGGTCAGCACGAAGACCTGATGCCCTTCGCCGCGCGCGCATTTCGGGCAGCCCTTGGTGTGCCGGACAGTGCGCTCCAACAACGACCCACGCAGCAATTCGCCGCTAACCGGCAGCTTGCCGATGAGCTTGTTGCGCGCCTGAAGGGTTCGATCGCGAATCATCTATAAAAATGAATCAATTGCAACCGCGCAAGTCAAGCGTCGCTCCGTTCGACCTTGCAGTTTTCCGCCGACGCGCTGATTCTACACGCGGCCAAAGGCCTTCGAATTTTGCGCCAGGAAGTAGGCCTGTAGTTGGCAGTCGGCGTAAAGTATCTCCCATGAGTTGGGATGCGAAAGCATAGCGCTGCTCAAGAAACTCTGGGCCGTAGGACAGAGCGCCGCGCAGATCGCGCGCCGTGTCGGGTGTAGCCGTAACGCGGCTGCGGCAGGCTAACTCGTTTGGACCTGAAGCGTGGTCACAAGCCGCCAACAGCAAAACCCAAGAT
>DATDLC010000072.1:0-26026 GCA_036519515.1 Pseudolabrys sp. | reverse complement strand
GGCGGAAAGGGCCCTTGGGGGTCAGGGCCGCAATCACCGGGACCGACTCCGCCCGATCTCGAGGAAATTCTGCGCCGGGGCCAAGATAGATTGCGCCGTGTGCTGCCGGGTGGGAATCTCGGGGGACGCGGTCTCGCGCTGATTGCGCTTGGCGCGCTCGCGCTTTGGGGATTTTCCGGCTTCTTCCGAGTCGAGCCGGACGAATTGGGCGTTGTGTTGCGCTTCGGGAAGGAAGTGCGCGAGGTGCAACCTGGCTTGAACTACCATTTGCCGTATCCGATCGAGACTGTGCTCACACCGAAAGCGCTGCGTGTGAACAAGATCGACATCGGCATGCGGGTGGTCGATGACATCCGGCGCGGCGGCACAACAGTCCGTGACGTGCCGGAGGAAAGCCTGATGCTTACGGGCGACGAGAATATCGTCGACGTGGACTTTTCGGTGCTATGGAAAGTGAAGCCGACGGGTGTCGGCGAATTTCTCTTCAATATCCAGAATCCCGAAGGCACTGTGAAAGCGGTGGCGGAAAGCGCCATGCGCGAGGTGATTGGCCGGTCCGAGATCCAGCCGATTCTTACTGGTGCACGACAGACAATTGAGACGGCCGTGCAGGACCTGATGCAAAAGACGCTCGATCACTACGGTGCCGGCGTTATCGTCCAGCAGGTGCAGCTGCAGAAAGTCGATCCACCGGCTCAGGTGATCGACGCTTTCCGCGACGTGCAGGCTGCGCGCGCCGATCTCGAGCGCGCAGTCAACGAAGCGCAGACTTACGCCAACCGTGTTGTGCCCGAGGCCCGCGGACGGGTCGCACAGATCACGCAGGCTGCGGAAGCATACAAATCGCAGACGGTTGCCGAAGCAACCGGCCAGACCTCGCGGTTCCTGAAAATTTACGAACAGTACAAAAAGGCTCCGGACGTCACCCGCGAGCGCATGTATCTGGAAACAATGGAACGTGTGCTTAGCGGCACGGACAAGATTATTTTGGATTCAACTGCCGGCGGCAGCGGCGTGGTGCCTTACTTGCCGCTTAGCGAACTTTCTCGTCAGCCGCAAACGCGCGGTCAACCGCAGACGGGAGGCCGGCAATGAGGTTGAATTTTCTTGGCGGCATTCTGGCGGTCCTTTTCGTGGCTGCGCTTATCGTGGGCTACTCGTCTCTGTTCACGGTCTATCAGACACAGCAGGCACTGGTTATTCGCCTGGGCCAACCGGTGCGCGTGGTCAACGAGCCTGGCCTTAACGTCAAGGCGCCGTTCATCGACTCTGTCGTCTACATCGATAAACGCATTCTTGATCTGGAAGCGCCGTCGCAGGAAGTGATCGCCTCCGACCAGAAGCGGTTGGTCGTTGACGCATTCGCGCGCTACCGCATTCAGGATGCGCTGCGTTTCTACCAGACGCTTGGCTCGATTTCGGGCGCCAACTCCCAGCTGTCCATCCTCCTCAATTCGGCGCTGCGCCGTGTGCTGGGCGAAGTAACATTCACGCATGTGGTTCGCGATCAGCGTGCGGACCTTATGGCGCGCATTCGCGAACTCGTTGACCGTGAGGCGGCCGCTTATGGCATTCAGGTGGTGGACGTGCGTATCCGGCGCGCCGACCTCCCGGAACAAAATAGCCAAGCCGTTTACCAGCGCATGCAGACCGAACGGCAGCGCGAGGCGGCGGAATTCCGCGCCCAAGGCGCACAGCGTGCTCAGGAAATCCGCTCGCGTGCGGATCGCGAAGTCACGGTGCTGGTCGCCGACGCCACTTCGAAGTCGGAGCAGATTCGCGGGGAGGGCGATGCGACCCGAAACCAGATCTTCGCGGATGCCTTCAACCAGGACCAGGATTTCTTCGCGTTCTACCGTTCGATGCAGGCTTACGAACACGGCCTGAAATCCAACGACACCCGGATGCTGCTTAAACCCGATTCAAGCTTTTTCCGTTATTTCTCTGATCCTTCCGGTAAAGCTCGGGACAAAGCGGGACCGTCGGCCAGCCAGGCTCCAGCCCGTTAGCAAGCAGCGAGTGGCATGTCGGACTTTCTGGCCGCGCTCGGACTGGTTTTCGTCATCGAGGGCTTGATCTTTGCCGCCTTTCCCGATGCGGCCAAGCGGGCGATGACCAGCGTTCTCGAAACGCCGGACATCTCTCTCCGCCTGATCGGGATCGGGTCGGCTCTCGTTGGGCTCATCATGGTCTGGCTGGTTCGCGGATGAGGTGCAAACCAGCCCCGCATGGTATTGATTTAAAGTGCCCTTGAATCACCTCTCGGTCGGGGCCACTCTCACTGAAAGCTCACTCCCAGGAGAATCGACGCCCATGGGCGCACACTACTTCCGCTTGAGGAACCCCGTCGGCCGCGCCGGCTTGGTCATCCTAGCCGCTGCCGCCATCGTCTGGCCGGCTTTCACCTCGCCCGCTGCGGCTCGCGGGCCTGAAGGGATAGCGGATGTGGCCGAACAGGTCATAGACGCCGTGGTCAACGTTTCGACCAAACAGTCCGTCGATCTCCGAAGCGGCGGCGCCATGCCACAATTGCCACCGGGCTCGCCGTTCGAGGAGTTTTTTGAGGAATTCTTCAAGAACCGGCGCGGTCAACCCGGCCAACCCGGGCAAAACGGGCAAAACGGACAAAACGGACAGAACAACCAAACGCCGACGCCACGTCGCGTCAATTCACTCGGTTCAGGCTTCATTGTCGATGCGGCTGGCCTCGTGGTTACCAATAACCACGTCATTGCCGACGCCGACGAGGTCAATGTCATTCTCAATGACGGAACTACGCTGAAAGCCGAAGTTATCGGCCGCGATCAGAGGACCGACTTGGCGCTGCTCAAGGTCAAGCCGACCAAGCCGCTCAAGGCGGTAAAATTCGGCGACAGCGACAGATTGCGGCTCGGTGAATGGGTTATCGCCATTGGCAACCCGTTTAGTCTGGGCGGAACGGTTACCGCCGGCATCGTTTCGGCCCGCAACCGCGACATCCAAAGTGGACCGTACGATAATTACATTCAGACAGACGCCGCGATTAATCGCGGCAATTCGGGCGGACCGTTGTTTAACCTGACCGGCGAAGTGATTGGCGTGAATACCGCGATTATTTCGCCATCCGGCGGCTCGATCGGCATCGGATTTGCTGTTCCGTCGAAGACCGCCCTGCCGGTGATCGATCAGCTGCGCGAGTTCAAGGAAGTGCGGCGCGGGTGGCTAGGCGTTCGCATCCAGCAGGTGAGCGACGAAATCGCAGAGAGCTTGAGCGTGAAGCCTGCGCGCGGCGCTCTTGTTGCGGGCATCGACGAAAAAGGGCCCGCAAAGCCAGCTGGCATCGAGCCAGGCGATGTCATCGTCAAGTTTGACGGCAAGGACGTGAAGGAAATGCGTGACCTGCCGCGGATCGTCGCCGACACACCGGTCGGCAAGGACGTCGAAGTCGTGGTCATTCGCAAAGGCAAAGAAGAAACGAGGTCGGTCAAGCTTGGACAGCTGGAGGATGAAAAAAAGCAGGCGGCGGTCACCGACAAGAAGGATGGGACGCCCGAAGAGAAGCCCGTCGTAAAAAAAGCGCTCGGGCTCGATCTCGCCAATCTCACCGATGAGCTGCGCAAGAAGCACAATATCAAGGACAAGGTGAAGGGCGTTGTAATTACCGGCGTCGATCCGAATTCGCCCGCCGCCGAAAAGCGCCTCGCACCCGGCATGGTTATCGCCGAGGTTCAACAACAGCCGGTGTCGAGCGCAACCGAACTTCAGCAACGCATCGAAAAGCTCAAGAAGGACGGTAAGAAAGCGGCTGTGTTGCTCGTGGTTTCGCCTGACGGGGATCCGAGTTTCGTGGCGCTCAGCCTGCAGTAGGGGCTATTGTCGAAATTGGAACGGCCGGTGCTGCTTGCACCGGCCGTTTTCTTAGTCGAGCACGTGATTGACCATGCCGTCGGCTAGCTTTGGCTCGAACCATGTCGATTTTGGCGGCATGATCCCCCCCGCGTCGGCCACCGCCATCAGATCACACATCTGTGTCGGGTAGAGAGCGAAACCGACGGCCATTTCGCCAGATGTCACCCGGCGCTCGAGCTCGGACAGGCCGCGCGCACCGCCAACGAAGTCGATGCGCTTGTCGGTGCGCGGATCCGTGATGCCAAGCAACGGCTCGATCACGTTGCGCGCGAGGATGGTTATCGGAAGCCGGCGAATGGGGTCTTGCGGAACAAGTTCGGGACGGATTGTCAGCCGATGCCAGCGACCGGCGAGATACATACCGAATTCGAGCGATGATTGCGGGTGCACAGGCTCGTCGAAGCCGGATATTGCGAAACTTTCGCGAAGCTTGGCCAGAAATTGTTCGGCACTGTGGCCATTCAGAGTCTTCACGACACGATTGTAGTCAAGAATGGTCATCTCTCGTTCGGGGAAAATCACCGAAAGAAAATAACTGTGCGAGCCTTCACCCTGTCGGGCCGCGGCAACGCGCGCGGCCGCAGCGGAACGGTGGTGACCGTCGGCGATATATATCGCGGGCAGGGCTTCGAAGGCACGCGTTAGCTTGTCGATCGTAGCGGCGTCAGTAATGCGCCAAAGCTGGTGACGAACGCCATCGTCGGCGGTGACGTCGACCTCCGGGTTGCCGGTCGCCGCCTGTGCCAACATGGCGTCGATCTCCGGTGCTTTCGGATATCCGCTCATCACGGGCCCGGTCTGGGCATTGATGGCCTCGATCTGGCGCACTCTGTCGTCTTCTTTCACCGGCGTCGTGAGTTCGTGCTTGCGGATCCGGTTGGTCGCATAGTCGGCAAGCGAGGCAACGGCAGCGAGGCCTGTTTGGGTATGGCCGCGCCAGGTGAGGCGATAGACGTAGTAGCAGGGCTCGGGATCACGCACGAGGACCTCATTCGAAATCATGCGCCCGAGATTTTCAGCCGCCTTGGCGTAAACAGCCTTGTCGTAAGGGTCGGTGGCCGGATCGAGATCGATCTCCGGTTTCGAGATATGCAGAAAGCTCCATGGTTTGCCCTTAGCGCGTTCGCGCGCCTCTGCGCTGCTCAGCACATCGTACGGCGGCGCCAGAACCTCGGCGGCGCGCCCCGGTGCGGGCCGCAAGGCGCGGAATGGTTTAATCAGCGTCAAACAAGTCTCCGTAACGCCCAGGGTGAGTTCTCATCGCGCCGGTGCTATCAGGATCGCAACCAGGGCGGGATGATGACAACCAGGGTGGTGCTTATTGCAGGACCGACCGCAAGCGGCAAGTCGGCGCTGGCGCTGGAGCTCGCCGAGCAGTTTGGCGGCATCATCATCAATGCCGACTCTATGCAGGTATACCGCGACCTGCACATTCTCACGGCGCGTCCGTCCGCAGATGACGAAAAGCGGGCAGCGCACCGGCTCTATGGCCATGTCGACGCCGCGGAGAATTATTCCGTCGGCCGCTGGTGCCGGGACGTCGAGGAGACACTCGGTAGCGTGATTTCGCAGGAGCGCGTTGCTATTCTGGTCGGCGGTACTGGCCTCTACTTCAAGGCGCTGACGACCGGTCTGGCTGCCGTGCCCGCAATTCCGGCGCCAATTCGTGCTGACGTGCGAAGTCGCTTGCAACGCGAGGGGGCCCCGGCGCTTCACGCAGAGCTTGTGGGGCTCGATCCCGCCACTGCGCAACGCATAACGGTCAACGATCGTTCACGCATTTCGCGCGCTCTTGAGGTTGTGCTGGCGACTGGACGGCCATTGTCGGATTGGCACCGTGAAGGTCTACCGCCGCTGCTGGATGCCGGGCGTGCGGCGAGAGTATTCATTACATGCGAGCGTAAGGAGCTGGTTCATCGCATCGAGAAAAGGTTGGCAACGATGCTTGAGGCCGGTGCTCTGGACGAGGTGCGCAGACTTGCTGCGCGCAACCTCGATCGGACGCTCCCCGCGATGAAGGCCCACGGCGTGCCTTGGTTGATCCGTCATCTCGCGGGCGAAATATCGCTTGAGGAGGCGGTCGCGGGCGCGGTCATGGATACGCGCCGTTACGCGAAGCGCCAGCTCACGTGGTTTCGCAATCAAATGAGAGATTGGCCCGGGCAACCCCCGGAAGTTGCCATTTCGTCACTAAAAGCGCAGTTTTTCGCACCCAAATAGGGCGAATCCTGCTTGACCGGGCCGCGATGAGCCCCTATAACGCCGCGCAATGAAAGTTCAGGTAACACCGATGTGGCGCAATATTATTACTGTCGTAAAAGTTCGGGCGCTGGTGCGGTCCTAGACAGGGTCCGCAGGAGCGCCCGGACATGGCCCGTTTCGGGCCTTTTTTATTTCCACAGAGTAAGACGACGGCCATGAAAGGAAACGGCATGACACGGGAAATGACCGGCGCCGAGATGGTAATTCAGGCGCTCGCTGACCAGAACGTCGAGCATGTGTTCGGCTATCCGGGTGGCGCCGTGCTGCCGATCTACGATGCAATTTTCTCGCAGAACCAGGTGCGGCACATCCTGGTCCGGCACGAACAGGGTGCGGTGCACGCCGCGGAGGGCTATGCGCGCTCGACCGGCAAAGTCGGGTGCGTGCTGGTGACATCCGGTCCCGGCGCTACCAACGCCGTCACCGGATTGACCGATGCGCTTTGCGACTCGATTCCGATTGTTTGCATTACGGGACAAGTGCCGACGCATCTGATCGGCAACGACGCTTTTCAGGAATGCGACACGGTCGGCATCACCCGCCCGTGCACAAAGTACAACTACTTGGTCAAACGCATCGAGGACCTGCCGCGAGTCCTGCACGAGGCATTTCACATCGCTTCAAGTGGTCGGCCGGGACCGGTTGTCGTCGATGTGCCGAAGGACATCCAGTTTGCGAAGGGCATCTATTCGAAACCGAAGGATTTCCCGCACACCGGCTACAAGCCACGTCTCAAGGGAGACATGGACAAGATCAAGCAGGCGATCGACCTTATGGCGCACGCCAAGCGTCCGCTGTTTTATACCGGCGGCGGTGTCATCAATTCCGGCAGGGCCGCCTGTGATCTTCTACGCGAGTTCGTCAAGGTCGCCGGCTATCCGATTACGTCAACGCTGATGGGTCTCGGCGCATTTCCAGCAGCCGATCCGAAATGGATCGGGATGCTCGGCATGCACGGAACGCTCGAAGCCAACATGGCGATGCACGATTGCGACGTGATGATTTGCGTGGGTGCGCGCTTTGATGACCGCATCACTGGCCGGCTGGATGCATTCTCGCCCGGTTCCAAAAAAATTCACATCGACATCGATCCATCGTCAATCAACAAGAACGTAAAAGCGGATGTCCCGATTGTCGGCGATTGTGCGCATGTGCTCGAAGACATGGTGCGTCTGTGGCGCACGGGCGCAATTCATCCTGACAAGAAGGCGCTTCAGGCCTGGTGGGCGCAGATCGACAAATGGCGCGAGCGCAAATCGCTCGCCTATCGGCAGTCGAAAGACGTCATCAAGCCGCAATATGCGATCCAGCGGCTTTACGCGCTCACCAAGGACAAGGACGTCTACATCACCACTGAGGTCGGCCAGCACCAGATGTGGGCCGCCCAGTTCTACGGGTTCCAGGAGCCGAACCGCTGGATGACCTCCGGCGGGCTAGGCACGATGGGCTATGGGCTGCCGGCGTCGGTGGGCGTGCAGCTTGCCCATCCCAAGTCGCTTGTCATCGATATCGCCGGCGAGGCCTCGGTGCTGATGACAATGCAGGAACTGTCGACCGCGGTGCAGTACCGGCTGCCCATCAAGATCTTTATTCTCAACAACAATTACATGGGCATGGTGCGGCAATGGCAGGAACTGTTGCACGGCGGACGCTATGCCGAAAGCTACAGCGAAGCTTTGCCGGATTTCGTCAAACTGGCGGAAGCCTACCATGCGCACGGCATTCGCTGCGAAAAACCGGGCGATCTCGATCGCGCGATCAAGGAAATGATCGACGTCGACAAGCCTGTGCTTTTCGACTGTGTGGTCGACCCCAAGGAAAACTGCTTCCCGATGATTCCATCGGGACGCGCTCATAACGAGATGTTGCTCGGTGATGCCGGCGTTAGCGTGGAAGAAGCCATCACCGAGGAAGGCAAGGTGATGGTCTGATGAACGCTCCCACAACAAGCCATTATCCGGCGGCTCCGACTGCACAGAAGCCGGAAACCCACACGCTCTCCGTTCTCGTCGACAACGAGCCGGGCGTGCTGGCGCGTGTCATCGGTCTGTTTTCAGGCCGTGGGTACAACATCGAGTCCTTGACGGTGTCGGAAACCGAGCACCGGCAGCATCTCTCGCTGATCACCATCGTCACTACTGGCACGCCGATGGTGATCGAGCAGATCAAGAATCAGCTCGACAGACTTGTGCCTGTGCATCACGTGGTGGACATGACGCTCGCCGGCAATGCCATCGAACGGGAGCTCGCGATGGTCAAGGTCAAGGGCAAGGGCGAGAACCGCGTCGAGGCGTTGCGGCTAGCGGATGCCTTCCGCGCACGTGTGATCGATGCCACAACCGAAAGCTTCGTGTTCGAGATCACCGGCGCGAGCGAAAAAATCGAGCAATTCATCAGCTTGATGCTGCCGCTCGGTCTTATCGAAGTCGCGCGCACCGGCATTGCCGCCATCATGCGCGGACCTGAGGGGATGTAGGCGATGGGCCTGACCATCCTGGCGATCCCGTTGATCCTGGTCGGCATATTCATCAAGCCCTATTCGGTGGAGAATTCGCGCTGCATTAGTCTCAGCTTTGCCGGCCCACGCGCTTATTGCTTCGAGCAAAGCTCCAATCTGCCGGAGGTGATTAAATACGGCTGCATGCTCGCAGGCTTCGCGCTGATCTACGCCGGTAGGATGCAGATCAGGCGGCAGCGAGACCGGCAGTAACGGAAGCACGCGAAGGGACTTGCTCCGGTTGCCGGAGCGACCTAGAAGCACCGCGACGGGGCAATCTCCGAAATATCAACAGATCATTGGCCTAACGAAGGACCAAAAGGACCAAGTATCATGCGTGTCTATTACGATCGCGACGCCGACCTGAACCTGATCAAGGGCAAGAAGGTCGCCATCATCGGCTATGGAAGTCAGGGCCATGCCCATGCGCTCAATCTGCGCGATAGCGGGGTAAAAGAGGTTGCGGTTGCGCTGCGCAAAACCTCGGCCGGCGTGAAGAAGGCCGAAGCTGAAAAGTTCAAGGTGATGGAGGTTGCCGAGGCGGCAAAATGGGCCGATGTGATGATGATGCTGACGCCCGATGAGCTACAGGGTGATATCTACCGGGATCACCTCGCTAAAAATATGAAGGACGGTGCGGCGCTGATGTTCGCACACGGCCTCAACGTGCATTTCAATCTGATTGAACCGCGCGCCGATCTCGATGTGCTGATGATCGCTCCCAAGGGCCCGGGCCACACGGTGCGTTCGGAATATCAACGCGGCGCCGGCGTGCCTTGCCTTGTCGCAATCCATAAGGATGCTTCAGGCAATGCGCACGACCTCGGTCTTTCCTATGCCTCCGCAATCGGCGGCGGCCGCGCCGGCATTATCGAGACGACGTTTAAAGAAGAGTGCGAGACCGACCTGTTCGGCGAACAGACGGTGCTGTGTGGTGGTCTCGTGGAGTTGATGAAGGCCGGCTATGAGACGCTCGTCGAAGCAGGTTACGCGCCGGAGATGGCGTATTTCGAGTGTGTGCACGAGGTGAAGCTGATCGTCGACCTCATTTACGAAGGCGGCATTGCCAATATGAACTATTCAGTGTCGAACACCGCCGAGTACGGCGAATACGTTTCCGGTCCGCGTGTGATCACGTCGGAGGTCAAGGCCGAAATGAAGCGCGTGCTCGCCGACATCCAGTCAGGTCGTTTTACCAGGGACTGGATGCTAGAAAATAAGGTCAATCAGACGTCGTTCAAGGCAACGCGCGCTAAGCTCGCCGAACATCCGATCGAGCAGATCGGCGCCAAGCTGCGCGACATGATGCCCTGGATTAAACAGCGGGCGTTGGTGGACAAGAGCAAGAACTAGCTGGCGCCACTATAGTGGCCGAAGTCGTTCCGGCCACTTCGCTACTTCTTTACAGCGCGCTCCCACAACCACCGGGCCGCGCCATCCGGCGTGTCACCTCCATTTGAGGCGCGCGCATTTGCTTCGCGCATGGCTGCGACGTCGATTGAGCCAACCAGAGGTTTCAGCGCTGCAATCAGATTATCGTCGCCGGCGCGTTTGGGCGAGACAAGCAGAATTGCGTCGTAAGATGGGATCGCGTGTCTGACGTCGGCGAGCGCGGTGAGGTCGTAAGTCGAGATTTGGCCATCGCTCGTATAGGCCGCGATCACGTCGACCTCGCCTTGAGCGACGGCCCTGTACATGAATTCCGGCTGCATTTGACGTTGCACACGAAAATTCAGGCCATAGGCAGACCGCAGCGAGGCCCACTCGGGCCGCGCAAAAATTTCATAGTCACCGGCGACGCTGAATTCGCTGGCGCGAGCCGCCAGGTCGGCGATCGAGCGAATGTTCAGTGTGTCGGCCTTCTTTTTTGTCATGGCCAACGTATAGGCATTTTCAAATCCAAGTGTTCCGACCATATGAATGTTTTGCGTCGTTGCGAGCCACTTCGAGAGCTCGGCGAGCATTTGTTCGCGCGCCGGCACATCTTTGCGCTGCATGCGGTTGGCCCAGAGCGTGCCGGAGTAGTCCACCGCGACGTCGACCTCGCCCGAGCTGAGTGCATCGAACAGCACATTGGAGCCCAGTCCCGTGCGGCCCTCGGCGGTGATGCCGCCGGCTGCGAGACGCTGTTTGATCAAGGCGGCCAGCACGTACTGCTCCGTAAACGTTTTTGCGCCGATCACGTATTCGCCGTGTGGCCGCGCGAAACCGGGAAGCAGCGCGGCCAGCGTAAGCGCAACGAGACCTAGTCCTCCCAGCAGCGTGCGTGTGCCGCTTCGGCGGCTGACGCCGGTTTGGACCAGAGCGAGCAATTGGTCGACGGCGAGAGCCAGCAGGGCGGCCGCAAAGCACCCGAAAATGACGAAAACCCAGTTCTGCGTCTGCAAGCCGGTGAAAATGTAATTGCCGAGGCTTGTCTGCCCGATCGGCGTTGCAAGCGTTGCCGTACCTATGACCCAGACGGCAGAGGTGCGAATCCCCGCCATGATGACCGGCAGAGCCAATGGGATTTCGATGTCGCGAAGCAGTTGCCAAGGTCGCACACCGACGACGCGCGCGGCTTCACTCAATCGAGCATCCACGCCATTCAGTCCGGCCACGGTGTTACGCAGGACCGGAAGCATCGAATAAAGCGCAAGCGCCAGCACCGCGGGGAGAAACCCGAGCGCCGAGAAGCCTTTGCCGAACGCACGCTCCGACAAAGCGGCGATCGCCAACAGCAGAGGGTAGAACAGGGCCAGAAGGGCAAGCCCAGGAATGGTCTGCACCACGCTTGCGGCCCCCAGCAGAACGCCACGCAGAAGAGGCCTGCGTCTCGATGCGACTGCGATGGGCAGGCTTATGCCCAGTCCGATGGCAAGGGCTGTAAGGCTCACCAGTACATGGCTGCCGAGATAGTCCGGTAACCGCGACCATGCGTCGGCGAGGCGGGCATCGAGGGTCATTGCCGGCGATGATGGCATGCGCGGCTGTGGCGCGGAACCGCGGAATTCCGCGAGGCTTGGGTCATCCCTTTGGTTAACATCGGAAAAATCGCTCTGGCGGTGACCCAACACCTTGCAATGACCGTTTGATTACAGTCTTATGACGGCGGGCCATGCGCTGGGGAAAACGGTGAGGATCGCAGCCGGGCAGGGCCGTCTTTGGCCATGTTGTCCGTAGCGTCCGCTCTGCTCAGCCGTCTTGCGCCCACAGAGGCGATCTCCCGCCGCGATGCGCTGGCGCTAGCGGTCATTACCGGCCTTCACCTCGCCGCACTCGTCGTGATGACGGCGACTGAGCTTGATCTCGCGACCAAGGCGACTTTCCTGTTCGCCTGGGCCCTGCTGAATTTTTTCTGGCTGGCTTTGCTGCGCCGGCCTGCGATAGCAGGCCTGCTTTCGCTGGGAATGGTCGTCGCACTCATCCTGTTGTCGCAATTCAAGTACGACAAGCTGATGATGACGGTGAATTTCGTCGACGTGATGATCATCGACCCGGATACATCGGCCTTTCTCTTTACCATCATGCCGAGCTTGCGCGGACCGATCTTGGTCGGCGCGCTGCTCGCGATTCCCGTGTTGATGCTTCTTTGGCGAATCGATCCGTTTCGCGTGCGGATGCGCACGAGCGCACTCGGCACCAGTTTTTGTATGGGCGGGCTCGTCATCTTGTCGTTTGCATATCCCACCGATTTCTATGGTGAGTTTTTTAACCGGGACTACGTGTCAAAATTCGCGCGGTCGGGCGTGGAGGCGATTTACGAATTCGCCACTCACGGACTGCTGGAATCTGATACCGCCGTCACCGAACGGCTGAAAGTGCCGGTGGCGGCGTGCAGTCCGGGCGGAAAACTTCCGCACATCATCCTGCTGCACGACGAGTCCAGTTTCGACATCACCGCCGCACCTGGCATGATTGTGCCGTCAGGCTACCGGCGGCACTTCCAGTCGTTTGATGGCGCGGCGCGCAAGCTGATTGTGGAAGGTGCGGGCGGTCCCAGCTGGTTCACCGAGTATAATGTGCTGACCGGACTCTCGGCGCGTTCGTACGGGCGTTTCGCCACGTCAGTGACGCGCATCGCGGCTGGCCATGTTGCGCGCGGCCTGCCGAATGCGCTTAGCCGCTGCGGCTACAAGACCTTCAGCCTTTATCCATTCTACGGAGCATTTTTGGGCTCGCGTGGGTTTCAGACCACCGCGGGCGTCGAGCGCTATCTCGACATGAAGGACATGGGCGCTCGCGGGCTCGAGCGAGACAGTTTTTATTTCGAACAGGCGACCAACATCATCGCGCACGAACGTCGCCAGGGTCCGCTGTTTCTATTCGTTTACACTGCCGCCAATCATTTTCCGTGGGATGTCAGCTTCCGTCCGGAGCTCACGCCGCACTGGCGTGGTCTCGGCAACCCTTCCAATATCGACGAATATATTCGGCGGCAAATGTTGAGTGCGCAGGACTACTCCGCGCTGCTTGACCGGCTCAAACGCGACTTCCCGACCGATTCCTTCCTGATTGTTCGTTTCGGCGATCACCAGCCGGAATTCGCCTATCGTATTATCGATCCGACGCTCACCGAGACCGCTATCGCGCGGCACCTGGAGACATTCGATCCCCGCTACTACACCAGTTACTATGCGATCGACGCCGTGAATTTTAAGCCGGTCGATTTATCCTCGGGGCTTAACACGCTCGATGCGCCCTACCTGCCGCTGCTGGTGCAGGAGGCCGCGGGTGTGCCGCTCGATCCGTCCTTTTCCGAGCAGAAGAATATTCTCAAGCGTTGCCACGGCCTGTTCTACCGGTGCGCCGGCGGTGCCGAGGCGCGGCGGTTCAACCGCTTGCTGATCGAGGCTGGTCTGATCAAAGGCCTTTGACGTGGCGGACTTTGCAAGCTCCGGCTGGCCGGATAGTTTGCGGTCCAAGAAATAAAAGTGGAGGGGACGCATGGCGGAACATGCCGCCGTGGCTGCGACCAATCTTCACAATGCGCGCGGGTCAGTCGCAGCAGTCGAACTCGATGACGTTGTGGTCGCGTTCCGTCTGGCCGACGGCGGCGTCTACACCGCGGTTGAGCGCGCGACGCTTCATGTCGCCGACGGCGATTTCGTCGCCATCGTCGGGCCGACGGGATGCGGCAAATCCACTCTGCTCAACGTCACAGCCGGGTTGCTCGCGCCGGCCGCGGGCGAGGTCAATATATTTGGCAGTCCGCTTGCCGCGCTGAACCGGCAGGCCGGTTACTTGTTCCAGGCCGACGCACTCTTTCCGTGGAAGACCGCAATCGAGAACGTGGCGATCGGCCTGGAGACCGCAGGCGTGCCAACGGCTGCTGCGCGGGCGCGTTCGAAGGAGTGGCTTGAACGTGTCGGCCTTGATGCATTCGCCGACCGCTACCCGCATATGTTGTCCGGAGGACAGCGCAAGCGCGTCGGTCTGGCGCAGGTGCTGATCCGCGATCCAAAAATCCTGCTTATGGATGAGCCATTCGGTCCGCTCGACGCGCAGACGCGGCAGATTATGGGAAATCTGCTACTCGACCTGTGGACTGCCGATCGCAAGGCCGTTCTTTTCGTCACACACGATCTGGAAGAGGCCATCGCTCTATCCGATCGGGTCGTGATCATGTCGGCAGGGCCGGCTGCACGTATTATCGGCGATTGGCGCGTACCATTGACGCGTCCGCGCGATATATCCGAGGTAAAGCTGGATCCGGCGTTCCACGAGCTTCACCACGACATCTGGCAGAAGCTGAAGGCCGAAGTCCTCAAAGGCTACGCCTGGAGCGAACGAGTCTGATGCGGGTGGAATTTACTTGCGCTAGCATTGTTGATGATACCGACTACAAAAAACGCAAGATGGAGGAATGCAATGTTTGGAATACGTCAAACGCTCGCGGCTGCGGCAGGAATTCTCCTGCTGGCCGGCACCGTTCACGCCGCCGAAGTGTTCACGATCACTTCGTCAGCCTTCAAGGATGGCGCCTTGCTGGCGAAGAAGAACGCCGGCGACAACAAGAGCAATCCGAATTGTGTCGGCGAAAATGTGTCGCCGCCCCTTGCGTGGTCGAATGTGCCGGCCGGCACCACCAGCTTTGCGCTGGTCATGACCGATCCGGAAGGCCGCGGTACCGGCGTCGATCACTGGATTGCCTACGGCATTCCGGCGTCGGTCACTTCGTTCGCCGAGGGCGAGACCAGCAAGCCGTCAGACAAATATGTCGGCGGCATCGGCACCGCGAAGCAGAGCATCTATATGGGTCCCTGCACGCCGCCGGGACCGCCGCATCATTACACCTTCGTGTTGATCGCGACCGATCTTGACCCGAAGGCGCTGCCGCCCGGCCTCACCAAGCCGGAGCTGTTCGAAAAGCTCACCGGCCACGTGAAAGGCTCGACTGGCATTATCGGGCTGTTCAAGAACCCGCTCTGACGTCTATGCAACGGGGAGGAGCTTGACTGCCTTGTCGCGCATCAATCTCCTCCTGTTGCAGGTGCTGGTGGCGGTTGTGAGCATCACGCTCTGGCACGTGCTCACCACTTACCCCATCTTCGGTAAACTGCTGCTGCCGCCGTTCTTCTTTTCCAACCCGGTTGATGTCGCAGCTCAGATCGTCGCCTGGTTTTCCTCAGGTGTGATCTGGAAACATCTCTGGGTGACATTGATCGAGTCGATCCTCGCCTTTGTGCTCGGATCGATCGGCGGCGTGTTGGTCGGCTTCTGGTTCGCGCGCCAGCCACGCGTCGCCGCGGTGTTCGATCCTTATGTAAAGATGGTGAACGCGCTGCCGCGCGTGGTGCTGGCGCCGATCTTCGCGCTCTGGCTTGGCCTCGGCATCTGGTCGAAGGTCGCGCTCGGCTTCACGCTCGTGTTCTTCATTGTGTTCTTCAACGTCTATCAGGGCGTGAAGGAAGTCAGCCCTACGGTGCTGGCCAATGCGCGCATGCTGGGCATGAGCGAGCGGCAGTTGATGCGCCACGTCTACTGGCCCTCGGCGCTGTCATGGATGTTCTCCTCGCTGCATACTGCGGTGGGCTTTGCTGTCGTGGGCGCGGTGGTGGGCGAATATCTGGGCGCAGCCGCCGGCCTCGGCTATCTGATCCAGCAGGCAGAGGGCGTGTTCGACGTTGCTGGCGTATTCGCCGGAATGTTCGTGCTGGCCGCTTTCGTGATCGTGATCGACACGGTCGTCAGCCTGATCGAGAAGCGGCTTTTGATTTGGCGGCCCGCTGTGGGCGATGCGCGGCCCTAGTCAGGTCGGGCAGGCTGGCTTATCGTTCGCTCCGAACGGCTGGCAAGGCCGCAGTTCCTTAAGGGAGGAATTCATGTCCGTGAAACCAATCCGGCGGCTCGGTGTTTCGCTCGCCGCGCTCGTCCTTTCGTCGGGCCTTGCGCTCGCACAGTCGAAAGTGACGCTCGCCGTCGGTGGCGGGTCGTGCCTGTGCTACCTGCCCACCATGCTTGCGCAGGCGCTGGGCGAATATGAGAAGGCCGGCGTCAATGTCGAAATCGTCGACTTCAAGGGCGGCGCGGAGTCGCTCAAGGCCGTGATCGGCGGCAGCGCTGACGTCGTATCGGGTTATTTCGACCACTGTGTCAATCTCGCCGCCAAGGGCCAGCACCTGCAATCTTTCGTGGTCTATGACCGTTATCCCGGATTCGCGCTTGTGGTTTCACCCAAGCACACTTCGGAAATCAATTCGATAAAGGACCTCGCCAACAAGAAAGTCGGCGTGAGTGCGCCTGGATCGTCTACGGACTTCTTTCTCAAATACATGTTGAGCAAGAACGGCGTCGATCCGAATTCTGTCGGAGTGATCGGTGTCGGCCTTGGCGCAACAGCCGTCGCTGCAATGGAGCAGGGCACCATCGATGCCGCCATTATGCTCGATCCGGCGGTCACCATCCTGCAAGGCCTGGACAAGCAGCTAAAGATCCTCAGCGACACCCGCAGCCAAAAGGATACGCTGGCGGTGTTCGGAGGTGAATATCCGGGCGGCGCGCTCTACACCAAAGCGGAATGGATCGCCTCGCACGAGAAGGAAGTGCAGGCCATGACCAATGCAATCGTCAACACGTTGAAGTGGATCCACTCGCATACGCCGGAAGAGATCGCCGACAAGATGCCGGAAAATCTCGTCGGCAAGGACAAGGCGCTCTACGTCGCCGCTCTCAAGAATACTCTGCCGATGTATTCGGAGACCGGCCGGATGGACCCGAAGGGTGCCGCGGCGGTGCTCGCGGTGTTCAGTCAGTCCTCACCGGATGTCGCCAAGGCCAATATCGATCTGTCGAAGACTTATACAAACAAATATGTCGACGCGGCGAACAAGACGACCGGGATGAAGTAGTGTCCGTTCGGAGCTTCGAATTCTCATATTTGCGTGATGGCCGGGCCTGTCCCGGCCATCAGGTCCTGAGATGACCGCAAGCGGCCGCCCGCGATGAATATCCTCTCGATCCAGTCGCACGTGGCCTATGGCCATGTCGGCAATGCCGCGGCCACCTTTCCGTTGCAACGGATGGGCGTCGAGGTCTGGCCTATCCACACGGTGCAGTTCTCCAACCACACCGGCTACGGGAGCTGGAAAGGCCGCGTCTTCGACGCCGCAATGATCGGCGAGCTTGTTGCGGGGATCGCGCAACGCGGCGTTCTTGGCGAGTGCGATGGCGTTCTCTCCGGCTATATGGGCTCGGCCGAGATCGGCACCGCCATTCTTGAAGCGCTCGCGACGGTCAGACAGGCAAATCCGGGCGCAAAATATTGCTGCGACCCAGTGATCGGCGATGTCGGCCGCGGCATTTTTGTACGCGAGGGCATACCGGAATTCATGAGGACAAAGGCCGTGCCGGCCGCTGATATCGTCACGCCAAATCAGTTCGAACTGGACTACCTTAGCGGGAGCGCCAGTGGAACACTGCGGCAGACGCGCGATGCGGTGAAAGCGGTGCACGATCTCGGACCCCGCGCAATTCTAGTCACATCCTTACTTACGGAGGAGACGCCGGCGGACACGATCGACCTGCTGGCGTCGGATGCGAGTGGTTGTTTCCTCGTGCGTACGCCGAAACTGCCCCTAGTTGTGAACGGAGCAGGCGATGCCATCGCCGCTCTGTTTTTCGCTCACTATCTGCGAGACCGGAATATCGACGAGGCACTTTCGTCCGCGGTTTCGGCCATATTCGGGGTGCTGGCGAAAACCGCGGAAATTGGCGCGCGGGAAATCCAGTTGGTGGCCGCTCAGGACGAAATCGTAAGGCCAAGCCGCGTGTTCAAGGCCGAAGCGCTGGGGCGATGATGCAAGCGCCGTCGGTCTTTCACATCGATCGGTTGGAGCTTTCTTTCGCTCCCAAGCCTTGGGCTTTTGCGGTCGAACGGCGGGCCGAGATCGACGCATATTTCAGTGCGCTAAGGCGGGAGAAGCCGCATGTCTGGAACGGCCGCGTTCTCCTGATGCACGATCGAAGCGTTGAGAACGGCGTCCTGCATGGCCAGTATCTGGAAACCGACTATGCGAGTTTTTCCGCTTGGTGCCATTGGGACCGACCGGCTGCGGGGGTCGGCGATTGTTTCAGCGCAGCGGCAATCCTGGCTGCCGACGCCGCATTTCTCCTCGGCGTCATGGGTCCGCACACGTTCAACGGAGGGAGGATCTATTTTCCCTGCGGCACGCCGGACCCGGGCATCATTGTCGACGGAAAGGTCGATCTCGATCTGAGCTTGCGGCGGGAGCTGAAGGAAGAAACCGGCCTCGATATGAGCGGATTTTACGCCGAGCCCGGCTGGACCATGGTGGCCGACGGTGGGTTGATTGCGCAGATCAAGGTCTTGTGTTCGAATGAATCTGCAACCTTTCTGCGCGAGCGTATCCTGACGCATCTCGCCAGTGAGAAAAGGCCGGAACTGGCAGACATCCGTATCGTGCGTGGTCCCAGCGATTTCGATCCCGCTATGCCGTGCTACGCGACGGCTTTCCTCGCATCGCGATTCGGCCGCATGTAGTGCGACTACCAGATCAAGGGGATCAGTCTGAAACGGGTGGCGCGGCAATACTCCGCGTAACCCGGCAAATTCTGCTTCAGGAAGCGCTCTTCGTCGAGCAGTCGCCAGAGAAGTACGGGTATCGACACAAAAGCCACCAGCAGGCCCCAATAAGATCCAAGTGCAACGGGAGTCACGAGAAGCAACAGCAGGGCGCCCGAGTAAAGCGGATGCCTCACGATTGCATACAGGCCAGTGGAGACGACCGGTTGGTCCGCCTCGACTCTGATCGTTGATGCCGCGTAGCTGTTCTGCTTGAGCACAATGAAAAAGATAATAAAGCTCAACGCGAGCAGGGCGTTGGCTGCGAGCACGAGCCAGGCCGGCACCGCAGACCAATGCCAGCGATAATCTAAGCCGGGCAGAACGATCAGCAATATGAAGCTCGCAAAGGTAATCGCCATGATGATTTTCTGCACCGGCCTCTGCTCGGCCGACGGACCGACCTTCATACGCCGTTCAACGAGCTTGGGATCGTGCTTCAGAAAATAGACGCTGATTGCCGTCGTTGCTGCGACGAACACGAAGCCGTAAAGCCATCCCTGCCAGAAATGGAATGTGCCTGCCGGCACGAACAGGAGAACCATAAAAGCGACGAGGGACAGCGCGGATCTTGCCCAGGCCCGGCGATTGAGTGTGCTCATACTGGCGATTCCATGGACCTTAATGGCGCAATGTGGCAGCAGACTATGGCAGTCACGGGTACGCTTGATCTGGGCTGGCTCTTTCCGCTAAAAGCAGGCCGGTTAACTCGGGCTTTACCTAGACCCTTCAAGTTAACCGGCGAGACGAGGGAACATTCCATGTCGACGCGCCAGAATATTCGCGCGATCGAGCGGCCGGCGGGATACGCCGGCTCCGCGGCTTCCCTCATTCTGGGCACGCTCCTTCTCCTTATCCGCCCCTGAGGGCCGGCTGGGCACATGCGCCTGGGCACTCGGGGGATCTGACGGAGAACCCATAGAGCGCCCAAAGTGGCGCGTTTGACGAGAAGGACCATTTCCATGACTACCCAGACAAAGTCCGAGAAGGACCGCGTCGTCATATTCGACACGACCTTGCGCGACGGCGAACAATGTCCCGGCGCGACCATGACCCATGAAGAAAAGCTCGAAGTTGCAGAGCTGCTCGACGACATGGGCGTGGACATCATCGAGGCCGGTTTCCCGATCGCGTCGGAAGGCGATTTCGCAGCTGTGCAGGAGATCGCGCAGCGATCCAAGAAAGCTGTGATCTGTGGCCTCTCGCGCGCCGCATTCAAGGACATCGATCGTTGCGCCGAGGCGATCAAGCCGGCGAGACGCAAGCGAATCCATACGTTTATCTCAACATCGCCCGTGCACATGAAATACAAGCTCCAAAAGGAGCCGCACGAGGTCTACGAGATGGTGATCGCCCAGGTCGCGCGTGCGCGCGTCCATACGGACGACGTTGAATGGTCCGCAGAGGACGCCACCCGCACTGAACACGATTTTCTCTGCCGCTGCGTTGAGGCGGCAATCAACGCTGGTGCGACGACGATCAATATCCCCGACACGGTAGGCTACACAGTGCCGGAGGAATATTTTGCCCTCATTGAAATGTTGCGCACGCGCGTGCCTAACGCCGACAAGGCGCGCTTCTCGACTCATTGTCACAACGATCTTGGCATGGCGGTTGCCAATTCGCTCGAAGGTGTCAAGGCCGGCGCCCGCCAGATCGAATGCACCATCAACGGCATCGGCGAGCGTGCAGGCAACGCCGCGCTTGAGGAAGTCGTCATGGCCATGAAGGTGCGCAACGACGTGTTGCCGTTTCATTGTGGCATCGACGCAACCGTGCTCACGCGCGCATCGAAGCTCGTTGCGGCAGCGACATCGTTCCCGGTGCAATACAACAAGGCAATCGTCGGACGGAATGCATTCGCTCATGAGAGCGGCATTCACCAGGACGGCATGCTCAAGAATGCGCAGACGTATGAAATCATGACCCCGGAGTCGGTCGGCGTGAAGCAGACCTCATTGGTGATGGGGAAACACTCGGGGCGTCATGCTTTCATTCATAAGCTGGAGGAGTTGGGCTACAAGCTCGCCGGCAATCAGCTTGAGGATGCCTTCGTCCGCTTCAAGGCGCTGGCCGACCGCAAGAAGCAGATCCATGACGAAGACATCGAAGCGTTGGTCGACGAGGAAATCGCGCATGCCCACGACCGCATCAAGGTGCTGTCCTTGACTGTGATTGCGGGCACCATAGGACCGCAGACAGCAACGCTCACGCTCGACATCGATGGTGAGCACGTCACCACGCAGTCGACCGGCAATGGCCCAGTAGATGCCATCTTCAGGGCGATCCGGGCGCTTGTCCCGCACGAGGCGACACTTGAGCTCTTTCAGGTGCATGCCGTCACGGGCGGCACCGATGCCCAGGCGGAAGTATCAGTGAGGCTTTCAGAAAGTGGCCGGTCATTCACCGCCAAAGGTGCCGATCCAGACACGTTGGTAGCTTCAGCCAAGGCCTATCTCGGCGCTCTAAATAAGTTAACCAGCAAGCGCAGCAAAACTGCTTCGGCCGAGCGACGGATACATTCAACTGATGTCGGCTGAAACATAGAGTCACATGTTGTGATGCCGCGCCCCTTTAATAAATGGGGCGCGGCGTTTACGAAGTCGGCACTTTGTTCCATCTAAACGCACGAAATCACATTTTGTCCGCATTTCGCGCGCTTTAGGGGCAAGATTTCCGGGTACTCGCTCGGCGCATACCCACTCACAACGTCGGGGATTCAACAGAATGAAAATGGTTCTTTGCGCGGGCGTGTTCGCGCTCGCGACGATCGGCTTGTTGTCGATCGGTTCGCAGGCGGTCGCGATGGAAGTCACCGGCGCTTACGGGGCACAGGCGTCAGCTTCGATCAATATTGCGCGTATCAAGAGCGTGCTCAAACTGACTCCGGCGCAGGAGCACTATTGGGCTCCGGTTGAGGCCGCGTTGCATGATCTTGCGCGCAAGCAGTCGCAGACTGAGTCGGCTGGCCTCGTGCGCCGGATCAGCAACCGCATCGTGACAGTCGTGCTGAACAGCGCCGCCGTGCACCGGCTCGCCGCTGCTGCGCGTCCGTTGATTGGCACGCTTGACGCCGAGCAGATGCGCGCAGCACAGGGGCTCGCCCAGGAAATGGGCCTCGGGCCCGTGGTCGCTGCGCTGCGATAACCGGGGCGGCGCTTCGCCGCAGCTTTTTTCCACTTCGACGCTTAACGTGGGCAACGCTTGACGCTTGCGCACGTTAAGTATTGGCAATAGGTCTAGAAGTGTTTCTACTTGCCGGGAAACCGGTTTGGTGCCACCCTAACCGGCAGAAAAACAAGGTAAAAGCCGGTTCCGACCGACTAACTGGAGGAAGATGCCTATGCGCAAATGGCTTCTCGCGGCGGCTGCGGCCGCCATTTTCGTAGCTCCTGTCGCTGCAACGGCGCAGGCGCCGATCGTGATCAAGTTCAGTCACGTCGTGGCGCCGAATACGCCGAAGGGCAAAGGCGCCGACAAGTTCAAGGAACTCGCCGAGAAATACACCAACGGCAAGGTCAAGGTTGAGGTCTATCCCAACTCGACGCTCTACAAGGACAAGGAAGAACTGGAAGCGCTCCAGCTTGGTGCCGTGCAGATGTTGGCGCCGTCAAACTCCAAGTTCGGTCCGATGGGCATCAAGGACTTCGAGGTGTTCGACCTGCCGTTCCTGCTGCCGAACCTCACCTCGTTGCGCAAGGTCACCGAAGGTCCGATCGGCCAGAAGATGCTGAAGCTTCTGGAGCCGAAGGGCATGATCGGCCTGGCCTACTGGGACAACGGCTTCAAGCAGATGAGCGCGAACAAGCCACTGCACATGCCGGAGGATTACAAGGGGCTGAAATTCCGCATCCAATCATCGAAGGTATTGGAAGCGCAGTTCCGTCTGCTCGGCGCCACGCCGCAGGTGATGGCGTTCTCGGAAGTCTATCAGGCGTTGCAGACCGGCGTGGTCGACGGTCAGGAGAACACCCCGTCGAACATGTACACCCAGAAATTCTACGAAGTGCAGAAGTACACGGCACTGACCAACCACGGCTATATCGGCTATGTGGTCGTCGTGAACAAGAAGTTCTGGGACGACCTGCCGGCCGATATTCGCGGCCAACTTCAGAAGGCGATGAACGAAGCGACGGTTTACGCCAACAAGATCTCTGAGACGGAAAATGCGGAAGCGCTGGACGAGATCAAGAAGTCTGGCAAGACGGAGATCATCAATCCGACTGGCGCCGAAATGGCGGCGATGCAGAAGGCTATGGACCCGCTTTATCAGGATATGGCCAGCCGCGTCGGCAAGCAGCTGATCGAAGACGTCCGCAAAACGACACAGGGCGTGACCAACTAGTAAATAGCGAGCCCCGGCTTTAGCTCCGGGCTCGCTTGCTTTCAGGGTGGGGGATTCCAGAGCGTCAATCGACTTAAGACGGGTGCCGTGGGGCGGCTTCCGTCGACAGTCAGGGGTCGCCCGCTGCGGGGACACTAAAGTCCCCAAATGCGCGAGGCGTAAGTGTTTCTTCGCATTCTTGATCGTCTCGAGGAAATTCTGATCGCGAGCCTGATCGCGGGGGCGACGCTGTTGATCTTTGCCGCGGTCGTGCAGCGCTACGCGCTCGGGGTCTCGTTTCTCTATCCGCTCGTCTACCCAATCAATCTGACCTGGGCGCAGGAACTGTGCATCTACATGTTCGTGTGGATGGCGAAGTTCGGCGCCGCCTATGGCGTGCGCACCGGCATCCACGTCGGCGTCGACGTCGCCGTCAACATGTTGGAGCCTGGCCCACGCAAAAAGGTCGTGCTGTTCGGCCTGTTATGCGGCGCGCTGTTCACTTCCGTGGTCGGCACCATGGGCGCGAAGTTCGTGATCGAGCTTTACCCCACCGACCAGGTTTCGCCCGACATGGAGATGCCTCGCTGGATCATCTTCCTCTGCGTGCCGCTCGGTTCCTATTTGATGTGCTTTCGCTTCCTCCAGGTTGCCTGGGCATTTTGGCGCACAGGTGAGTTGCCGCATCATGATCCCGGCCATGTCGAGGGCGTGCTCGAGAGCCCAGCCGCAGCCAGGGATGTGGCCCGATGAACAGCGCCATCATATTTGGCCTTCTGATCGCGCTGATGCTAACCGGCATGCCGATCTCGATCGCGCTCGGCCTGACCGTGCTCAGCTTCCTGTTCGTGATGACCTCGGTGCCGATCGAGGCGGTTGCGCTCAAGCTCTTCACCGGCATCGAGAGCTTCGAGATCATGGCGGTCCCGTTCTTTATTCTTGCGGGCAATTTCCTCACCCACGGCGGCGTTGCGCGCCGCATGATCGCCTTCGGAAGCTCGATGGTCGGCCACTGGTATGGTGGATTAGGGCTGGCGGCGGTGGTTGCCTGCGCGCTGTTCGCCGCCATTTCCGGCTCCTCGCCGGCGACGGTGGTTGCGATCGGCTCAATCCTACTTCCGGCCATGGTCAAGCACGGATACCCGAAACGCTTCGGCGCCGGCGTGATCGCGACCTCGGGCGCGCTCGGCATCCTGATTCCACCTTCGATCGTGATGGTGCTGGTCGCGGTGGCCACCGGCGGCAGCGTGGCCCTCGATCCCGAGGGCAAGCGCGTCCTTTCGGCCTCGGTCGCGCAGCTGTTCATGGCCGGCGTCGTTCCGGGCTTGATCCTGGCCACTATGCTCGGCATGACCACGTTCTACCGCGCGTGGAAAAACGACTATCCGCGCATGCCAAAGGCGAGCTGGCTGGAGGCGGTTCGCGCGTTCCGCGATTCGGTGTGGGGCTTGCTGCTAATCTTCATCGTACTCGGCGGCATCTATACCGGCGCCTTTACGCCGACCGAAGCCGCCGCCATGAGCGCGGTCTATGCCTTTGTCGTGGCGGTGTTCGTCTATCGCGATATGAAGCTGACCGATGTGCCGAAGGTGTTGCTCGCCTCGGCCAATATGAGCGCGATGATCCTCTACATCATCACCAACGCGGTGCTGTTCTCGTTCCTGATGACCAGCGAACAGATTCCGCAGGCGATGACAGCGTGGATCAAAGGTAGCGGTATCGGTTGGGTGGAATTTCTGCTGGTCGTCAACGTGCTGTTGCTGCTCGCGGGCAACGTCATGGAACCGTCTTCGATCGTACTGATCACTGCCCCGATCCTGTTTCCGATCGCAGTCAGCCTAGGCATCAACCCAATTCACCTTGGCATCCTGATGACAGTGAACATGGAAGTAGGGCTCTGCCACCCGCCGGTCGGCCTTAACCTTTATGTTGCTTCCGGCATCGCACGCATGGGCATTACCGAGCTCACCATTGCGACCTGGCCGTGGCTTGTAACGATGCTGGTCTTCCTCGCCATGGTTACCTACATCCCGGAAATGTCGCTGTGGCTGCCGCGGATGCTCGGCATGCTGTAACGCTTCGCGCAAAAGATGAACGTTCGTAAATGAACATTGCGCGGCTGTAATCTCTGTCCAAACTTTAACTTGATAAGGCAAGGTCGCGCTCCTCTACTCGGCGGCAGGAATCGCCATTGGAGGTGGCCATGTGGAAAGCAGTTCTCGCCGGCACGACAGCGCTTGCGATTGCCGGGACTTCGCTGGTCTATGCGCAACAAAAAGGTTCGGACGATTTCCAGCGCGCGCAGCGCTGGCGCCCCGGTGCTGAAGACATCGCGGCTTTTGGTGACGCGCGTATCGCAGCGCTTCATGCCGGATTGAAGCTTACGGCCGAGCAGGAAAAGCTCTGGCCACCGGTCGATAACGCTTTGCGCGATCTCGCCAAGCAGCGCTCGGAGCGCTTTGCGGCCCGTGCCAATGCGGATGGTCCGAAAGATCCGATCGAGCGGCTCAACCTGCGCGCCGATGTGATGGGCCAGCGTGCCGCCGGGCTGAAGAAACTCGCCGACGCAGCCGGGCCTCTCTACAAGAGTCTCGACGAGTCGCAGAAGCATCGTTTCGTGATGCTCGCCCGGCTCGGCGACCGGCAGGGCTGGCGCGGCCATCGCGGGCATATGTGGCAGCATCGCGGGCGCGACGGTGGCCCGATGGGTGACGATCGGCGACCGCTGTAAGTTTCACGCGAAGCGGGCGGTGTCCAACGCAGTCTCCCCGATGCGCGACGCAGTTCAGGAAGCCGCCGGACATCTCCGGCGGCTTTTCCTTTGTCTCCGAGGGCTTGAACGGTTGCGCGGCTGGACACTGCCGGTTGCCTTTGCTAAGCCACCCGCGCTCGGCGGGGTTTCCGCCGCTGCATTCCGGGCGCATAGCTCAGTTGGTAGAGCAGCTGACTCTTAATCAGCGGGTCCAAGGTTCGAGTCCTTGTGCGCCCACCA
>DATDLC010000071.1:0-3878 GCA_036519515.1 Pseudolabrys sp. | reverse complement strand
AATCGTTGACGGCTTCCGTGATTGCGTCCTTGAAGAACAGGAGACATGCGAGACCGGTGGAGTAGCCGAGCCCCGCATGCGACGGCGGCACTATGCCGCCCTCTTCGGGTTCCGCCGATCGAGCCACCGCCGGACCAGCCTCGGCTTTTCCGGCTGGCGCAACAGCATGATGTCACTGACCAGCTTGGCGCCGCCGACGTGGCGCTCAAGCATGAGCTTGCGGCTGTGGAATTGCTCCAGCTCCGGGCGATGGCCAACGCTGATGATGGTAAGCCCCGCCATCTCGTCGGTCAGAAGCTGCATCAGCATGTCCTGGCTCTTCGGATCCAACGCGGAGGTGGCTTCATCGAGCACGATAATGTCGGGCCGGTGCAGCAGCAAGCGCGCAACCGTCAGACGCTGCTTTTCGCCGCCTGACAGCGTCTGATCCCACGGTGCATCCTCCTCAAGTCGGTCCTTGAGATGGCCAAGGCCGACTTTTTCCAGCATCGCCGCAATCTCTTCCGGCAGCCAGTCTTCCGCAGCGCCTGGATAGGCCACCGCGCGGCGCAGCGTACCGGTCGGCACGTAGGGCCGCTGCGGCAGCAGGAACAGCCGCGCATCCTTCTGGATATTGATCTCGCCACCGCCCCATGGCCAAAGACCAGCGATGGCACGGACCAGCGTGCTCTTGCCGGTGCCACTCTCGCCGGCGACAAGCACGCGCTCGCCCTTCTTAATGACGACGTCGGTGTCGTCCACCACCGCCGTGCCATCGTCGAGCGAGACGGAGAGATTGAGCAGCCGCATCGCCGCGTCGGTGGTCTCGCCGCGCTTGATTCGGTTGAAGGCATCGCCGGTCTCGGCCTGTTCCAGTGCGTCAAGCGACACCATTAGGGATGCGATGCGCCGCGCCGATGCATTCCAGTCCGCAAGACGCGGATAATTGTCGACCAGCCAGGAGAACGCCCCCTGCACGATGGTGAAGGCGGATGCAGCCTGCATGACCTGGCCGAGCGACATCGAACCATCCAGAAACTTTGGCGCGCACAGGATGATCGGGATCACAGCCGCGAGCATGGACGACCCTTGCGAAACCACGGTTGTCTTCATGTGCTGATGGCAGAGCTCGCGCCAATGCCGCAGCACCGCCGCCAGCGAGCGGTCGATACCTGCCCGCTCCTCCACTTCGCCGCCGAGCAGCGCGATACTTTCTCCGTATTCGCGCACGCGCGTGAGCTGGTAGCGATAAGACGCCTCCGCCTGATTTTTCGCCTCTGAGACGGAGACGAATTTGCTGCCCACGATCGTCATCGCCCCGCTCGCCAAAGCGGCGTACGCTACCGCCGCGACGACGAGGAAGCCTGGAATGGTGATTGCGGCGCCGCCGACAGTGATCGTCAGTGCCCCGCCAATGGTCCAGAGCACAACAATGAAAGTGAGCGCGGAAAGCCCCGCCTGCAGCATGCCGACTGCGAAATCGACTGGCGCATCGGTGGCGACACGCAAATCGTCCGTGAGCCGGCCTTCCGGATTCTGATGATCGCCACTGACGAGGTTAAGCTGATAGTAGCGTCCGTTCTTCAGCCAACGGCCAATGACGGAATCCGACACCCACGCGCGCCAGCGCCGCTGCGTGGCCATGCGCGCCCACACGTTCGTCATTCCGAACATGACGCTCACTGCCGCCAGCGGGAAAAAGACGGCCGACAGATAAAGCACCTTCGCGCCGTCGCGCTTTTCCAGCGCATCGAAGATGGCCCGATTCCAGAAGTTGATACCGAGCTGGGCGGCGAGGTTCGCTACGATCAATACGACGAGGCCGACCAGGAGAATCCAGGCCAGCCGGTCGCCGCGATTGCGGTTCCAGAAGCCGCGCGCCGTACGCCAGAAGCGATGCAGCAGATATTTTTTCCGGAGCTTTTCTGTGTCTCCACGCGCGAAGGCATCGAGCTCCTTCTGCTGTTCTTCCGAGATTTGATCTTTATCCGGTTTGTCGATGTCGTCGATCGACCGCTTGTTGACATCGTCATCGCTGTCGGTGTCGCCTTCAGCCCGGAAGGCGGGAACCTTATTGTCTGCGGAGTTTTCTGGGGATATCATCAGTCTCTGCGGGGACGAACGCTGAAGAGAATATCGCGGCTTAGCTTCGATATAGCGTCCATCGCTTGGCCCTTAGCGAATCAATGGTATTGAATCAGCACGTGGTGGCAACGCCAAGGGGCTATTTTGGCAGGTTCCGGCCATCTCATCGCGACCCTTTCGCTGCGAAAATCGAATGGGCCATCGCATTGAAAGGGTCGTCCACGGGCTTTAGGGGCTTTGCGTGTCACGGGATGGTAAGCACGGTAAACGACGCGTGAGCGCGTGTAACCTTTTTACTGTTATCGGCGCTCGTTAAAAAAAGTAGGCCGCTTTGTATGGCAGCCTACACACAGATCGATGGCTTCTGAGCATCTGCCTCGGCCGCGGTTGTTGGCTGCGCGGGCAGCTGAAGCACCGTTGCCTCCTGACCCTCGCTCAGGAGCGTCAGCAATTCGGTTCGCCCATCCGGAAATTCGAGCGCGTCGTGGTGTGCCCGCATCTTGTCTTTGTTGATTTGTCGAAAGATTGCCGTCCGGTGGTTGGTTGTCTTGTTAGTCCACCCGAGCAGGCCACTTGGCAGGCATGCAACATCCCGGGCGAAGGCCAGTTCCGTTCCCGGCATCACGCACACCGCCAGTTGGAGTTCGTCGGCGGCGGCGAAGCCGCGTGTCCCGGTGCCGAAGTCACGTGTCACGAGCTTGTCGCCAACCTTCGCAGGCCACGATTTGACGTTTAGAAGGCTGTAGTCACACATTGTGGAAACTCCCAATTGGAAGCCCCCAGCTCAAGTAATATTAGCGCATGCGCGATCCTAGCGCATCATAAACTAGAGTCCTGACGAAGCTGGTCGGGCAGCAGTCCCTTGCTTCGAAATCAAACATCCGGGGTCGGCCTGACATGTCAGCTAGGTGCCATAGTGGACATTAGTCCGTCGCGGGCGCTTATCGCCAGGCGGGTGTCTACGCTGGCCAGATTCTCAAAGGTGCCAAGCCATCCGAGCTTCCGGTGCAGCAACCGACCACGTTCGAACTGGTGATTAATCTGAAGACGGCAAAGGCCCTCGGCCTTACCGTGCCACCCTCATTGTTCACTGCCGCTACGGAGGTGATTGAATAAATACCGCAATGTCCGCTATTGGCACAAAGCAGACATTCGAACCGTAACCGCGAATGTCGCTTTCGGAGGTAATGGGGGCATTCATCGGACCTGAAGGTTATGTCTGCTTTTGACCCAAAGCGGACAAGTCAGGCGTTGTACCTCTGCCAACCATAGAATCTGAATGCTATGATTTTGATCCGTCAGCTGATGGAGCCGATGATGCGTTTGAAAAAAGAATTTTCCGATCTGCGTCTGTCGTTCGGACCTCTGACGTTCTATCAGAAGTTCGAGCATATTTGCATCATGGTGCTGACCGCACTGATCGCTATCATCATTGTCTTAGCGATGTGGAATCTGACGTTGAAGATCCTGCTTAGCATTTTGGCGACCAATTTTGATCCGACCGATTATGGTGTGTTCCAGGCCGTATTCGGCACGATCTTCATCGTCATCATTGCACTCGAGTTCAAACGCTCGCTGCTGGTGCTGGCCGAGCGAAGTGACAGTGTGGTGCAGGTACGTGCCGTCGTCCTGATCGCGCTGTTGGCAGTCGTACGCAAACTGATCATCCTCGATCTATCGAGCACCGATGCTTTTCATCTTCTGGCGCTGGCGGCAGCTATCCTCGCGCTCGGCGCGGTCTATTGGTTAGTCCGCGACCAGGGCCGGCGTGGCTTCGGTGTTTCGGGCTGAATTGCACGATGTCCGCTATTGGC
>DATDLC010000070.1:0-40329 GCA_036519515.1 Pseudolabrys sp. | reverse complement strand
CGCTCAGGAGGTCAATTGACCTCGACCGTGGGAGGAACGCGGGCCCGGATGCAGGACGCTGTCACTGCCATCACTGCTGATCATGTACCTGAGCGGTCGCAGGGCAGCGAGCGCCTGCATTCGATCTGGCGCAGTATTTTTCCTTTCGTTGTCGTTGGCGCGATTTGGGAGATCATTGCCTGGACCGGCGTTTTCCCACGTCGGCTTTTTCCGACGCTGGAAGAAGTGGCGACCTCGTTCGTTAATCTGACGATTGCAGGTATCCTGCCTCATCACGCCATCGAAACAGTCCTCCGCTTGCTCGCCGGATTTGCCCTCGCCGGCGTCGTTGGCGTCACGATCGGTGTACTCATGGGCCGCTCGCGCCGCGCCGAGGATATCTTCTTGCCACTCGTATCGATCGGTGCCCCCATTCCCGGCCTCGCCTACGCGCCACTGTTCCTGCTCTGGTTCGGACTCGGCAATCTCTCATCTGTTCTGTTGGTCGGCTTTGTCTCGGCTTTTCCGATCATCTTCAACAGTTGGACCGGCGTGAAAGCGGTAAAGGAAATCTGGGTCCGCTCGGCACAGGCGATGGGTGCCGATGACCGGCGGCTGTTCAGGCACGTCATCCTGCCGGGCGCGCTGCCTTACATTCTGACCGGTTTGCGGCTCGGCCTGGCGCAAGCCTGGCGCATTCTTGTGGCAGTCGAGATGCTCGCCGCTGTGCCGTGGGGTCTCGGCTGGTTGATCTTCGGCGCGCGCAAATTCCTCAACACCGACACGATGCTGGCCGGGATAGTGGTGATCGCCCTCATCGGGCTCGCGCTGGAAAAATTCGTTTTCCAGAAGATCGAGAATTACACCGTGGTGCGCTGGGGCATGATCTCCTCATGACGGAACCGGGACAAAACCGACGTTCTCTTGTACGTGGCGCGCTGTCGTTGCTCGTGGCAGCGATCGCCTATGAAGCGCTCGCGCGCAGCGGTTATTTCGCGCCGGCGTTGTTGCCAACCTTGCCGGCGATCGCGCGCACTCTGTTTGCCAGCCTCGCCGACGGCACCATGTTCGCGCACGCTGCCTTCACCCTTTACCGTGTCATGTTCGGTTTTGCCCTTTCGATTGTGGTGGGTCTCCCGCTTGGGATCCTGATGGCCCGCTTCCAACGCGTGGAGAGCTTCTTTCTGCCACTTGTAAGCGCGATGATGCCAATCCCCTCCTTCGCACTGGTGCCGCTCTTCATGCTCTGGTTCGGCATTGGCAATCTGACCACGATTCTCATCGTTTTCTATGCGGCAACCTTTCCGATGATTTTCAACACCTGGTCGGGCGTGCGCTCGGTTAACCCGATCTGGCTGCGCGCGGCCGGCGCCATGGGCGCCGATGAGCGCAGGTTGTTCTGGAAGGTCATCATTCCGGGCGCCTCGCCCTTTATTATTACCGGGATGCGACAGGCGTTCTTGCGTGCATGGATCGCGGTGGTGGGCGCCGAGATGATCGCCGCCTCCGATTGGGGCCTGGGCTGGGTCATTTTCGATGCCAAGGAGTTCCTCAACACCGACACCATGCTGGCGTCGCTGATCGTGATCGGCATAATCGGCTTCGTGTTCGAGCGCTTTGTTTTCGGCTCGCTTGAACGCGCGACGGTGATGCGGTGGGGCATGGTGCGCGCGGCGAAAGGCTAGCGCGAGGCAGCAAGTATGGTCCCCATCGAAATTCGCGATGTTTCGCTGATCTACGATACGCCCGGCGGCAAAGTGCCGGGCGTTAAAGACGTGACCTTGAATATCAACGCTTCGGAATTCGTTTGTATCGTCGGCCCCTCCGGCTGCGGGAAGTCTACGCTGCTTAACATTGTTGCGGGCTTTCTTTCTCCGGCAGCAGGCGAAATCCGCATCGGGGGCAAGAAGGTGGACGGTCACGGCATGGATCGTGGCGTCGTGTTTCAGGATTTTGCGCAGCTTTTTCCCTGGCGTACCGCGCTTGGCAACGTCGCATTCGGCCTCGAGATGAAAGGCGTGCCAAAGGACGAGCGGGAGAAAATCGCGCACGAACAATTGCGGCTGGTTAAGCTCGATAAATTTACCGGCTCTTACCCGCATCACCTTTCCGGAGGCATGCAGCAGCGGGTCGCCATTGCTCGCGCGCTGGCTTACAATCCCTCGGTTCTTTTGATGGACGAACCGTTTGCGGCACTTGACGCGTTGACGCGTGATGACATGCAGCGCCTACTCGCCGACGTCTGGCGGGAAACGCGCAAGACCGTGATATACGTGACGCACAACGTGTCTGAAGCGGTTTATCTCGCCGATCGGGTCATCGTAATGACGCCGCATCCAGGTACGATCAAAACCGAAATCCGAATTCCGCTGCCGAGGCCGCGCGATCCGCTCAGTTTGGAGTTTCTCGATTTTCAAAAGATGCTGCTCCACCATCTTGGTTACGAGACCGGAGCGAGCGAGCCTACGAAAGCCAATGGCAAGGCAAACGCATAAGGGAGGACAATCATGGCTCAGACAGGCGGAATAACACGCCGTCACTATCTCGCAGCGACCGGCGCCGGGGTGCTGGCGGCAACCTTTGGCGTGAGGCCGGCCGCGGCCCTGGAAACAGTGCGGCAGGGCTATCAAACCAACATGTGGGGCATGCCGACCTATTACCTGCTGCGCTCGGGGCTGCTCGAAAAGCACGGCATAAAATTCGAGGAATTCGCCGTTCCGTCCGGCAATCTCACAATGCAGCAAATGGTGGCGCGTCAGGTCGACATGGGTACTTACGCCGGCCCTTCCTTCGCGATCGGCCACGACAAAGGCGGCCTGCTCGCCATCGCTATGATTGAATATGTCGGCAGAACCGCGCGCGTGATGGCGCGCAAGGATCTCAACATTACGAAGGTCGAGCAGTTGAAGGGACTCAAGGTCGCCAACCAGACGGGTTCATCCACCGGCAATATCTTCGTCGACCAGATCGCGCCGAAAGCCGGTCTCAAGAAAGGCGACTACCAGGAAGTGCGCATGAACGTCGATGACATGGTGGCGGCGATGGCAGCGAAGACCGTGGACGCCATGGCCAATGTCGAGCCCTACAATGCAATCGCGGAAGCAGACGGGCTGGCAGTCACCGTCTCCGAATACAGCCAGTTCGACAAGCTGCCGGTCTTCATGGCAGCCACGCCCGAATTCGTGCAAAAAAGCCCGGAAACCGTGGTTGCCTATTTGAAGGCATGGCTCGAAGTCGCCAAAGACTTCAAGTCGAAGCCGGAAAAAGTCGCCGACACGATCTACTCGTTTTTCGAGTCAAAAGGATTCAAAATGTCGAAAGACACGTTCACCAAGGCTTTGGCGCGGGTGGAAGTCCAGCCAGGGTGGCCGAGCGATCTCGTGCCTTACATGCAAGAGCAGTCCGAAATTCTGTTGAAAGAAAACAAGATCAAGGCAGTGCCTGACTGGAGCAAGGTGCTGCGCACTGAATTCCTCAAGCAGGCAAGCGCCTGAGCTCTTGCTCTCATTAGCTGCTGTCATGGCCGGGCTTGTCCCGGCCATCCACGCCTTGCTTAATGCAAAGACGTGGATGCCCCGGCATAAAGCCGGGCATGACGAATAGGAGAGCCCAGGCCTGTCTCGTATCGCTTCGGCAATATGAAGCCATCTTCGCAACCAAGCCACGGAGACGTGAATGTCCACCGCCAGCAGTCCGCTCAACAAAAGCGCGGAGCCCACCACGTGGAATTTCATGCTGCTCGCGCAAAACGATCTCGGAGGCTTTGGCGGCATGGGCGAAGGCATGTCGGTACAGATCGCAAAGGATGGGCGGCGCATCATCTGGCTAGCCCACGAAAGCGCGCCGAAAAATTTCACCGCCGTCGACGTTTCCGATCCGCGCCAGCCGAAGGTGGTGGTGCAGACCGACCTGCCGAAGCCGTACATGCGCTCCAATTCGCTGGAACTGTCCGGCGATATCATGGCGGTCGCTTACCAGACACAAAAGGTAAACCAGCAGCCGGCCGGATTGGAGCTGTTCGACGTCTCGGTGCCGGAAAAACCCCGCTCGATTTCATTTTTCGACTGCTCGGGGGCGACCTCGCGCGGCGTACACCAATTATGGTTCTGCGACGGAGAATACGTGCACATGGCATCCGGAGCGCCAGATTTTGTGCCGAGCCATCCACTCGACGATCAGTTTTACCGATGTATCGACGCGCGCAATCCGTCAAAGCCGGTCGAGATCGGACGCTGGTGGATGCCAGGCACCAAGAAGTTCGAGACGCCTTTACCCCGACACAAGCTCGACAAGGGTTACCGCGCGCATAACACGAACGTTTACAAGCAGCGCGGCGACAGGCTTTACCTATGCTATATCGACGGCGGCATGTTCGTGATGGATATTGCCGACAAGACGAAACCGAAGCCGATTTCGCACTGGACCAATTCCCCGCCATACACTGGCTTCATGCACACAGCTGTCCCGCTGTTCGAGCGCAACCTGCTGATCGTCACCGACGAGTCGACCGAGAACAAAGCCGAGGATTGGCCAAAGCTCGTCTGGCTATTGGATGCGCGCGATGAGAAAAATCTCGTCTCTATATCCACCTGCCCGCTGCCTCCGGTCGATGCCTATGCCAACCGTGGCGGCCGCTTCGGCGCACACAATATTCACGAGAATCCACCGATCCCGACGGCGTGGCAATCAGATCAGATTGTGATCGGTACTTTTTTCAACGGTGGCCTGCGCGCCTACGACATTTCCAATCCGTATCAGCCGAAGGAGGTCGCAACCTTCGTTCCCCCGCCGCCAAAAGGCACACCGGCGGGTGCGGTTCAGCTCAACGATGTGTTCGTGGACGAACGCGGCATCGTTTACACCGTCGACCGTCATACGGGCGGTCTTTACACGTTGGAAATGGATTTCTGATTCAAAGCGTCATGCCCGGCCTTGTGTCGGGCACCCACGACTTTAGAGTCTCAGCAGGCAAGACGTGGATGGCCGGGACAAGTCCGGCCATGACGAGCAAGGCATGAACGAACTCTTCCCCTCACCGGCCGCCGGACGTTTCGGGCGCAGGCTCAAGCGCGAACGCGGCGCGCGTGTCCCCGTTATTGTTATCACCGGCTTTCTGGGCGCGGGAAAGACTACGCTTCTCAAGCGTTTTCTCGATACACCGGAGGGCAAGGGAACCGCGGTTGTCGTCAACGAGTTCGGCGCAACCGGCATCGACGATGCGTTGGTGCGATCGAGTGCCGACGAGACCGTGTTGTTGGGCAATGGCTGTCTGTGCTGCATCACGCGCACCGATTTGCAGCAGGCGTTGCGCCGCATGGTGGTCGAGCGTGAGCGGGGCGAATTCCCCAACTTTCGCCGCGTCGCCATTGAGACCAGCGGACTGGCCGATCCGAGCCCTATCCTTCAGACGTTTGCAACCGACCGCGCCCTCGGCGGTGTCTTTCATGTTGAGGCGGTCGTGACGGTGATAGATGCGGTCACCGGCGGTGACACGCTTCAATGGTCGGTGGAAGCGCGCAAGCAGGCGATCCTTGCGGACCGTCTCATCGTCACCAAGACCGATATCGCCGGCGAGAGCGCGCACACGGCGCTGACCTCGCGATTGCGCGCGCTCAATCCCGGAGCTGAGATCCTGGAGGCTGTCAGTGGCGAAATCGATCCGGGACGCCTCATCGAGCCGGCCTCCAACCAGCGCAATTCATTCGTGGCGGAGGCCTCTCATAGCGATGGTATCGGCAGTTTTGTCCTGACCGAAGAGACGCCAATGCCATGGGCCGTCTTCGCGCGTTCGATGGACGTGCTGATGCAACTGCGCGGACCAGACCTGCTGCGTGTCAAAGGCTTTTTGAACGTCGAAGGTTGCAATGGACCCGTGGTGGTGCAGTTCGTGCAACATCTCGCACATCCACCGGTCGAGCTCGAAAACTGGCCGGACGATAACCGGCAGAGCCGCGTCGTCTTTATCACGCGGAATATTGCGGAACAGCAGGTACGTGCGCTGGTTCAGGCCGTGAGAGCCTTGGTTTGAACTCGTCGAGCGGGGAAAGCTACTCCCTGTCCCGACCCGCAATCTCCGCCTGCCACGGCGCAACCTTGCGTTCGACGAAGCCGATCAGCCAGTTCAGCCCTATCGCCATCACCATCAGAATGATGATGGGAACGAACATGGTTGCGGTGTCGAAATTATTGGCCGAATTGATAATCACCGCGCCGAGGCCGGATATCGTCGTGAAGAATTCCGCGATGACCATTGCGACAACCGCGCGACCGACCGCAAGACGTATCCCCGCCATGATGTAGGGCAGAGTCGCCGGCAAGACGATACGACGAAGAATGACAATGTCAGGCGCGACAAAAGACTTGCCGACCTCGATCAGGGTTTTTGGCACGGCGACCACCCCAAGCCATGTGTTGATGCAAATAGGAAACAAGGCCATGAGGAATACGACTGCGACTTTGACCGCGAAGCCAAGGCCGAGCCAAAGGATCAACAGCGGCACCAGCGCCACCAGCGGCATCGCGTAGCCAGCGGTCACATAGATGCCGAGCGCGGCTTCCGCGACACGGAATCCGCCGATCAACAGGCCCAAAGGTACGCCGATCAGAATCGCCAACGCATAGCCGACGAGGAACGGCCGCAAGGATTCATAAAGCGCCGTCCACAATTGGCCGGTGGCTGCCAGATCCCAGAACGCCACCGCTATCGCCGAGGGGTAGGAGCCGAAAACCGGATTGATGCGGCGGCCAAAAATCTCCCAGAGGATGAGCACAAATGCAATCGAGGCCAGCGTGATCACCCAGCGCGGGAACGGACGCCGTTCGGATGGCTCCGCCACCGGCGTAGCCGCTGCCTTACTGTTGTCGGCGACGTCGACCATCAGTGCACCACGGCGCCGTCGTGTATTGCGCGCCAGACCTTGTAGCGCGTCTCGGCAAACTCCGGCGTTCCGCGTACGATGCCGAGATCGGGCCGCGGGCGCTTGAGCGGCACATCCATAATTTCCTGCACATGTCCGTGTTTCATCACGACGATCCGGTCGGCGATCAGAACCGCCTCATCGAGATCGTGTGTGACAAAAAGAATGGTCTTGCCCGTGCGCGCATGAATGTCGAGTAGCTCCGCCTGCAGCGATTCTCGCGTTTGCGCGTCGAGCGCGCCAAAGGGCTCGTCCATCAGCAAGACCTTGGGATCGATGGCCAGCGCGCGCGCGATGCCGACGCGCTGTTTCATGCCGCCGGAAAGCTGATGCGGACGCCGATTCTGGGAATCTTTCAGGCCCACCAGATGAAGATATTTCTCTGCCGTATTACGGAGGGGCACGCCACGCACGCCTTTCATTTCCAGCCCAAACATCACGTTCTGCAAGGCGGAGAGCCAAGGGAGCAGTTCGGCGTGCTGAAAAACCATGCCACGGTCGTGGCCGCAGCCGTTCACCTCTCGCCCGTCGACTGTCACGCGGCCGCCGCTCGCGGGGTCGAGACCCATGGCGACGCGCAGCGCCGTGGTTTTACCGCAGCCGGAAGGACCGATCAGCGCGACGATCTCGCCGTCCTTGACGCTGAAGCTGACTCGATCGAGCGCTTGCACATGATGAACCTCACCGTCCACGCGCAAGGAAAAGCGCTTGGATACGTCGAGGAAAGTCACCTCACCCATTCAATTCTCCAAGATGCGGTTCGGTCAGTGTCCCAGGACCTTAAGCGCCCTTTCGCGAAACTCAGGCGCGGTCACGGTCGCCAAGTCGAGCGGTGCTTTCAATCGACCGGCTTTCACCATCTGTTCCTGGATCCACTGGATCTTCGCTGTCGGCAGTGGCAGCGTCGGGTCGACAGCCTTGTGCTCGATCGCATCGTCATACACGAAGGCCGGGCGCGGATCGTCGGGCTTAGCACGGGTAATCTCGCGGGTCAGGGCAATCGTTTCATCCCGGTGCGAAAGCGCAAACCTTAGCGCACTCATTTCGGCAGCAAGGAATTTCACGGCATCGTCGCCGCGCTCGGCCAACTTCTTTGCAGTCGACACCATGCACACACGGAGAAAATTTGGAACAGCATCGCGGCCGGCGACAAGAAGATGGATGTTCTTCGGTGCGACCGGCTGATATTCATTCGACACGACCGCGGCATCGACGACACCGCCAAGCAACGCCTGGTAACGATCGTTGTCGCCGCCGATTGCGGCGAGTTTCACTTCGGTATCGGAAACACCGAACTTTGCGAGCGCCGACCGCGCCAGCATGTCGGGCATGGAATTGGGGGCGGATACCGCAATCTGCTTGCCCTTGAGATCCTCGACCTTCGTGACTTTGTCGTTGGCATAAATTCCATGCGGCACCACAATCCAGTGGCATCCGAGCAGCTTGACGTCGCCGCCCTTGGCGTCCGCGGCGAAGACACCCTGGGGCCCACCCTCGAAGCTGTCGAGCTCGCCGGCAATCAGCGCCTTCAAGGCAAGTTGGTCGTCCTTGAACTGCGAAATCTCGATTTTCAGGCCCTGTTCTTTTGCAAAGTCGCGCGTCGACATCATCAGGAAAATACCGGCGTCCGCCTTGGCGTTGATCAGGCCGTGCTTCCAGATTCTCCCCTGCGCGCCAGCCTGCGCTGAGAGAATAGCGGCGAGCGCAGCGACAACCACTGATCCGACAGCAATCCTCCCGACGGTGTTGCGCATCGCGAAGTTCCTCCTTTTTCGGCCTCTGATCGGGCCTTTATTCCGACGATCTTAACATCAATTTTATCGCTGCGGGCGTTCCCAAGCGCAGTTTGCGGGGCTAGCCTTTTGGCCCGCAAGCGTCGGCACAGACGCGTCTGCAATTGGCACGGTTCGCCGTAAGCGAGCCGGGCCTGCAATCTTGTTCAGGGAGCTGAACGCCATGACCCAACGCTTTAACCTCACCGTCAACGGCAAGTCCCACACCATCAACGCTGATCCCGACATGCCGTTGCTCTATGCTCTGCGCGACGAGCTCGGACTCAACAATCCTCATTTCGGCTGCGGACTGGCGCAGTGCGGGGCCTGTACCGTTCATCTGGACGGGCAGCCTACCCGCTCCTGCATAACGACGATGTCGGCCGTTGGCGACGCCAAGATCACGAGCCTCGCCGGTCTCGGTAGTCCTGAAAAACCGCATCCCCTGCAGACCGCATATATCGAGGAGCAGGTGCCGCAATGCGGCTACTGCATAAACGGCTGGATCATGACGGCCGCGGCATTCCTTCGCGACAAGAAGAAACCGACAGAGGCCGAGATCAAAGATGCTCTCTCCGGTCTCAAGTGCCGCTGCGGCACTCACATCAGTATCCTGAAGGCGGTCAAGCGTGCCGCCACGATGATGGGTTGAGGGAGGACACCATGACAAAATTCGAACACAGCTCGGCCTTCACCCGTCGTTCAGTGCTGCTCGGTGGCGGCGCTCTCGTCGTATCCATCGGGGCTGCCGTGTCGCTCGACACAATGCTTTCGCTCCAGGCCGCATATGCGCAAGGCGCAAAGCCACCACTGACGCCCGATCAGCTTTCGTCTTACATCGCGGTCAACGCCGACGGCAGCGTTTCGGCCTTCTTCGGCAAGATGGATATGGGCCATGGCCTGAATGTCGCGATCGCGCAGATCGTTGCAGAAGAGCTGGACGTTCCGTTCAAGCGTGTCAAAGTCTTCATGGGCGACACCGCCAATTCGGTGAACCAGGGCGGAGCTTCCGGATCGACCGGCATCCAGAATGGCGGCAAGCAAATGCGGATGGCGGCAGCGGAAGCGCGTCGCGTCCTGGTGGAAATGGCTGCGGGACTGCTCTCAACCCCGGTTGAACAACTCACGGTCAGCGATGGCGTCGTAAGCTCTCGCGCCGATGCGGCGAAACGGATTTCCTATGAGCAGATGCTCGGCGGAAAGTACTTCAACGTACAACTCGACTGGAACAAGCAATTCGGCAATCCGCTTTACGCACCCGGCAAAGCTCAACCAAAGAAACCAAGCGAACACAAGATCGTCGGCCAGCCGATCAAGCGCGAAGACGTGGCACCCAAGGTCTTCGCACAGGAGGATTTTGTAACCGACGCGAAAGTGCCCGGCATGGTGCACGGGCGCATGATCCGCCCAGCTGTCGCCGGCACCGTACCGGTGAAAGTCGATGAAAGCTCGATCAAGGACATTCCCGGCGCAAGAGTCGTGTGGGACAAGGGTTTCCTCGGCGTGGTCGCCGACAAGGAGTGGGACGCGATACAGGCAGCCCAGAAGCTGAAAGTCGAATGGTCCCAGATCGACGCGCCGTTCCCCGAGCAGGCTTCGCTCTACGATCACATTCGCAAGGCAAGCGTACGCAAGCGCAGCGTCGATAAGGAAAACGGAAGCGTCGACGAGGCGTTCAAGAGCGCGGCGAAAGTCATCGAGGCCGAATACGAATGGCCATTCCAGTCGCATGCCAGCATGGGCCCGGCCTGCGCGCTCGTCGAAATCAAGGACGGCCACGTGACGTGCTGGAGCGGGACGCAGAAATCCCACTTCGTGCAGGAAGGGCTTGCTCTAACTCTCGACCTGCCGGTCGAAAAGGTGCGGGTCATTCACACGACGGGGCCAGGTTCCTACGGCCGCAATGACGCCGACGACTGCGCTATGGACGCAGCCGTACTCGCCAAGGCGGTCGGCAAGCCGGTACGCCTGCAATATATGCGCGAACAGGGCACCGGGTGGGATCCGAAAGGCCCGGCATCCATTCACAAAGCGCGGGCCGCGATCGATGCAGCGGGAAAAGTTACTGCCTACGAGTTCACCAGCAAGGGCTTTTCGCGGATTGACGTGAATACCAACGGCGGCAAGCCACATGACACGCTGGCCGGACAAACCCTCGGCGTCGCGTTGAAATCGGGCGACGGCTTCGGCGTGCCTGCGGAATCCTACGCGTTCGACAACAAGCGCATGGCGTGGGAGACCATCCCACCGCTGCTCGACCGCTCGTCACCGCTTCGCAGCGCACATCTGCGAGATCCGGTGGGACCGCAAATCCACTTCGCAAGCGAATCCTTCATCGACGAAGTGGCAGCTGCAGTGAACGCCGACCCGATCGAGTTCCGGCTACGCCATATCAAGGAGCCGCGCGATGTCGCCGTGATCAAGGCCGCGGCGGAAAAGGCGAAATGGGAGACTCGGCCTTCCCCACGCCGCGATCAAAGCGGCAACAAGGTCTCGGGCCGCGGTATCGCCTACGCGCAGCGAAACGGAACCCGCGTTGCCATTATTGCCGAAGTCGACATCGACCGTTCGACCGGCAAGATTTGGGCGCGCAAGTTCACGGTGGCGCATGATTGCGGGCAGATCATCAATCCGGACGGGTTGGTGAAGTGCATTGAAGGCAACATTGTGCAAGGCGTGAGCCGCACGCTCTGGGAAGAAGTCACTTTCGACCGCAAATCGGTGACCAGCATCGACTGGCTGACCTATCCGATCCTCGACATCACGGAGACGCCAGCCGAAGTCGACGTCGTGCTGATCAATCATCCGGATATCGCACCAACGGGTGCCGGTGAACCGTCGATCAGACCGGTGGCTGCGGCCATCGCCAATGCAATATTCGACGCCACCGGTGTGCGAATAAGGCGCGTGCCGTTTTCTCCTGACCGGGTGAAGTCGGCGCTGAGCTAAACCTTCAGGCAGGCGCGAGCCGGACGATACCGACTCGCGCCGCCTCGATGACCTGCGGGACCACGACATCGTTTCCCGGCGCCATGATGTGGACGCCGGCAACGTGCGGCACGTCCGCCAGTTCTTGCACCATATCGACGCATATGCGGCGGCCTTCCGCCACCGGGTCGCTTGCGCGCTCCATGCGATCAATGATCGCGTCGGGAATCACCGCGCCGAAGAGCTTCTCCTTGATCCAGCGCGCCGACTTGGCCGAGTGCAACGGCACGATACCGATGAGAATCGACAGCCTGTCGGCTACTCCGCACTCTGCGAGCCGCGCCATATAACGGCGCACGATACCGGCATCCATACAGAATTGTGTCTGCACAAACTGCGCACCGGCATCGACTTTGGCCTGCAACCCGGTTGGCTGCCACCCGGCGGGCGGATCGATCGGATTGTCCGCGCTGCCGAGAAAAAAATCGATGTGACCTCCAATCTTGCGACCGGTCGGCAGTTCACCCGTGTCGCGAAGACGACGCGCAGTTGCGAGAAGCGCGCGAGGATCGAGATCAAACACCGCCTTCGCGTCCGGTTGATCGCCGGCGCTTGGATCGTCGCCGCGTAGCATCAGCAGATTGCGTATGCCCGAAGCGGCGGCGCCAAGCAGATCGCTCTGCAGGGCGATACGGTTGCGGTCCCGGCAGGTGAGTTGCAGGATCGGTTCGATACCCTGCTCCACCAGCATTGCGGCCGCCGTGACAGCGCCGAGATGAGGGCGCGCGCCGGCACCGTCTGTAATATTCACGGCATCGGCAAGGCCCTTCAGCGGTAGCGCCTTGGCCAACAGTTCGGCACGGTCGGCGGACACCGGCGGGGTCACTTCCGCGGTGATTACGAATCGTTGGTCACGCAGCTTATCTTGCAGAGTGGCAGGCATCAACCCAAGTCGCAAAATCCAGTGGACGTTGCAAGGGAAACAATGGGAAAAATGGTGGCGGTTTCGATGCCGCCCAACCTTTGCGGACCGCCATGTTTCAGCTGGCGAAATCAATCGACGATGCGATCGCGCCGATCGGCGACGGTTGCATGCTGGTCGTGCCGCGCGAGGTATCCGGCGTTCCAATGGCAGCGACACGCGCACTTATCAAGCGCGGCGTGAAACGGCTCCATCTGGTTGCCCTGCCGACATCGAGCCTGCAAGCAGATCTTATGATCGGTGCCGGCTGCATCGAAACACTGGAGACAAGCGCCGTAAGCCTCGGCGAGTTTGGCCCGGCCCCGCGCTTCACGGCGGCCGTCACCGCGGGGACGATCAGATTGAAAGATGCAACCTGCCCGGCCCTGCATGCGGCCTTGCAGGCTTCGGAAAAGGGTGTGCCGTTCATGCCGCTGCGCGGGCTTATTGGCTCGGATATCCTGAAGTACCGCGACGACTGGAAAGTGATCGACAGCCCGTTCGGCGACAACGATCAAATCGTGCTGTTGCCGGCGATCAAGCCGGACGTTGCCCTCATTCACGCGCCGATGGCCGACCGTTTCGGCAATGTCTGGATTGGGCGGCAACGCGAATTGGCAACCATGGCACACGCTGCGGAGAAGACGATCGCAACGGTCGAGAGGATTCATGACGGCAATTTGCTCGATGACCCCACGCTCGCTGCCGGAACGCTTCCCGGTTTTTATGTTGAGACAGTGGCGGTGGCCGAGCGCGGTGCGTGGCCTCTCGGGTTGCCGGATTTTTACGCCATGGACGCCGACCACCTCGCCGAGTACGCGCGTATGGCCGTGACGCCAGAGGGATTTGCCGAGTACCTGGACAGGTTTGTCTATGAGAAGCGCGCGGCGTGATCGCCCCAAGCACAGCGGGCTCCCTCTCCGCAATGGGGAGAGGGTTGGGGTGAGGGCGCAACTGACTTTCGATAGTCCCCTGCCCCCTCACCCGGATCGCTTCGCGATCCGACCTCTCCCCGCCGGGGAGAGGTGGCGCGGAGAGGCCATCGCGTGACTATAGAAAAATTCCGTCCGGAAGAATTGCTGGCCGACGTCATTGCCCGCCTGATTGGAGATGTGCGCCACGTGGCGGTCGGCAATGCGTCGCCGATTCCGGCGACCGCGGCATTGCTTGCGCGCGAACGCGGCAAAGGGTGGCCCTACGTTTCGTTGCTGCAAAGCCGAAAACACAATTTCTTCACTGACGGGGCCCGCGAACTGTTCGATTGTGCAGGCCAGGGCCGCATTGATGTCTTCTTTTTGTCAGGCGGGCAAATTGACGGGCAGGGCAACGTCAACCTGGTGAGCACCGGCGACTATGAGCATCCGAGAGTGCGCTTTCCCGGCTCGTTCGGATCCGCGTATCTCTACTATGTGGTTCCAAAGGTGATCCTTTTCCGCACCGAGCACTCGCGCCGCACTTTGGTACCCAAGGTCGATTTCATCAGCGCGCCCGGCGTGAGCGCGAGCAATGTCTACCGCCCGGGAGGACCGATCGCATTGGTGACCAACCGCTGCCTCTTCGGCTTTGCCAATGGACGCTTCTCGCTGGCGAGCGCGCACCCGGGTCACACGGTCGACGAAGTCCTCGACAATACGGGGTTCGACTTCGATGTGCCGGATAACGTTCCGGAAACGCCGCCGCCGTCACCCGAGACGCTCGAACTCCTGCGCGAAGTCATCGCGCCGCAGCTGGCCGAAGTCTATCCGCAATTCACCGCGCAGGTTTTCGGTCGCGCGCAAAGTGCTTTCGCGCGTTGAAAAACCGCGCTCTATCGGTCATGACACGCGTGAGCTAGTCTGCCGCCCGCGCGGCCGGCCGGCCGCAAGCCTCATGGGAAACGGAAGGAAGAAGCCTGGTGAAAACGGTTGAAGCCGCGGTGATTGGTGTCGGATGGGTTGGGGGTACGCGCGCCGAAACGCTGTCGCGAACCGCACTGGTAGACAAGTTGCATCTCTGCGAAATCCGGCCCGATCGGCTTGCAGAAGTGAAGAAGCTCTACAAACCCGCCACCGCGACGCTCGATTACAACGACATCATCCGGAACCCCGACATCTCGGTCGTCTATATCTCGACCACACCGGAATCGAACCATTATCCGATCTGCCGCGACTGCCTGAAGTCCGGAAAGAACGTAATGCTGGAGAAACCGATCGCGCTCGAATTGTGGGAGGCGGACGAACTCATCCAGCTTGCCAAGCGGAACAATCTGAAATTCACCATCGGCTATTCACAGCGCTTCAATCCAAAGATCGCTTACGCCAAGAAAAAAATCGTCGACGGCACGCTCGGCAAGGTCGTGTCGGTGCTCGTCAGCCGGCATCTTTCGCGCAGCCTCGGCAAAAAAATCGCAAGCCGCGTTCGGCTATCGCCAGTCGTCATGGAGTCGACCCATGACCTTGACTTCGTGCTCTGGCTTTTGGAGCCGGCGAAGCCCGTACGGGTTTATTCGCAAGGCGCTTATGGCTACATGGAGCCCATTAACGGTTCTCATGACGTGATGTTCACCACGGTCACCATGGACAATGGCGTGGCAGTGATGATCGGCGGCGGCTGGAACCTGCCGCCGAGCTATCCGAACTATTGCGCAACCTGGATCGAGATCACGGGCACCGAGGGTTCGTTGTTTCTCGACGATACGCAGCGCGATAACTGGCTCAACACGCAAAAGGACGGCCAGCAGTTCCCGATGTCCACGATGCCGGGCGAGTGGGTCGACAACGTCTTCGCCGGCGGCATGGGACCTGAAACGATCCATTTTCTTGAGGCCTGCATCCGCAACACCCCAGTGATGGTCACGCCGGAAAGCGCGCGTCGCGTGATGGAAACCTATAGCGCCGCGGACCTTTCCGCCGATCGAAACGAGCCGGTGGATCTGCCCCTTACCAACGAGACCATTTCGGCTATTGCCGAGTTCAAGCAGAAAATCCGCGCGGGGGTAAATCAATGAGACGATATCCCCGCAAGACGGAAAGGAAAGCCACATGAGGAAGTCGGCCAATGGCGTCGGCCTCGCGATCATCGGCGGCGGCCGGGTCGGACAGTTTCGCGGCGAAGTCGCGGCGCGTCATCCGGCCGTGCAATGGATCGGACTGGCCGAGAAAAACCCGAACCGCGCCGGCGAAGTTGGCCCCAAGATCAGCGCCGATTTCGTCACGCAAAGTCACGTCGAATTGCTCAAGCGGCCGGAGGTCACCGCCGCGATCATTTGCACCGACGAACATCTGCACGTCGATCCGATCATGGCAGCCGTCGAGCGTGGCATTCCGATGTTGATCGAGAAACCCCTTGCCACCAATCTTGCGGAATCAGAGCGCGTCTTGAAGGCTATCAAGGCCGCAAAACTGGACGCAGTGGTGGGCTACACCCAACGCTTCCGCCGCCGGTGGCTGGCGGCGAAGGAAAAGTGCCGTACCGGCGCGCTTGGCGATGTCACGATGGTGACGTCACGGGCCTTCATGAACCGGCTCGTCGCAATCGACAACTATAAGCGCACCGATGATCCGGCGACGATTTCGCCGATGGTCATTTCCGGCACGCACGCGCTCGATATCTGCATGTGGTGCCTGGAGGGAAAGACCGCGGTCGAGTGCTACGCGCGTTCGGTCGACAAGGTGCTGGGGCCATCCTACAAGGGAATCGACGGCACCGCCGGTATGATCAATTTCTCCGACGGGGCCATTTATCACCTCAACATGTCCTGGGCCTTGCCGGTGACCTGGCCGGCCGCGGTCTATTCGCTCGAGGTCGGCATTGTCGGCACCACCGGCGTGCTCACCATCGACGATACGCATCGCGATATCGTGCTGGCGGTCTCCAAGCCGCAGTCGGAGGGCTACAATCCCGATACATCGCGGCTGGTCGACTTCATGGGCAGCTACCCGCCCGGCGACATGGCACTGGGCGAATTACGTGGGCCGATGGCGGAAGAAACCGATTCCTGGCTTAACCGCGTTGCTCTCGGTCTCCCCACGGCGGCGGCCACGGTGGAAGAAGCGCATCGAAACTTGATGTTGACGAAAGCGCTCGATTTGTCAGCCAAGCGCAAGCAGCCTGTAAAACTTCCGCTCGATCCGGACGACGTGCGCGCCGCCTCCTGATGGGATTATTGCTGCTGCGACTGCCTGCGCGGCGGAGCAGGCGTTGAAGCGCGCGCCGGGGTACGCGCCGGAGCAGGCGCCAGCGTAGCCTCGGGGGTGCTACTGCCCCCGAACAAAAATCGCTGCGGGTTGTGGGCAAGATCGGTGATCGCTCGCCCGGCGATGTCGATCTGCTTTGTCGCCGTCGCGGTCATCCTGTTGACCCCGATCGTGATGTCATCGGTGCGCTTGTCCAGATTTTCCATAAGCGTGCGCGCCGAGGCCGTTGCTTCCTTGGCGTTGCTCATCGTTTCCTTGGCGTCCTTCACGATCGCATCGACATTCTCGCTGTTGCGCGCGAGCGATGCGCTGAAGGTCGCGATATCTGCAATCGCCTGATGCAGCGCGTCCTGATTGGCGGTGATCACTTCTTCCGCCTTGTTCAGGACGTCGCGCGCGGCCTGCATCATGTCCTGACTGGCGCTCGGATCGGCCTTCAGTGTCGGCGGCTCGCCTTCCTCTCTCTCGATGAGAGGCGTGTTCGCCGAAACGCCCTTGAGTGACACCGCGGCGACACCGGTCAGGCCGGCAAATTCAAGACCCACGCGGGTGTCGGAGCGAATTGGAGTCGATTTATTCACCGCCAGCATCGCCACGACCTGAGACGGCTTATCGGGATCGAGTCGCAAATTAGTGACCTCGCCGACGCGAATTCCGTTGAACAGAACGTTTCCGCCAACCTGCAATCCGGACACCGTACTATCGAAGATCACGCGATAAGCGACGGCTTGTTTCTTTCCTGAAGAGTGGTGCAGCCAGAAGATGAAGCCAAACGCCCCCGCAACTACGGCGAACGTGAACAGCCCGATTAGTGCATAATGCGCTTTTCTCTCCATCACCTTACTCCGTTAGTTCCTGGCCGCAGCTTTCAGCCCTGTTCGGGAGCGCACACCATGGAAATAGGCCTTAAGCCATGGATGCTGCGATGCCAGCATCGTATCCATAGTACCGGCTTCAATGATCTTGCCGTCGCCCAGGACGGCGATCCGGTCGCAGATCGTATGCAAGCTGTCGAGGTCATGGGTTACCATAAAAACCGCTATCGACGAAACCCGCTGTAGGGTCAAAATCAACTGGTCGAAGTCACCGGCGCTGATCGGGTCGAGGCCCGAAGTTGGCTCGTCCAGAAAGAGAATTTCGGGGTCGAGAGCCAACGCTCGGGCCAGTGCCACGCGCTTGATCATGCCCCCCGAAAGCTCAGAGGGGAATTTCCGGTAAACATCCGGTTTCAGGCCGACCATTTCCAGTTTCGTGATGGCTATTTCAGTCATCAGGCGATCGGACAAATCGAGATATTCCCGGATCGGAAATTCGACATTCTCGCCGACCGTCAACGACGAGAACAAAGCCCCTTGCTGGAACAGAATGCCCCAACGCCGCTCGATCTCCTGGCGCTGCAACTCGCCGGCTTCGTCGAGATTGACTCCGAAAACATTGATGCGTCCCTGCTGTTTCGGCAGCAACCCGAGGATCGTGCGCGTAAGCACGGACTTGCCCGCGCCTGAAGCGCCCACGAAGCCCAGGATCTCACCGCGATAAACATCGAGTGTAACGCCGTTTAGAATCCGGTTGCCTTTCAGCTCGACGACCAGATCGCGCACCTCGATAACGGGATCTTTTGCCATCTCACATCCCGATAGAGGCGAAAAACATGGCGAAAACACCGTCCAGCACGATGACAAGGAAAATGGATTTCACCACTGAATTCGTCGTCTTCTCGCCGAGGGATTCGGCGCTGCCCTGCACCTGCAACCCTTCGACGCATGCGACAATGCCGATGACCAGCGCCATGAAGGGCGCCTTGATCATTCCCACCTGGAACGTGGTGCTGGTGACGGCTTCGCGCAGCCGGGCGAGAAAGACCTCCGGCTGAATGCCCCCGTAGAGCCATGATACAAGCCCGCCGCCGTAAAGTGCCGCCATCGATCCGAGAAATGTCAGAATTGGAACAGCGATGATGAGAGCAATGATACGCGGCAAAATGAGAACTTCGACCGGATCGAAGCCCATCGTCCGCAACGCGTCGACTTCCTCGCGCATGCGCATGGCTCCAAGCTCGGCTGTGTAGGAGCTACCGGACCGTCCGGCGACCATGATGCACACGATCAACACGCCGACTTCGCGCAACACCAGCACGCCAACCATGTCGATGACATAGATGTCTGCGCCGAATTTGCGGAAATGGAAAATGCCCTGCTGCGCGAGGATGGCACCGATCAACACGGTGATCAGCAGAATGATCGGCACTGCCCGCCAGCCGACGCGTTCGAGCTGGTGCACCATCGACGTGAAACGGAAAGTCGACGGCCGCAGCGCCACGCGCTTGAGCGCGACCAGCAGCGATCCAAGCATCTGCGCCAGCAAGACGAGATCGGCGCCTGCCGACGCCATGGTCATGCCCACGCTTTCCAGCGTTGCAATGATGCTGTTCGCTCTAGGCGGCGGCGGTGAGAGCGTCTGCGTGCCGGAGTGAACTTTCTCGAAAAGACCCCGGTAGTCCTCGCGCAGGCCAACAAGGCGCGCTTCGCGTCCCTGGCTCGTCCAATTCCGCAAGGTCCGCTCGATGAGCCAGGCGCCATACGTGTCGAGGTAGTCGACACGTGCGATATTAATCGCAATGCTCCGCGCGGTGACGCCGCGCGTCGCAGCGTCGACCTGGGGCTCGATCGCGCCGGCGTACTCGGCCGTCCACGACCCGGCGGCGCTGAGCTCGACCCAATCGCCCCGCGTTTGGCTACTGAGCAAAATCCCTGCCGTCACTGCGACACTCCCTCGTTGAGACAACGTCGCGTGCCTGCGCTCGACCCTCGGCAGGCGGACGAGTCGAAACAGGACCGGATACGTTGCTGGCGGCACTTCGCGGTTGCGCCACAAGCCAAACGGCAAGCGACGGCGGCACTCAAGGCCGCACTCAGCGCAATCGGTCGTCCCGCCCCCTGTTAGCGATAAAGGTTAACAAATTGGAGGTATTCGTTAAATCTCGTTTACCTTTTTAGGTTAATGGCCCGGGAACTTCAGATTCCCCTTTTTGGGGCCATTTGGTCGCGGACCGCGTCAAGCGGACGCATTCAGGGCAGAACCCGCCGCCTTTTTGGCAAGGAAGAGCGGCATCTAGCAGGGTTGAACACCCGCGCAAGTAGCATTGGCGTCGCTGACCGCGAACAAACTTTCCACAACCGGCCGGCGATGTCTTATCGGCGGAATCGACAGAACTTCCATGTAGACGGTGCCAAGCCCTTGAAGCCCCAGCAATGTGCCGGCACCAAGACTCAAATCCAGATCGCGGTTCGCAACGAACGGACCCCGATCGTTGATCGTCACATTGATCGAACGGTGATTTTTCGGATTCGACACGCGGATCAGTGTGCCGATCGGTAGTGTTTTATGTGCTGCGTGCCATCCGATTGGATTGAAGGCCTTACCGGTCGAAACAAGCTTGTCTTCCCAATACATCGACGCGACGATCCACGATCCAGCCTGAATTCGGTCGAAAGAGTTTTCGCTCGAGATGCTGGGCATGGGCATTACGGAAAAAATGCCGCCGAGCGCGAGAAGAAAACTTACATGCGCTAGTCTTCGCGCGACCCACCCCACAATTTTTTTCATTTCGATCAGCTTCATCGTTTGATTTGACGGACAGTTGCGCAAACCGCGCACTACGCACCTCGCACTGACCGAGAGCGAGGCGTTCGATTTGTTCCCTAGAGCGCTACAAATGAGGCCGTTCTGTGATTTGGCTATGCAACCCTGGCACGCTCGCGCAGCGGTTTGATCGACAGATCAGCAGCCAATTTATCGAGCTGCGTCAGCAATTCGGGTGCAAGCGGCAGTCCGTTGCGCCAGCGATCGGCTCGACGCTGCGCGCGCTGCTCACCGGGCAAGCGAACGCTTTGCCCTGGCAGTGCCTTTGTGTTGCGCAACTCCCGGATATGCCGATCGACTTCTGACTTGAATTGATCGAGCGGCTGAAATCGGCTCGGATCGAGCGCGACCACAAATTGTCCGGTATTGGTCACTTTGTCGGGTTCAGCGTTGAAATCGACACAGTCGCGACCAAATAGCGCACCGTTGAGAGTGCCGGCGAGAAGGCCGAGCGTCAGCGCGAGTCCTGCCCCCTTGTAACCCGCCATAGGCAGCAATAGCGCTTCGACGCTCTTGTGCGGATCCGTTATTGGTTCTCCGGTTTTTGGATCGATCATCCAATCGTCCTGCAGCGGCTTGTTCTGCAGGCGATAGTTCTTGATCGTGCCGTAGGAAACGATCGAGGTGGCGATGTCGAGCACCACCGGCGGCTCCTTGCCGGCGGGAATTGCAATCGCCAAGGGATTTGTGCCGAGCAACGGTTCGGCGCCGCCGGCGAGCGGCATGTGATTGGCATTGGCCACCGCGGAATACAGTCCGACCATGTCGGCCTTGAGCGGCAAAGCCGCATAGACGCCCGCAGCGCCGGCGTGACCCGACATGCGGCAGCCGACCCAGGCGACGCCGCATTCGCGCGCAAGCTCAATGGCGGTTTCTGCCGCGCGCGCGACGACCAGATGGCCCATGCCGTTGTCGCCCTCGACGAGGGCGGTTGCCACAGCGGTGCGCTTCACGATGATATTCGGACGCGGATTCGTCGACTTGAGCCGGAGCCGCTGGACGTATTGCGGCAGGCGAAACACGCCGTGCGCGTCGGCGCCGCTCAGATCCGCCTCCAACATGAGCTCGGCGATCTTCCCGGCGTCATCGCTGGGCACGTCGGCTTTGTCCATCGCGTCAACGATCAGACCGGTGACAGCTGCCGGTGGAATCCGAATCGCCTTGGTGGGCTGGACGTTCATGACTTCCCCGATAACAGAGCTTCCGCGCGCGAACCCAGAATCGTCGCCTTGTCGGCATCTGAAATCTTCAACGACAGTACGTGCTTCACGCAATCCATCATGCCCATATCATAAGGATAGTCGCTGCCGAGCATGACGCGATCGGCGCCGACATGACCAATCATGAACTCCAGCACCGGCGCAGAGTGCAGAATCGTGTCGTAATAGAAGCGTTTCGCGATATCTGCCGGTTGCGTGGAGATGTTCTTTTTAGGCTCGGATCGTACTTGCCAGCCATGTTCCCATCGCGCGGCCTGGTATGGCGTAAAACCGCCGCCGTGAGCCAGCACCACGGTGAGCCGCGGATGTCGGTCGAGGACCCCGCCAAAATAGAGACAGGCTGCACCGATGGTGGTGTCGAGGGGATTTCCGATCAGATTGTTCAGGTAATAGGACTTCATGCGATCGGCGCCGGCCACATTGTTCGGATGCACGAAGACAAAAGCACCAAGATCCTCGGCGGTCGCCCACAACGGTTCGAAGCTCGGATCGTCGAGATTTTTTCCCATGATATTGGACGCAATCATTGTTCCGCGCAGGCCAAGCTTGGTCATCGCCCGCCTGAGCTCGCCGGCGGCTTTCTCCGGCGCCTGCATCGGCAACGTTGCAATGCCCATGAAACGTTGCGGGTTTTCTTTGACTAGTTTCGCGATCTGATCGTTCTGGATCGCCGCGGTCGCGGCGCCTAGCGCGGCTTCCTGATTGTAGAGATAAGTTTGCGGAGTGGCCGAAAGGACCTGCACATCGACGCCGGCCGCATCCATATCGCGCAACCGATGTTCAATATCGAAGCCACCGCGCGGATAAGGCCGGTAGGCAATACCGCCGACATCGAGTGTTGCCGAAGCATCATCAATCGGCGTTATCGTCACGGACACCTTTGGAGCTTCCTTGCGCAACAGCGCGGCGGTCTCCTGGGTCAGGACATGCGTGTGAGTATCGATAGTTCGCACTTTGCTCATTTCACCACCCGAAAGACGCCGCACATGGTGCGGCAAGATCGGCCTCAGTGCCGCAGCCCGCTGACAGACGCAAGCCCCTGTTGCCCCCTTTGCTTTCGGCTATAAACGAGACCCCACAAAGGCAATCCGGGACCTCACATGACGACAAGCCCCGCCAGTCCGAAGCACACACCGCGCGTTGAAGACGAGGCTCTGGTGCGCGGAGCGGGCCGCTTCATGGACGACCCTCGCCTTCCCAATACGGCTTATGCCGTCTTCGTACGTTCACCGCATGCGCACGCGCGCGTGGTTTCGGTCAGGACCGACGAAGCGCGCAAGGCGAAGAAGGTTCTGGCCGTGCTCACTGCCGAAGACATGAAGGCGGCGAATGTCGGCAGTGTGTCACGGCATCCGCCTGTGCCGGGCCGCGGCGGCGCCAAGATGATTACGCCATTTCGACCTTCGCTGGCAGGCGAGAAGGTCATGCACGTCGGCGATCCTGTCGCAATGGTGGTCGCCGAGTCCGGGGAAGCTGCGCAGGACGCGGCGGACCTCGTGCAGGTCGAATACGAGGAATTGCCGGCTGTGATCGATCTGCACGACGCCATGAAAAAGGGCGGAACACAGCTTTATGCGGAAGCGCCCGACAATCTCTGCGTCGACTGGCCGGGTCCGGTGCCCGACGAAAACAATGAGCGTGAAGTTGCGGAAATCATCGCCAAGGCGCCGCATGTCGCGAAGGTGAGTGTCGCCAATCAGCGCATGGTGGTCGCTTCGATGGAGACGCGCGGTTCCACCGGCGTCTACGACAAGGCAAGTGACAGCTATACGCTCTTCGTCTGCTCACAAAGCGCCGACTCTCTGCGTAATCTCACGGCCGCCGTCATGGGTCTTGCGGCTGAAAAGCTGCGCGTGATTACCGAGGATGTCGGCGGTGCCTTTGGCATGAAGACGCCGCCCTATCCCGAATATCCAGCCTTGCTTGTGGCGTCGCGCCAGCTCGGCCGCCCGGTGCACTGGCAGTCGACGCGCTCGGAAGCCTTCCTTACCGACACGCAGGCGCGCGACACGGTGACCGAGGCCGAGCTGGCAATCGACGAAAAGGGGAAATTTCTGGCGCTCCGCGTGCGACACCTATGCAACCAAGGCGCTTATGTGAGCACCGCTGGAGTCGGCATCAACACCAATAACTTCGCGCGATGCCTGCCCGGCATGTACCGCATCCCGAAGATCGACGTCTCGGTCGCCTGCTATTTCAGCAACACGGTACCGATCGGGCCCTATCGAGGCGCGGGCCGGCCGGAAGCAAACTACGCCCTCGAACGTGTCGTGGAGGAGGCCGCGCGGATTACCGGCATCAATCCGGTGCGATTGCGTAAAAAGAATCTCATCACTCCGTCGGCCATGCCGTTCAAGACCCCGATCAACACCTACGACAGCGGTGACTTTCCGGCGATCGTGGACAAGGCGCTGAAACTTGCGGATTTCGAGAATTTCAACAAACGGCGACGCGAATCGGCGAAGCGCAAAAAACTGCGCGGCATCGGGATCTCCTGCATGCTGGAGCACGCGGGCGCAATGCCGATGGAACAGGCTTCCGTTTCATTTCCCGGCGGCGAACAAATTATTCTCGGCTGCAACGTGCAATCAACCGGCCAGGGGCATGCCACCGTTTTTCCGCGTCTCCTTGCTGGAAAGCTCGGGGTTGATGCTGCGAAGATACAGCATCGCCATGGCGACACCGCGCAGGGGCTGACCGGATTTGCATCGGTCGGGTCGCGCTCTGCCATGTGCGCGGGAAGCGCGATTGTGCACACGGCCGACGTCATGCTGGCAAAAGGCAAGAAAATCGCTTCGGCTCTCCTCGAGGCGTCCGAAGCGGACATCCAGTACCACAGTGGAAACTTTGAGGTGGTGGGGACCGACCGCAAGATTTCGTTGTTCGAAACCGCAAAGCGTGCACAGGAGATCGGTGAAAATCTAGACACCAAAGAAAAGGTCGAAACGCCCCTCACATTCCCCAATGGCTGCCACATCGCTGAGGTCGAGATCGATCCCGACACAGGCGCGGTCGACCTGGTTACTTATACTGCAGTGGACGATCCGGGCGTGATGCTCGACCCGATGATCGTCGAAGGCCAGGTGCACGGAAGCATCGCACAAGGCCTGGGTCAGGCACTGGCGGAAAATGCAATCTACGATGGCAGTAGCGGCCAATTGGTCGCGGGCTCATTCATGGACTACGGGATGCCGCACGCCCATACGATGCCGATCGAATTGCGCAAAGCGGTGCACTCGGTGCCGGCCACCAGCAACCCGCTTGGCGTCAAGGGCACCGGCGAAGCTGGCACAACGGCGGCCATAGCCGCAGTCATGAATGCCATTTCCAACGCCATCCCAAACGGGGCGGCCAATTACATGGACATGCCGGCAACACCCGCGAAGGTCTGGGCCGCATGCCAGAAGGGATTGGCAGGAAAGTAAGCGCTGCCTGAAACGAAATGGCGGGACAAGCCCGGCCATGACGCGTTGTTTTGCAGAACGTAACTACGCCTGCGAAATGAACTTGATGTTCATGTAAGCCTGCAAGCCTTCGATGCCGCCTTCGGAGCCGTAACCCGATTCCTTGATGCCGCCGAACGGCGTTTCCGGTGTCGAGATGGCGACGCTGTTAACGCCCACCATACCGGACTGCAATGCGTCGCTGATCGCTGATGCGTTTTTGTCCGACGTGGTGAAGGCATAGGCCGCGAGGCCGAACTGCAGCGAGTTGGCGCGTTCCACCACTTCGTCAAAGGTCTTGAACGGCACGATCGGGGCGACCGGGCCGAACGGCTCCTCCGTCATGATCTTGGAGTCGTCCGGCACATCGGTGATCACGGTCGGCTGAAAGAAGAAGCCCTGGTTACCGTGACGCGACCCGCCGGTGACCACCTTGCCGCCACGGTCCTTGGCATCGTTGACGAAACTTTCCATCGCGTCGAGCCGGCGCGGATTGGCGAGCGGGCCTAAGGTAATGCCCTTTTCCAACCCGTCGCCGAGTTTCAACCCCTTGGCGTATTCGGTGAAGCGGGCGACGAACTTGCTGTAGTTTTTCTCGTGCACGTAAAAACGGGTTGGCGAGATACAGACCTGCCCGGCATTACGATACTTGAAGGCCGCGATGGTATCGGCGGTTTTTTCCGGGTCGGCATCTTCGAAAACGACAACGGGCGAGTGCCCGCCCAGCTCCATGGTCGCCTTCTTCATGCCCTTGGCCGCCAATTCAGCGAGGTGCTTGCCGACCGGAACAGAGCCGGTGAAAGAGATCTTCTTGACTGACTTCTTCGGGATCAGATGCTCGGACACCTCAGAGGGCACTCCGAACACAAGGTTGAGCACGCCCGCCGGCAAACCCGCATCGGCGAAACATTTCACCAGTTCGACGCAGCCGCCGGGCGTTTCTTCGGAAGGCTTTATGATGATCGAGCAGCCGGCCGCAAGCGCTCCGGCAATTTTGCGAACCGGCGTCAACGTCGGGAAATTCCAGGGCGTGAACGCCGCAACGACGCCGACCGGTTCCTGCACGACGATTTGGCGTACACCCTTCTGGCGCCCGGGAACAACGCGACCATACGTGCGGCGACCTTCCTCGGCATACCAATCGATGATGTCGGCACTCGTGAGGACTTCCACGCGCGACTCGACATAAACTTTGCCTTGTTCCTGGGTCATCACCTTGGAAACGTGATCGAAGCGCTCGCGCAACAGATCGGCAGCCTTGCGCATGATTTTCGAGCGGTCGTAGGCCGAGGTCGCTTTCCAGGCCGCGAAGCCTTTTTCGGCCGCAGCCAGTGCGGCATCCAGATCAGCCTTGCTGGCGTGCGGCAGACGCGCCAGGGCCTTTCCGGTCGCCGGATTGATGACGTCCTCGCCCTTGCGGCCCTCGCCGTTGAGCCATTTGCCGTCGATATAGAGCGCGAGATCGGAATACATGGGAGCCTCGTTGTTACCCGGAACGATCTTGGGCCGTTGGATTAGCACTTTCGCAAGGGTGCGGCCACCCTGCGGCCCGCTCGCGATCACAGTCGGTTATGAACCCAGATAACCGCCTCCGCTGACGTGAATGGTCTGTCCGGTGACGTAGCGGCCGCCTGGGCCGCAGAGAAATCGCACCATGGCGGCGACATCTTCTGGCTTGCCGCGTTCGCCAGTGATGGTGCCATGGGTGAGATGGTGTGCCGGGCTCTGCGATGCGGCAGGCCGCGTCGTGTCTATGGCGCCCGGCACCACGCAATTGGCGGTGATTTTTTCGGCGGCGAGGTCATGCGCGAGCGCGCGCGTGAACCCGACCAGGCCGGTTTTGGCGGTCATGACATGCGCGCGATCTTTCGAGCCAATATGCGCGCTCATCCCGCCGATATTGATGATCGTCCCGCCATTTTTCCTCATCGCCGGCAGGCAGGCGTGCACGCAGTGGAAAGGTCCGTCAAGGATGACGCCCATCACTTCGCGCCAGTCCTTATAGCTCATCTCGGTGATCGGCTTTTCACGGCGAAGCGCGGCATTGTTGACCAGAATATCGATACGTCCGAACCGCTTGATCGCGGCATCCGCGAGCGCTGTTGCAGTCTTCTCGTCGGCAACGTCGCCAAGAACAATGGCCGCTTTTCCGTCAGCGGCCTCGATTTCACGCAATACACTATCGGCCTCGGTCTTGTTGGACCGCACATTAACGACGACCGATGCGCCGGCCTGCGCAAGTTGAAGTGCGATCGCGCGGCCGATATTGCGGCCGGCGCCGGTAACGATCGCCACTTTGCCGGCGAGCTCTTTTTCACTCATTGGTCTCTCCGCTCGTCATGGGCGTTTTGCGCCATGACAGAAAAGCTATCCCCGCAGGAACGCCAAATCGATCTTTCCCTCATATAGCTTTGCAAGGCGCCCGATCGCCGCCACGGCCCGCTTTTCATCCCACCCACCATGGCGAACGTTGAGCATGAATTTCTCCTCGATGTCGTCGCGTGAGAGCGGTTCGTGCGCCCCGCCACGGAAATGTGGCTGGCGCTCCTCCACGACCGTTCCATCATTAAGTACCGCTCGAATGTGGCCGGTGAAGTTGTTTGGGTACGGGTTGTCGGGATCAATCACGTAACGGACCTTGGACGAGAGCGCGAGTACATCCGTGTCGCGCACCGCAGCATCCGTGAAGGCGTCAAGGCCCACGCCGCCGCGCACGAATCCGGTGGCGAGCAGGAATGGTGTTGAAAACTTCGCGGCATAACCGTTGGGCGGACGCTGCTTGTCGGCGAGCGGCTCCCAAAGTCTGTGGACCGTGCCTTCGGCCACTTCGCAGATCAGCTCCTTCACATCGCCCGCTTTGATGCCGCGTCCTGCGAGGCGTCTGGCGCAGTCGATGTAGGGATGCGCCATGGTCCCGCACGGATAAGGCTTGAAGGCAAGTGTCTCGGTTACCCAGCGCGTACCAAAGTCACCGGTGAGAACGTCATAGTTGCCCTGTGTTGTATGGGCGAAGCCATGAAACAGTCCGTGGACGCCCTCGAATACGGTGCGCGGTCCGATGAAGCCGCCTTGCGCGAGCAGCGCCGCGCGGATGCCCGATTGCGCCGCCCATCCTGGGTGTAGCCGTTTCGTCCAGGCGCCCTCTGCCAAGTATTCGATGATGCCAGACGCCATGCTGGCGGCAATGCCGAGCGCATCGACAATCTGCCTTGCGTTCAGACCAAGGGCAGCGCTTACGCCGACAGCGGCGCCCATCGCGCCGAAAATGGCTGTCGGATGGAACCCGGCCTTGTGCACTGCCTTCGGCACGACCGTGCTCAGGCGACACATCACTTCGGTGCCCACCGCAATGCCAAGAAAGGCGGCGCCACCATCCGGTCTGTGGCGCTCGCACGTCGCTAGCACCGCCGGCACAATCACGGCTCCGGCATGCACCGGGCCACCCTCAAACGTATCGTCAAAGTCCTCGCCATGCGTCGCCGTGCCATTGACGAAGGCAGCACTGGCTGCACTCAAACCGCGTGCATGACCGATGGCTGTGCATGGTCCATCGTCGTCGCAGCCGGCCAGCGCACTCTTGATGTAGTCCTCGTTGCGAGCGGTCACGCAGAGACCGACCACGTCGACCAGCAGATCTTTGCACTTTCGTCGCAAGGGCTGCGGCAAGTGATCAGCGCGTAACGCGACCACGCACTTCGCAAGCTGCTCGGCAACGGACGTCTCAGGAAATCGGCCGCTCACGGGAACACCGCCATCACGGCGTCCCAGACAGCCGGCGCGCGCTGCCGAACTTCAGGCTGTTGGCCAGTGCGACGATACCGAACGTCAGGACAAGCATCAGCAGGCCGAGCACCGCAATGGCGGCAAGATCGCCGCTCTCATTGAGATCATAGATGAGCACCGACAGAACCTTGGTCTCCGAGGTGAACAGCATGATCGCCGCCGACAGCTCGCGGATCACTCCGACGAAGATGAAGCACCACGTGGCAATCACGCTCGTACGCAGCAGCGGCGCGGTAATCTGCCAGAGCGCTCGCAATCGCGTGGCGCCAAGTATGCGACTGGCGTCCTCAAGTTCAGGATGCACCGCCTTGAAGGCCGATTGAAGCTGCTGATAGGCCGCCGGCATGTTCAGCGTAACGAAGGCGATCAGCAGGATCCACAACGTGCCATAGAGTACAAACGGCGGACGCGTATACGTGAAGAACAACCCGACGCCCAATACGATCCCGGGGATCGCCACCGGAGCGGTTGCGAGAAAGCCGAGCAAGCGATAGCCCCTGACGGCCTGTCGCGTGTGCACATAGGCGATCACAAGCGCGAGTACCGTGCCGGCCGTCGCCGCCAGCGTTCCGAGGATGAATGTGTTGCGCAACGCGAGCTTGGTTGCCGACAATTCGTAGAAAACGAAATGCAGATTGTGCAATGTGAAGTTGTTGAACCAAACCAGGTGTGAGGCGACCTTGGAAAAAGAGGCATTGAGTAACGCGAAATAGGGCAAGAAAACCGGGCACATCAGCACTAGCATCGCGACCGTCAGCATGACCCAACGCCAACGGCCAAGTCGCACGATGCGCGGTTCACTATTCTTCGCGCCGACGACGGAGTAGCCGCGCCGGCCAAGCACCACGTGCTCCGCACGGAGCAAGATAACCGTGAGGATCAGGAGCGGGAGAGAAGCTGCTGCGGCCAGTTCCGGCTGGGGTGGAAACTGGAACAGGCTCCAGATCTTTGTGGTCATCGTGTGGAAACCCGCGGGCATCGCCAGGATTGCCGGCGAGCCGAATAATGTCATCGCCTGCAGGAATGCAACCAGTGCGCCCGCTAGGATCGACGGAAGCGCCAGTGGGATCGTGATCCGGCGCGCCGTGTCCCAAGCCTTGCCGCCAAGAATGGCGGACGCATCCTCGAGATCGCCTGGGGTGCGATCGAGCGAGTTCGCGACCAGCACAAAAACATAGGGAAACGTGTAGCAGCTGATGACAAAGACGAGCCCGGTGAAACTGTAGATGTTGAACAAATGGGCGCCCTGTTCGACGCCGGTGAGCTCGCGGTAGAGCTGGTTGAGCAATCCACTGTTCGGCGCAGCCAACAATTCCCATGCGATCGCGCCGAGAAACGGTGGCGTGACGAATGACGCCGTCACCAACAAGCGCACGGTCCGTCGCAGCGGCATATCCGTACGAGCCACCAACCAGCCCATTGGGGCAGCCACGATGCAGCAGATCAGCGCAGCCAGGGTGGCGAGCGCAAAGGTGGTAAGTAGCGGGTCGAGATACGCGGCGTCGGTCACCAGCCGATGGAAATTGTCGAGTGTGAACCCGCCACTTTTGCTGCTGAAGGCGTACAACACCAGCCACGACAGTGGCATCGCAATAAGCGCGAACAAAATTACCGCGAATGTCACCAGCACAGGCTTCGACAGGTCAAAGCCCAGCCGCCGCCTTACTATGGGTGCGGTGGATACGACCGTTGTCATCGAATGAACCTTGCCAGAAAGAAACGGCCTTCCCCTCGCGGGGAAGGCCCATTAGTCACACACGAAAGATCTTGGTGTAGCGTGCCTTGATCTGCTCGCCATTTTTGAGAACCGCCACAGCATCGTCCTTCATCATTTTGATCTGGTTGAGCGGAGTGCGCCCGGTATGTTCCTTGATTTGCGGGTGAACCGAGCGCAGCCCACCGATATCAATGCAGAGCTGCTGGCATTCCGGCGAGAAGCAATAACTCTGGAACAGCCGTGCTGCGTTCGGATTTGGTGCAGCCTTGAACAGGCCATTGGGACCGATGATCAGCGGCGTCCCTTCGCTCGCATAGATCGGTTCGACAGGTTGGCCAGATTCTTTCTCTTGGAAGATCAGATATTCGACGCCATCGGCCTGGATCGCGCGTTCACCCAGTGCGATTTTCTTCGGCGGATCGGCGGCCGACTGCACTTGCAGGATGTTCTGCTGCGCGAGTTTTTCAAAGTACTCCCAGCCCAGATCGCGGGACATCTGGTAAGTGGCAGTCATGATCGTGCCGCTGTAGCCGGGATGCGCCTTGACGATCTTGCCCTTCCATTTTGCGTCCAGCAGATCTGCGAAGCTTTTCGGGGCCTCTTCTTTTTTCACCATGGTGGTGTTGTAGGCAATGATACACAGGAACACGCGGAAACTAGCGTAAGTACCGTCGGCATCCTTGTGTTCGGCCGGGTAGAACTTGGCAACGTCTTCAGGAACATAAGGTTCGAGCATGCCCTGATCTTTCCAGTAGACCAGATGCGAGGCGTCCGACGAGTTCACGACGTCGACCGCATGAACATTGGCAGTGTATTCCTGCCCGATACGCTGCAAGATGCGTTCAGCGCCCGTGCGTTCGACCTTGCAGGCGACACCCGGATACTTGGCTTCGAAGGCCTTGCCGATCTGTTCCGACAATTTGAGATCGACCGAGGTGTACCAGACGACCTTGCCTTCCTTCTTGGCCGCTTCGATGAGTGCCGGCGTAACCGCGCTCGCGGGTGGTGCAGCCGACATAACCCTGGTCGAGAACGCGGCACCGGCGGCCAGCGCGCTCGCGCCGACCAGCATGTTGCGGCGTGAGATTTTCGATCCTTTCATCGGCGTATCCTCCATATCTTCGTCTTGTTGTTTCGCCCCGCGAAGTGGTTACCCGCTCAGTGCGCGGCAGCGCTCGGCCGGCAAGTGAAGCCAGACCACGCTACCTTGCGGGATGTTCTCGCCCGCGGCGGTAAGTACGCGCAGCTGCGTGCCATCCTTGGCTTCAACCATATAGTCCCGGCTGCCGCCGAGAAAGACCTGCCGCACCACGGTCGCCGGCACGATGTTTTCGCCCTGCCGTTGCGCCGCGGAAATTGCTATGTCATGCGGACGGATCGAGACCGGGGTCGATGCTCCGGACTTGATTGCCTCGCCAGTGCAACGAAGCGGCGTGCCGGCGAAATCGATACGAGTGGCATCGAGCCCCTTGCCCTTGATGACATTGCTCGAACCGATAAAGCGCGCAACGAATTCCGAGCGCGGTCGGTCATAAATCTCTTCCGGCGAGCCGGCCTGCTCGATCTTCCCGGCGTTCATCACTGCAATGAGGTCGGCAGTGGTCATCGCTTCCGACTGGTCGTGCGTCACATAGACTGTCGTGTAGCGATAGGTGTCGTGCAGGCGGCGCACTTCGAATCGCATTTCTTCGCGCAAATTGGCATCGAGGTTGGACAGCGGCTCGTCGAGCAGGAGCGTTTCCGGCTCCACGATGAGGGCGCGCGCGAGCGCCACGCGCTGTTGCTGTCCGCCGGACAATTCCCCTGGGTAGCGTTGCACAAGCGGGGCGAGCCGCGTGGTCGCGAGAATGGCGTCGAGCTTCTTGCCGATGCTGTCGCGGTCCATCTTTCGCAACTTCAGGCCGTAGACGATGTTCTCAGCCACCGTCATGTGCGGCCACAGCGCGTAGCTCTGAAAGATCATCGACATGTTGCGCTTTTCGGGCGGCATTGAATGCGCGGGTGATGAAACAAGTTTGTCGCCCACGCGAATCTCGCCCTTGCTCGGCTCGACGAAACCGGCAATCAACCGCAGCGTCGTCGTTTTGCCACAGCCCGAAGGACCTAGCAGGCAAACCAGATGACCGTGCTCGATGGTGAGCGAGATGTCGTCGACTACAGCGACATCGCCGTATCGCTTGGTCAGATCCCGTAACTCGACAGACGCCACGCGCTTCCTCCCCTGAACCCGCCGCTTGGCGCGGCTGTATAATTTCGCATTTTCTGTACCAACACCGGTGACGCGCTTGTGTTCAAGCCCACCCCTTAGGAACCGGTGAAAGCCGGCTTGCGCTTCTCCATGAACGCCTTGCGCCCTTCCTTGTAGTCGTTGCTCGCAAAGCAGCCCTGCACCAGTTCATCGCATTTTTTCAGGTCGCGTTTGCTCTCATCGGTGACCGCCTGACCGACAATGTATTTCACGGAATCGACGGTCAGGGGCGCATTGGCAGCGATGGTCTCGGCATAGTCCTTCACGTAGGCCTCCAGCTCAGCGTCTGGCAGCACGCGATTGACCAGACCCATCATCCGCGCCTCTTCGGCCGTGAATTGCCGCGCGGTAAAGAAAATTTCCTTTGCGAAGGAAGGGCCAACCAGATCCACGAGCTTCTTCAGCCCGTCAAAGCGATAGCCGAGACCGAGCTTGGCGGCCGGCACCCCGAATTTCGAGCCTTCGGTGCAAATTCGCATATCGCAGCACAAAGCGAGCCCGACGCCGCCGCCAATACAATAGCCGCGGATCATGGCGATGGTCGGTTTCGGAAACGTGTAAAAGGCATTGTTTGCGCGGTCGACCGCCGCGTTGTAGCGATCGACGCCTTCCTGAGTCGAACGCTCCTTCTCGAATTTCGAGATGTCGGCCCCCGAGATAAAGGCCTTGCCGCCGGCACCGGTGACGACCACCACACGGATATTCTTGTCGTTTTTGAACTCTTCGAGAAAACCCGACGCCGCCTCCCACATTTCAAGCGAGACGGCATTGTGACGCTCGGGATTGTTGAAGGTTAGATAGCCAACCTTGCCTTCTTTGCGCGACAGCATCTTGTCGGTCTGAGACATTCCATTCACTCCTTAAACCGCTTTGGCGGCGCGCAGCTCCGCGATGTCTTTTTCCGCGAACCCGAATTCCTTGAGAATCTCATCGGTGTGCTCGCCGAGGTTCGGCGGCCGCACCGCGATCCTGCTCGGTGTGCGCGAGAGCTTGAACGGCTGCCCGACGAGCCCAAGCCGGCTACCGTCCGATCGCGCTGATTCCTGCGCGATGCCGAGATGCTGGACCTGCGGGTCAGAAAACACCTGATCGATCGAATAGATCGGACCGCAGGGCACGCCGACTTTGTTGAAAATCTCGACCCATTCAGCGCTGGATTTCGTCTCCGTCGCTTTGTCGATTTCGGCGTTGAGTCTGTCGCGGTTTTGCAGCCGCAACTTGCCGGTCTTGTAGTCCGGGGACGCCACCCACTCCGGATGACCGACCGCGCTACAGAAACGCTCCCAGATCACCGCACCGGCAACCGCAATATTCAAATATCCGTCTTTGGTCCTGAATACGCCCGTCGGAATCGAGGTCGGGTGATTGTTGCCGGCCTGTTTCGATACCACACCTTCGGTCAGGAAACGCGACGCCTGAAAGTCGAGCATAAAAATCTGCGCTTGCAGCAGCGACGTCGACACCCACTGACCTTCCCCGGAGGTCTCGCGCTCGAGCAGCGCCGTCAGAATGCCGAGCGCGCAAAATAGTCCGGCGGTCAAATCGGCAACCGGAATGCCAACCCGCATCGGTCCGCCGCCCGGCGCGCCCGTGACTGACATCAGCCCGCCCATGCCTTGCGCGATCTGGTCAAAGCCCGGCCGATTGGCATAAGGCCCGTCCTGGCCGAAACCGGAAATGCTGGCCAGCACGATCCGCTTGTTGATCTTCTTCAGTGACTCATAATCGATGCCAAGCCGATCCTTCACATCGGGGCGGAAATTCTCGACCACCACATCGGCTTTTTCGACCATTCGCTTGAAGGCGGCGATTCCCTTCGGCGATTTCAGATCGAGCGTCATGCCGCGTTTGTTGCGCTGAAGATTCTGAAAATCGGAGCCTTCGCGCGGGCCACCCAGGCCTTCGCCGTCGACGAGATGTGGTGGCGTCTCGATCTTGATGACGTTGGCGCCCCAATCGCCGAGCTGACGAACACAGGTCGGCCCCGAGCGGACGCGAGTGAGATCAAGCACGGTAAAGCGGGAAAGGGCCTGGGAGGCCCTGGAAAACGGCATTTCGACGGCTCCGGAGTGTCTATTTCGACCCAGAACTGGATTTCGGGCTGACATTCCCCGATCTGTCCTTTCTTGTCCATCGGGCGTAGGGGGCCGCCGGCCACCACTTTATTCATCATTCTGCGTAACGAAGAGGGGGCCAGCCTTGAAAAGGACATCGCCGGCTGTCATATGACCGGTGCGGATGATGACCCGATCTCGGGTTTGCGGGCTGCGTGCACGAAGCTCATTAAAACGAATTTCGCCCCCGCCCATCCGAATTTCTGAACCAAACGACAACCCTGGCAACGCGGGATGTCTTTAAACCCCGCGATTCCACCGGCTGCAAAGGCAGCACGGTCGTTTCGCTATATAAGAAAGAGACTCTTTGACTTCATTTAACGAGTTCGGCCTCGCAGAGCCGATCCTTCGCGCCCTCGCTCAAGAGAAATACGTCACTCCCACCCCGATCCAGACCCAAACTATTCCGATCGCAGCGCAAGGCCGCGATGTCATCGGCATTGCGCAGACCGGCACCGACAAGACCGCCGCTTTCGTGCTGCCGATTCTCAATCATCTGCTCAACAAGCGTCAGCGGCCCGCGCAGAAATCCTGCCGCGTGCTGGTGCTTTCTCCCACGCGCGAATTGTCCGGCCAGATCGCCGACAGCTTCCGGGCTTATGGGCGTCACATCCGCCCGTTGGAAATAGCGCTTGCAATCGGCGGCGTGCCAATCAATCGACAGATCCGCGCGCTGTCTCGCGGCGCCGAAGTGCTCGTGGCCACACCTGGCCGCCTGCTCGATCTGGTGAACAGCCGTGCGTTGCGCCTCGACCAGATCGAAGTGCTGGTTCTCGACGAAGCCGACCGCATGCTCGATATGGGCTTCATTCACGACATCAGAAAGATCGTCGCGATGCTTCCGAAAACGCGGCAGACACTGTTCTTCTCCGCCACCATGCCGCAGGAAATCACCCGGCTCGCCGACGCGATGCTGCGCGATCCCGCTCGCGTGGCCGTCACGCCGCAGGCCTCGACCGTCGACCGTATCGAGCAGCGCGTCATCCTCACCGAAAAGGCCTCGAAGCCGTCGCTGCTGGTCGAGGTGCTCAAGACCGAAAAGACCGATCGCGTGCTGGTGTTCACCCGCACCAAGCATGGCGCGGACAAGGTAGTACGTGGTCTGCAAAAAGCCGGTCATGCCGCCGAAGCGATCCACGGCAACAAGTCGCAGAATCAGCGCGAGCGCGTACTCGCAGCCTTCCGCGACGGCAAGTTGCGCACGCTCATTGCCACCGACATTGCCGCCCGCGGCATCGATGTCGACGGCGTGAGCCACGTGGTGAACTACGATCTACCGAATATCCCTGAGAGCTATGTTCACCGCATCGGGCGTACTGCGCGCGCCGGCGCCGAGGGCGTTGCGATCTCGTTCTGCGATAACGAGGAGCGTGCCTACCTCCGCGACATCGAGCGGTTGATCCGCATCACGATCCCGGCGACAGATCGGCGCACCGGCAAGCCGCCGGCCCATCCCGCCCCGCACCATGCGGCCAATCGCAAGAATGGTCGACCGCATCAGCGCGGCAAACATCAGCCCCGCCCCCAGAATGGCAGCTATGGCCACCACAAAGCCCGGCCGCAACCCCACCATGCGGAACAGGGGAAGGGCGAGCCAAACGGATTGGGAAATGTTACATTCCTGCACCGCTCGGGCGAGCCGCGCCGCAATGCCGGCCACCGCCCACGTTGACGCAACTGGAGACGACTGGATGGCGAAAGAAGAACTGCTGGAGTTCGATGGTACGGTGACCGAGGTCCTGCCGGACGGAAACTTCCGGGTGAAACTCGACAACGAGCATGAGGTGCTGGCCTACACTGCAGGCAAGATGCGCAAGTTCCGCATCCGCACCGGCGTCGGTGATCGTGTGATCGTCGAGATGTCGCCCTACGATCTGCAGCGGGGACGTATCAGTTTCCGTCATAAGGGCGATGCGCCCTCACCGGCTCCGCAGCAGCGGCGACCGAATTTCCGGGGCAGGCGTTAAGCAATCGGGCGGCCAGGACGGCCGCCGAAATTCGGGGGCACGCAGTTTTCACGGGAGCCGGGCGTGCCAATGACAACTCCCACTTCCTTCCTCACTCGAATCGTGCTGGCGATGATAATCGCCGGCACGCTCAGTGCCGCCAGCGCTGATGACATCTCCAAAGACCGCCCTCAAAATCCAGCCGAGCGGCACGCGCCGGATAAAGGCGTGCTGCGCCTTCTGCCGGCCGATTCGGTCACGGAGCATTCGATTGATACGCCGCGCGGTACCCTGGCCTATACTGCGACCGCAGGCACCCTCGCTTTCTTCGACCAGTCCGGCGAGCAGAGCGCGTCGGTTTTCTACACCGCCTATGTTTTGAAAAATGGCGCAAAAAACCGCCCACTGACTTTTGTATTCAATGGAGGGCCAGGCGCGGCTTCTGCTTTTCTGCATCTGGGTCTTGTCGGACCGCGCGTTCTCGATTTTGGGCCGGACGGCCGGGACGCCGCGCGAGCCAGTTTGCGCGACAACCCGGATACCTGGCTTGCTTTCACGGATCTCGTACTGATCGACCCGATCGGCACCGGCTGGAGCCGCGCGGTCAAATCAGATGAAGCCAGACACTTCTGGGGTGTGACCAGCGATGCCGATTCCATGGCCAAGGCGGTTGCACTTTACGTTGCGAAGAACAACCGAGCCGACTCGCCAAAGTATCTTTTTGGAGAGAGCTATGGGGGCTTCCGAGCTGCCAAGACTGCCCGCGCATTGCAACGCGATCAGGGGATTGTGGCAGCCGGCATCGTCATGTTGTCGCCGCTGCTGGAAGGCTGGCTGACCTTTGGTGACGACAGTTCCGCGCTCTGCGCCGCCCTGCAGCTGCCATCACTGGCGGCGGCCGAGCTCGAGCGAAAAAAAACTTTTAGCCCCGAGGCGCTCGCCGCAGCCGAAAAATTCGCGATGACAGATTATCTGATGACACTGGCCGGCCCTCCATTAAAGGGAGATGCGGCCGTCGCGTTCTATCAGCGCGTTGCACAGATGACCGGCTTGCCCTTGGATGCAATAGCGCAAGCCCGAGGTTTTGCCGCCAATGCATATGTGAAGGCCTTGCGTTCGGACGATCGCAAAATCGTCAGTCAATATGACGCGAGCTTCGCTGCCGATGATCCCTACCCCGAAAGACGTTCATCGCGGGCACCGGATCCGATCCTTGATGCCCTATCGCGTGCTTACGGGGGCGCCATGGCCACATATGCGCGCAACGAACTCGGGTTCCAGACCGAGATGACCTACGCACTTCTCGCGGGCGATGTGACCGGTCGTTGGGATTGGCAGGGTGGCCGCTTGCAAGCGAGCGCCGAAGACGACCTGCGCGTGATGCTTGCGTATGGCCCATCGTTTCGCCTGATGATCGCGCACGGTTATTCCGACATGATCACGCCCTACGCGATGACCCGCTACGTCATCGACCATATGCCGACGCTCGACCCGCCCGGCCGCGTGCAGCTCAAGCTCTATCGCGGCGGACATATGCTTTATCTGGATCCGCAATCGCGCAAGGCCTTCAGCGCGGACGCGGCGACGTTCTATCGAGCGGAATAAGACTTCGTTTCAGAGCAGTCACCAAAGCTGAATTGCCTCGCGAACAGGAATCCGCTGCTACCCGAAAAGCCCTTTATCGGGGTTAGATTTATGTAGTCGGCTGGCGCTATGAGCTGATCGAACTTGTTGTCCAGCACGCGGCGCTCTTCACCGAGTCCGACCAGTAGCAGCGCGTGCGCCGTGTTCAGTGCGACTAATTCGGCAAGCACCAGGCAAAGCGACGTTTCGGGAATGCCGAGCTGCAGCAGTGTCGAATACTTCAGGATCGCAAAATCCTCGCAATCGCCGGTGCCGAGCTCCTCGGTTTGTTCGGCGGACTGCGATGTGTCAGATGCGTCGGCCTTGTACCGAATGCGTGCGTTGATGCCGACGTTGATGCTGCTGACCATCGGCCAAGTGACCACGCCCGTCGCAAGGCCACGTGGTCGCACGGCCTGCCACATGGCTAAAGCCTGGTCATCCGCCGGCAGCGGAATTTCAACATAGGGTGGAAAAATGTTGCGCATGGCACCGGTGGTGCGGGGCAAGCGTCGAAAGGACACCGTCCGAAGACACACCTGACTGCAGTTTATCGCCGACAAGCTGACAGCCACAACTGCCGGCCGAGACCGAAAGCGTTTGCGACCGCCCCCCGGCTGTAATTTGGCGCGCGGCACGGCTATGGTTGCTGCAAAAAGCCGACAGTCAGGGAGGAAACGATGAAGGGACGATGGATCGCGGCGGCGCTTGTGGCGCTCGCGGCAACGAGCGGGGCGCAGGGACAGGACTACCCGACGAGGACGGTCACGATAATTGTGCCGTTCGCACCAGGCGGACCGGCCGACATCACCGGCCGCATCGTGGCCGACATCTTCTCCCGCCATCTCGGCCAGCAATTCGTTGTCGAGAACGTCGGCGGCGCCGGCGGCACTATCGGCGCGCTTCGCGCCGCGCGCGCTCCGGCCGATGGCTACACCATCATTTCCGGGCACATGGGCACGCACGCCGCGGCGCCCGCGTTCTATCCCAATCTGGGCTACGACCCGGAGAAGGATTTCGAACCGATCGGACTGATTGCTGAGCAGCCGGAGCTGCTCGCTGTCCGCAAGGATTTTCCCGCCAACAACCTCCAGGAATTCGTCGCCTACGCAAAAGCCAACGAAAGCAAGCTCAATATGGGCCATGCGGGCGTCGGATCGGTATCCTACGTCGGCTGCCTTCTTTTGAACTCGGCCATCGGCATCAAGCCGACAATGGTGCCGTTCACCGGCACAGCGCCTGTCATGAATGCCATTCTCGCGGGCCAGGTCGACTACGACTGCGATCCGGTGCTCGGACCGCTGCCGCACGTGCGCGCGGGCACCGTCAAAGCACTCGCCATCGCCACAAAGAAACGTAGCCCGCTGCTGCCTGACGTCCCGACATCCCATGAGCAGGGTCTGCCTGAGTTCGACTGCGCGCCTTTCTACGCGGTGTTCGCGCCGAAAGGCACGCCGGCGCCGATCATCGACAAGCTCGCCGACGCCTTGAGCAAGGGTCTCAGCGAAGAGGCCGTACAGAAACGACTGGCTGAACTCGGCGCCGAGATCGCGGAACCGAATCGTCGTGGACCAAAAGCTCTTGGCAATCTTGTGCGACGCGAAGTTGCGCGGCTGATGCCGATCTTGAAAGACGCAAGTTCCAAATAGAGTCACAGTGCGACCTCAGCGGCGTTGCCGCCGCTGAGGATCGATCAACCGCTTGGAGATCCTTCGCCAGTGGACTCTTATCAGCTACCAATCGCGTCGGTGACGCATTTCTTGGTGAAGCTGTCCTTCGCAGCACCAGCCAATTTTTTCTCGGCTGCTGATTTGCTGCACGCGGCTTTCGCGTCTGTTTCACACTTTTTCATAAAGCTCGT
>DATDLC010000069.1:0-2353 GCA_036519515.1 Pseudolabrys sp. | reverse complement strand
GTCGAAAATTTTCCAGCCCGCGACGCTTCTAAACGGTCGGAAAAGCTCGTATGGATTTGCATGGGAGTTGGAGCGACAAGGTGGAAAAGATATTCATTATCATGACGGCTCTTGGCAAGGATTTGAAACGTTGCTGATTCGGTACCTTGACGACAACCTGTCGGTCATTATTCTCGCCAATCTTGCCGATGCCGAATTGAGACGACTCGCCGACAGAATCGCAGCGATCGTAAACGGCGAGGCATCGCGGGGCGAGTGACGCCGCCACGATTGCGAGCAAGTCGCGTTCCAGTCGGAGCACTGCATTCGTTGGACCACGATCCTGTCAGCGCTTATCCGTCACGTCGAGGGCGAAAGCCTGGAACATCGCCACTTCTTCGAGCGCCTTGAAGCGGCCGGGGGCGCCAAAATGCCCCGACGTCATGCGCGGGATCAGCACGATGCGGGAACCGTTGGTCTTCATCGCGCGCAGCTTGGCAACCCATTTTGCCGGCTCCCAATATTGCGTGCGCGGATCGCTCAGCCCCGCGGTGACGAGCATGGGCGGGTAAGGCTGAGCCTTCACGTTGTCGTAGGGCGCGTAGCCGGCAATGGTCCAATAGGCAGAGAGATCGTGGGCCGGATCGCCGAATTCCGGCAGCTCGCCGGCGGTCATCGGCAAATCCGGGTCGAGCAAGGTGTTGAGGACATCGACAAAGGGAACGCGCGCGACGATGCCGGCGAACAGGTCGGGCCGCATGTTGGCAACCGCGCCCATCAGCGTGCCGCCCGCGGAATCGCCGAGCGCCACGATGCGTCTGGGCGCCCCGTAGCCGGCCTTGGTCAAATATTCGGCGACCGCGATGAAATCCGTGAAGGTGTTGACCTTGTTCTCGCGGCGACCGGCATCGTGCCAACGCTTGCCCTTTTCGATCCCGCCGCGGACGTGGGCGATGGCGTAGACGAAGCCGCGGTCGACCAGCGAGAACAGATTGGAATCGAAATTGGCCTCGAAGAGATCGCCGTAGGCACCGTAACCCCCCAGAAAAAGTGGCGCCGAGCCGTCGATCGGCAAGCCTTTGCGGTGCAGAACCGTGATCGGTACCTGTTCCTCGGCGGTCGGGGCGAACAGCCGGCGCACCTCGTATGCAGCGGGATCATGCCCACTCGGAATCTGCTGCTGCTTGCGCAGCGCGCGCTCGCGGCTCTCCATATCGTAGTCGAAGGTCTGCTGTGGGGTTGTCGGTGACCTGTACAGAAAGCGCAGGCTACGGGTATCGAACTCAAGGGGCGTGACGAGTTCGACCGAGTACGCCTCCTCGTCGAAGCTAACCGTGTGTTCGGCACCGTCCGAATTGCGGCGGATCACGATGCGCTGGAGGCCATCTTCGCGTTCGAGCCTGGCGAGATACGCGGAAAACGGGATTGCGGAGACAATCTGCCGGCCTTCCTTGTAGGGAATCAGGTCGCGCCAGTTCTCGCGGCCGGGCGCAGATGCGGGGGCGATCATGATCTTGAAATCATCAGCGCTGTCTGCGTTGGTGCGAATCAGGAGTCCATCGCTCCAGTCGCTCACGCGGTATTGGATATTGAGCTCGCGGGCAGCGACCAATACCGGCGGGTTTGCGGGTTGCGCAGCGTCGATCAGCCAGCTTTCGGACGTGTCTTGGTCGGCGGTCGAGATCACAATGAACCGCTTTGTGCGTGTCAGACCGACCGAGATTTCGAAGCCGAGGTCCTTTTCTTCGTAAATCAGCGGATCATTTTTCGGGTCCGTACCGAGCCGATGACGATACACGAAGCGCGGACGATGCTCGGGATCGAGCCGCACGTAGAACAACGTCGCGCTGTCCGGCGCCCAGGTGAAGGTCGAGACCTCAGGGATGTCGAGTGGTAAGTCGCGTCCCGTGCTGATTTCGCGCACGCGCAGGCGATAGCTCTCGTCACCGGTCAAATCGACCAAATAGGCATACAGGCGATGATCCGGGCTGTGCCGGGTAGTGCCGAACGAGAAATAGGGCTTGCCCACCGCGATCGCGGCCCCATCGACCAGCACCTGGTCGACACCGCCAGCGTGCGCGCGCACGATGCGCGGATGCTCGGCGCCAGGCACATATTCTTTCCAATAGGCATACGGGCCATCGGGCAGGGGAACCTCGGACGCGGCCGGCTCGATGCGGCCTTTCAGCTCCTTGAGCAACTGCCTGCGCAGGCCCGCAAGCGGTGCCAGCAAGGCCTTGGCGTAGCGGCTCTCGGCCTCGATGTGGGCGCGAATCTCGCTTGATAATACCGACGGTTTCCTGATCACCTCGCGCCAGTTCGGGTCGCGCAACCAGGCATAATCGTCGACACGCTCGATGCCGTGCACGCTGAG
>DATDLC010000068.1:0-8923 GCA_036519515.1 Pseudolabrys sp. | reverse complement strand
TGTGCCAGAACTCGACCACGTCGAAATAGTTCCGGGATGTCGTTTTGAACGCGGGACTTGACCAAGCCATACCAAGCCCCGTTGAGAATCAACAAAATTTCCCCTTACCTAACAAATCGGCACTAACGTGCAACTATGCCCCGAGCGCGGCCTTCGCGACCGCAACCGGGTATTGGGAAGAGGGCGGGAAAGCGAATGCCAAAGACCGTCCTGATCGTGGAAGACAACGAGCTGAACATGAAGCTCTTCCACGATCTGCTCGAAGCGCATGGTTACCAGACTGTCGGCACACGCAACGGGATCGAAGCGCTCGACCTTGCGCGCAAGCACCGGCCGGACCTTATTTTGATGGACATCCAACTGCCGGAAGTCTCCGGCCTTGAAGTGACCAAGTGGCTCAAGGACGATCCCGACCTCAAAGCGATCCCGGTGGTGGCCATTACGGCCTTTGCCATGAAAGGCGATGAGGAGCGCATCCGCGAGGGCGGCTGTGAAGCCTATCTGTCGAAGCCGATCTCGGTGGGAAAATTCATCGAAACGATCCGCCATTTTCTGGGTTCCGGCTGATCGGTTCGGGGTCGGCGCCTTCGGACCGCCTGTTGCGTCGTTGGACGCAAGATTTTTCAAGCCATTCCAGCACGTTAATAACGCATTTGGCCGAAGCTGCTGTGTGGTTTAGCCTTACGGGTGAGTCTTGATTCGCCGCGCGCATTCATGGGCGCGGCTCGGACGTGCGCAATACCCTACGGTGTCAGGTCCGCCGCATCTCCTGGGTCCGTGGGGTTCGGCCGGCCCGGGAGTGGTGCGAGTGGCCTCCTCATGTCGCTTCCGGCCGGCCACCAGTTTCGCGGCCGCGCACGCTAGGGCCGAACGATCGTCCAGCCTTTTTCGCCGAGCTCGATCAGCGTGACCACGCCGGCCTTGACGCGCTCGGCGTTTTCGACGAGTGCCGGCTCTTTGCCTACTTTGCGGGTCATTGCCTCCAGGGTGTTCTCGCACGCCATGAAAGAGACGTTTGGCATGCTGTCCTTGAAGGACTTGAGCCTCGGCTTCACCGGGGAAGTATCGGCAAGCAGCATGTTGAGTCCGGCGTTGAAGGCGACGATCTGAATCTCGACCTCTTCGCCCTTGTCGGAATAGTACTTCGACACGTTCGCGGCGACGTTCAGCACCGCGTTCATCTTGTCCGGATCATTGTCGCTGATCTGGAGCGCGAGCTTGTGCTTTTCGCCGGCACTCGCTTGCGCGAATGCGAGCGCCATCAGCAGCAGGGCAGCGAAAAGCGAGCGAAGCATACTTGGATGCCTCCGCGACCTACTTGATCTTGGATTCCGTGTATTCGACGTGCTTCTTCGCGATCGGATCGTATTTCTTCTTTTTCATTTTGTCCGTCTGTGTGCGCGAGTTCTTCCGCGTTACATAGTAGTGGCCGGTCCCTGCGGTAGAGACCAGTTTGATCTTGAGACTGATGGCTTTGGCCATGGATTTTCCTCTGAAACTTTAAGTGTGACCACGGTGGGCGTCTTGGCGGCGGAAACTAGCGCCGAAGCGGCAAATGTCAAGAAATGCCCGAATTTACGGCATTTACAGCAGTTCCCGGAAGAACTGCTTTTCAATCATGAAATAAAAGGGCACCGGCAGGTCGTGCCCCATGCCGGCTTCGACGCGGGCCAGCAACTCCTCCAGCACAATCCCGGTAATTGTCGGCATGTCCAGATGCGTGGCTTCCTCAATCGGCACCCAGGTCAGCTCGACAAGTTCGGAGTCCGGCCCCACCACACCCTCAATAGTATGGGCTATTGCAGAGGCGTCGGCGGTCAAAAAGCGCGTGTCGAAGCGGCGTGGCCGGCGCGGCGGCGTTATGGCGCGGGCAATGAAGTGAATCTGGCCGAGGTCGGGGTGGACGTTGGCCTTGGCGAACTCGGTCCAGAGTTCGCCAGGTGCTTCCGGCGGACGATCGCGTTTTACACCAAGCAGCAGTCCGGTTTCTTCGGCGGTCTCGCGCAGTGCCGCGAGAGCAAAAGCGCGCGCAAAATCGGGACTCGGCTCGGCAACACGCTCCAGCAGTTTTTTCTGCGCATCGGAATGCAATTCGCTGATGGCAGGCATCAGGCGGTCGAGCGCTTCGATGCGGCCACCGGGAAAGACGAACTTGCCCGGCATGAACTTGTGGCCGGCATGACGGCGGCCGAGGAGAACTTTCGGCTTTGCGCCGGACCGGTCGATCAACATCAACGTCGCAGCGTCGCGTGGCTCGCTGTCGGGGAATGACATGTCGCGTTCCGACTTTGTCATGCGCTCGGCCCAGAGTTTTCCGAGGTCTTGCGTCATCGTCTCTTCCGTTGTCTGCCGTGCGCGCGATACTCGCGCTGCCGCTCTTCGTGCCGGGGTCGGGGGCTGGGTCGTCCCCGACGGCCCTCGGATAGGATCTCAAAGCGCAGCGCTCCGGCAACGGGTGCGGCCTCGACCAGCTTGACCGTCACCGGGTCGCCGAGGCGGTAGGTTTCGCCGGAGCGTGAACCGACCATCGCATGGGCTTTGTCGTCATGGCGAAAATATTCGTCGCCGATGGTTCGCGCCGGCACGAAGCCATCGGCCCCCGTTTCGCGCAGCTTCACGAACAGCCCGGCGCGGGTGACGCCGGAAATGCGTCCGTCGAAGGTTGCGCCTATGCGATCGGCGAGGAAGTGAGCGATGAGACGATCCGCGGTCTCACGCTCGGCCAGCATGGCGCGGCGTTCGGTGGCTGAAATCTGCGCGCTGATTTCAGCCAGCGCTTTTTGATCCGCGCCGTCGGGGAGGCGGTCGTGGCCAAGCTTCAGCGCGCGGATAAGTCCGCGATGCACGATCAAGTCGGCATAGCGGCGGATCGGCGAAGTAAAATGTGCATAGCGCCGCAGATTCAATCCGAAGTGCCCGTAGTTCTCGGCTGAATATTCCGCCTGCGCCTGCGTGCGCAAGACAACCTCGTTGACCAATTGCTCGGCGTCGCGGCCTTTCACGCGTGCGAGGACCCGATTGAACAATTCCGGTTTCAGAACACCGCCTTTGGGGAAGGGAATATCAAGCGTGGCAAGAAATTCGCGCAACGCCTGAACCTTTTCCATCGCCGGCTCGTCATGGACGCGATAGATCAGCGGCACACGCACTCGCTCGAGTGTTTCGGCGGCTGCGACATTCGCCAGGATCATGAATTCCTCGATCAGCCGGTGTGCCTCAAGCCGATCGGGCGTGATCACGCGGTCGACAGTGCCATCGCCTTTCAAGAGGATCTTGCGCTCAGGCAGATCGAGGTCGAGCGGCTGGCGTTCGGCCCGCGCCCTCGCCATCGTTTCGTAGGCTGCGTAGAGCGGTTTGAGCACCGGTTCGACCAGCACGTCGGTGTCTTCGTCGGTCCGCCCGCTGATGGCCGACTGCGTCTGCTGGTAGGAAAGCTTTGCAGCCGAACGCATCAGGATGCGGTGGAACGTATGCGCACGCTTGCGCCCGTCTGCACCGATCACCATGCGCACGGCGAGGGAGGGGCGATCCTCGCGCGGTCGAAGCGAGCACAGGTCGTTCGAGATGCGCTCGGGCAGCATCGGTACGACGCGGTCGGGGAAATAGACCGAATTGCCGCGCGCAAGCGCCTCGCGGTCAAGCGCGGAGCCCGGTCTGACGTAGCCCGCGACATCGGCGATGGCGACATCAACGATGAATCCGCCCGGGTTATTGGGCGCGGTATCCGGCGCGGCATGCACCGCGTCATCGTGGTCCTTGGCGTCTGCCGGATCGATCGTGACGAAAGGCACGTGCCGCCAATCTTCGCGGCCCTGGAGAGTGGCGGGCCTCGCCGCGTCGGCTTCCTGCTGTGTCTCGCGTCTGAATACGGAAGGTATGCCGTGCGCATGGATGGCGATGAGGCTCATCGCCCGCTCGCTTTTGAGGGAGCCGAGCCGCTCGACCACACGGCCAGTCGGCAGGCCCAGACGCGGGGCGCGTGAGGTCTCGACGGCGATCAGATCGCCATCCTCCGCGTCGGCGGTTGCACCTGCGGGAATGGCCAGCTCCTTGCCGAGCATTTTCTTGTCGACCGGTTCCAGGCGCCCGCCGCCGTGTTGGATCTTTCGGAAGATTCCAAGCACGCGATGTTTCGGATGATCGATGATCTTGATGACGCGGCCGCGGTGACGAATTCCATCGTCCTCTTCGGTCTCCTCGATGCGCAGCAGCACGCGATCGCCAAGGCCGGCGGCTTCGCCCGGCCGCGCTTTGCGCGGCACGTGAATGCGGATTTTGGGCGCAGCGCCGTGCGCTTCCTCATCCCACTCGTCCGGGGATGCAATGAGATCGCCGTCGCTGTCGCGCGCCGTAATATCGGCCAGTACTGTTGAGGGCAGGGCGCCGGCATGGTGCAACTTCTTGCGCCGCTTTTCGATCGATCCTTCGTCGGCAAGCTCGCGCAATAGGCGCTTGAGATCGGCGCGCAGCGCGTTCTTCAAGCCGAAGGCGCGGGCGATTTCACGGGTGCCGACTTTACCGGGCCTGTTTCCGATGAAGGCTAGTATGTCGGCCTTGGACGGTAGGGAAGGATTTTTTTTGGATTGCTTGTTCAAAATAGGAGTCCTGCGCCAAAACGGCGCGATTATCGATGAATGTAAGGGCCGGCCTTCGGCTTCGCCAGTTATTCAGCGGCTGTGACTTTGGTCGCCTTTTTCGCCGGTTTCTTGCGCGGTTTGGCCGTCTTCTCGGTCTTGTCCACGGGTTCGACGGCCTTTTTCTTGCGGCCTTTCGGGGCTTCCGAGGGCTCGCCCGCCTTCTTGCGGCCAGCTGCGCGGCGCGGCTGCGAGCTAAGTTGGTCGGCGCGGGCGTCGAGCAGAACCACCGCCTCGGTCAGCGTAATTGTCTCCGGCGTCTTGTCGCCGGTAATGGTCGCGTTGATGCCGTTGTGGCTGACGTAAGGCCCGTAGCGACCGTTCTTGACGACCACAGGGCCGCCTTTGTCCGGGTGTTCGCCCAGAACCTTGCCAGGATCGGCGCCGAAGCGGCGGCCTTTCTTCGGGTTGGCTTTCTTATCCGCGATCAAGGTGACCGCGCGATTGAGCCCGATGGTCAGGACATCGTCGCCTTCTTCCAGGTTCGCGTAAATCTTGCCGTGCTTCACGTAAGGGCCGAAGCGTCCGACGCCGGCGAGGATCGGCTCGCCGTCTTCGGGTGACAGCCCGATTTCGCGCGGCAGCGACAGTAGCCCGAGCGCCTTTTCGAGATCGATATCGTCCGGCGCAACGCCCTTGGGAACGCTCGCGCGCTTGGGCTTTTCGACGTCCGGTTTTTTCTCGCCCTTCTTCGGCTTCGGCGGCTTTATCTGCTCGCCGAGCTGCAAATAGGGCCCATAGCGGCCACCGCGCAACGTTACTTCAAGTCCAGTTTCCGGATCTTCGCCCAGAACCTTTTTGCCCTGAACGCCGTCCGCGCTGGGCGTGATCTGCCGCGTGAAATTGCATTCCGGATAGTTCGAGCAGCCGATGAAAGCTCCGAAGCGCCCTGTCTTCAGCGAAAGCTGGCCGGTGCCGCATTGCGGGCATTCGCGGCGCGGCCGGCCGTCGGCGCGTTCGGGGAAAATGTGCGGCTCGAGCAAATCGTTGAGCGCGTCGAGCACGACGCGATTGCGTACTTCCTTGATTTCGTTGACGGCGCCGACGAACTGCTCCCAGAACTCGGCAAGTACGGCACGCCAGTCGATCTGGCCCGCGGAGATTTCGTCGAGCTTTTCCTCAAGGCCCGCGGTGAAATCGTATTCGACGTAGCGCGTGAAAAAGCTTTCCAGGAACGCGACAACGACGCGGCCCTTGTCTTCGGGAATGAGACGCTTCTTGTCGATGCGGACGTAGCCGCGGTCTTGCAGGACCTGCAGGATGGAGGCGTAGGTCGACGGCCGGCCGATGCCGAGCTCTTCCATGCGCTTGACGAGCGCCGCTTCCGAAAACCGCGGCGGAGGCTCCGTGAAATGCTGGGAAGACTCGATCGCCTGCTTGCTGAGCGTTTCGCCCTCCGACATCGCCGGGAGGCGACGCGATTCATCATCGTCGGGCGTTTCGTCCTGGCCTTCCTGATAGAGAGTGAGGAAGCCATCGAACTTCACCACCTGGCCGGATGCGCGCAGTTCGATGTTGCGCGAGCCCGCCTTGGCCACGATGTCGACCGTGGTCCGCTCAAGTTCAGCGGATTCCATCTGGCTCGCGATCGCACGGTTCCAGATCAATTCGTAGAGCCGCGCCTGGTCGCGATCGACATATTTGGCGACTTCCGCGGGCGTGCGGCTGGCGCTCGTGGGTCGCACCGCTTCGTGTGCTTCCTGCGCATTTTTCGATTTATTGTGATATTCGCGCGGCGAAGCCGGGACGTATTCCTTGCCGTAGTTGTGGTTGAGCATGGCGCGAATGTCAGCAATTGCTTCGGGCGCCAGGTCGATGCCGTCGGTCCGCATATAGGTAATCAAGCCGGTGGCTTCGCCGTCGATCTCGACGCCTTCGTAGAGCCGCTGCGCCAATCGCATGGTGACCGCCGGGGCGAAGCCGAGCTTACGGCTTGCTTCCTGCTGCATGGTCGAGGTTGTGAAGGGCGGCGGCGGATTGCGACGGGCCGGTTTCGCCTCGACCGAGGTCACCTTGAACACAGCGTTTTCAAGATCGCAGGTGAACGATTCCGCCTCGGCGCCCGAACCAATGTCGAGGCGCTGGATCTTCTGCCCGTCGGCGCCGACCAGGCGCGCTTCGAAGACCTCGTTGCGCGGTGTCGCCAGCTTGGCAACGATCGACCAGTATTCTTTGGCGACGAATTTCTCGATCTCGAGCTCGCGGTCGCACACAAGACGAAGTGCGACGGATTGCACGCGACCGGCGGAGCGGGCCCCCGGCAGCTTGCGCCACAGCACAGGCGAAAGGGTAAAGCCGACGAGGTAATCAAGGGCGCGGCGGGCGAGATAGGCATCCACCAATGCGCTGTCGATCTGGCGTGGATGCCGCATCGCCTCGGTCACCGCCTGCTTGGTGATGGCGTTGAACACTACGCGCTCAATCTTCTGGTCCTTGAGTGCCTTCTTCTCCTTGAGCACCTCGAGCACATGCCACGAGATCGCTTCACCTTCGCGATCCGGGTCGGTGGCAAGAATCAGCTTGTCGGCATCTTTCAGGGCGTCGGCGATGTCATTGATCCGCTTCTGCGATTGCGGATCGACCTCCCAGAGCATGCGAAAATCGTTGTCCGGATCGACCGAGCCGTCTTTCGGGGGCAGGTCGCGGATGTGGCCAAAAGAGGCCAGGACCTCGTAGCCGGAGCCGAGGTATTTATTGATCGTCTTCGCCTTGGACGGCGACTCGACTACGACAATATTCATGGAAATCCAGTGGGTTATCCGCCCGTACTATTATAAATCAAGACGGAATCGGCCTTGTGATTGGCCCGGAACATGGGGAAGGCACCCCCTACTGTCAAATAAGCGCGTTAAGAAGCCGTGTCAGACCAGTGAAATAGGGCGCGAAAGAGACCACAACTAATAATTGTACATACAAGTAAGCACGACTTCCAGTAACAGTTTCGCTCAATCACGGCCCCGTCACGCCGAGGCGGTCGAGTAGGAGGGGGGTCGGGTTTCCATCTGGCAGCATGCCGAGTTTCTTTTGCTCGGCGCGGATATTGTCGCGTAGATCGAAATCGATATGGCCCTCGAACTCATTCACCTTGTAGCCGAGGGCGGATAGTTTTTTCTGTAAGGCGATGCGCGCATCGCGCGCGAGCGGCCGGTCGTCCTTGGGCCAAGCAGTCTTGATCAGTCCGCCACCGTGGATGCGGTCGGCGAGGTGGCCTACCGCAATCGCATAAGCATCAGAGTTGTTGTATTCCTTCAGCACATCGAAATTTTCCGTAACGATGAAGCCGGGGCCATCGGCGCCGCTCGGAAAGAACAGGATTCCCTGTCCGGAGGATGGAAACGGTTTTCCATCCGCGCGACGCACGCCAAGCGCTTCCCATTCGGTGAAATTTGCGCGGCTGCGCATATAGTCGAACTGCTTCGGAACTATCACTTCGAAGCCCCAGGGCAGCGCGGCATTCCATTTCCATTTGCGGAGATAGTTGGCCGTCGACGCAAGCACGTCCGGCACGTTGCTCCAGATATCGGCGCGCCCGTCGCCCGAGAAATCGACCGCATAGTCGACGAAGTTCGAAGGCATGAACTGGGTCTGCCCCATGGCGCCGGCCCAGGAGCTGACCATCTTCTCGCGCGGAAGTCGGTTGTCCTGCATGATGCGCATCGCCACAAGCAATTCGTTGCGGAAATAAGGATCGCGATATTTCACGTAACCAAGTGTCGCGAGCGAGCGGAACACATCCCAGCGATCTTTTTCGGCGCCGAAATCGGACTCCATTCCCCACAGAGCGAGCAGGACCCAGCGTTCGACCTCGAATTTCTTTTCGACGGCATCGAATGTCTTGGACCACTCGCGCGCCTTGAGCTGGGCGTCCGCGATACGGCGATTTGACACGATCGCGTTCACATAGTCGCCGACAGGTTTCCCGTATTCGGGCTGCCGCTTGGTGGCAGCGATGACGCGTTGGTCGGGCGTGACGCCTTTCAATGCAGTATCGAAAGTCCCGCGCGTGATGCCCTTGGTTTGGGCGTCGGTCCACAGCGCGGCCGCAAATGCCGCAAAGGATTGATCTTGCGCGCGCGACGGTGCGGCTTGCACCACAAGCAGAACCGAGAGAGCTGCGAGGTAGCGGCTGACCATGAACGAGCATCCGGTGGAGGCATTCGTATCGCACGTTAACGCAGCGATACCAACCCCGCGCGTGACGCTCAAGGCGGCCGGCAATTTCGAGCGCTGCGCACAATTGTGGGGGATGTATTAGAAAATCGCACCAGATCGTCACATTCCAACGACAC
>DATDLC010000067.1:0-5396 GCA_036519515.1 Pseudolabrys sp. | reverse complement strand
AGCAGCGCGACCATTGTCGCGCGCAGCACGAGATCGTACCAGCGCGTCTGAACGCGCGGCATCGGCGCATGCCGCAGCGGCGCCGAGAGCCAGAGCGAAAAAGCGATGACGACAATGTTGAGGATGATCGCCGAAGCAAGCGTCCACGTGACGGTCCCACCGGCAAAAGCGAGGACCGTCCACACCGCAATCGCAACGCCGAAACTCACCGCGAGCGTATGGTTCTGCGCCAGCAGCGCGTACACGACGGCAAAAATCACGTTATAGGCATTGGTGACGATACTACCCAACGCGCTCTGGGCGATGAAATGCGCATCGTGGTCGAGCGCAAGAAAAATGTAGACCGGGCCGACGCGATCGGCAGCGTCGACACCAGTCCGCCGATCAACGGTCTGGCGCGCTCGGCGGTGATCGTTGCCGCGAGCAGGAAGGCGGCAGTGACGACCATTTTGACGATGAGCGTGAGCGCGAAATAAAGATCGGGGGACATTTTTAGTTCCGCTGTCATCGCCGGGCTTGTCCCGGCGATGGCTTGAACAGCCACGACACGCTTTCGAGGGTCGAATACGTTTGTTGCTTCCGCTCGTCCCCGCGAAAGCGGGGACCTAGTCCATTGATGAAGCTGGATTCCCGCTTTCGCGGGAATGAGCGGACACGACTTTTGTTACGCCGGCGTCAGGACCACGCGGCCGATGATCTTGCCGGCGCGAAGCTCATCCATCACGGCATTCACATCATCGAGCGGCCGCGTGGCAACGGGCACCGGCGGCAGCCCGGTGCGCCGGACGAGATCGATCAGTTCCTTCATCTCCGGCAGGCTTCCGACGTAAGACCCCTGGATGGTCAGCGCGCGCATCGGGATAGGCGGCAGCGACACAGTGAGATCGCCGCCATACAAGCCGACGATGACGTATTTGCCGCCTTTTATCAGGCTGTCGTAACCGACACGCGCGCTCTGGGACGAACCGACAAGATCGATCACGCCCCAGGCGCCGCCATTGGTCATGTCGATGACCTGTTGCGCCGCATTGGCGGCGCCGCCATCGACCACAGCTTTTGCACCCGACTTCTTCGCAGCCTCGCGCTTGACCGGATCGATGTCGACGACGATCGCACTGTGGCCGCCCATCGCCTTGTGCAGGGCAAGACACATCAGCCCAAGTCCGCCGGCACCGATGATGACCGTCGGCTCGCTGGCCAGCGTCGGAATTTTCTTCAAGGCGCCGAAGGTCGTCACTCCGGAGCAGGCGAGCGGCGCCGCGCGATCGGCCGGCAGATCGCCGATATCGAACAGATAACGCGGATGCGGGACCATCATGTAATCGGCATAGCCGCCGTTGGAGAAGACCCCGAGACTGCGCATGGCCCGGCAGAGATTCTCCTCGCCGCGCTGACACGGTCCGCATGTACCGCAGCCGATCCAGGGATGGGCGAGCCGCCGATCGCCGACTTTCACACCCTTGGCATCCGGGCCGACGGCCACCACCTCGCCGACATTCTCGTGACCGAGCGTCACCGGCAGCTTCATGCCGCGGTCGGCGAGGCTCAGCCGCTTGCCGCCGCCGAGGTCAAAAAAACCTTCCGCGAGATGAAGATCGCTGTGACAGACACCGGCCGCCAGAACCTTCAGCAGGACCTCGCTGCCCGTCGGCTTCGGGGTGGGCTGTTCGTTGAGTTGCAGCGGCTGACCACAAACGCAGACCTGGAACATACGCATTTCACATTCCTCCCACTCTCCTGCCGTCTCCGGGTTTGTCCCGGTGACCCCGATGAGGGCGCCGGCCATGACAAGGAACCACAGTCGGCGGCCAGAATTCTAGGCACTTTTGGCGCATCGCCATCAAATATCTTCAGGCCGGACCGAGACTTGGCCGTGACTTTGACTTGGTCGTGACTTACCGCTCCAGCTCCGCTATCGGATGACCATGGCTTCTCTCGCCGTCGATCACCACGCGCGCACGTCGTCCGAGCACCCGCCCCGGAGCTCGAACGACCTGATCGACGCGCGCGCGCTGTCCGCAGAGGTCGTAAAACTGGCCAAAGCGCATAGCGGTGACGGCGAATTGCGCGCAGCTCTGGCGCAACGGCTGAAACCCGCGCTCGCCGATGGACGCGCCAAGGCCGAGCAGTTGCTGCTGAAAGACCGTCACGGCCGCCGCTGCGCCGAGCGGCTCTGCCGGATGGAAGACGAGATCATCCACATTTTATATGAGTTCGCGCGCAGCCAATATCCGTCGGAAAATCCCTCGGAAGGCGAACGCATGGCTGTTATCGCCACAGGCGGCTACGGCCGCGGCCTGCAGGCGCCGGGATCCGACATCGATCTGCTGTTCCTTCTACCCTACAAGCAGACGGCCTGGGGCGAGTCGATTGCGGAAGCGATCCTCTATTCCCTGTGGGATACGGGGCTGAAGGTCGGCCATGCCACCCGCTCGGTCGACGAGTGCATTCGCCAGGCGAAGGCGGACATGACGATCCGCACCGCCATTCTCGAATCGCGCTTTCTGTTTGGCGACCGGAAACTCTACGACGAGCTGGTGACGCGCTTCGACAACGAGGTCGTGCGCAACACCGCCGCCGAATTCGTCGCCGCCAAGCTTGCCGAACGCGAAGACCGCGTCCGGCGCAGCGGGCAATCGCGCTATCTCGTCGAGCCGAACGTCAAGGACGGCAAGGGCGGCTTGCGCGACCTGCATACGCTGTTCTGGATCGCCAAATACGTCTATCGGGTGCACGAGCCCGACGAATTGATCAAGCGCGGCGTATTCGACAAGCACGAATACCAGCTGTTCCGCCGCTGCGAGGATTTTCTCTGGTCGGTGCGCTGCCACATGCATTTTCTCATGGGCCGAGCCGAGGAACGCCTGTCGTTCGACATCCAGCGGGATATCGCCGTGCGCCTCGGCTACACCGAGCATCCCGGCCTGCAGGATGTCGAGCGCTTCATGAAGCACTACTTCTTGATCGCCAAGGATGTTGGCGACCTGACCGCCTTCCTGTGCGCGGAGCTGGAAGACAGCCACGCCAAGAGCGTGCCGGTGCTCAGCCGCCTGATGGCACGGTTGCGGCCGGTGAAGCGACGCGTGCTCACGGAAAGCGAAGATTTCACCATCGACAAGAACCGGATTCGGCTTGCGCAGGCCAATGTGTTCAAACGCGACCCGGTCAACCTGATCCGTATCTTTCAACTCGCGCAAAAACACAATCTGGCGTTCCACCCTGATGCGATGCGCGCGATCACGCGTTCGCTCAACCTGGTCGATGCGAAATTGCGCGAGAACGAGGAGGCCAACGAGCTTTTCCTCGAGATCCTCACGTCAAAAAACGACCCGGAAACCGTGTTGCGGCGAATGAACGAGGCCGGCGTGCTCGGCCGCTTCGTGCCGGCTTTCGGCAAGATCGTCGCCATGATGCAGTTCAACATGTATCACCACTACACGGTCGACGAGCATCTGCTGCGCTGCATCGGCGTGCTTGCCGAGATCGAACGCGGTGCCAGCAACGATACGCCCCTCGCCAACGAGCTGATCCACAAGATCCTCCCCGGCAACCGCCGCGTGCTCTACGTCACGCTGTTCTTGCACGACATCGCCAAGGGGCGGCCTGAAGATCATTCCATCGCCGGCGCGCGCGTGGCGCGGCGATTCTGCCCACGGCTCGGCTTTTCGTCTGCCGATACCGACACCGTCGCCTGGCTGATCGAAAATCATCTCGTGATGTCGAGTGTTGCGCAGTCGCGCGACCTGTCCGACCGCAGGACGATCGAGAATTTTGCGGCGACTGTGCAATCGGCAGAACGGCTGAAGCTTCTGACCATTCTCACCACCGCGGATATCCGCGCGGTCGGTCCTGGCGTGTGGAACGGCTGGAAGGCGCAGCTCATCCGCACGCTTTACTACGAGACCGAGCCTGTGCTCACCGGCGGATTCTCCGAAGTCAATCGCGCGCAGCGTGTCGCCATCGCGCAGAGCGAATTCCGCGAAGCGATGAAGGATTGGCCGAGCGAGCGGCTCGAAGCCTATATCGCCAAGCTTTATCCGGCCTACTGGCTCAAGGTCGATCTGCCGCACAAGATCGAGCATGCCAATTTCGTGCGCGCGACCGAGGACGCCGGAAAGCGGCTTGCGACATCGGTTGCCTTCGACGCGGAACGCGCGGTGACCGAGCTCACACTGCTCGCACCCGACCACCCGTGGCTTCTGTCGATCATCGCCGGCGCGTGCGCCATGGCGGGAGCCAACATCGTCGATGCGCAGATCTACACGACGACCGACGGCCGCGCGCTCGATACAATATCTCTCTCGCGCGAATTCGACCGCGATGAAGACGAGGAGCGGCGTGCAGGTCGCATTGCCGATTCAATCGAGAAAGCCTTGCGCGGCGAGCTGCGGCTGCCCGACGTGGTGGCGAAACGCGCACCGCCGAGGGGCCGCATCCGCGCGTTCGCCCTGGAGCCGACCGTCACCATCAACAATCAGTGGTCGCATCGCTACACGATGGTCGAGGTGACGGGTCTCGACCGCACCGGGCTCCTCTACGAGCTGACCGCGACGCTCTCCAAGCTCAACCTCAACATCGCATCGGCGCACGTCGCCACGTTCGGCGAGCGCGTTGTGGACGTGTTCTACGTCACCGACCTGATGGGCGCGCAAATTGCTTCGCCGACGCGGCAGGCCGCCATCAAGCGCGCGCTGATTGCGCTGCTCGCGGACGAAAGCAAACCCGCCAAGGCCGCCGCGGGTTAAATCGGCTGTCTGTCACAGCCGCTCGTCCCCGCGAAAGCGGGGACCCAGTCTTTTTCGCAAAGCTGGATTCCCGCTTACGCGGGAATGAGCGGAGGGAGGCAATTAGATTGCACACCGTCATGGCCGGGCTTAGCCGTCCGCGGACGAAAGCAAACCCGCCAAAGCCGCCGCGGGTTAAATCGCTGTCACACCCGCTCGTCCCCGCGAAAGCGGGGACCCAGTCTTTTTCGCAAAGCTGAATTCCCGCTTACGCGGGAATGAGCGGAGAGAGGAAATTACATTGCACACCGTCATGGCAGGCAATGACAGTGGATCATAAGACACTCCATTCCCGGTCATTCCGGGGCACGCCCGACGGGTCCGCGCGAAGCGCGGCCCGATGGCAGGCTCCGGCGCGCTGACGCGCCGTCCCGGAATGACGGGTGGGACGAAGTCAGTCCACACCCACTGTCATCGCCGGGCTTGTCCCGCTTGCGGATGAATGAGCGCGGATTACCGCATCAAAGCCCAGTCAGGCCGTTCCTTAACGGGCCCTTAAATCGACCCGCCTACCGTATCCCGGGGCCGGCGCCATGGATCCGCCGGCGCGGGACGGGTTGCGTATGGCCGCAAAAAAGAAAGCCGCAAGCGCGCGCCGGGAGCCGGTGTTCG
>DATDLC010000066.1:0-23242 GCA_036519515.1 Pseudolabrys sp. | reverse complement strand
GGCTGTTTTTTCCTCGGCATCGATGCGCTTGACAACAACACGGTCGTGAAGCGGACGAAACTTCATGCAGTCCTCCTAAGTTATTGGTCGATCTACGTTTTAGGCATCTGGCCAGATCCCCTCGCCAGTTCCCTTGCCGCCGCATGGGTGGCGGATTTTTTGACCGCAAGGGCCAACGAAAAATTTTTTAGCACTCATTTCACTCGAGTGCCAACAATTCCAGAAACGCCTGCAAAGACAATGGTTAACGGCGATGTGATGGGAACAGCATTTGCGCCGGTGACGTTACCTTTTGCGGCCGGCACGAGGCATGCCGTCGGGGCTGTTAGCAGGCAAATCACGCTGCTGCTAATGCCTTGAATTTTGTTTACCTTTTCGGCTTGCAATGGTGATTGCCGGAAATGGAAACTTGAGTCCGATTCGACGGAGGACGAAATGGTTTCAGCGGATTTCCGTAAACAAGTCAGTGGTTATGGCCTGACGACGGCGCACATCCTGTATCGGCGTCCCGATCACCGCTGGCTGCTGCAGTCCTACGTCTGGCAGAATTACGATCTGTTCCCCGAATTTCCCGAGCTGCAACGCTTCCTCGCGTTCTGGCAGGAAAAGCTCGAAGGCCCGTTGCATTCGGTGCGCGTCGCGCACTGCAAGCTAATCAAGCCGGCCGAACTCAAGGCGATCAGCGGCGAATTCCGATTGCATTGAGGAGGGAGCTTTTTTCGTGGCCGGGTGAAAGCCCGGCCATTGTTTTTTGGCGCGTAATTTTTTTGGCCGCTTGTCTTTTTGCCCGGTCATTCCGAGGCGCGGCCGCTAGGCCGCGAACCCGGAATCCAGATGCGACCACAATCCGGTCATGCCCGCGCTTGTCGCGGGCATCTCGCTTAGGCAGGCACTGCCTTGCCATCCTAAGCGGGATCACCGGGACAAGCCCGGTGATGACAGCGCGCGGTGTGTGTGTGTGTGTCGCCTTGTGCCGGGCATCCACGTCTTCACGGCCTGCCAGCAATAAAGACGTGGATGGCCGGGACAAGCCCGGCCATGACGTGTGCGAGGCCTATTCACCTATTCAATTGTCAAACAGCATCGCTCGCTCACTGGGCGAGCAGCATCGCCCGTATTTTTTTCGGCGCCGGGTCCGCCGTCGTCTCTCTTGTCCCTCGGAAAAAGCGAGGGAGCTGGCGCGCCAGGTGGCGCAACCATTGTTCGTTTGATGCCGCGCTCCCTCTCGAGAACGCGGGCGCCTCATGGCGCGCCATCGCGGGCGTCTTCCCTACAGCGCCGGGCCGCACTTTGCGGGAGCCGTCCGTTCTTCCCGCGCCGGTTTCGCGCATTTGGCGAAGGCGCAGGCGGGCGGTTTCGGCCCCCGAATGGCCATGCTCCTGGCGGGCAGCTCGTATTGGCCGCCGGGCGGAGCCCCGGCGCCGCCCGAGTGCGAGAGGTTGCGTTTCCTCCCGGCCGCGGGCGCCGCATCCGACCCCACGCGCATGACGCCTCATGAGAGCGCCCTCTGGCGGACCGGACATCATTAGGAATAATATCATATAGGATTAAAGTCAAGACGGATATATATGCAGGTCGGTATTGCCTCTCCACCGTCATGCCCGCGCATGTCGCGGGAATCCTGCTTAGGCGGGCACTGCCTTGCCATCCTAAGCGGGATCACCGGAACAAGCCCGGTGATGACAGCGCGTGCGTGTTTCTGGATTTCCGGGTTCGCGCTTTCAGCGCGCCCCGGAATGACGGGGCAGGGCGAGCGTCATGGTCCGGGAAAACAATCCGGGCGGAACTGCGTAGCGCACCCACTAATGTGCCCATCAAAATCTGTCATCTTGGCCATTCGCATGTTTCGCGCGCTTTCGTCTCAGCCTGACAGGGCGCAAACCGTGCAACTGCATTACCTACGTGTTCCGACGCAGGGGCCCGCCTAAGCAAGATTTCCGTGCGAAAACAATTTCCCCCGCATCATGTTGATGCTCGGCAATGTCGTCACCGGCCTCAGCATTCTCGGGCCGGCGGGGATGCTCGCCGAGCTAGCGAATGGGCCTGCACGTCGGCATCCACGACACGAGCCTGCTGGTCACCTACGGCGCGGTTGTGCTCTGCATCGGCTCGCCGGTCATGGCCTGGCTGACGACGCGCATCGACAGACGCGCTCTTTGGTCGCAACGCTGGCAATTCTTGCAGCCGGGCAGGCGGCCTCCGCTCTGACCTCGAACTATTTCGTGATCCTGCTGCTGCGGATCGGTATGCTGGCGATCGGCGCGATCTATACCCCGCAGGCCGCAGCGACGATCGCGCTGATTGCTCCCGATCGCGAGCGGCCGAGCGCCATTGCCTTCGTATTTCTCGGATGGTCCGTCGCCATCGCCGGCGGCCTGCCGCTGGTCACGCTGATTGCGACGCATTTCAGCTGGCAGGCGGTTTACGGCACGCTCGCTGCAGTCGCCGCCATTGTCGCCGTGCTGTTGTTCGCAGCCCTCCCGAAAGGACTGCAGGGACACCCGCTCTCGCCGCAAAGCTTTGTGACGATCGCGCACAGCAAACGCATCATGCTCATTCTGCTGGTGACGCTGCTGCAGACCTCGGGGCAGTTCACCCTCTTCATCTATCTCGCGCCGCTGCTCCACGCACTCACAGGGGCAGGGCCGGCCGTCGCCGGCGCTTTCTTGCGTTCTACGGTGTGATCGGCCTCGTCGGCAATGTGGTGGCGAGCGGCATCGTCACCACGCTGGGAACACAGAAGACGCTTGCGTTGTTCATGGCCTCGACGCTTCTGGGCATGGGCCTGTGGGCGGTCGGCGCGGGTTGGCTATTGGCGATGGGGGTCGGCATATTTTTCTGGGCCTTCGGCTTTGCCGCGATCAATTCGATGCAACAGGCGCGGCTCGTTACGGCCGCGCCCGATCTTGCGAGCGCATCGGTCGCGCTCAATACGTCCGTGCTTTACGTCGGGCAGGCCATCGGATCGGCGGATTGCTCTATGCGTACGGATACTTTCACCTCGTTGGCTACATCGGCGTGACCTTCGTCGCGCTCGCATGCGCGCTGATTGCCGCGATGTGGGAACCCGCCGGTCGGGCGCGCGCGTAGGTTCCGAAGAACGTCCCCTTGCCAAACCTCTCTTTGCCAAACCTCCCTTGCCAAGCCGTCCGCACTCAGGACAATGCGCCTGCCGGGGCTAAAGCCAGAAGGGAGGCCGCATGGCCCGCATCCGCTTTGATTTCGGCGCACTCAAGCTCGACGCCGAATTGCTCGATACGCCCACGGCCAAGGCCATCGCTGAGGTGCTTCCCGTCACGTCGGCGGTCCTGACGTGGGGCGAGGAAGTCTATTTCGATGTGCCGGTCAATGTGGCGCACGAACCCGAGGCGCGGGCCGTGATTACGCCGGGAGAAATCGCCTACTGGCCGCAGGGTCCGGCGATCGCGATCGGCTTCGGCCGCACGCCGATCTCAAAAGGGGATGAAACCCGCCTCGCAAGTCCGTGCAACGTTTTTGCCAAGGCCATCGGCAACGTGAAAGCGTTGGCCAAGGTCAAGACCGGCGTCGAGGTTAAAGTCAGCAAGCTCGACTAGTTGGACGATCGTTCGCCGGCGTGGCGGCGCACCATCGATAATGTCAGATCCCAGGCATTGCGGACGTTGACAATGAGAAGCAGCAGCAATGCGCCGGCCAGCACTTCAAGCTCGTAGTCCCGGCCGAGATAGATCATCACGCCCGCCGTCATCAATGCGAGATAACCGCTGACCGGCAGCAGGCCATAGGCGAAGTAATCCGGCAAATAATGCGTCATCTCGGCGCGCACGACCCATACGGTGATGACGATCGACACGGCGACGCCGAGGATCGCAGTCGCGCCGATGAGAATCGCGAAGAAAACCGGGCCATGCGAGGGCACGAGGCAAACCGCTGAGAGAAAAAACACGCAGCAGAAATGAATAACCACGGGGCTCATGAAGGTCCGGGTCCCCTGTTGCGACTTGTCGCTCAGGTAACCGGTGCCGAGCGACACCGCGACGAACAACAGCGCAAGCAGCGTCGCCGCGGCGGTTCCGAGCAGGATGTAGAATTCATGCCACTCGTGCAGCGATTCCATCGAAACTAGCCCCGTCCGACGAACGGCATCTTGTTGGCCATCACCGTCATGAACAGGACATTCGTGTCGAGCGGCAGGCTCGCCATGTAGACGACGGCGTTGCCGACATGGTCGGCCTCCATGCGCGGCTCGATCATCTTGCGGCCGTCAGGCTGCAACACACCTTCACCTTGCACCATGCGCTCGGTCAGCGGTGTCGCGGCATTGCCGATATCGACCTGCCCGCAACAAATGTCGTATTGCCGGCAATCGAGCGACGTCGATTTGGTGAGTCCCGTGACCGCATGTTTGGTCGAGGTATAGGCGACCGAAAAAGGCCGCGGCGCGTGCGCGGAAATCGAGCCGTTGTTGATGATGCGCCCCCCGCGCGGCGACTGGCTCTTCATGATCTTGATTGCTTCCTGGGTGCACAGGAACATGCCGGTTAAATTCGTCGCGACGACATTCTGCCAGGCCTCGTAGGGCAGGTCCTCGAGCGGAACTGGCGGCGCGCCGATCCCGGCATTGTTGAACAGCACGTCGAGTCGGCCGAAGCTCGATTTCACCGTCTCAAACAAGGCGACAATGGACTCGCGCTTGGATACGTCCGTCGGCACGGCCAGCGCTTGCGCGCCCACGGCGTTGAATTCACCGGCCACCTTCTCGAGCATTTCCTTGCGCCGGCCCGCCAGCACAATGTTGTAGCCGGCCTTGGCGAGCGCGATCGAGACCGCACGCCCCACGCCGGTTCCGGCTCCTGTCACCAGCGCGATTTTTGCTGAGGCAGCCATTCGAAAGTCCTTTCATGACTGAACTTGCACTGAACTTGGAGACGCCCGCATATCATAAAAGCGAGCACGCACGCCATCATCGCGCGTGCATGACGGATGGCGGGATTGTCCTAGCTGGCGAGCGCGATGACTTCGATGGGCAGATACGCGGCCGGCGACTGCAGACGGGCGCTGATCTCGGCGACCGTTACCGGCCTGCCGAAGCGGAAGCCTTGCATGGAATGAACGCCGGCGGCGCGCAGGAAGAGCTGCTGGTCGGCTGTCTCCACGCCTTCCGCGGTCACCTGCATGCCGAGACCGCGGCCGAGGCTGACGATCGCGTGGACGATGGCCGCGGCGTCGGCGGCCTTCTCGATCGATCGTACGAAACTGCGGTCGATTTTGAGCTTGTCGAACGGAAAGCGGCGCAGATAGAGCAAGCTGGAATAACCGGTGCCGAAATCGTCGAGCGCGACCCGCACGCCGAGCGCCTTAAGGCGCGCCATGGCGGCTTCCGCGGTGTCGACATTGCCGAGCAGCACGCTTTCGGTCAGTTCCAGCTCGAGGCGCGCCGGATTGAAACGCGTTTCCTTCAGGATCTTCTCGACCACCTCGACGAAATCGATGCGCCGGAATTGCAGTGACGACACGTTGACCGCGATGGTGAGATCCGGCCACGCCTTGCCGTCCATACAGGCGCGTCGCAGCACCCAGTTTCCGAGCTCGATGATCAATCCGCTGTGCTCGGCAATGGCGATGAATTCGCTCGGCGGAATTTCGCTGCGGGTCGGATGCGTCCAGCGGCAGGGCGCTTCGACACGACGGCCTCGCCGCTCTTGTTGACGACGGGCTGATATAAAAGCCTCAGGCGGTCGTTCTCGATCGCCTCGCGCAAATCGGCTTCGAGCAGTTTGCGGCTCGAAAAGGTCGGCATCCATCGCCGCGTCGTAAATGCATGCGCGATTGCGACCTTCGTTCCCGGCGCGATAGAGCGCCATATCGGCATAGCGCATGATGTCGGTCGCGGTGCCGCACTTGTTGTCGACCATCGCGATGCCGAGCGAAGCGCCGATGATGATGTTGTGTCCGTTGATGATGTAGGGCGCGCAGATCGCGGCAATGATGCGCTGCGCCAGTCCCATCATCTGCTCGCTGTCGCCCGCAATCGATGAGATCACCGCAAACTCGTCGCCGCCGAGGCGCGCGACGAGTTCGCCGCCGCGCAGCGTGTGCGAGAGCCGCAGCGTCACGTTGCGGATGAGCTCGTCGCCGACGCGATGGCCGAGCGTATCGTTGACATCCTTGAAGTGGTCGAGGTCGATGTAGAAGACGGCAGCCGGCGCGGTACCGCCGCGCACTTCCTCGATGACCGCCTCCAGGCGTTCCCCGAAATAGATGCGGTTGGGCAGGCCGCAAAGCGGGTCGTGCATGGCAAGATGGCGCAGACGCGTCTCGCCGGCCGCAATGGCCGCTGCTGTCCGGCGCATGTATCGCAGCACGAAAGCGGCAAGCAGCGCGAGACCGATCAGCGCAACCGCGATGAACGGAACGACGTTATGCACAATCTCGGCGCCCGGCCGTTTCGGCGTCCAGGCGAAACAGCCGATGGCCTTGCCGTCCGGGTCGTTGAGATCGAAACCGAAATCGCCGATGGGCAACGCGTCCTGATCGAACTTGCGCAGATTGGTCAGTCGCAATTGTGTGGCAATGCGCGAGAGCGCCCTGTCGTCGATGAATTTTACCGACATGAGAATCGGCGCAACGCCGTCGATCGATGTCGGTATACTGTCGCTCGGACCAACCGCGACCGCCGCGATCACCGCCGGGCGGTCCATCAACCGCCGGATCACCGCTGTTTGCCGGTGCGCGCCGCTGTCGGCCGGATTCATCTGATTGAGACGGATCGCGCCCTGCGGAGACTGGTCGCGGCCGCGCATGAAGTCGATCACCGGGCCGAGGCCGGGACGGGCGGTCGCAAACCATTTCGCGTCGGCGGGGCGGTGATCGACCAGCGAATAGATCAGTCGGTCATTGCGATCGAAAACGAAGATGTGGTCGTGGTCGAAATAGGCTTCCAGCCACGCCCCGACGCGTTGATTGACCCAATCGTAATCGAACGAACTGCGAATGTGCTAGATCGCGCCATCCGAGGAGGCGACACTCTCCGCTTCGCGCAATACACGCTCGCCGTAATTGCTGAGCGCGCGTGAGAACAGCTGCTTTTCGTGGTCGACGGCTACCACGTCGGCGCGCTGGGCCGAGGACAGAACGGCGACGACGATGCAAACGATCGCGACGGCGACGATGACGCCGATAGGGACAACCACGCTCAGCCGACCGCGGTCCCAACTGGTGTATTGCCGCGCATCGGAAGCGCGGGTACGAGCCAGAGTCGGCACGAGTTAAGTCCCTTAAAGCGTCCTGCCCATTGGCTTTTTCAGGCCGGAAGCTAGGGACTAATACTTGCTATTGGCTTTTGTTCACCGATGACTCGCCGGAGTTTGGCGAAAGAACGTGCAATTCGCCCGGTTCTGTTAACTGGCAGTAAAAGCGTTATTCGCGCGGTCGAGGGTCAATTAATTAATTGGAAAGCGCAAATTTGTTCCGTGGCGGAATCGCTCAGTTGGAACTGCGATAGGGCGGGCGCGGAATTGCGATGTGGGCGGCGCGCAGCGCCGACGACCAGCGTTCGCGCAAGTCCTGGAAGTAGGGCTCGCCGGGCTCGATGCGATAGTTCACCTCCGCAGTGCAGTTATCCCTGCGCACGACCAGGATGTCGATCGGCAGTCCAACGCCGAGATTGGAGCGCATCGTAGAATCCATGGAGATCAGTCCGATCTTCAGCGCGTCGTAAAGGTCGGTATCGAAAGCGATCGCGCGGTCGAGGACCGGCTTGCCGTATTTATGCTCGCCGATCTGCAGATAGGGCGTATCGATGGTGCACTCGATGAAATTGCCCGCCGAGTAGATCATGAACAGCTGCAGGCGGCCGCCTTTGATCTGGCCGCCGAACAGAAACGCGACCTCGTGATCGACTTCGGCCGCGGCCAGCACCGTGCCCTCGGCGATCTGCAGGTTGCGGATGGTCCGACCGATGCGCTGCGCGGCCTGAAACATCGTCGGCGCATTCATCAGCGTTTCAATCTCGCCGGTTTCCGGATTTTGCACGCCTTCGGTCAGCGTCGAACGCACCGACTGGCTGAGCGAGAGGTTGCCCGAAGACGCAATTGCCATGATGCGCTCACCAGGCTGGCTGTAGACGTGCAGTTTGCGAAACGTCGAGATGTTGTCGAGGCCCGCATTGGTGCGGGTATCGGCAACCATGACGAGACCGGCCTGGACGAGAATTCCGCAGCAATAAGTCATGTGCTTTGTGATTGTTCTGAAAACCCCGCCGCGCGGTTATAGCGATGGGGGCACCCCTTCCGCAATGCGCCAGCGTCAATTCTGAGTCTGCTGGCGGGCTTGGTCGACGCGGACGGCCACCGTCAGGGTTTCGCCGCCGCCGCCGAAGCGCGTGCCGCGGACCGGCGCGGCTCCGAGGTAATCCAGGCCGACCGCGACCCGCACATGGGCGTCGGTGATGCAGATGCCATTGGTCGGGTCGAAGCCGACCCAGCCCAGGTTCTCGACATAGGCCTCCGCCCAGGCGTGGCCGGCGTCCTGCGAGGTCACGCCGTCGGCGCGGTGGAAGTGGCCGCCGACATAGCGCGCCGGAACGCCGAGACAACGAGCCGCCGCGACAAAAATATGGGTGAGGTCCTGGCAGACGCCGCGCCGGAGTGAGAACGCTTCCGCCGCGGTTGTGGCGGCGTGTGTCGGATCGGTATCGAAGGTGATTTCACGGTTAAGCGCGGTCAAAAGCGCGTGCATCAGGCCGAGCTTGTCGCCATCAGTTGCCGCACGCGTTGCCTTCGCAAAGTCGACGATTGCCGGATCAGGTTGAGTGAGCGGAGTTTCGCGCAGATAAAGTTGTGGCGGAAAGCGCTCGACGGCGCCGTCCACCAGGCCGCCGGTATCCTGCGTGTCGACCTCACCATCGACCGCAACGCTCAATTTATCGAAAGGCCCTTCGGCCGTGAACGAATGAATGATGTTGCCGAAGGCGTCCTCATGCTGATGCACGAGGCAATCTTCGGACAGATCGATCCGCCAGGAGAGAACGTGCTGTCCCTCATGGCCGCGCGGGGTCAGGCGCAACAGCTGCGTCACGCCCGAGGGTGGCGTGTCGTAGGCGTAGGTCGTCGTGTGGGAGATTCGGATCCGCATGGCGACATCAGGTTTTCCGGGGCGCGATTGTGGATAAGGACCTTTGCATCGTCATGCCCGGGCTCGTACCGGGCATCCACGTCTTTTCTCTTCAGACTAAAGACGTGGATGGCCGGAACAAGTCCGGCCATGACAAAACCTGATCGCAAGGTCACATCCGGAAGAGAGGCAGGCGACTTTTTCGTTGGCAAGACAAGTCATTGTCTCATTCATGTCAAAAATTGTTGGGTGATCTGGGCGCCGAGCCTGTTGTTCTCGCCAATGAACTCGCCGATGAACTCGTGCAGGCCGCGCTGAAAGATTCCGTCCATGCGGCTGTTCTGCAGACGCGTGCGAATGCCGCGCGCCTGCCGCTGGGTCGGGCCCTGCCGGCCGTAGGCGCCGGCGATCGAATCGAGATTGCGCACGATGGCCTCGTAGCAGGAGGACAGCGAACGCGGCATCTCATCGCGCAGAATCAAAAGGTCGGCGACCAGCCAGGGCTTCAGGCTCTCGCGATAGACCCAGTGATAGGCGGTGAGTGCCGAGACCGAACGCAGTATCGCGGCCCACTGGAAATAATCGAGCGGCCCGCCGACGCGCTCGTTTTCCGGCAGCAGCAGATGATATTTCACGTCAAGGATACGCGCGGTGTTGTCGGCGCGCTCGATGTAAACGCCCAGCCGCGAAAACCAGTAGGCATCGTTACGCAGCATGGTTCGGTACGCCGAGCCGTCGAAGCGCAACGATGATTCCTGCACCCAGCGGAGAAAACGCGAGAATTCCTCGCGTGAGGTTGGGCCGTTGCCATAGCGCTTGAGTTCGAGCCAGGTGCCGTTGATGGCGTCCCACATTTCCATCGTCAGCGCAGTGCGCACAGCGCGCGCATTGCCGCGGGCGAGCTCGAAGCAGGAGCGGATCGACGAGGAATTGGCGGTGGAGAAGGCCAAAAAGTCGGTGACGTTTGCCTCGTTGGCTTCGTCATAGAGCTTGAAGAACGCGTTGGCGCAGCCCGCGGTGGCAACCGCGGATTCCCATTCATTGCTGGTGCCGACATAGGCGAGGGGGAGCGCCGACAGCCGCTGCGTGGCGTCGAGAATGCGCGCAAGATATTCCGCGCGTTCGACGTAACGCGAGAGCCAATAGAGATTGTCGGCGGTACGCGAGAGCATCAGCGACCCGAGAAACCCATCATCCGTCCAGTACCCATGTGTCCTTCGTCCCGCCGCCCTGGCTGGAATTCACCACGAGCGAGCCTTCCTTCAATGCGACGCGTGTCAATCCGCCCGGTACGATGCGCACACCGTCGCGCCCGGTGAGCACGAAGGGCCGCAGGTCAACATGGCGCGGCGCGACGCCCTGCTCTACGCAGGTCGGACAGGTGGAGAGCGCCAAGGTCGGCTGGGCGATGAAATTTTTTGGGGAGGTTTTCAGCTTGGCGCGGTACTGCTCGATGGCGACCTTGCTTGCGGCAGGCCCGATCAGCATGCCGTAGCCGCCGGAACCGTGCACCTCTTTTACAACCAGCTCCGGCAGGTGGTCGAGAACATATGCGAGATGCTCCTCCTCACGGCAGCGCCAGGTTGGCACGGTGTTCAGAAGAGGTTCTTCCCCGAGGTAGAATTTCACGATCGCCGGCATGAAGCTGTAAACCGCCTTGTCGTCGGCGATCCCTGTGCCCACCGCATTGGCAAGCGTGACATTGCCTGCCGTGTAGGCCGTCATCAGCCCGGGCATGCCGAGAGCGGAATCCGGGCGGAAGGTGAGGGGGTCGAGGAAATCGTCATCGATGCGCCGGTAGATGACGTCGACCCGCTGCGGACCCTGCGTTGTGCGCATGTAAACGACCTCGTCCTTGACGAAGAGATCGCGGCCCTCGACCAGTTCGACGCCGAGCTTGTCGGCAAGGAACGAATGTTCGTAGTAGGCGGAATTGAAAACACCGGGCGTCAGCAACACGACGTTCGGGTCGCGCGAGGCCGAGGAAGGCGCCACCGATTTCAGCGTGGCGAGCAGTTCGTCCGGATAGTTCTCGACCGGCGCGATGCGATGGCGAGAGAACAATTCGGGGAAAAGCCGCATCATGATTTCGCGGTTCTCCAGCATGTAGGAGACACCGGACGGCGTGCGCGCATTGTCTTCGAGCACATAGAACGTCTCGGCATCGACGCGCACGATGTCGATACCGGCAATGTGCACGTAAATATCGTGCGGCACACTCTGCCCGCTCATCTCGGGCCGAAACGCGGGATTGCGGAAGACCAGATCGTCGGGCACGAGCCCGGCGCGCAAAATTTCGCGCGTGCCATAGACGTCCTTGATGAAGGCGTTGAGTGCATTGACGCGCTGGGTCAGGCCCTTTTCCAGGAGCCGCCATTCCGCGCCCGCCATGATGCGCGGGATGACATCGAACGGGATCAGGCGCTCCTGCGCTTCGGCCTCCCCGTAAACGGCAAAGGTGATGCCGATGCGGCGGAAGATCAGCTCGGCTTCGCGGCGCCGGTAGTCGAGGACGTCGGGCGGCACCTCGGCGAGCCAGCGCGCAAGCTCGCCATAGGCCGGGCGCACACCGCCATTGTGTCCCTTCATTTCATCGAAGGCGGCAACCATCCCGGGGCCCCCACTCACAGCCGGTTATGCAACGCCTGTTCCGGCCTTGCATTCGCAGCTTTCCACAGTTGGCCGTTGCAAGCTTCAGGCCAAGCAAAAGCTTAGCAAAAACTGTAGCTTAGGGGAGCGTTCTGCACCGCGGTGCAGACGTTGCCCAATAAATGAGCGCTCAGGGCGCGCGGTAGCTTGAGCGGGTGCCGATGCCACGCTAGGTCTTTGCTCTGCCCAGGGACCGTGTCATGAGTGCCAACACCGACATCGTGACCGCTGCCGTGCTGGTGATTGGCGACGAGATTCTGTCGGGGCGCACCAAGGACAAGAACATCGGCTATATCGCCGACTACCTGACCGCGAGCGGCATCGATCTGAAAGAAGTGCGGGTGGTCGCCGACGATGCCCCGGCCATCGTCGAGGCGATCGACGCCCTGCGCGCGAAATACACTTATGTCTTCACCACCGGCGGGATCGGGCCGACGCACGACGACATCACGGCCGATTGCGTGGCCGAGGCTTTCGGGGTTGCCCTGGAATTTCACCCGGACGCTGTCGCAATCCTGAAGGAGCGCCTCGCCAAGACCGGCGGCGAACTCAACGAGGCGCGCTTGCGCATGGCGCGCATTCCGCATGGGGCGACGCTCGTTGCGAACAAGGTCTCGGGCGCACCCGGCTTCTGGATCGGCAACGTCATTACTATGGCGGGAATTCCCGCCGTGATGCAGGGCATGCTCGATGAAGTCGCGCCGAAGCTCAAAACCGGCACGAAATTGCTGTCGGAGACGATCCGCGCGGATGCCAAGGAAGGCGATGTCGGCACCGAACTCGGCGCCATAGCCAAAGCGCATCCGGAAACGATCATCGGCAGCTATCCGTTCATCGACGAGAAGAACGGGCCGAACACCAATATCGTGGTGCGCTCGCGCGATGCGGACAAACTTGCGGTGGTCAAAGCCGAGGTCGAAGGCATGCTGAAAAAGGTCAAGGCGCAGCTTTCGGCCGCGAGCTAGTCAACGTCATGGCGAAACCGCAATCCGAAGATTCGCCCCGCCCGGAAAAGATCTTTCCCGTTTCCTGGGACCAATTCCACCGCGACTCGCGCGCGCTCGCATGGCGCCTGTACGAATCGGGTCCGTTCGAAGCGATTGTTTGCATCACGCGCGGCGGCCTCGTGCCCGCGGCAATCGTCGCGCGCGAATTGAACGTGCGGATGATTGAAACGATCTCCGTGCTGAGCTACCGCGACTACAAGAATGAGGGGGAGGTCACGGTCATCAAGGGCATCGCGCCTGAGGTGAAGGCGCTGCAATCGAAAGGGAAGGCCGTCCTGATCGTTGACGATCTGGTCGATACCGGCAAAACCGCGCGTGTGGTGCGAGATTTGCTGCCGCACGCGCATTTCGCAACGGTCTACGCGAAACCGATGGGACGGCCGCTCGTCGACACCTACATCACCGAGGTGTCGCAGGATACGTGGATCTATTTCCCATGGGACACGGGCCTCGCGTTCCAGCCGCCGATCCGCGAGGGTGGGGACTAGGAACGGGGGCCATAGCCGAGCTTGACCCGCGCCTCCATGATGAGGTGCCTTAACGGCCAGGCTTAAAGTGTTTTCGCAGGTGCGATTCATCGATAACGCGGGAAGCGGAGTAAACGGAATGTTGACACGACGTCACTTGCTTGCGGGGGCCGCGGTGCTCGCCGCAGGCGTTCCTGGAGCCAGCGCCCAGTCGAATTATGCGATCCAGCCGATCCACATTCTCGTCGGCTACGCGGCCGGTGGCGGCGTCGATATTGTGGCGCGGCTGCTGCAGGAGCCCATGAAGGCGGCGCTCGGCCAACCGATCGTCATCGAGAACCGCACTGGAGCGAGCGCGATGCTCGCAACCGGCGCTGTCGCGAAGGCGCCACCCGATGGCTACACGCTGCTGATGGCGGCGTCGGGGGAGGTCGCGATCAATCATTTTCTCTTTAAGGACAAGATGGCTTACGACCCGGCGAAGGAGCTGGTGCCGATCGCGATGATCGGGAGCGTGCCTTGTGTCGTTGTCGTTGCCGATGCGACGCCGGTGCGCAACCCGAAAGAACTGGTCACCTATGCCAAGGCCAATCCGGGCAAGCTGTCATTCTCGTCGTCGGGCATCGGCAATCCGCAGCAACTGGCCGGCGAACTGATGAACAGTATGGCGGGAATCCAGGTGCTGCACGTGCCCTATCGCGGCTCGGCGCCGGCGGTCACCGATGTTGCGACCGGCGCGGTGACCATGAGCTTTTCGAGTCTCGCCGCTGCCTTGCCGTTGATCCAGGCCGGCAAGATTCGCGCGGTCGCCGTCACCTCGCGCGAACGGATGCCGCAACTGCCCGACGTCGCGCCGTTAAGCGAAGGCGCGCCCGGTCTTGCGGAATACGAATTGCTCAACTGGTTTGCGATGTTCGGCACTGCCGGCACGCCGCCCGAGATCGTCGAGCGTCTCAATGGCATCGTGAACACGGCGCTCAAGGATCCGGCCATTGCCGACAAGTTGCTGCCGCAAGGCATCGTGCCGAAGCCGATGAAAGTTGCCGAATTCAAGGCCTTCGTTGATGCCGAGCGTACGAAATTCGGAAAGATCGTGGAGCAGGCCAATATCAAATTGAGCAACTGATATATAGGCTTTTGGTCCTCTCATTGTAGGATCGGCCTATCTCAACTAGGGCCTCTCCTGCTTCTCTACGCTGTAGCGCCTCCACGATTTGATGTTGCGTTAGTTTGAGCTTGCGACCAAATCGAACACCTCTGGCCTGCGCTCGCTTCCTCCCTTCCTCCCTTCATCGGTTCGAGCTCGGATCAGTTCACGCTCGAACTCAGCGAGCCCACCTAACACAGTGAGCATTAGCCTACCGTGAGCCGTAGTCGTATCGGCCCAAGTATCAGCCAGCGATTTGAACCCCGCGCCTTTGTCAGCGATTGTCGCAAGCACGTTCAACAGGTCTCTCGTCGATCTCGCCAGCCGATCTAACCTAGTAACCACCAACATATCACCAACGCCCAAGGCCTCGATTGCTAGCTGTAGCTGGCGACGGTTGGTCTTCGCACCACTAATCTTCTCAGCATAGGTTCGCTCAACGCCAGCGGCCTTAAGCGTAGCTCGTTGCGCATCGAGCGTTTGTCCGTCTGTGCTAACTCTGGCATAGCCTACGATCATCCTTGGCCTCCATCATGCAGAGGGATTTCCCTGGACCACTCATGGTCTAGCGTTTCATTTCGTTCACGATATTTGCACAACGAAAGCCCTTGCAGCTCAGGGCTTCCGTCGCCGTGCAAATCTCCTAAGTGCTGCACAGTTTCTTTTGTCTCGGGGTCGCAGTCGGCCACTTGCAATAAGGCTGCGGTAACTCTTCAGAGGCGAAGGAAATGATCTCCGGGTGATCCTCGATGTAGGCATTAGCCTTGCGGGTAAGCTCTGAGGCTTCGTAATGCGCCAGCTTGAGGCCTTGCGCTCTCAGCTCTCTCTTGATGGTTTCCCTTGCGTGATATCTCGCAAGGGTCATCACAGCTCCGTTCATGGGATACTCCCAATGATCATGATCGTGCCCTCACGTTGGCGCCGGGCTGACACGCATTAATGAAACGCTCACGTTTGAATTGAGAGTTATCGGCGGCGAACATATCCGCAAGCATGCCGATGACACATTCGTGCTGGTTGATTGCATCACACCGCAGATGGGTGCGTGCCTCTTCCATCGCCTCTGCGATACCTTCGTAGTGTCGTTTAGCGAAGCGTGATAGCTTTCGGTTAGCCTTAGCCATTGGGTAACCTCCGTGGCTGGGGTCAGAGCTTCACGGCGACTATCCCTCGCTGAGGCTCGCTTTCACTTCGGCGCTTGTGTTCGAGATCAGTCAATTACAATCAGCGCAAGATCGAGTCGTTCTCGCTCGCACGAACGCAATCATCGTTCGCAGCGAACATTACGAACTTGTGGCGATGTGAGACCCCGGGGCCAAAACTTTGCTCGCTGGATCAACGCAGTGTACCCTCGCAAACTATGTGAAATTTTTCACCCTTGCTTTTTGCAAAGGGGCCGTCATAAGCGTTGGGAGCGTTCAATGAAATCGATATGTGGGATTGCACTTCTATTGGGGCTTCTGAGCCAAACGACAAATTCAATGGCAGATTACGCAATTATGGGACCGGGGTCCGTTACTTGCGGCAAGTTTGCAGCGGACTACCGGCAGAACCCCGATCAAGTCGATAATTTATTTTTTACATGGGCACAGGGATTTATGAGCGGCTTTAATATCACCGAGACAACGGGAACCTATCGAGATATGACGGCAGTACCCATTGATGCCCAAAAAAAGTTTATCTTGAATTATTGTGATCAACATCCGTCACTTGAATACGCTAAAGCTGTTATGGAGCTTTATCACTATAAACTCCCATTGAAGAAGACGCCGCCTGGCTCCTCGCGCTAATTGGCGCATCTCTTAGCCCTTCAGAAAGCCGTCCGTGCAGCCGCGCATGGGGTGGGGGCAAAACTTCGCTTGCGAAGGCTGTGCACAAGTGCCTCGCAAATTTTGTGAAAAAATTTCAAGATATCTATTAATGCGTGCGTAAAGGTACGCTGTGAGAAGTGAGGTGCTCATTAAAAGTTCGAAGGGTCGAGCCCCGGTCATGAATAGTCGCCTCGATACCTGCCTTGAAGCGTTGCGGTTTCTGGCTCGATCATCTGAACTGGAAGCAACTAGGCTGATGACAGCAGAGCTACGAATTCGTGAATTTCTTGCGCCAGTGGCATCAACTCCTGCCGCGCCTTCACTGCAGGAGCTCGACAACGCTGTTATTCAAGAGGCCCTGTTTAGCCCGCAGGACGCCGCTTCGTTTTGGCAAGGGATTAGGGACTTCATTGCTCCGCGGTTGGCAATGCTTGACGATGATTGATGGCGAAGTGACCTCTATGTGTCGTCGGCTACGGGCCAATCTGGGACTTTCGATCAACTCCCTTGGCCAAGCTTCGCGAGGCGAGGCAGAGGGTGCGCGCAAATTTTGTGAATGCCTTGCACTTTGGTCTTGTTTAACGTGATTGGTTATGACGATGGCTGATGCGATTGACTATCGCAAATTTTATCATCTTGAAGAGTATCTTCTTGGCGAAGTCGGGCCGCGCTTCCGTACTTCGGGGATTATAAGACCGATTGATATGTTTATGATCTTCATTTGGAAGGCAAATCGCGCGAAAACGAAAATTAGAGACAACCTCAAAAAGCGTGCCAATGGAAACTTTGGTGATGCCGTAACGAAAATTGCAGCGGCTTTATCTGCAACAAAGGATCGGAAGGAACGACTTGCAATTCTGATGCGCGATTGGGGATTACGACTTCCCGTGGCATCGGCCATTTTGACTGTACTATATCCGACAGATTTCACAGTCTATGACACTCGGGTTTGTAAAATGCTTGGACTTGATTATCGTCCCTGGCTCGCTTTTTCAGAGAATTCATGGATCGAATATGAGCACTACCGAAAAACGGTTTGCAGCAACACTCCACCGGGACTAACTCTTCGCAACAGAGACAAGTATCTATGGGGCAAATCGCTTTGGACGGACGCAAAGGCGGCAGTGCGGTAATGCGGCGTTGAAACGATGCACAGTCGAAACCAAGGAGTCCACTTAGTGAAAACGCACGCGGAGCGGGCTGGCAGGGATTTATTTACGATCTGAATTCGGTGCACAAAAGGTTTGTAAGGCTCAAGTGACCGCCGCTTAGGGGGCCGGCCCCAAAATCGCTTCGCTCGCTCGGCGCAATACCCCTTCGCGAGTTTTGTGGAAATTTCGATCGCCTGCCCTTAACATCACAGCCGGGAGCGCCAAGCATGCCGATGAACTTGAGCATCTCTTTCATTGTCGCTTTGGGCGTGGGTGCGTGCATACGATATGGGATTGACAGCAGTTGGTTCACCGCCATCGGAGTTGGGGTAGTGATTTTTATTCTCACGCCCTTTATCGTTAGTGGAGTGCGGGCAAAATATCTTTTTAGTCGCATAGAGCGTGAAGTGGTTGAAAAATATCAGCGTGTCGATGAGCCGTCTCGCCACCGACAGGATGCGTTATGACTGTTCTAGAACGGTCAGCTCCATAACGCAGCGCAGACATGATCTTTGGCCCTGCGAGCCTCCGTAACAGGAACCGACCAAGTAGGAGTGTCATGAGGGCCGATAGCGCAACCCTGTTATGGAAGCATCGATCCGTTCGCACTGTCATGACGTAACGCAGTCGAGAACGAGGCGACCTACTTGATGTTCGTTGCAGCGGTTTGGGAAATATCGCACATCGGGCAGGCAAAGGCGCGCTTATTATCAGGCACTATATGAGTGACCCACATTGGCGACCCGCAATTCGGGCAAGTCGGGCGCTCGTTAGGTTCAAAGTTCGGTGTCTTTTGGACCTGCGTCATGGCGCTTCCCTTCTACAGGCGGGAGCGCGGGAGCGTCTCTCAGTCGCCAACGCCTACGGACAGTGCCTTTGGCTGGCGATCTTATTTATGTCGTGTGCGTGACATCAACAGTCCAGTGCCGAAAGACGTAGTGCTGTCAATTACCGCTCTCAATCGTATGAATATGGTCGCAGCCTTTGCACGTGAAAAAGTGGATTTCTGACCCCTCCTCGAGGCTGGCAACGCTCGCTTTATATTCGAGTTCACCGCCGCAGTGCGGACAAGGCCCAGGATTGATGTCGGGTTGCACGGCATACCCTCCATGGGAGGTGAAGTACGCAGCCAACCAATTGGTTGCATGAGACCTTTTGCGTGCAGCCTGTTAGGGCCGGATGCATCATGACCGGCGCTTGCCATCACTTCAGGGGGCAGGCTGACCACCTGGGGGTCGTTTCATCAAGGACGAACGCAAGCGGAATGGTAGCGCAACATCACGCTAGAACAGTCGTGCCGGTATTGAGACCTTGAAGTGCTATCTGTCACTTTACGATCTTCACACCCGCCAATTCGGGCCAGTCGGATCGCATCTTACCGGTCGGTGTCGCCAGCAGGCGCACCCTGCATCTGCTATGGCAGTTTTTGAGAAAATAGCGAAATGTCTCGCGATCAATGCCGTCAGGTAATTTTTCCGGCGTGCATAAGTGCTCCACCGTTGTCCGCCGCAAACACCTCACCGTCCGTGATTACGACCTGCTTGCCTGCATACTTCTCTAGGTCAATGAAAAGGTCAGCCCCCTCCAAGCGAGGCAGGTCATCGGGGGCATTGGAAACTCTTGGGCCTGCAACACCGAGCCATTAAACATCGCTATCCCCGCGAATAGGCCGATCAACATTTGTCTCATGGACGTTTCCCAAGGTTGCTTGGTTTTGTTGAAAATACTCAATCTTATCCAAAATCGAGTTGACCCAAATCAATGCCACCTGCGAGCGGCGATTGAAATCGTGCTTACAGCGCTAGCACTGTGTCATGGGCGAGATAGCGCAACTGATGATGGATCGAGGCTCTAACGGGGGAGGGTCCTGTTACGGAGCGAGCGAAAGCGAGCACAGCGCAATCCTGCGGTGATCGAAGCTGCGTACCCCACATTGAGGGCTTTTCCCTTGGCCCCCTAATGAACAGCAGCAGAACAGAGAAATAAAATGGATCACCAACTTCCGGTAACGGGAAGGGGCAGCGATCCCTCCGCTTGCTGAAGCTCGAATGCGGCCGCCCGCATCGCCATCCAATCGTAGTCGGCCGCGAGTCAGCAATTTGAGTTGTGTTTCCCCGTCATGGAAGGACTCGGCTATCGCACGGCGCGGGCAAGATACCTGCGACTGAGGGGAACATTATTACTTACAGCCATGGGCGACGTTTACTACATTATGTCTTTTTACATATCGTCTAACCCAGCTATCAGGCGAGTTGTTCCGTGGCTCAAAGGAAAAGGGCTGCCGGGGGGGCAGCCCTTGGTAACTGCTACCGGTTCGGGGGTTGGGGTATGGGGACGGGAACGGCAGCACCATGCTAATGAGCGAGTATTCAATTAGTTCCTACAGTTCTAAACAAAATAAGCACCGGTGGAGGATCGGCCCCGACTGAACTTGCGGAGAACAGAAAATAAAATGGTCACCAAAATGGTCACCAACTTCCGGTAACGGGGAGGGGAGTGATGGCAGCGTCGCTGCAACTTTGCGACACACTTACTAGCCACTTACTAATTCCAAAGCGACCACTTACTAGCCACTTACTAATTCCAAATCCAACCTACCGCACGGTGTTATTCGTTAAGCCAATCAATTTCTTAGTTTCACCCCGTCGCAGATTGAGCAACTGATCCGGATTGGGTGTATCATCCACCGGAGAAAATGCCCCGCAGGGGAGGACCCGATGAACGTCAAGCCGAATACCCAGTACGCGACCGCGGTTGACGACAATCGCTCGCATCATGTGCGGCCGCAGGATCTGCCGTGGGAGAAAATGCGCTTTCCCGGCTGCCAGACCAAGACGCTGCTGTTCGATCCCAAGAGCGGTCTCGCGACCGTCCTGATCGAGATGCAGCCGGGCGCGACGCTGCCGGATCACGAGCATGTCCTGATCGAGCAGACTTACGTGCTCGAAGGATCGCTGGTCGACAAGGAAGGCCCCGACACCGGTCTCGAGGTGAAGGCCGGGGAATTCGTCTGGCGGCCGGCAGGCAGCCGGCACGTCGCCTGGTGTCCGAATGGCGGCAAGATGATCGCGATCTTCCAGGTGCCGAACAAATTCTTCGAGAAGGATGGCAAGGTGTTCGACGCCGGCGGCAAGGACTGGCAGTCGGCCTGGGGGCACGTGTTATCGAACTAGTTTGACTCCCCGCCGCGTGGGCTCATCCGCCGCGCGCCGGCGGGTGGTGGAGACTTGCCACGCGGACGTGGCGGAATGGTAGACGCAAGGGACTTAAAATCCCTTGGGAGATTTCCCGTGAGGGTTCGAGTCCCTCCGTCCGCACCAATAAAATCAAGCACTTTTGAGATAGGTACGGACGGTCAGCCGCATGGCATGGCCTTGGGTCCGCACTAGGTCCGCAAAAACTGCCCTTGCGCTTGTGGAATCACCCGCCCAACGCCTACGATTATTACTCCGACAGAATCGGAAACCGAGAGGATGCCGCGCCTAACGGCCCTGCAAAATCTCGGCCTGCAATCCTTCGAGGCCGCAAACCTGCCTCGATTATTGTGAGGTTACACATGACCACGGCCACTACGGTCGCGCGCGCGCGCGACGAAATCCTCCCCATGTCAGTCGGTCAGATGGCGTTCCTGGTGGACCGCCTCTACCAAGACTGTTCCCCTCTACAGTTTCTCCGCGAACTCACGAAGAATGCCTTCGAAGGCGCTGACAGCGCCATTCGTTAGGGCAAATCGGTTCCAATCCAGATCCCAACGAATCTCGCCGCCGGCACCATTAAGGCGCACGATGCAATCGGTCTCCAACGACATCAAGCCAGAACCGATCAAAGATCACGGCACGGTGGTGATTCTGCTTGGAGACGATGAAGCTCAGGACACGATGCGAGCTCCGGCTAAGGCGAAGATGCCCCGCAAATGGGCGCTGCGGTTCTCAACGAGCGCTTTTTCCGCTTCCCAAAAAACATTGCCGTCAAAGCACGGGAAGGATGGGATCTCCCGCGGAACGACAAGCACAACTTTCTCAGAACCGTCACCGGAATGAAGGATTGGCTTTCGGCCTCGAGTCAGGCTCGAGGCATAGTGCGCCTTACCCAATCGAAATCGACAGCACATTGGTGGATTCTTCGAGCGGACGCGGACCTGAACAGCGGTCACTTTCCGCCGGCTGGACACGCTGCAGCGCTTTATCAAGACGAACTCTACCAAGTTGTGACCGGCCCGGCCGGTTACGCGCGCTTACAGGCATTTGGGGTGATATTCGGCTGCGAGAGGGTTGTGATTTACGTCGAACCCGACAACGGGAAAACGCAAGGCGTCACAAGTAACACGGCAAGAACTCATTTGCTCATCAACAACGAGCCCCTCAACTGGGCGGAGCATGCCGCCGAGTTCCGTGAGAATATGCCCGATGAGCTCGATGCGTTTCAAAATGAGATCGGCCAGAACGCGCAGCACTCGGATCACCGAGTGGCGATCCGTGAACGCTTGAAAGCGATCAAAGAGTTATTCAAGTTCGGCCGCTATCGTCCAGCGAAAGCGGGGAAGTTTTCAGTAGGAGAGCCGGCCGAAAACACAGGCGGGTCGGCCGATGAGGATGCCGCCAAAGCAGACGGGAAATCGACCCGCGGCGGCGCAACTGGCGGCAAGCGCGGCGACATCTACGCGCTTTTCACAGAAGAGGGCGGTCAACCTGCCGACTTGGTCGAGAGCCCAATCGAGCCTGAACGCTCTTGGATTAGCGTCGAGGACGGTTCGCGTGCTGCCGGTGATCTTGAGGACCGGGCAGCGCGGTACATAGCAGAATCAAATCGGCTATTGAAGAATGGTGACTTCCGCGCATTCACCGACATGGTTGATCGGTGGGTAGCAAAATATGAGGCATCGGGAAGTCAGGTTACGGTCATCCGAGATACGGTGCGCGAGTGGTTTGAGCAGCAACTAGTCGAAACCATACTCAGCGCCTGGGCGCTTCGACATACTAGTCGATGGAGCATGGTTGAATTGCCCGAGCTCTGGAGCGAGGCCGCTCTCACGGCCGCAGTGCTTCCGCGTTACCACATCGACGTCAATATCAAACGGACGCTTGGGCAGCGTCTGGGCAAGTTGGCCACCGCGGCTTGAAGCAAACGGAATCGTCGGACGAGCCGGGGCCCGTCCGAGGCGCGTGGTGCGTTCGTTGTGCTGTCAGAGTGTGGGGGCACAAGGACAAAGACCCGACCAACTCATCGCTCAGTGCGATGTGCCGAACCCCCGCGAACAAGCGATGGCGAATTTCAAGGCGCGTTGGTTGGCGACCACTGTCTGAGCCCTTTTCCGCCGTCCCACCGACTATGTGGGAGATTCGGCAGCAGGAGATTCTTCGGCGGGATCATGAAAAGGCCGGCTTCGGGATACCGACAGCACACATTCGCCAGCATTAGGGCTGCGGCCTTCCCATTGGGTCGCGGAAGCCTCATCGGCCTCAAACCTACTTACAACGGCTTGGCTTATCGCGGACAAAGACATCGGATCCAGCCCATATCGACCTATAGAGCTCCGTGCTTTCTTTTTCGTCAGGGACATCAACTGTCATATACCACTCTGTGACGATCTTTTCGGTCCCTTCTTCGACGGTGTGCTGACCAGCCCATGCCGTGATGGGGCCATTACTTCCGAAATTGACAACAAATGAAATCAAATCGGTTCCTGATCGGAATCCAGTTAGGGGAAGCTTCTGGCCAGCCTCCAATCCTGACGATGGAATATAAACGCCACTCAATACGCTTCCCTGTTCGACAAGGGTCGCGAGACCGCAGCGGTTGTTCCACCAATCACCGCTGAAGTTAATGGGCTTTGTATCTTCAGCCATTGCTGCGACGCAGCTGATCAAGAGGGCTGCGACAACGCCTTCAACACGCACCGAGCTTCCTCCTTTTCCGC
>DATDLC010000065.1:0-5654 GCA_036519515.1 Pseudolabrys sp. | reverse complement strand
CTTACCAGCAATGGCGTCTGTTCTACCGCAATACGCCCTACTCGCGCTGGGCCGCGCTACAAAAGCTCATCGTTGAGCCGCTGATCCCCACGCGATTGGGCGACTGGAAGGATCACCGCCGCCGGCGCAGCGCAGCCTGGCGCGACCATGCGCCGATCCGTGCAGATTTCGCAGCAACGATGGCGGTCGAAAGCCGTGCGCGAACCGTCGGACACGACTTTCTCTACCGCGCGCGGCGAGACGAGCGCATCAGAGGTCTTGCGCAGGTCGACTACCTCGGCGACTGGCAGGCGGCCGAGAAGGCCGTCACGGGTGTCGAGGTACGCGATCCGACCGCCGATATCGACGTTGTCTCCTATTGTTTCAGCGTTCCGTCGGAACAATATCTTGTCGAAGGCGTCGATCGCTCGCTGATCCGCCGTGCCATGTGGGGCCTGCTTCCCGAGACCGTCCTGACCAATCGACTCAGTGGCCTGCAGGGCGCCGACTGGCATCGAAAACTCGAAGCGCGTCGGGGCGAACTCGCGCGCGAGATCGCAGAGCTTTCCAAATCGGCGCTGGCCCGGCGGGTCCTCGACCTGGACCGGCTCGAAAATGCCATCAAGGATTGGCCGGGCGGTGGCTGGCACAAGGCCGAGATTTTCCGCGAATACAATCTCGCGCTGACGCGCGGACTGGCCGGCGGCCGTTTTCTCTGCTGGATCGAATCGGCAAATTGAAAGCGCTCAGAGACCGTGGTCCGGAATGACCTGTGATGCCACGAGGCGATTCCAGACAAACAAAATGATCAGAGCGCCGATGGTCGCCCCGATAAGGCCTGCGCCCTGGCCGGGGCGATAGAGGCCGAAAAGTTCACCGAGGGCTGAAGCGAGCAATGCCCCTGCCACACCGAGGACGGTGGTGACAACGAAGCCCTTCGGCGTATTCGGGCCCGGCATCAACAGTCTCGCGATGACGCCGGCGATGAACCCGATAATGATGATCCAGAGAAAAACGCCCATTTGTGGCCCCTTTAAAATCAGCCGCGTCGCCGCCCAGAATAGGCTTCCCGTCTTGGGAAACAAATAAAGAAGAAATTGCTTTCGCGCCGTCAACGCTCCGGTCCTGACAGGCTGAGATCGCGCTCCGCACGGAAGACGTTGCTGTAGAGATTCGCGATCCACTGCCGACCACTCGACGTTACGTTGAGATATCGGATTGCTGTCTGAACGTGCGGAGACACCGTCTTCCAGTAAAACTGCGGATAGAGTTCGGTAAGGTCGGCGGGCGACTCGTAGCCGAGCTGCCTGTTGAGGCCGACTTCCTCAAATTCGTAATAGAGCGCGTTGGCTTTTCGCAAATATTGCGGATCGCCGAGCTGGCCGATGAGGTCGGCCGCCCGCACGAGCGAGCCCTCCTCATTATCGTCGTCATCCGGTTCGGCCGTGGACGCCGGAAACCGGGTGAACTCGATCGCGCGCGCGATCCTGGCTGCGTCCAGATAATCGTGGTTGGCAAGGCGATCCATTGCGAACAGTTTCGAGCGGTCGACATGGTGCTGCAAAAGTGACGCATCGGATGAGCCGCGTGGGACGTTTATTTTGTTCCCGCGCGCGTCGATGACGTATCCGTCATTGCCGTCTCCCTTGAGAATGCCCCGCACGTAACCGATGTCATGAAACAGGCATGCGACGAGAAGATGCGAGTAGTCACTCGGTGTCGTGTGGGTGAGCAGGGCACGTCCCTTCATGATGTCGTATCCGACCAGCGTCACGAGCATCGTATGCTCGACGTTGTGATAGAGCGCGTCGCTGTTTCCGATGCACTCGAGGGACAATCGGGCGACCGACGGAATGAGTTCGGTCAGATGCGCCTCTGTCGAGTGAAACCGGCGGCCCAGATGAGTGGACAGATAGGACCCCAACGCCTCCGATGCCAGCTCGGGAACGGTAATCATGTCTGCCCCCCATTTTACGGTCCAAAAACTTTGGCGCGAGAGTGATTTACCTCACAAAAAGGATTGGCAAGATCGAGCTATCTGGTGCAGTCACCGAAGATTCCGAAAGGACTTCCTGTGGCCAGCATAGCAACATCAAAAAGCGGCGTCATCGACAGGATGCGGGTCACCGCAGTTACCGCCATCACGCCCTGCGTCGGGGGTCTCGTGATCTGGTATCCGGCCCATGATGATGCCAATCGCCAGGTGCCCGAGCAGCAGGATAACGGCGATACCGGGACCGAAGGGCGCAACAGGTCGCGGCAATAGGCTCGCGCTTCTTTGAGCCGGGCCTCACCCGGTAATCATCGCGTCTTGAGTTGCTCGTCGGCCGGCGAAGGGGACAGATCCATTGTCTTGCGTAGCACCTCAAAAATAACCGCCGTCGACCAGCCAAACAGAAGCACCCCGTTCATTGCCGTGATCGGCCCCAGTAGTTGCCACCGCGGCGACGGTATGACGTCGCCATAACCCAGCGTCGTGTAATTGACGAAGGCAAAATATACGAGGTTGATTTCTGGAGCGGCGATGTCGACCATTCCGTAGGCCAGAGACCAGACAATGACTTCGAGGGCGTGCGTGGCCATCAAAACCGAAACAGTTGCGCTCATCACGCCAATCAGCAGCAACGATGGATGCAGGCGCTCCTTCGTCCCAATCGATCGCGCCACCCGAACGATAATCGCCATCATGAGCGCATGAATTGCGATGTTACAGACACTCACGGCGCCCCCAACCAAGAACTGACGCAACATGCCTGCCTCCGAGATTTTCCCGTCAAGACCTCTTCATTATTCGGCACAGATAAAGGTAGCACGCATTTGGCCGGTATTGATGCAGATCAATGAACGGTAGCTATCAATGTCAAAATGATACTGAGGCGGAAGAGCGGGATCGGGCGCAAGCGAAAATGAGCGACAAGCCACTCTCCGACGCGCGATTTGCCTGGGTGCCGGCGTTGCGCTGGATGCGTGCATATACTGCACAAAACGTCCGCGTCGACTTGATCGCCGGCCTGTCGCTTGCAGCCTTCGTCATTCCGGAATCGCTTGCCTACGCATCCCTGGCACAGCTGCCGCCCGTCACCGGACTGTATTGCTATCTCGTCGCCGGGATCGCCTATGCGTTGCTCGGGACAAGCCGGCAATTGGCTGTCGGACCTACGTCCTCGCTGGCGATCGTGATCGCGACGAGCGTCGTTTCGATGGCCGATGGCGATGTTTCGCGGGCGATGGCGCTCGCCGGCGCGGTCGCCTTAATGGTTGGCATCGTCAGCATCGCCGGTCGATTTGTCGGACTCGCAAACGCGGCATATTTTATTTCCGACCCGATCCTGATCGGATTCAAAACGGGAGCGGCGCTTTATATCGCGTCGACGCAGCTCCCAAAGCTGTTCGGCATCGCAGGCGTGAGCGGCAATTTCTTCGAGCGCGTCCTCCACGTCGTGTCGTCGCTTCCGCAGACCCACGTGCTGTCTCTCCTCGTCGGTCTCGCTGCCATCGCTCTCTTCATAACTTTTGAACGCATATTTCCCGGCCGTCCGACAACGCTCGTTGTCGTCGTCGCCGCCATATTTGTGATGACTGTTTTCGGACTGGCGGACAAAGGCATCCACATTGTGGGCGAACTTCCAACCGGCCTGCCCGGAATCAGCATTCCGCATATTCACGTATCCGATATTGCGGACCTGATACCGATAGCGCTTGCCTGTTTCCTGCTTGCCTATGGTGAGTCGATTTCGGTCGCCCGCAGCTTCGCGCAAAAGCACGGCTATGACATCGATCCGGAGCAGGAGCTTACCGCTATCGGCACGGCCAATGTCGCAACCGCATTGACCAACGGTTTTCCCGTCGCCGGCGGAATGTCGCAAACTGCCGTCAACGACCTGGGTGGCGCATCCTCCCCGGCCGCATTGGTCGTTACGTCGGGCGCGATCGCTCTCACGCTGCTGTTCTTTGCAAAATTCTTTCACAATCTGCCGGAGCCGGTTCTCGCCGCGATCGTGCTGATGGCGGCGTCACACCTGGTCCGCATCGACGATCTGCGCCGATTGCGCACGGCGTCCCGCCCCGAGTTTCGTATCGCCCTGCTCGCATTTTTCGGGGTACTGTTTTTCGGATTGCTCGATGGTCTCCTCCTCGCCGCGGCCGGTTCGTTGGTCATGCTCATCGCGCACGCTGCCCGCCCCAGCGTGGCTCTTCTCGGACGGGAGCCGCTCACCGGCGAATTCGTCAATCGCGCCAGATATCCCGGGGCCAGAGACCCGCTGGGGGCGATCGTGATCCGCAGCCCGGGCGCGTGGTTATATTTCAATGCCGAACATATCCGCCGCAGCATCCTCGACATGGTCGACAATGCGCCGAAGGGCACCAGGTTGGTGGTGATCGATTGCTCGATCGTTCCACGCATAGACACAACGGCGGGCACGACATTGCGCGTGTTGGCGCGATCGCTCAAAGCCCGCGGGATCAAGATCGTTCTTGCCGGACTGCGCGACGACGTTCTTGAAAATCTCAGGGCCGTCGAGGTTGAGCAGGATCTCGGGACTATCGCAACCCGCCGATCCATTGAAGATTGCCTGAAGCAGACCCTACGATCGGACACTTGATCTAACGCGACAAAGAGCGGAGGTTCAGCACGTGAAAACGGCAACACTCATCGCCGTTATCATTGCGGCCACAATCACGCCCTCACTCGCGAGGGAAATGGTTATCGTGCGGCGCTCTCCGGCGTGCCTCCAGCAACAGGATCTCGCCGAATTTTACAAATTGGCGCGTGAAAATCCCAGCATGGGCCAGCTGGCGGATTTTTTGCGACATCATCAGTGCACGGCATTGAGCGCCGGGCGTCGTGTGACGGTCGAACAGGAAGATCCTTCGAAGCTCTATTTTTGCGTGCGCGTTCCTCAACGGGACCGGTGCGATTGGGTGGGACGCGAGGCGCTTTATCGTTAGACCTGCCCTCCGGAACTGCCTGCGGGTCCTGGCGCCGTAGCAAAATGTCATCAAACAGTATGCCGGGGTTCCGGCGCTCGATAGGTCAACCGCAAGTTGGGCCAAAGTCCAACTATTTGGCGATAGTACGAGGCTATATCTAATTAGCTGAGGCCGAATAAAACCGGGGGAACATATGGCCCACTTGGGCAGTATCGACGGGCTTGTCGCGCGTGACGGCAGTCGCGCTTTTGACCATTTCGCACTGACCGCAAACGAAAGCTGGCCGGCGATCCCAGGTGACGACCGGAAATTGGTGCAGCGCGCCATCATTGCGCTTCGGCGCGGGCCCATCCGTCACCACCGCGACCAGGTGATCGTCTGCGAGGGCGACCCTGCCGACTACATTTTCCTGGTCATGGACGGAGTTGTTCGGAGTTGCCGGACGTTTCAAAGCGGCGCGCGCAACATTCTTGGTTTCTATCTGCCCGGCGAGTTGTTTGGCTGGACCGATCTGAAGCACGCGCTGTCTGTGGAAGCCGCGACCGATGCAATGATCCTCTATCTCAAGCGCAGCGCCTTGCTTTCCATCGCTGCTCGGGACAGTCGAATTGCGAGTTTTCTGCTGGACGCGACGACAAACGAGCTTCGACGTACACAGGAGCATGCATTGTTGATCGGCAGAAGCGCCAAATGCCGTGTGGCAACGTTCCTGCTCGATCTGTCCAGGAGGCTGGGAAAGACAA
>DATDLC010000064.1:0-22144 GCA_036519515.1 Pseudolabrys sp. | reverse complement strand
GCCTTCGCCGCGCAGTTCGGCCTGCTGGGTTCCCCACAGCGCCGTGGCGGCGAGTTCTTCGTTGAGGCCGGGCTGGAACTTGATGTCAGCCGCTGCGAGCTGCCGCGCGGCGCGAATGAATTGCTGATCGAGACCGCCAAGCGGCGACCCGCGGTAACCCGTGACAAAGCCCGCGGTGTTCAGGCCGGCGCGCCGATCGAGTTCCTTCTGCATCAGGCAGGCACGGATCAGCGCCTGATACCCGGTCACGAATATATGCGACTGGGTGAGGTCGTATTTATCCTCGAGGCTGACCGGTCGAAGTGGCATTGATCGCCTTGTCACGCGGGCAGACTGGCGCCCGCCCCACTCATATAGGCTTGCCCCGCACGACGCAAAGCGTCGAGTCCTCAATAAAGCCTATACCGCAGGGCCTTCCGGTCAATTTCGTAGTTGACGCGCCGTCTAAAAGGAAATTTCCGCGAAAGCCTTCCGCGCGCATTTTAGCGCAATGCAACAGACAGACCAGACCCACACCGATGTGGGTGGTCAAATTCTGTCCGGCCTGCCAGAAGAGTGAGCGCCGGAACTTCATAATGCTGCAATCCCCGCCCTCCTCGATCGAGACCAAAGCTTCGTGGGCCGTTGCCACGGTAGCGCTCGTCACAATGCTGATGGCATTCGGCGCCGCGTGGATCACGGCGGTCGCGCTCAAGGACATCGCCGCCGAGGTGGATGGCGTGCGCTCGATCCCGGCGCTCGCCAGCGCTCTCGCCTGGCTGGGCTCGGGTTTCGGCGGCATCCTGATGGGGCGGATCGCCGACAAGGTCGGCACTAGATGGACGGTGATCTGCGGCGCACTGATGATCGGTCTTGGCCTGGCGATCTCAACGCTGGGGCCGCCCTGGCCGCTGTGGATCGGCCACGGGCTTTTCATCGGCCTGATCGGCCTCGGCGGCATAAACGCGCCGATGTACATCTACGTGAGCCGCTGGTTCGATCGCCGGCGCGGCTCGGCCCTGGCGCTGATCTCGAGCGGCAGTTACCTCGCCGGTGCGATGTGGCCGCCTGTCTTCGAGCGCGCCATCGCAAATTTCGGCTGGCGCGAGACAATGCTTTGGTACGCGCTCGCCGAGATTATTGTGATCGTTCCGCTGGCGGTGATTTATTTTCGGGCGCCGCCGGAACGCATTCTCCCAGCCGCGTCATCCGATTCCGCCCACGGAAAGGCACGCGTGCTCGGATGGCCGCCGAATCTCGTATTCAGTGTCATGTGCGTCGCGGCAGTTTTGTGCTGCGTTCCGATGGCCATGCCGCAAGGCCATCTGGTCGCGTTCTGCAGTGACCTCGGCATCAGCCGCTCCGTCGGCGCGCTTATGTTGTCCGTGTTGCTCGGTACCGCATTCTTGAGCCGGCAGATCTGGGGCGCCATTTCCGATCGGATCGGCGGTCTCGCCACGGTCTTGATCGGCTCCGCATGGCAGGCGGCATCGATGACCGCGTTCCTCTTCACCCAGAACGAAGCCGGCTTGTTAACCGTTGCCGCTGCGTTCGGGCTGGGATTTTCGGGAATCATTCCGGCCTACGTGCTCGCGCTCCGCGAATTATTTCCGGCATCCGAAGCGTCGTGGCGAATTCCAACTTTGCTTCTGTTCAGCGGAGGCGGAATGGCGCTCGGCGGTTGGCTCGCGGGATTGCTGTACGACCACTTCGGCTACTATGCGCCCGCGTTCGCAACAGGCATCGGCGCCAACATTCTCAATTTACTTCTGGTTGGAATACTGGTCGGGCGGCAGCGCTTGCGACTCATGCCCGCGATGGGCTGATCAGCCAGACGGCGGCCAGCACCCCAAATGCGATTGCGGCGGTGCTGAGCGCGGCCCAAAATCCCGAAGCCGCCAGCGCCGTTGTTGCCGTGAGATCGAGCGTGTCGACCGCGAGACGGTCGAACCTTTTGCTGACGCCACGCAGCGCGAGCACGATGGGACGATCTTGCTTCATTCGAACCGCCGCCGGTCGGTGAGGTATCGTTCCTTACCCCACGAGTCGTTTCAGCGGCGTAAATCGTCGAATTGCAGCATCGGCGTTAAGCTTTCAGTCAGCTTACGGTTTTGGCACCATTCTGAACATGGCGTCGCCGTAAGTCTTGCGGGCATCGTTAAGAAGCGGCTGCATAGCCGCAACGAAGGCGTCATGTTCGCCCAGCGTGAGTGCATTGATCTTGCAACCTTCAGCCTCGATCGCCTTGAGCGACTGTTCGTGCTCTTCGACCGCAAGCTTGCGTTGATGGGCGACCGCTTCACTGACCGCCGTCTGCATCGCGTGTTGGAGATCTTGCGGCCAGCTTTCAAAGGAAGGTCGGTGCAGGAAGATGGGCCGCGAAATATAGAAATGATTGCTGAGCGTGTGGAACTTGTGAAACTTGTGCACGCCATATGTGACCGTATTGGCGAGTGGATTTTCCTGCGCATCCAACGTGCCCGCCTTGATCATGGCAATCGCCTCGGTCAGGTCCATGCGCATGGCGATCGCGCCAAGCAGTTCGAAAGTGCGCTTGTGAATGTCGCTGGGCAGTACACGAATTTTCATCCCCTTCATGTCCGCGGGCACATAAATGGGACGCAACCGGTTTGAGATGTGGCGGAAGCCGTTTTCGAACCAGCCGAGAATGCGATAATTGATGCGCTCTTCGGTCTTGCGCACAAGGAATTCGCCGAGCGCACCATCCATCGCACCGCGTGCCTGCGCGTTTTTTGAAAAAAGAAACGGCAGATCGACAAACCCCAGTTCCGGCACGCGGTCAGTCAAGTAGCTCGACGACTGATAGCCGAGCGTCATCGCGCCATCCTCGACCAATGTGAGGATGTCCTCGGCCTTGTGGCCGTGATCCATGATGTTGAAGACGTACTCGACCGCGACGTCCTTGCCGAACTGCGCCTCGAGTTTGTCGCCGATGAATTTCAACGATTTGCTGAAACCGGTGCTCGGAGGGCCGTAGCCGCCCATGCGAATCTTGATTGGATTGCTCATTTTTCGCTCGCTTGTTGCGGCACTCTCTATAATGGTGAGACGATCTGGCCAAGCGGAAGCATTATGGTAGAGTCCGCCCGCATTCACGGAGGACCATACCCATGAACAAGCTCGCCAGCGTGCCCAAAAGTTCACGGGGTGAAATTTCTCCGGCGGAATGGCAAGCGCGGGTCGATCTCGCTGCCGTCTACCGGCTGACCACGCACTACGGTTGGGATGACGTCATCTACAACCACTCGTCCATGCGCGTTCCAGGCGAGCCGCGCAAATTCCTGATGAAAAAGCATGAGCTGCTCTACACAGAGGTCACCGCGTCGAACCTTGTAAAGGTGTCAATGGACGAGGACCTGGACGAGAAAGCCGGAGTCAACAGGCCCGGCTTCACACTGCATGGCGGCGTTCTCAGCGCGCGGCCGGACGTGAATTGCGCCATGCACGTTCATACCAATATCGGCATGGCGATCGCGGGGCTGAAGAGCGGGCTACGCATGGTGTCGCAACAGGCGATCCGTTTCTATCAGCGCATCGGTTATCACGCCTATGAGGGCATTACCGAAGACTTCGAAGAACGCGAACGTCTCAATCGCGATCTCGGACAAAATCGCGCGATGATCATGCACAATCACGGCCTGCTCACTGTCGGCAAGAGCGCGCGCGACGCTTTTGTGCTGATGAAACACCTGATCGATGCCGCCGACATCCAGCTCAAACTGGAAGCGACGGGCAAGGAGTTGATCGAAATCCCGGCCGCGGTTTGTGCCAAAACTGCAGAGCAGTACGAACATCACGATGCCGGCCGCGGCAGCCACGATTGGGCGGCCTACCTGCGCATGCTCGACAAGATCGACACGAGCTATCGAAACTGAGCGCTTTGTCGTGACCTTCGTAAACCGCATGCAGGAAAAACTTGCGCGCGGCGAGGTCGCACTGTGCATGGCCACGCGGCTCGCCCGCACCGCCGACATCGCGATGATTGCAGACTCCTGCGGCTTCGATGCCTTTTACGTCGATATGGAGCATTGCACGATTTCGCTCGATGACACGGCGCAGATCTGCATTGCGGCCTTGCCGGTCGGTGTCACGCCCTTGGTGCGTATCGCCGGTCACCAGTTCGATGACGCAGCGCGCCTGCTCGATATGGGTGCGCTTGGGATTATCTGCCCGAATGTCAGCACGCGCGGCGAAGCCGAGGCATTTGTGCGCGCCTGCCGGTTCCCGCCGTTAGGCGAACGTTCGGTCGGCGGCGCCGGCCCACTGCAAGGCTATCGTCAGACGCCGCTTGGCGAGGTCAACAAACAGGGAAATGCCGCGACCATGCTCATTGCCATGCTGGAGACGCCGGAAGGCATTGCAAATGCCAATGCCATTGCTGCGTTGCCCGGGATAGAAGTGTTGCTGATCGGGTCGAACGACCTCTGCACGGCCATGGACATTCCGGGAGAGTTGAAAAATCCGAAACTGCGTGCGGCCTATGAATCGACGGCGAAAGCCTGCAAAGCGCACGGCAAAATTCTCGGCGTCGGGGGAATCCGCGGCGACGTCGAGCAAGTGGCCGAACTGGTAAAGATCGGCGCGCGTTTCGTGATCGCAGGCTCGGATGTGCAGTATCTGATCAAATCTGCGCGCCACGAAGTCGCGGCACTCAGGAAAGCGACATAGAATTCAGGGTTCGTTCCGCCGGCCCTCCCCCGGACCCCATTTCCAGAAATCCCGCCCTTTTTCCTTCATGAAGCGCGCCAACACCATCATGTGTACTTCGGATGCGCCATCCACAAGTCGCGCCGCGCGCGCTGCGCGATAAATCCATTGCGCGATCGAATCCTGCGAGAACCCGCGCGCACCCTGCAGCTGGATCGCCACATCGGCGGCCTTGTGCAGCGTATCGGCGACCTGCACCTTGGCCATCGAGACTTCCTTGCGCGCGCGGCCGCCCTGATCGAGCATCCACGCCGCATGCATGGTGAGCAGCCGGCCGATCTGGATCTGCTGCGCCACCTCGCCGAGCTTGATTTGCACGCTCTCACGGTCGCCGAGCTTGACGCCGAAGCCCTCGCGCTCCGCTACATAGGCCTGTGCGATTTCCATGCAGCGTTTCGACTGGCCAAGCCAACGCATGCAGTGGGTCAGTCGCGCCGGTCCGAGCCGGATTTGCGTGATCTTCAGCCCGTCGCCCTCGTTCAGCAGAACGTTTTCGGACGGAACTTCAAGCCCGTCGAACTCGAGCTCGCAATGGCCGCCGTGTTCATGCGGTCCCATGATCGGAATGCGGCGCAACAGCCGCCAGCCCGGCTGATCTTTGTGAAACAAAAACGCAGTCAGGCCCCGCCGCTTGTCGTCGCTTGTGCGGGCGACGAGGATGAAATGCGCTGCCCCGTCGGCCCCCGTCGCGAACCATTTGCGTCCCTTGATGATGTAGCGATCGCCTTTTTTCTCTGCGCGTGTCCTGATCATCGATGGGTCGGAGCCGCCGCCCGGCGCAGGCTCGGTCATCGTGAAACTCGAACGCACCTTGCCTTCGACGATGGGCTTCAGCCACTTTTCCTTTTGATCGCGAGTGCCGACCAGCTTGAGCAAGTTCATGTTGCCGTCGTCGGGCGCCATGCAGTTGAACGCGAGCGGCCCGAAAATCGAGCGCGCCGCCTCTTCGTAAATGGCCGCCCAGGCCACCATAGGCAGGTCCATGCCGCCGAATTCTTTCGGTGACTGCGGCGCCCACAAACCGGCTTTCTTTGCCTTCTCGCGGACTTTGGCGAGCCTTGCTTCGGGAATGTTCTCGTGCTCGGAGAAATTTTCCGGATCGGCTTCGAGCGGGAGCACGTGCTCCTCAACGAAGGCGCGCACACGCAGGCGCAGGTCTTCAATTTCGGGCGAAAGCGTGAAGTCCATACTTACCCCTTGATCTGAATCACCTGGCCGCCATCGACAACAATCGTCGCGCCTGTGATGTAACTTCCGGCATCGGATGTGAGCAGCAACAGCGCACCGTCGAGATCGCCCGGATTGCCGAAACGGCCCATCGGAATCTCACGTTTGATGGCGGTGCCGGCCTCGCCCATCAGATATTCGTCATTCATCTCAGTAACAAACCAGCCCGGTGCGATAGCGTTGACCCGTACGCCTTTGAAAGCGAGCTCGACCGCGAGCGCCTTGGTGACTTGCACGACACCGGCCTTGGCCGCGGCATAGGCGACAGCACCCTTTGAGACTGCAAGCCCCAGCACGGACGCGATATTGAGGATCGCACCCTGCTTGTTCGCGGCCAGGATGCGGCGCGCGGCCTCCTGCGCCCAGAAAAAGACGGCATCGAGATTGGTCGACAACACCCGGCGCCATTCTTCGGGCGGCATTTCGACGGCCCGGCCACCATGCGCAATGCCCGCATTGTTGACGAGTATCGTGACGGTGCCGAAGGCTTTTTCCGCGGAATCAAAGGCGCGCGTCATCGCCGCGCGATCGGTGACATCGGCCTCGACGGCAATCGCTTTCCCGCCTTTGCCTTCGATTTCCGCCTTAAGCGCCTTCAGGCGCTCAGCCCTCCGCGCCACCAGCGCAATAACGGCGCCATTGTCGGCGAGCGCTCTCGCGAACTGCATGCCGAGCCCGCTCGAAGCACCGGTCACCAGCGCCACGCGGCCCTTCAGGTTGAACATTTCGGCGGCTTTCATGCAGTAACCTTATACACATGCGAGGCAAGCACATGAATAGACTATGAATCTCAGGCCGCCTATTTTGCCCCCGGTCAAACATCGGGACGGATGAATCTTCGTGAAAAGGTTGTGGCAGGCGGCGATCAACAGCTGGAATGGGCTGGTTGCGGTAACGCAATCGGAGGATGCATTCCGGCAGGAGATCATTGTTCTCGTCATCGGCGTCCCCCTCGCTTTTTTCCTGACGGCGGATGTGGGCGAGCGTTTTGCGCTGATCGGCGTGATCGTCTTCATCATGATCGTCGAGCTGCTCAACACGGCAATCGAAAAGCTGTGTGACCGTGTTACCCGCGACGACGATCCCGTCATCAAACGCGTCAAGGACATGGGCTCCGCCGCGGTTGGTTTGTCGCTGTTGGCAGCGGGCGCAGTGTGGCTATGGATCCTGATCGAGAAGTTCTGGTTCTAGTGGCCGTAAAGCGCATGCGGCAGCGCGGTTGTGAGCCCTGGCGCAAACCAAAGCACTGCCAGCGCGAATAGCTGGATCAGCACGAACGGAATGATACCCACATAAATATGCCGCGTGGTGATCTGCGGTGGCGCGACGCCGCGCAGAAAGAAAAGCGTCGGCCCAAGCGGCGGGTGCATGTACGAAGTCTGCAAATTCACCGCCATCATGATGCCGAGCCACACCGGATCGACGCCCGGCATGGTCAGCAGCGTGGGTGCGACGATCGGCACAACGACAAAAATAATCTCGAAGGCATCCATGACGAAGCCGAGCAGGAACATGGCCAGCATCACAGCCAGCACGGCGCCGGCCGCCCCGCCCGGCAGATTCGACAAGGCGCGATGCACCATGTCGTCGCCGCCGAGCGCGCGAAAAACGAGACTAAACATTGTCGCGCCGATCAGGATCAGGAAAATCATGCTGACGATCTGAGCCGTCGTTTCGCAGACCGGCCGCAGCAGCGTAGCAAGAGCCGTCTTGCGTGCCGCGAGCAAAATGGCACCCACTGCACCGATTGATGCCGCTTCCGTCGGCGTGGCGATGCCGCCGAGGATCGAGCCAAGCACGGCGACGATCAGTAGAAGGGGAGCGACGAGAATTTCGGCCAGGCGTCGCGCCATCGCAAACCCGCGCGGTGCCTTGGGATCCGGTGGCAGCGCGGGCGATGCCTTTGGGCAGAAAACGGCAACCGCAATGAGGAACAGCAGATACAGCAAAACCAGCGTGAAAGCGGGCACTAGCGCGCCGGCAAAAAGATCGCTGACCGTGAGCGATCGCGGGGCAAAGACGCCCTTCGAGAGTTGAGCGGCTTGATACGAATTTCCGAGTTGGTCGCCGAGCAGAACCAGCACGGTGGCCGGCGGAAATATCTGCGCAAGCGTCGCGGTTGCGGCCACAGTGCCGGCGGCAAGTCGCGGGTCGTAGCCGAAACGCATCATCGCCGGCAGCATGATCAGGCCCATCGTCACCGTCGTCGCACCGACGACTCCTTTGGCGGCGGCTAGCAGCGTTCCGACGATGACCGCGGAAAATCCAAGTCCGCCACGCAGCGTGCCGAACAGTCGGCCCATGGTTTCCAATAGATCCTCGGCGATACGGGAGCGCTCAAGCATCACTCCCATGAAGATGAACAACGGAATTGCGAGCAGGACCTCGTTGGTCATGACGCCGAAAATCCGTTGCGGCAGCGCTCCGAGAATGACGAAGCGCATGACGCCTGACGCGTCGCCGAAAAATGCAAAAATCAGCGACACGCCGGCGAGCGTCAGCGCAACCGGATAGCCCGCCATCAGTGCGGCGATGACGGCCAGCACCATGAGAACCGCGAGAACCTCGGCGAGCGCCATCAGCGAGCCCTCGCCAGGACAGCAGCGGCGCGGATCGCCTGCGCTATACCTTGCAACGCCATCAGCAGCGCAAAGAGCGGGATCAGCGTCTTGAGCACGAAAACCAGCGGCAGGCCGCTTGCCTCCTGCGAATGCTCAAGGATTGTCCAGGAGCGCGCCGCATAGGGCACCGACAGCCGGATCAGTACAATCATGAACGGCAGCAACAAGAGCAGCGCGCCGACAAGATCGATCAGCGCTTTCGTGCGCATCGAAGCATCCGAATAGAAAATATCGACGCGCACATGACCACCGGCTTGCAGCGTCCAGGCTGCCGCCAGCATGAACATCGCGGCATGGGCATAGATCACCGTCTCGGTGAGCCAGACCGATCCGAGCCCGAACAGGTAACGCACGACGACCAGCGCGAATTGCAGCAGTACCACCACCAGTGCCAGCCATGCCGCGGCGCGGCCGAGGGCCGAGGTGATGCGGTCGATGCGGTCCGCGACTGACGTCATATGCGCAAAAGTCATGGCGCCGATGATGGCACAAAGGCGGGCCTTTTGCTTATAGTGAGGCCATGTCCGAACATGACCACGAACACCACCACGATCACGATCATTCGGAGCTGTCGGAAACCCAGGTGCGCGTACGCGCCCTGGAAACCGTGCTGACCGAAAAAGGCTATGTCGATCCGGTTGCGCTCGACCTGTTGATCGAGACCTATGAGAAGAAAGTCGGACCGCGCAACGGCGCGCGTGTCGTTGCGAAAGCCTGGGCCGATCCAGCCTATCGCGCACGCCTCTTGAAGGACGCGACGCCCGCGATTGCCGAAATCGGCTACGCGGGCCGTCAGGGCGAGCATATCGTCGCGCTCGAGAATACGCCGAAGCTGCACAATATGGTCGTGTGCACGCTTTGCTCCTGTTATCCGTGGCCAGTACTGGGCTTACCGCCGGTCTGGTACAAGTCGGCCCCCTACCGTTCGCGCGCAGTTGCCGATCCGCGCGGCGTGTTGGCCGATTTCGGCGTAAGCCTGCCGAAGGACACCGAGATTCGCATTTGGGATTCGACTGCCGAGATTCGCTATCTCGTGTTGCCGATGCGTCCAGCCGACACCGAGGGCTGGAGCGAGGAGAAACTCGCGGAGTTGGTTACGCGCGATTCCATGATCGGCACCGGATTGCCGAGATCGCCGAAGGATCTGAAATGAACGGCGCACAGGACATGGGCGGCAAGCACGGCTTCGGTCCCGTTCACCCTGAGCCGAATGAACCGGTGTTCCATGCCGAATGGGAGAAGCGTGCATTTGCGCTCACCCTCGCAATGGGCATGCCTGGCGGGTGGAACATCGACATGTCGCGGTTCGCTCGCGAGAACAGGCCGCCGACCGAGTATCTGTCGATGAGTTACTACCAGATCTGGTTCGCGGCGCTCGAGCACATGATCAAAGAACGTGGGCTGTTGTCAGATGACGAAGTCGCCGCCGGCCATAGTCTGCAGCCGCCCAAACCGGTCAAACGCGTGCTTTCGCCCGCCGACGTCGCAAAGACTTTGCACCGCGGCGGGCCGACCGATCGCGAAACGAATACGAAAGCCCAGTTCAAGCCCGGCGATCGCGTTCGGACGAAAAACATCAACCCCCTTACCCACACTCGCCTGCCTGCTTACGTGCGCGGCCACGTCGGCACCATCGAGCGCGTGATCGGCTGCCATGTATTTCCCGACAGCAATGCCACGGGCGCGGGAGAGAATCCGCAATGGCTCTACACCGTTCGTTTCGACGGACGTGAGCTTTGGGGGGCGGACGCGGATCCGACGACCAAAGTCTCGATCGACGCTTGGGAGCCCTATTTGGAGTCCACCTGACATGCCGCTGGACCCACGCGCCGCGATGCGCGCCGCAATTGCCGTGCCGGGCCTGCCGCGCGACGCGGACGGTCCGGTGTTCCGCGAGCCCTGGGAAGCACAAGCGTTTGCCATGACGCTGGCGCTGCACGAACGTGGTGTCTTCACCTGGAAAGAATGGGCAGCGGCGCTGGCGGACGAAATCAAGCGCGCGCAGGCGGCGGGCGATCCGGATACCGGCGAGACCTACTACTCGCACTGGCTGAACACGCTGGAGAAGCTGGTGGCGGAAAAGGGCGTGACGACGCAGGACACGTTGCATCGCTATCGCGATGCGTGGGACCGCGCCTGTGACCGAACTCCGCATGGCGAGTCGATCGAATTGCGGGACGAGGATTTCCGCTAAACGCCCATTAGGCGCTCATTCACAATATAACCGGTCAGCAAGGCGGCGCCGAACAAAACGATAACAAGCGCCGCCGCGGTTTCCAGTCCGCGCAGCAAAAGCATGCCCACGCCGGGCTTTGCCTTGGCGAACCGATCGGCGAGCCCTCGCGCCCCAACCGCAAGCGTGGCAATGGCCGCAACCGTGATCGCCGTGCCGAGTCCCATAACGAAGGTCGACGCAACACCGATCCAGAACAACCCCTGGGCCAGGGCGAATACAAGAACGATGATCGCGCCTGAACAGGGTCGCAGGCCGACTGCAACGATCGCGGCGAGACCCCGCCTGAGCCAATGCTTGCCGGTCAGCTCTTGCGGCTCAGGCGCGTGGGCATGGCCCCAGGCGGATGCGTCGTCCTCATCGTCGTGATGGTGAGAGTGCGTGTGGCCATGATGATGGTCTTGGCCGTGTGCATGGTGATGATGATCGTGGGCGTGACCGTCGTGATGATGGCCATGATCGTGCGCATGATGCGTGTGCTGTCCGTCGCGCAATAAACGCAGGAACGCGCGGCCTTTCACCCACAGCAAGCGCAGGCCGATCAACATGATCAGTGCATAGCTGACAATCTCGATCACACGAACGGTGTTGCCCATCGTTTTTGCCGTCGCGCCGAGGAGTGCCGCGGCTATGCCGACAACGGCGACGGCCGTGAAGGCCTGCAGCATTGCCGACGCAAACGAAAGCACGATTCCCCGACGCCAGGTTTCGTCGTTCGCGACCAGATAGGACGAAATGACCGCCTTTCCGTGGCCGGGCCCGGCGGCATGAAAAATGCCGTAGAGAAAAGAGACACCGAGCAGCGTATAGGCCGCGCTGCCGTCAGCCTTGGCGGCGCGGATCAGACCGGACAGCGTGCGGTAGAATTCGGCTTGCTTGGCAAGAATCCAGCCGGCAAAACCGCCGACTTCGGGAGACGCTGGCCCACGCGACACGCCAAATGGCTGCGCGAATGCCCCGTTCATCGCCGCGACAAGAAACAAAATGCACGCGACCAACAAGACATAGTGCGTCAGGCGGAGTCGCGGGACCTGCGTCAAGGACAGCGCACCAGAAGTTTATTTGCGAATTGGGCCCCCCAGGCCATCGTCGTATTTTTCTCGTCCGCAGGGATTTCGCTGAGTTTCTTGCCCTCGGCAAAAGTCATTTCACGCGGCAACTGCACATCGAGCTTGCATTTTGGCGCACCGACAAGCCGCGCCGGATCTTGCTTGTCAAAAGAGAAGTCGACAAAGATGGTCGGATCGTAGATGTCGATCTTCAGCTCCTTCGCCTTGACCGGTGTTTTGAACGGCAAGGTGAAGTTGAGCGTCAGCACCTGGTCATTGTAATCGAGCCAGTATTCCGGCGTGGGATCGGTCAGCGCGACCTTCGTGCCGTCCGCGGTGGCGTAGGTGAAGTAGTCGAACTCCTTGAGCGATTCGACATTGACCTTCGCCAGCGGGGCCAGCTCTTCGCGGGTGAACTTGCCCTTCTCTTTGCTATCAAGCCCCTGGATGGCAAACGTCGAGAACATGTCGTCGAAAGACCAGGCGTGACGAATACCTGTGATGCGCCCGTCGGGCGCATAAACAAGTTCGGTGTGCATTGTCACCCAGACGTGCGGATGCGCTTGCGCCGGAGCGGCGACAAAGAGCGTGGCGAGTGCGACGAGAAATATTCGAAGCATGCAGGGACCATAGCACGGACTGCGGCCTAAACGTGACGTGTTACTTTGTAGCAATAGCTTTTGCGTAAATTTTTCTATCAAACGCCTGCCGCGCCGCCATCGGCGCGAGGGTCGTGCCCGCCTTCCAATGTGCCGTCAGGATGCAGCACTACCGCGCCCGTGTGGCCCATCGTGTCGGAATAAGCGTCATCGAGCACGGCGACGTCGTGACCGGCCGAGAGCAGGCGATCGAGCAGATTGCTGTCGAAACGTGACTCCATCCGCAGGTTAGTGTGCGTTGAACCCCAAGTACGGCCGAGCAGCCAGCGCGGCGCATCGAGCGCCTTGGCGAGCGGCTGCCGGAAATTGACATAACGCGTGAATACCGCCGCCTGGCTTTGCGGCTGACCATCACCGCCCATTGTGCCGTAGGCCACGATACGCCCATCTTTGAGCGCGGCGAGCGCGGGATTCAAGGTGTGGAAGGGACGGCGGCCGGGCGCGAGCGCATTCAGCGATTTCGGATCAAGCGAAAAGCTGGCGCCGCGGTTTTGCATGAGGATGCCGGTTGCCGGCAGCACGCAGCCGGAGCCGAACTCCCAGTAAAGGGATTGGATATAGGAGACGACGAGACCTTTCGCGTCCGCCGCACCCATCCAGATCGTGTCACCTTCGCCGTAAGGCGCGGGCCATCGCGCAGCCTTACGGGCATCGATCTTTGAGGCTTCCGCATCGATGAAAGCAGGCGACAGATATTGATCGAGATTGCCGCTGATCTTGTCAGGATCGGTGATGACCTGGTCACGGACGCGGAACGCGCGCTTTGTCGCCTCGACCAGACCATGCACATGCTCGAAGCGTTCCGCCTGCGCGACACGCAGGCGATCGAACAGCGCAAGGATCATGAGCGAGGCGAGTCCTTGCGTCGGCGGCGGTGAATTGTAGAGCGTGCCGGCCTGCGTCGTGACGCTGAGCGGTTCAGCAACAGTCGCGCGATATTTTTCCAGATCGGCGCGGGTTACCGGGCTCCCGATGCGATCGAGATCGGTGCCAATTTCACGACCCACATCGCCGCGGTAAAAATCGTCAAGCCCGGCACGGGCGAGCTGTTCGAGCGTCGCGGCAAATTCCGTTTGTTTGAGTCGCGCGCCGATGTCCGGCACCTTGCCGTCGGGCAAAAAAGCTTTTTTGAATCCGGCGGCCTTCTCCATCTCCGGCAGTTTCTCCGCCGTCAGCCGTGCCTGGCTTCGCGTCACGACATAACCATCGCGTGCACGCCCGATGGCGGGCGTCAGCAGCATCTCAAGCGGCAGCTTGCCGCCCTGCCCTTTTGCCGCCTCCTGCGCCCGCAGCCACGCGCCGACTGCCGCCGGCACGGTGAGCGCCGCCAATGGGCCGCGTGTCGGGATCTCGTCGTAGCTCGCATCGCGATAGAACCGCTGCGTTGCCTTGGCCCCGGCCGGACCCGCACCCATCAGCGCACGCACGCGGCCTGACGGCTCGCGGATCAGCCAGAATCCATCGCCGCCGAGGTGGTTCATGTGCGGATAGACAACGGCAATGCTCGCGGCCATCGCCAGCATGGCTTCGATTGCATTGCCGCCTTCGGCCAGGATCGCACGCCCATCCTCGACGGCGGCCGCGTGCGGGGCGGCAACGACGCCGCGGCGATGCCCGGCGGAGTGGAGATTCATGCGGGGGCGAAGTCGGTGAGGCCGCGCTTCTTCAACAGCGCATCAACCGTCGGCAGGCGACCACGGAAGGATTTGTAGGCTTCGGAGGGGTCGCGCAGGTTTCCCGCGCTATAGACGTAGTCGCGCAGCCGTTTGGCTGTTACCGGATCGAAGGCGTTGCCAGTTTCTTCAAAGGCGGCGAAAGCATCGGCATCGAGCACTTCCGACCACATGTATGAGTAATAGCCGGCCGCATAGCCGCCGCCGGAGAACAGATGCTGAAAATGCGGCAAGCGGTGGCGCATGACGATCTCCGGCGGCATCGCGATGCGTTCAAGATCCTCGCGTTCGAAGTCCGAGACGTCGAGTTCCGACGTATCCGGCAGGGAGTGCAGGTCGAGGTCGACGAGCGCGCAGGCGGTGTATTCGACCGTCGCGAAGCCTTGATTGAAGGTCCGCGTCGCGAGCAGTCGATCGAGCAGTGCTTTCGGCATCGGCTCACCGGTGCGGAAATGGCGGGCATAGCGTTGCAGGATCTCTGGCACCTCCAGCCAGTGCTCATAGAGCTGCGAGGGCAGTTCGACGAAATCACTCGGCACGGCCGTGCCGGCGAGCAGCGGATACGTCACGTCGGACAGCATCCCATGCAAAGCGTGGCCAAACTCGTGAAACAGCGTGCGCGCGTCATCGAAGGACAGCAGCGCCGGTTCCCCTGCCGACGGTTTGGAAAAATTACAGACGTTGAGAACGATCGGGCGGACATCGCCCGAAAGTCTCTCTTGGTCGCGCAACGATGTCATCCAGGCGCCGCTGTGCTTGGAGCTGCGCGCGAAGTAATCGCCGATAAAGAGTGCGACGTGGCGGCCTTGCGAGTCCGTCACGTCCCACGCGTGCGCGTCAGGATGATAAAGCGGCATGTTGACTGGTTTGAATGAGAGGCCGAACAGGCGGCCCGCGGTTTCGAACGCCGCCTCGATCATCTTCTGCAGCTGGAAATAGGGTTTGATCTCGGCTTCATCGAGATCGTACGTCACCTTGCGCAGTTTTTCCGCGTAGTAGCGCCAGTCGTGCGGCGCCAACGCGAAGTTGCCGCCCTCCTGGGCGACCAATGCCTGCAAGGCGCCACGTTCACCGGCCGCCTTCGCGCGGGCTCGGCCCCAGACGTCGTCCAGGAGCCCGCGCGCCGCCGCCGGGGTCTTCGCCATCTGATCGTCCAGCCGATAGTCGGAGAAGGTCGCAAAGCCGAGCAGCTTCGCCCGCTCGCCGCGCAGGGCGACCATCTCGGCGATCAGAGCCCGATTGTCAGTTGCACCGCCATTCTCGCCGCGCCTGATCCATGCCTGGAACGCCTTTTCGCGCAGGTCCCGACAGGACGAAAACTGCAGAAAGCTCTCGACCGATGAGCGCGCCAGGGTGATCGCATATTTGCCCGGGTGGCCACGCTCCTCAGCGGCGGCACGAGCCGCCGTGCGGGCGAAATCGGGCAAACCCGCAAGGTCTCCCTCCTCCAGGATCATGGCGAAGGACTTCTCGTCGGCCAGCACATTCTGGCCAAACTGGGTCCCGAGGCTTGCCAGCCGCTCGTTGATGGCGGCGAGTCGGTCCTGCGCCGGTTTCCCGAGTGCAGCGCCTGCACGCACGAACCGGGTGTGATAGCGCTCCAGAACCCGGGCCTGCTCGGCATCAAGGTCGAGCGTGCCACGCCGCTCATACAGCCCGGCAATGCGGGAATAGAGTGCAGGATTGAGGTAGAGCGCATTGTTGTGGCGAGCGAGCAGCGGTGACACATCGCGCTCTATCGCCTCGATTTCATCCGAAGTGTTGGCTCCCGCCAGGACGGAGAACACATTGGCGACCCGCTCAAGCTCTCGTCCGCTCTTCTCCAATGCCGCGATCGTGTTGTCGAAGCTTGCCTCAGCCCGGCTTTGGGCAATTGCGTCGATCTCGGCCCGATGCTCTGCCAGCGCCCGGTCGAAGGCCTGGCGGAAGTGTTCGGCCCTGATCGCCGCGAAGGGCGGCAACTCGAATTCACCGGACCAGCTGGCGAGCAACGGGTTTTGGACGTCTGGGGAGGATGCTGCGCTCATGCCCGTCCATCTAGTCGGAGACCGGGCTCTTGGCGAGGGTCTTGTCGGAGCTCTCGGCGCATGTCCGATCCGCCGCGCCGCGCGAACGGCGGCGATCCTCGCCACATTCCTGCCACCACGGGCGGCCTGCATGCGTGTTCAGTCTGGCCGCTCGGCGCCATTCGTTAATCGACGGCATCACCGGTGTCGCGCTCGCGGACAGATAAATCTGGCAGCACGCGGGCCGCTACGGGCTTGATCTGGCAGCCGGATTCGGAGAGATTGCGCCTCGCAAAGGAGACCCGCATGGCCCAGAGCCGCCGCATTAACTGGCTTAACGTCACCACAGTCGTCAGCGCCGCCGTCCTGATTGGCGCCGAGGTGTTCGGCGCAGCGTTCGCCGGCTCGTGGGCCCTCGCCACCTTGTTCGACCTCGGCGGGCTCGGCGCGCGGGTGCTCGACGTTGTGTTCGTGCTCTGCGGCTTCTCCATCATGGCGCAGTTCGTCCGCGCTGCGCATCGCATCGAGCCGTTCACCACGCGCGGGTGAGCGCGCGTCGTCGATCATCGAAAGAGAAAGTTAAGAAAGTTTTTGGGTGCGTCGAACTAATTCTCTTGCACAACGCGAAAAAAATGTTATTTCGATAATGCCCAATTTCGCACGTGCCTGTGGCCGTGTGTCGGTCGGTAGGTAGCCGGACAAGAGGCCGGCCAGCCGCCTGGAGAGAAGAGCCAACCTCTCCAAGAAATCTGACCGGCAGCCGGAGGCGAAACCGGCGCACTCTGCTCTCAGCAGGGGACGCGGCTTAAAGCAACGACGATCGGGCTTCCTTGGTCTCTGCCGGTCTCCACCACCGGCGCGGGTCACCGAAGAGGCTTGTTCATCTTTGCCGGCCGTGCGGACGGGGATCTCCCCATCCAATCCAAGGCAGCTGAGCGGCAGCGGAGTGTATGCGTTTGCGCGTCCCCATCGCGCGCAGGCGACAAGCTCTAAAGCCGCATCATCAAGGGCCAGAAAAGCCCTTAAGCCGTGGGGAATAGCTCAATGACTGAGCGCATCCGCGAGTTTCTACGCAAGCGTAAAGACGAAGGCCCTTGCCTGGTCGTCGACCTTGACGTCGTTCGCGACAACTACAACGCCTTCGCCAAGGCGCTGCCGGACACCCGTGTGTTCTACGCCGTGAAGGCGAACCCGGCACCGGAAGTGCTGTCCTTGCTTGCCAAGCTCGGCTCCTGCTTCGACACCGCTTCGATCGCCGAGATCGAGATGGTGCTCGCCGCCGGCGCCTCGCCTGACCGCATTTCCTATGGCAACACGATCAAGAAGGAGCGCGATATCGCGCGCGCCTTCGCGCTCGGCGTCCGCCTCTATGCCGTCGACTGCAAGGCCGAGGTCGAGAAGGTCGCCCGGGCGGCGCCCGGCAGCCGCGTGTTCTGCCGCATCCTGTCCGACTGTGTCGGCGCCGAATGGCCGCTCTCGCGCAAGTTCGGTTGCGAGCCGGCCATGGCGGTCGAGGTGCTTGAGCATGCCCTCAAGGCCGGTCTTGAGCCGGTCGGCGTATCGTTCCACGTCGGCTCGCAGCAGCGAAACCAGCACGCATGGGACCGCGCGCTCGCGTCGGCCGCGGCGGTATTCCGGGAATGCGGTGAACGCGGCATCAACCTCACCATGGTCAACCTGGGCGGCGGCTTCCCGACGAAGTACCTGAAGAACGTTCCCTCGGTGAAAACCTACGGCACGGCCATCTTCAAGGCGCTGCGCAAGCACTTCGGCAACCGGATCCCGGAGACCATCATCGAGCCGGGCCGCGGCATGGTCGGCAATGCCGGCACCATCGAGGCCGAAGTCGTCCTTGTCTCCAAGAAGAGCGAGGAAGATGACGTGCGCTGGGTCTATCTCGACATCGGCAAGTTTGGCGGCCTCGCCGAAACGATGGACGAGTCGATCCGCTACCCGATCCGCACCCCGCGGGACGGCGACGCCCTGGCACCCTCTGTGCTGGCGGGACCGACCTGTGACTCAGCCGACGTGCTGTACGAGAAGGAGCCCTACATGCTCCCCGTCAGCCTTGAGATCGGCGACAAGGTGCTGATCGAGGGCACAGGCGCCTATACGGCGACCTACTCGTCGGTGGCGTTCAACGGCTTCTCGCCGCTGAAGACCTATCACATCTGACATCGCCGGGAGCCGGTCGTGCCGGCTCCCCTCACCCCAAAAGCAACGCCCTCGCAGCGCGCTTGGTCGCGCGCCGGGGCGGGAGCAGGCTGAGATGATATCGATCCGCAAAGAACGTCCCCCCGACGTCGCAGCGCGCGAGGCGCTACTTGACGAGGCTTTCGGCAATCACCGCTGGCGCAAGAGCTCGCAGCGCCTGCGGGATGGCCGGTCGCCGTCCGAAGGCCTCGCCTTCGTCGCCACCGATGGGAAGCGCGTAATTGGCACCGCCCGGCTCTGGACCATCGTGTGCGGCACCGGTCAATCGGCGCTGCTGCTCGGGCCGGTGGCGGTTGCTTCCGATTGCCGCAATCGCGGTATCGGCGCAGCGCTCGTGAGCCACGCGCTTGCCGCAGCCCGCCGACGCGGCCATCGCGCCGTCGTCCTCGTAGGCGACGCACCGTATTACAGCCGTTTCGGCTTCTCAGCAGAGAAGACCGCGGCCTTGCGTATGCCCGGTCCCTTCGAGCGCGACCGGCTGCTCGCCCTCGAAATCGTGCCGGACTCCCTCAAGGGTGCCCGTGGTCCGCTGCGCGCACCCAGCCAGCCAATGCCGCAGCGCCGTCTCGCTGTCTCCGCCGCGTAATTTCTGCCAGAATCTCGTGGACGCCGGGCTAGTTTCGCCCGGCGTCTATTCCGTTTGCGCCAATCCACAGATATGACCAGCCTTTTTGGAGAATGCTGAGATGCCTAAATGGCCAGTGCATGCCCGAATCGACGGGCCCATCGTGATGATCGGCTTCGGTTCGATCGGCAAAGGCACTCTTCCACTGATCGAGCGCCATTTCAGCTATGACAAGAAACGCTTTGTAGTCATCGACCCCGAGGACAAGGACCGCAAGCTGCTCGATCAGCGCGGTATTCGCTTTGTCCACCAGGCGGTCACCAAGGACAACTATCGCCACCTGCTGACGCCGCTGCTTACGGCCGGCGGCGGTCAAGGCTTTTGCGTGAACGTATCGGTCGACACCTCATCGCTCGACATCATGGAGCTGTGCCGGGAGATCGGTGCACTCTATATCGACACGGTTGTGGAGCCCTGGAAGGGCTTCTACTTCGATCAAAAGCTCGGTCCAGAGGCGCGGACGAACTACGCACTGCGCGAAACTATTCTTGCCGCGCGCCGCAAGCGTCCCGGCGGGCCAACCGCCGTGTCCTGCTGTGGCGCCAACCCCGGCATGGTGTCGTGGTTCGTCAAGCGGGCACTGCTTACGATCGCCACCGATGTCGGCCTGAAATTCAAGGAACCAAAGACGCGCGAAGAGTGGGCACGGCTGGCCAAAAAGGCCGGCATAAAAGGTATCCACATTGCCGAGCGCGATACTCAGCGCGCCAAACAACCGAAGCCGATGAACGTGTTCGTCAACACCTGGTCGGTCGAAGGCTTCATTTCCGAGGGCCTGCAGCCGGCAGAGCTTGGCTGGGGCACGCACGAAAAATGGATTCCGGCAAACGCCGGCAGGCATAAGACTGGCTGCGGCGCGGCCGTCTATCTGCTGCAGCCCGGCGCGAATACACGCGTGCGCTCATGGACGCCAACGGGCCAGGCGCAGTTGGGATTCCTGGTCACGCACAACGAGTCGATCTCAATTGCCGACTACTTCACGCTTCGCAAGGGGCGCAAAACGATCTATCGGCCGACCTGCCACTACGCCTATCACCCTTGCAACGACGCGGTGCTGTCCCTGCACGAGGTGTTCGGCCGCGCGGGCGCTCCGCAGGAAGACGTCCACATTCTCGACGAGCATGAGATTGCGGACGGCATCGACGAGCTTGGCGTGCTGCTCTACGGCCACAAAAAGAATGCCTACTGGTACGGCTCACAGCTTTCGATCGACGAAACGCGCGAGGTCGCGCCCTATCAAAACGCCACCGGCCTGCAGGTCACTTCGGCAGTCCTGGCCGGTATGGTGTGGGCGCTCGAGAACCCGAAAGCTGGCATCGTCGAGACCGACGAGATGGATTTCCGCCGCTGCCTCGAAGTGCAGATGCCTTATCTCGGTCCGGTCATCGGCACGTATACCGACTGGACACCCCTCACCGGCCGGCCGGGACTTTTCCCGGAGGACATCGACAAACGCGATCCGTGGCAATTCCGGAACGTGCTGATGCACTGAAGGACTTGAACTGAACAAGCAAACGGGCGGCCCGGGAGGCCGCCCGTTTCATTTCGCGCGTCAGCATTCGCTGTCCGCTACTTTTTCTCCTCCTCGCCTGGCTTGGGCGGCGGCTTCTTCGGGGGAGGTCCCGGTGGGCGCTGCCCGCCCCCACCTTGTGGCGGTGGCTGCGCCTGCCGCTGTTGCTGCGGTGGCGGTTGGACTTGCCGCTGTTGCTGCGGTGGTGGTCCTGGGGGCGGCTGGACCTGCCGTTGTTGTTGCGGCTGGACCTGCCGTTGTTGTTGTTGTTGTTGTTGTTGTTGCTGCGGTGGTGGTCCCGGCGGCGGCTGCACCTGCCGCTGCTGTTGCGGCGGTGGGCCCGGCGGTGGCTGCGGTGACGTCGGCCGCACGACGTTCGGCTGTTGCGGCGAACCTCCCGGCGGACCGCCAGGTGCAACGCGTTCGCGATGTTCTTCCCGCTGTGGTGGCGATCCTTGTGGTGGCTGCGGTGGCTGCACCTGTCGTTGTTGCGGCGGCGGAGGTGTCGGCGGCGACGCCTGCGGCGGGGTCGGCCGTACAATGTTCGGCTGTTGCGGCGCAGGACCACCGGGCGGCGGGCCGCCAGGCGCCACGCGGTCACGATGGTCTTCGCGTTGGGCGGGAGCTGTAGACGACGGTGGTGTCGAAGAGGGAGGCGATACGCCTTGAGCCGCGCGCGGCGGATTCGTCCCCAGTCGCCCCGGCTCGTTCTTGCCGAGCGGCTGCGGTGCGGTAACAGCCGCGCTGGGCTGGATAACACTTGTCGTGCGCTCGACGAAAACGGGAGGCAAACGCGACGGTGGACCCGCAACGGGCCGTCCCGGACCGCCGGGACGGCCAGGTGGTCCGCCCGGCTTTGGACCACGCAGCTCATCGCGCCTGACTTGCACAGCACCCGACACGCCCTGCGTTGAGGCAAAGACTCGCGGGCGCACGCGATAGGTCGCGACCGGCGCGCCGCTCACGCGGGCAACAAAGGCCGGCGAGATGCCCGGATTGACCGCCAGCTGCGCTCCATGCACGACAACGGTGCGATTGACGATATTTGTGGTGCGCAGGATGACCGAGCGTCGATACACGGGCACGACGTATGTGCGCACCCGCGGTGCAGCCAAATAGCGGCCGGGTACAAAAACCCAGTATGTGGGCTCGGCCTCGTAGGCGCCGACCAATTCGTCCGGCGGCAGCGGCGCCCAGCCGACATATTCGTCGCCGTAGCGCCAGTTCACCCACGCCGGTGCCCATTCGTCGCCTGGCACCCAGAACCAACCGAAGCCGCGCTCGAATGCCCAGCGGCCGTAGTGATAGACAACCCAGCCCCAGTTGGCCTCTACATCGTCCGAGACCCAGTACCAGCCCCAATCGTCGGTGTAGACCCAGTGTCCATATTCATATGGCCGCCAATCCGGTGGGATGCCCGCAGGCACCCAGACCTCGCCGAAGCGCGGATGTGGACGCCACATGCCGTATTGCTCGAGCGCAATCTGGGCATCCTCGGAAATCTGCGCCTGCGCCGGCGCGAGCGCGATCGGAGCCACCAACACGCCAAACACGATCGCGGCGCTGGTTGTGATGGCAAGAATCGCGCGGCGTATCCCCCAAATGGACGCCATATTTTGT
>DATDLC010000063.1:0-46633 GCA_036519515.1 Pseudolabrys sp. | reverse complement strand
TTGAGCGAGATTGCGGCAGCGTATGGATCTTTATCTTTATTGATGGACATCAACCCGCCGACAGTCTTGTCCCACAGCGCGTACCAATCAAACTTGCCATCATCGGTGACGAGTTTGACCCCGCTGAGTTCGAGCGCATCGAGGCGATTGCGCCCGTCAAGCAGGTAGAGATTCTCGGGCGGCGCCATCTCACTGGCGTAGAGGCCCTCAAACACCGATGGGTCTGAGGTCCACATCACGAACGGCATCGTGAGGCCGTTGGCCTTGATGTCGTCAGCGAGTGCGAACAGATCGGCGGCGCCCATCAATGGGAACAGATCGGCGGCCGGATGGACCGGCAGCACGTCTCGCCATGACAAGCGGGCAATCTCTCGGGCTTCGCTTACCGTCTCAGCGGCAGCGGCACCCGCACCGTTTGTGATGGTCACGGATCACGCCCCCGCCCCCGCCGTCCTGGCGTCCAAAAACTTTTCGATTACCGAGTGCCGATAACCGATGATCCGGGGCGAGATTTGAACGCGGGGCAATTCGCCTCGCGCCTCCATCCTCTGCAGCGTCTTGACCGATACGCCGAGAATCCGCGCCGTTTCTTTGCGCGTGTGGACATAGTCAACTTGGTCTTTCACCGCGTTACTTCCTTTCCGCAATAAAAAAGCCACCCGTCAGGTCCCCCGCCCGGTGGTCCGGTGGGGGGAATTGAGGGTGGCCATTGCCTTAAAGCCTAAACGTCGTCCCGATGGCCGGGTGCGCTGCTTTACCCGCTTTCATCTGCGGGCCGTGCGCTCGCTTTTGGCTCTGTCGTGATTTCGCTTATGAGTCAGATTCGACACCACGGCAAGTTTTTTTTTGGAAAGGTTGAGACCTGTAGACACCTGTCCCCACTGCGGCCCGCGAGTAATCTTCCCACAGTCTTCCCGGAGGCGTTTTTTGGGAAGATAGGCGGTCATGGTGAAGCTAATGCGCGGAAAATATTGGTAATTTAGCGTCAGCCGCGAGAGGAACGCGCTTCATGAGTAAAATAACGTCTTCACTTTGTTCGAAAAATTTAGCCTCGACCGGTTGAGGATGCGTGAAGATGCCGGTTCAAATTGAACGCACCTGGGAGGGGCATCTTTAATTTTGGCCTAACCGTCCCTACATCAAGGCACGTTCCACAAAACCCCGAAAAACCAATGCTCGATTTTACTTCGTCGTCCGATGTCGGGGACATCGGCGAGGCGGCGCCTTCCGCCTCCGATGCCGAAATCCTCGACGCCTATTCCAATGCTGTAACCACGGTGGCTGACGCTGTTGGCCCCGCCGTGGTCCGGGTGGAGATTCGCAACGATAAGGGCCGCCCCGGCGGTGTCGGATCCGGCGTGATCATCGCGCCGGACGGTCTTGTGCTGACGAATTCGCATGTGGTCGAGGGCGCCAAAGACGTGCGCGTGCAAGACGCCGAAGGCCGCGTCATGGAGGCGCGCAGTCTGGGCATCGATCCTGACACCGATCTCGCGCTTCTGCGAGTTGGATCGGCGCGCGACCTGCCCAGCGCCGTATTGGGAGATTCCAAAAAGCTCAAGCGCGGTCAGCTCGTGGTGGCGATCGGCAATCCGCTCGGCTTTGAATCGACCGTCACCGCCGGCGTGATTTCGGCGCTCGGGCGCTCCTTGCGCTCGCGCACAGGGCGCCTCATCGAAGACGTGATTCAGACCGACGCCGCTCTCAATCCGGGCAATTCCGGCGGACCACTTGTGTCATCGCGGGGCGAAGTGGTCGGTATCAACACGGCGGTGATCATGGGCGCGCAGGGCATCTGCTTTGCGGTTGCCAGCAACACGGCGCAATTCGTCCTCAGCGAGATTATCCAGCACGGACGCGTGCGGCGCGCCTATATCGGCGTGTCAGCGCAAACGACGTCGGTGCCGCGGCGCCACGCGCGGGTGGCCGAAATCGAGAATTCATCCGGCGCGATGATCACGGCACTTGAGTCGAACGGGCCGGCGGTTTTGGCCGGCCTGATGAGCCTGGACACCATCGTGCGTGCCGATGGCATAGCGGTGACTGGGGTGGATGATCTGATCCGGTTGCTCAACGGCGATCGGATAGGGCGAACTGTCGCCATTGACGTCTTGCGGAGAGGTTCCCTGCGCCGCTTCGACGTGACGCCGCTCGAGCGGCCTGCGGCGCGGGCCGCCTGACGGTCTCGGCTACTGCGGTTTCGGTGCAGCCTTGGCGTTCCTTCGCGCAGGGGGCTCATAGTTTCCGCCCGCCATGCACTTCTTGATGAACGCGTCGCGCTTGGCGCCCTGCAGTTGCTGGCTCTCCGCACCGACCTTGCAGGTTTCCATTTTTTCTTCGGACGTTACGGCCGACGCCGGCGTCGCCAAGAGCGCGACAGGAATGAAGGCAACGACCATCGCCAATGTTCGCAGCATTGTATCGGTTCCTTGTTGGTGTCGATGCAGGATGGAGAATAGCACGCTTTCTGGCAAGTGCTTGCGTTACCGCAGTGCCGCCGCGATGTTGCCACCGTCGACGGTCGTGATGTTGGCGGTGGTCTTTAACTCAAGCGCCTGATGCAAGAAAGCCTGCGCCACGTCTTCGGCCGTTACTTCGCGCCGAAGCAAATTGCCACTCATATATTCTTTGTCGGTGAGGCCGCGCGCCTTCGCGCGCTGCGCAATGAAGTCCTCGGTCAATAGACCGGATCGGATGCGGTCGGCATTGACTGCGTTGGAGCGGATTCCGTCGGCACCGTAATCGAGTGCGTACTGCCTCACGAGCAGCAATGTCGCTGCTTTGGGCAAACCGTAAGGTCCGAAATCCGGCCCCGGGTTTACCGCCTGCTTGGAAACATTGAAGAGCAGGCAGCCACCAACGCCTTGTTTGAGCATGATGCCAACCGCGGCTTGCGCGACTTTCTGGTGGGCGAAGAAATTGAGCTCGAAGCTTTCGCGCAACTCTGCCTCGTCGACTTCGCCGATCTTGCCCTGCCAGGCCGCGCCGGCGTTGGAGACAGCAATGTCGACACCGCCGAATGCCGTGATCACGTGGCTGAAGGCGTCGCGTACAGAAGCGGAATCGGTCACGTCGCAAGCAATTGCGAGCGCCGCCGCGCCGATCGCTTTGGCTTGTTTCGTCGCTGCTGCGATGTCGATATCGAGCAGGGCGACCTCGGCACCGGCTTGCGCGAAGGCCCGTGCCGTCGCCGCGCCAATTGCGCCGCCAGCTCCGGTGATGACCGCGACCTGACCGGCAAGCGGCAAGGATTTGTGTTGCCCGAGCTTGGCCAGTTCCAGAGGCCAGTACTCGACGTCGAACATGTCGGCTTCGGAAATCGACGTGAAAGCACCGATGGCCTCGGCGCCGGTAATGCCCTCGACGGCAGCCTCCGCGACGTCGGCTGCGATGCGGGCATCCTTGGCGCTCGTGCCGAGCCCGAACAGTCCGAGGCCCGACACCAGCACGACGCGGGGCAGTGGATCGTGCATTGGTGCCGCATTTGCCCCCGCCTTGTGGCGCGAAAAATAGGCCGCGTAATCGTTCATGAAGGCGCGCGCGGCTCGCTGCGTGGTGCTTTTGAAGTCTGCAAGCCTATCGGCTTCCGGTGCCGGCAAAACCAGCGGCCAGGGTTTGGTGCGGATGACGTGATCGGGTGTGATCAGTCCGGCGCGGCTGTAACGCGCGACATCTCTGCCGTTTACGTAGTTGAGGATCGCGTCATTGCTGCGGAAATCGAGGATCAGCCGCTTGTGCGCGCCCTCGCCGAAGGCGTCTCTCAGCGCGCAGGCGCCGCGGACAATCGGCGCGACGTCCGATAAAGATGCGATCTGGTCCGGAATTTTCGCGCCAGGCAATTTCGCGTTGCCTTTTTTTCGCAGACGCTCTTCCGCGAGCGTGACGAATTCGATCATCCGCTCGTAGGCCTCGCGCGCATCATCGCCAAACGTGAATATCCCGTGCTTATCGAGGATGAGACCTTCGACAGCCGGATTTTTCTCGAACACATCGGCGGCTTTTTTGGCAAGCGCGAAACCCGGCATGATGTACGGCACGAAGCCAAGGCGATTGCCGAAGATCTCGGCGCAAAGCGCTTCGCTTTCAGCCTGGTCAATCAGGCTCAGCATGGGGGTTGCGTGTGTATGGTCGACAAATTTGTGCGGAACGAAAGCGTGCAGCAGCGTTTCCACCGACGGATTGGGCGACTGCGGATCGATGAGAGCCGCGCGATGTAGGAGCACCATTTCCTCGTCGGGCATGGCGGAACGCGTGCGGAGCCTGCGCAACGCCGCAAGTCGTACGGCCGGCATTCCGGCAGGCTCAATACTGGCCATATCCGAGCCGGAGCCTTTGACGCAGAGAACATCGACCTCGTCGTCGAGCAGGTCCTGGCACCGCAGCTTTACCGATGTGTTGCCGCCTCCGTGCAAAACCAGTTTCGGCTCGCGGCCGAGCAAACGGGTCGAATAGACCCGCAGCGCCAAGTCGGGACTTATGCCCGACTTCGCCCAATGATTAAGAGCCGCCTTGGCGTCGCTGTCGACCCAGGCGGACTTCATCGACGATTAGCCCTTGTCGCCGAGCAGACGCTTGCCCCACCAGCCACGCTTGGGCGTCGCTGCTTCTTCCGCGCCCGTGCTGGAAATCACCGGGGTCGGCGGTGGAGCGGGTGAGGGGACCGGCGGGTTGTCGGCCGCAAAAGGCGCCGGCTCACGTATCGTCGAGCGCCGTCGTGTTTGCTCTTGCGTGCTGAAGACCGGAGCTTGCGGCTCCGGTGGGGTTAGCGGTTGTTGCTCGATGCGCGGCGCGTAGTCCGGTGTGTTCTCGTAACTCATCGGGCTGTCGAAATCGTCCGCCGCGTGATGCAGTCCCGTCTCGGCGCCATTTTCGGCGGGGCGGAACGGCGCATCGCCATTTCGCTGCCTGTTGCGGCGGCCACCGCGGCGGCCACGACGCCGTCGACGCCGTCCTTCACGTGACTCGCCTTCATCGGCAGCTTTCTGCCGTGGCTGTAGTTGGCCGAAGCCCTCTTCCTCAGGCGATCCGGCGTCATGGTCTTCATGTGTGACTGCGTGCTCCGGTACTGTCTCAGGCGTGAAGTTCTGTACATTCGGATCACGCGGTTCACCGCCGCGGCCTCGGCCGCCGCGTCCGCGCCGTCGTCGACGCCGGCGGCTGCCTTCGCGGTCGCCACCCTCGGCGCGTTGTTCGCCATCGACTTCGGCGGTCAATTCCGATTCCTCTAAATGTTCGTCGACCTCGACCGTTTCGTCTTCGATTTCCTCGGTGGGTGTCAGCTGCGGTTGCTGGGCCGCGATGCCGCGTGCGGCTTCAGGTGTGTGCACCTGTTCACCGCGGTCGATCACATAAGACTGCTGGCCGGTCACGGTCGGGTCGGCTGAAACCGTGATGGTGATGCGGAAGCGTTCCTCCAGTGCACGAAGGTGGGCTCGCTTGTGGTTGAGCACATAGAGCGCGACCTCGGCGCGTGTGCGCACAATCAGATTGTGCGTTGCGCCCTTGATCAGCATTTCCTCGACGGCACGCAGCAATTGCAAGGATACCGAAGAGACGGAACGAACATGACCGCTGCCGCCGCACACAACGCATTTTTCCGTTGAGCTTTCCAGGACGGACGTGCGAATTCGCTGTCGCGACATTTCCAGAAGGCCGAAATGCGAGATCTGGCCGACCTGGATGCGAGCGCGATCGTGTTTGAGCGCCTCTTTCAGCCGGCGTTCCACAGTGCGGTTGTTGCGACCCTCGTCCATGTCGATGAAGTCGATGACGATTAGGCCGGCGAGATCACGAAGACGCAGTTGACGCGCGATTTCCTCTGCCGCTTCGCAATTTGTCTTGAGCGCGGTGTCTTCGATGTGATGCTCGCGCGTGGCGCGTCCGGAGTTGACGTCGATTGCCACGAGCGCTTCAGCCTGGTTGATCACGATATAGCCGCCTGAGCGAAGCTGGACGACCGGCGAGAACATGGCATCGAGTTGGCTTTCGATGCCGTACCGCGTGAACATCGGCTGGGTGTCTTTGTACTGCTTCACGTTCTTGGCATGGCTGGGCATCAGCATGCGCATGAAATCGCGCGCTTCCCTGAAGCCTTCCTCACCCGACACGATGATCTCTTCGACGTCCTTGCCATAGAGATCGCGGATCGAACGCTTTGTGAGTGAGCCTTCCTCGTAGACGAGTTTAGGCGCAGTCGAGTTGAGCGTGAGATCGCGTACCGTCTCCCATAGCCGCAACAGGTATTCGAAATCGCGTTTGACTTCCGTCTTGGTGCGGCTGGCGCCAGCCGTTCGCAGGATCACGCCCATGCCTTCCGGCACTTCCAGTTCCTGGGAGATTTCCTTAAGCCGCGAGCGGTCTTCGGCCGACGTAATTTTTCGCGAAATGCCGCCGCCACGCGCGGTGTTGGGCATCAGGACCGAATAGCGGCCGGCAAGCGACAGGTAGGTTGTCAATGCCGCGCCCTTGGTCCCGCGCTCTTCCTTGACGACCTGTACCAGCATCACCTGCCGGCGCTTGATGACTTCCTGAATCTTGTACTGGCGTCGGAACCGCGGAAGCCGCTCCTGGACTTCCTCGAGCGCGTCAGCGCCTCCGACGGATTCAACCGCTTCTTCTTCGGCATGCTCCTCGCCGTTGCCATTGGCGAGATCGACGGGCGCGGCGTCACTTGTCAGCGCGCCCTCGGCTGCCGCCGAAGGTTGCTCGCCCTCGGCAATCGTTTCGAACGTCGCCCCGTCGTCGTCGGGAGGAAGCCCACGCCCCTTGGTCGCAGGAACTTCGGCCGCATCGTAAGTGTGTTCCTCTGCGACAAATTCAGGCAGCGCTGCTTCGGCCTCTTGCGGCTGCGCTGAAGTGTCCTGCCCTTGCTCCGACGGCGCTTCGTTAAAGCTGAAATCGCCCGGCGGGGTCTCAGCGGCCTCGTGCGGCGTTTCCTCGCCGGCGAGCGGTTCGCTTTGCACGATATCGCGGTCGCGGCGACGCTCCGCACCACGATGCCGATGACGGCCGTGCCGACGGTTGTCCGCGTCCGCCTCGGCCGCGCGTTGGTCGCGCTCTTCCTGCGCGATCAGAGCCTGCCGGTCGGCGACAGGGATCTGGTAGTAATCGGGATGAATTTCCGAAAATGCCAGAAAGCCGTGGCGGTTGCCGCCGTAGTCGACAAAGGCCGCCTGCAGCGACGGCTCAACACGTGTGACCTTGGCTAGATAGATATTACCGCGCAGTTGTTTGCGGTTGGCGCTCTCGAAATCGAATTCCTCAACGCGGTTGCCGCGTAGTACGAGGACCCGGGTCTCCTCCGGGTGTGTCGCGTCGATCAGCATCTTGTCGGCCATTGGAAAATCTCACTGGGCCAGCCACCCGGGAGCGCTCGCGCACCGAAGTGGGCGCAAGGCGGTAAAGCGGAATGCTGGCCTGATTGGTGTGGAAGGGAAGGGCCGCGTGGGCGAGACCAATGCCTCCGCCCACCGTCATTGCGGCGGCGCGTGAGCAATCAACCTCAAAATACCTTTGCTGCGTTAGTGGCAGCATGAAACTTGCGACCCGTAGCGCTGCGGTCGCGCCTCGCAGGCGCGAACCGAGGTTTTTCATCGCTCACGGCCAGGTCGCGAACGGCCCTTTGGCCGCGCGCTGATCCGGATGTCCTTCACAAGGGTTTCGGCTCGTTTCGCTTGGTCGTCCGCCGAACCTCCTCGAGGGGGGCGGTACAGGACCGTAGCGGCCGGGGCCCGAACGCGGCACAACCGGAACTCTAACCGTCAGCACTTCTACATACGGCCCCGGGCCATTACTGGCAAGGGAGGCTTTGCCTTTGGGCCACACCTGCGTAAGGAATAGGCCTCCCGCTCAAGTTCCGTTAACCGAAGAGGCCCTTAATGAGTTAAAAGGGACCCAAAGGGTCCGGATTCGTGAAAACCCGCGCCATCGCCATAGTCTTCACGCTGGCCAGCACGCCGCTCGGCGGGACCGGCATTGCCGCCGAGAACGGCGTGCGAGGGACGGCACCTTCAGCAAGTTCGCTTTCCATCGCCACCGACATCCGCGTCGGGGGGGACGACAAGCAAACACGCTTCGTGGTCGATCTAAGCCGGAAGATAGACCTTACCGCTTTCATGCTCGCCGACCCTTATCGCGTGGTGGTCGACCTGCCGCAGACAACCTTCAAGCTTCCCGCCAAAACAGGCGAGCAGTCGCGCGGCCTGGTGAAAGCGTTTCGCTATGGACTCATCATGCAAGGCGGCTCTCGCATCGTGCTCGATACAAAAGGACCGGTGCGCCTCGAAAAGGCGTTCGTCCTCGATGCAGCCGAAGGTCAGCCGGCGCGTCTCGTGCTTGATCTCGTCGCTACGGATCGCGGGAGCTTCATGCGCACCATCGCGTCGGCAAATCGCCCCACCCAAAATGCATCCGCTCGGCCGACCGAGACGCTGCCGAAAGTCGAGGGGGACGACCGCCCGCTCGTCGTGCTCGATCCGGGACACGGCGGCATCGACAACGGTACGAAAGGGGCGGGAGGAGAACTTGAAAAGGACGTTGTGCTCGCCTTCGCACTCGCCTTGCGTGAAAAGCTCGAAGCGCGCGGCAAATATCGGATTGCGATGACCCGTTCGGAAGACGAGTTTATTCCTCTTGGGGAGCGCGTGCGTTTTGCGCGTTCACGCAGCGCGGCGCTTTTCATCTCGATCCATGCCGATGCATTGCCACGACGGGAAGGGCAGGCGGAAGGCGCGACCGTCTATACACTTTCGGAAAACGCCTCCGACGCAGAAGCCGCGCGCTTGGCCGAGACGGAAAACAAGGCTGACGTTATCGCCGGCGTGGACCTGACTGCCGAGCCTGACGATGTTGCGAACATTCTTGTCGACCTCGCTCAACGAGAGACCAAGACATTTTCGGTGCAATTTGCCCGCACGGCTGTCGAAGAGCTCAAGAGCGCCGCGCGGCTGCACAAACATCCGCTCAAGTCGGCCGGCTTCAAGGTGCTCCTCGCGCCGGATGTCCCGTCGGTATTGGTCGAGCTCGGTTACATGTCGACCAAAGACGACCTCAAGCAGCTGACGTCGGCAAGCTGGCGGGCCCGTACCGCCCAGGCTCTGGCGCAGGCGGTCGATGCCTACTTTACCCCCCGGGTAGCAGGGGCTGGGGGACGCAACTGATATGGCTGACCGGCCTCAGTTTAAACATAAAACCGGGCAACCACAGGGGTCACCCGGTGGCGACGGCGGTCTGGTGGGGGTAGTATGTCTGCCTGTTAGGGGACTCCCCGATATAGCGGCTGATGCCTGCAACCGGGTGCGAGGCGGGACCATTCCATGAAGCTCGTGTTACGCTTCCTAGGCTTTCTCTTCGCAGCGGGCACGATTCTCTTTGTGGTCGGTGTGGCTGCGGCCGCCGGCCTGCTCTGGCACTTTTCCAAAGACCTGCCGGATTACTCTCAGCTTCAGGATTACGAGCCGCCGGTGATGACCCGCGTACACGCGGCGGATGGGTCACTGGTCGCCGAATATGCGCGCGAGCGGCGCCTCTACATTCCGATCCAGGCGGTGCCGAAGCTTGTGGTCAACGCTTTCCTTGCCGCAGAGGATAAGAACTTTTACGAGCATGGCGGGCTCGATTTCACCGGTATAGCGCGCGCCGGTATCGTCTACCTTCAGAATTACGGGTCGAGCCGCCGCCCACAGGGCGCTTCAACCATTACGCAACAAGTCGCCAAGAACTTCTTGCTGACAAACGAACTTTCGATGGCTCGCAAGGTCAAGGAGGCGCTTCTGGCCCTCAAGATCGAGCGAACCTACAGCAAGGAAAAGATCCTCGAGCTTTACTTGAACGAAATCTACCTGGGCCTTGGTGCATATGGCATTGCCGCGGCGTCGCTCGTCTATTTTGATAAAGCGGTCAATGAGCTGACCGTCCCCGAGGCCGCCTATCTCGCATCGCTTCCGAAAGCGCCGAACAACTACCATCCCTTCCGGCAGCGCGAACGCGCGATCGAGCGGCGCAATTGGGTGATCGACCGCATGGCCGAGTCGGGCTTCGTCAAAACCGCGGACGCCGAAAAGGCCAAGCGGTCACCACTCGGGGTTACCAGCAAGTCCACGAGCGCGCACATCTTCGCTGCCGAATATTTCGCCGAGGAAGTCCGCCGCGATCTTTATGAGCGCTACGGCGAGAAGAAGCTCTACGAGGGCGGTCTTTCCGTCCGGACCTCGCTCGACACCAAATTGCAGGTATTGGCGCGCAAGACCTTCACCGAAGGCCTGGTTCGTTTCGATGAAACGCAAGGTTGGCGCGGCCCTGTCAGCAAGATCGATATTGGGGGCGACTGGGGAGTCAAACTTGCGGAAGTGAAGGCTTTGTCGGATGTGGCGCCCTGGCGCTTGGCTGTGGTGCTGGAAGTCAGCGATCAGTCCGCGCGTATCGGCTTGCAGCCGGGACGCGAGCCCGGCGGTTATGTGAGCAAAGAACGGGCAGTCGGCATCCTGCCGCTCGACGGCATGAAATGGGCCAGGACCGGCGGCAGGGCGGTTGCCAAGGTCAGTCAGGTCGTCAGTCCCGGCGACGTGGTCTATGTCGAGCCGGGAAAGAGCGACGGTCAATTCATCCTGCATCAAGTCCCGGAGGTCTCCGGCGCCATGGTCGTCGAAGATCCCTGGACGGGCCGCGTGCTTGCGATGGTCGGCGGTTTCTCATTTGACCAGAGCCAGTTCAACCGCGCCACGCAAGCGCTGCGACAGCCTGGCTCCTCGTTCAAGCCCTTCGTTTACGCTGCGGCGCTCGACAACGGTTACACGCCTTCGACGATCGTTCTCGACGCACCGGTTGAAATCGATCAGGGACCCGGCGCCGGCGCGTGGCGACCTGAGAACTACGAAGGCAAGTTCTACGGCCCGGCTACTCTGCGTTTCGGCCTCGAGCACTCGCGCAACGTGATGACAGTGCGCCTTGCGCAGGATATCGGCATGCCGCTCATCGCAGAGTACGCCAAACGCTTCGGTGTCTACGATGATCTGCCGCCTTATCTTTCGTTCGCACTCGGCGCGGGCGAGACAACGCTGCTGCGTATGACGACTGCGTATGCGATGTTCGACAACGGCGGTCGGCGCGTAAAACCGACATTGGTTGATCGCATTCAGGATCGTTACGGCCACACGGTCTACAAGCACGACGAGCGTGAATGCGTCAGTTGTGCCGGAAAGAAATGGGACAATCAGCCCGAGCCGTCGCTGGTCGACCGACGCCAGCAGGTTCTCGATCCGATGACCGCCTATCAGATCACTTCAATGATGGAAGGCGTCGTCCAACGAGGAACCGCGACTGTGGTCCGCGAGGTCGGAAAGCCCGTGGCAGGCAAGACCGGTACGACAAACGATGAAAAGGACGCCTGGTTCATCGGTTTCACGCCGGATCTCGTCGTCGGGGTCTATTTGGGCTACGACAAGCCACGGCATCTTGGTCGCGGCGCGACCGGCGGCCATCTCGCAGCGCCGATTGTAAAAGAGTTTCTCAAAGTTGCGCTTGCGGACAAGCCGGCGGCGCCGTTCCGCGTTCCGCCGGGCATCAAGCTCGTCCGTGTAGATCTGAAGAGCGGGACGCGCGCCGGACCGGGCACAGAAAGGGCTATCTTGGAAGCCTTTAAGCCCGGCACTGCCCCGCCTGATAGCTACTCGGTCGTCGGCGACGCTCCGGACGGCGCGCCCTACCGGCCCGAGGGACGGTCCTGGGGCTTTGGTGTGAGTCCGGACGCGGAGCGTGCGGTTCGCTCCGGTACGGGTGGTCTCTACTGAGCGGGATTGAGCGCGCACCTCTGAACAACTTCAGGCTGGGGCTTTTTCTCTAATGCAAGTCACGCTGCTTTCACGTTGATGTTGCGTTCGGCGAGGGATGTCAGCTTCGAATCGGCAGCCTTTTCTTCCTCGAGGTTCTCTTGCAACACGCTGGCACAGTCGGGCCGGCCGAGCTGTTTTGCCCACGCGATCAAGGTGCCATAGCGCGTAATTTCGTAGTGTTCGACGGCCTGCGCCGCTGCGATCAGGGCTGCGTCGAGCACTTTTTTGTCGCCCACTTCAGCGACGATTTCATCAGCTTCCTCGATGATTCCGTCGATCGCAGGGCACTCGACGCCCTTTGCCTCGACGCCATGCATCTTGAAGACCTGCTCAAGCCGTTTGACGTGATTTTTAGTTTCGCCGAGATGCGTCTCGAACCCCTGTTTGAGCCCGGGATCCTTTGCTTTTTCGATCATGTCAGGCAGCGCCTGCACGATCTGTTTTTCGGCGTAATAGATATCGCGCAGCTGATGCACGAAGAGGTCGTCGAGCGTTTTGATATCTTTACTGAACAGGCCCATGGGTGTCCTCGTTGTTTAGGGAATGTTTGAGGCGTAAGCCCCTGTGGAATGTCAATTCATCCTCAGGGCCATGGTTCCGGGAACGCGCGGGTTTCCTGCCAATCGGGCGCTAGGGTTGCGGGGAGACTTCAAGGACGCTAAATGCGGAACAATTCGGACCGGGGATAAATGCATGCGAGCGGAAACCCAGAACCTTGTCGAGGAAATCAAGCAGTCGGTGCGGCTGCTGAGGAGGCATCTTTGACGTTGATATCGCTACGCGTCGCCTTGCCGAGCTGAATAAAGAATCGGAAGACCCCAATCTCTGGAACGATCAGTCGCGCGCGCAAGGCGTCATGCGCGAGCGTGACGCGCTCGACGATCAGTTGAAGGCTATCGGCCGCATCGAGCAGGAGCTTGAGGATCAGCTCACCTTGATCGAGCTTGGTGAGGCGGAGAAGGACGACAAAACGGTCGCCGAGGCTGAAGCGGTCCTCAAACGCTTGAAAGTTGAAGTGGCCCGTCGCGAGCTGGAAGCCCTGCTTTCGGGCGAGGCGGATGCGAATGATTGCTACCTTGAAGTTCACGCCGGCGCCGGCGGCACCGAAAGCCAGGACTGGGCCAGCATGCTCATGCGCATGTATGTGCGCTGGGCCGAGGCGCATGGCTACAAGGTGGAATGGATCGAAGAAACCGAAGGCGAGGGGGCTGGCATCAAATCGGCCACGGTCGTCGTCAAGGGCCACAATGCCTATGGATGGTTGAAAAGCGAGAACGGCGTGCACCGCCTGGTACGCATTTCCCCTTTCGACTCAAACGCACGGCGGCACACCTCGTTCGCCAGCGTGACCGTCTATCCGGTGGTCGACGACCGCATAAAAATCGACATCAAGGAAAGCGATGTGCGTACCGACGTCATGAGATCGGGTGGCGCCGGAGGCCAACACGTCAACAAAACCGAATCCGCGGTTCGTCTCACGCACATTCCGACCAATATTGTCGTGAAGTGCCAGAATGACCGCTCGCAACACCGCAATCGCGCGATGGCTTGGGACATGCTCCGGGCGAAGTTGTTTGAAATCGAGATCAAGAAACGCGACGAGAAAGCGGCGGCCGAGCAGGCTGCAAAAACCGACATCGGCTGGGGGCACCAGATCCGATCGTATGTCTTGCAGCCCTATCAGATGGTCAAGGATTTGCGCACCGGCGTTTCCACTTCGAACACCGCCGGGGTGCTCGACGGCGACCTCGACGAATTCATGCAGGCGGCCCTGGCGCAGAAAGCTTTCGGCGGCGGGCCGGACAAGGTCGAAGACGTGGACTAACCGGCGATCGGTTTCGCGCTAGATGTTGCCGAGCCGCAATCCCGCCCGCAGGAAGCGCTGTGGATCGACCGCTTCGTCGTTTATTCTTGTCTCGTAATGCAAATGCGGACCCGTAGAGCGGCCGGTCGAACCGATTTTGCCGATTGTTTGTCCGATCCGAACCTGATCGCCGACTTTGACATCAATTTCGGACATATGGCCGTACCGCGTGGAAAATTCGTTGCCGTGATCGACTTCCACCATCTTGCCGTAGCCGCCTTGCCAGCTGGCAACCGTGACCCTGCCGTTGGCGGTGACACGCACCGGGTCTCGGCTGTCGCCGCGCAAATCAATGCCTGTATGGATTGCTGGCCCCTTCACGAACGGATCCATGCGCATTCCAAACGGCGAGCTCATATCAACCTCGCCGATGACGGGCTTACGGACAGGTACGGTCAGAAGTGTGCGGCTGTAACGGTCGATCTGCGCGCGCGCGACATTGATGCGATACAATTGGCGTTCAAAGGCGCTGGCACCTGATTGCGGAGGCTTGACGGGAACGAATGGTCCGCCGACTGCTCCCTCAGCCGAAGTGCGGCCAAGGTTGACGCCCAGGTCTGACAGCACGCTATGCATTCGATGCGCCCGCGTGTCGATGCGCTCCTCCAGATCCGTCAGGGTCGCGGCCTGCTTCTGCTCGACTTTGTCAAGCGAGAGAGAAATGCGGGCCAACATGCCGCTCACGCCGCCCGCAGTCGCACGTTCGGCAATGCGCGTTCCGCTCGTCGGCAATTCGCGTGATTGCAGCCGCGCTTCGCGGTCCGGCGGCGCGACGAAGATCACCGTATCGTTGATCGGCGATGCTCGCACCGGCTTTTCAGCCGGCGGGGTCACTACCGGTGCGCGCGACGGTTTGATCGTGCCAGTCGTCGAAGGGTCACCGGCGAGTACCGAAGCGCGTTGCTCAAGGGTTGATTGCCGCTGAAGGAGGCTGTTGAGTTTTTTTTCGAACTGCTCCTGGTCGAGCAATTGACGGCTCATGATGCGATCGACCTGCGCGCGCAATTCGGCGATGCGGTCTTCGTAAGCAAACTGCATTTCGGCCTGTCGGCCGATCAACCGGGTCAGGACATTGTCACGAAATGCGAAGTAAGTGCCCGTCGCTATAGACCAGACGGCCATGACGACAAGACCGCCGACCACGATCCAGAAAGCGACTGGTCCGATACGGATTTGATGTCCGGCATGCGTGAGCGTGTAGCCGACGTGAGTACGTTGCACATGTCTTGAGATGGCGGCGGCTGATTGAGCTCGTGGTGATGCCTGACGCGCGGGCTGGTCACCAGCCGTGTAATACGAAAGGGACGAGTGCGACATCGACGCTCCGCGCCGCCTCGGCCCTGGTTGGACCGCGGTCCAGCGCACGCGATATCAATCGGATATATTTAATAAACCCGTAATCCCGTTCGGTTATGGCTAGGATACATTAGTGATTGCGGGAAATTAGAGCTCGCGGGCGGCTGACAGTACCTCTTCCGCATGCCCGGGGACACTTACTTTCGGCCAGATCCGAACGATGCGGCCGGACGCATCTATGAGGAAGGTCTTACGGATGACGCCCATAAATTTGCGTCCGTACATCGATTTCTCGCCCCAGGCGCCATAAGCTGCGAGCGTTTTCTTGGTCTCGTCGGATCCAAGCGTGATGGTGAGCTTGTGTTTGGATTTGAACTTATCCTGGGCTGGCACGGGGTCGGCGGAGACCCCGAGAACCGCGGTATCGGCCTTGGCGAATTCAGCGCGCAGTCGTGAGAATGCGACTGCCTCCTTGGTGCAGCCGGGCGTGTCGGCCTTCGGGTAGAAATAAAGGACGAGGTTACGGCCCTTGAACTCATTCAACGAGACTTTGCCGCCGCCGTCACGCGGCAGGGTGAAGGCCGGGGCCTTCGCACCCGCAACGGGCTCCTTGTTCATGTGCCTTCCTTTCGTCGCTTTCGAGCGGTCATGTCGCACATGCCATTTGCGTCGGAGGGGCGCAACGGGTTCCACAGATAGGGGCCGTCAGCCGCGGCGGAATTTCCTCCGTCAGTCGGCCAAAAACGCGCGCATCGCCAGACAAAGGGCGCGATCTGAAGCATGACCACCAGTCAGCAAGACCACGGACACCGCGCCCACGCCGTCGCCATGGGTCACGCTCCGCGCCGACGTCGTTTTGCGCGTGGCCTTGCCAGATGGCGCTGGAATGACCTGCGACGCCGCGCCGTCATCCTGGCTCGTTCGCGTTTCATGTTGCGGATGCTCTTGGGCTCGGCGATCTGTTTTGCGGTCGTGATGATCGCAGCGCTGGGTCTGTGGTGGCGGCTGTCAAGCGGTCCGATCGAACTCAATCTGGCGACACCGTGGTTGAAGGCGGCGATCGAGGAGAACTTCGGCGGCAATCACAGCGTGGCTGTCGGCGGCACGCAGCTCGAGCGGGATGCGAAGGGCCGTACGTCGCTTCGTCTGCGCGACATCGTCGTGCGAGATGTCGACGGCACCGTGGTCGCAAGCGCTCCAAAAGCAGAGGTCGGGCTTTCGGGCAGAAGCCTCCTGATGGGAAGGCTGCGTGCGCAGAGTCTTAATCTCGTCGGCGCCGAAATGTCGGTCCGAATCGAAACGGATGGTCGTCTCACCGTATTCGCAGGTGCCGACAAACGGCCGATTGCGACGGCAGAGCCGACGAAGCCCGCGGCCGTATCGTCGGCGCCCAGCGAACAGGGTGCTCCCGCGACGCCGGCAATGCGTGCTGAATTCGAGAATCTCGCCGCCGCCATGGCGAGGATAGATGCGGTCGGCGAATCCGGCCTTGACGGCCATGACCTGCGTGAGCTGGGTCTGAAAAACGGCAATCTCGTCGTTGACGACCGGCGCAGCGGCAAGCAGTGGAAGTTTGATGGCATCAATGTGAGTCTCACCCGACCGCGGCAGGGCGGAGTTGTGTTCCGGCTCGAATCCGACAATGAGGAGCGGCCTTGGGTGATAAGTGCAGCGATGCGCCCGCTCTCCGACGGCATGCGCGCGGTCGGCATCGAAGCGCGCAAGGTTTCCACACGCGACCTCATACTCGCGATGCGGCTCAACACCGGCAATATTGATATCGATATTCCCTTGTCAGCGAGCGTTCGGGCCGAAGTTTCCCGTGAAGGCCTGCCGCAGGTGGTGCAGGGACAGCTGATTGCGGATGCGGGCACGATTATCGACCAAACCAACGACAAGCTTAATGTGAACATTGATCGCGCAGATTTCCGCTTCAACTGGGATAACCGGCGGAACAGCTTGCTCGTGCCGTTTCAGGTTCAATCTGGCGGCAATCAGTTCACAATGCGCGCGGCATTTGAGCCATCGCCCGACCAGAGCGGCACGTGGCTGCTCGGCGTGAGCCGCGGTGACTCCGTCATCGATCCGATCATTTTTGCGCCATCCGCGGACGAAGAGGGCCTATCGATCAATCGCGTTGCCGTCCGTGCGCGCATCGATACGACGCGGAAGCGCATCGAGCTCGAACAAGGTGATTTCAGTCGGGTTGATACTCGTCCTGCGCACAATATCGGCGTAGCGGTGAACGGACGCTTCGATTACTCGGGAGCCGAACCGCATATCGCTTTCGGTGTCGCATGCACGCGCATGCCGGTGTCGGCCATGAAACGGATTTGGCCGATATTTGCCGCCGCTGATGTACGTGCGTGGGTCGAGGAGCATATTGTCGGAGGAATGGTCGAGCGCGCGGTTGTTGCCGGCAATGCTCCGCTTGAAGTTTTCAAACATGACGGACCGCCGACACCGGACGACGGTCTCTCGATCGATATCGAGACCAGCGGAACGACTCTGCGTCCGATCGCGAATTTGCCGGCTATCCGGGATGCCGACCTGACCGTTCGCATTGTCGGCCGCAACGCCATCGTGAATCTCGGACGCGGCACGGCCGAGGTGGCCGCGGGACGCAAGCTCAATGTCGCGAGCGGGGTCTTCGAGGTGGCGGATACTCACCCGAAGCCGGTATCTGCACGCGCGGCTTTCCGCATTGACGGGACCATGCCGGCGACTGCGGCGCTCCTGTCCAGCGAAGGCCTGCGCGATAGTGTGGGCATCACGCTCGATCCGGCATCGACGCGCGGCACGGTTACGGCGCAGGTCGGGGTCAATATGTTGCTGGGCCGAACCGCGCCCAAGGATTCATCGACCTATACGATCAATGCCGACCTTGTAAATTTTGCCGCGGAAAAGATGTTGCTCGGCCAGAAAGTCGAAGCCTCGCTTCTCAAGGCCACAGCCACAAAGGACGGTTTTCAGATCAAAGGCGACGTCAAGCTCAATGGTACCGCGGCGACGATCGATCTGCGCAAACAGAAAGACGACACCGACGCCGAACTGCACATGCAGGCGATGATCGATGAGGCGGCCCGGCGCCGGCTGGGAATGGATCTTGGGAGTGTCGTAACCGGCACCATTCCGGTCAAAGTTGTGGGCCACGTCGGCGATAACGCCAATGACGAAGGCCTGAGCGTCGAGGCCGATCTGACGCCGGTCAAGATCGACAACTTGCTGCCGGGCTGGGTGAAGCAGTCGGGAAGGCCCGTGCGCGCCACCTATGTCATGACGAAAACCGGCAAAACAGTTCGCTTTGACGATTTGAGCATCGACGGCTCCGGCGCCACGGTGCGCGGCTCGGTCGAATTTGACAGCTCCAATGAGCTCACTGCGGCGAATTTCCCGGTATTTGCCCTGTCCGAAGGCGACAAGGCGACGTTGAGGGCTGATCGCAGCAACGACGGCACGCTCCGTGTGGCAATGCGCGGCGACATCTACGATGGGCGCAATTTCGTCAAGTCATCGTTGGCGGGCGCGTCGGCCGACAAGAACAAGCCGAAGCAGGTCGATCTCGATCTCGATATCAAGCTCGGCACGGTGGCCGGTCATAACGGCGAGACCCTGCGTGGCCTCGATCTGAAAATGTCGCGGCGCTCCGGGCATATCCGGAGCTTTGCGATGTCGAGCAAGATCGGCCGCGATACGCCGCTCAACGGGGATTTACGCGTGCGCTCACGCGACAATCACCAGGTGATTTTCTTCGAAACCGACGATGCCGGTGCGCTGTTTCGTTTCACCGACATGTATCCAAGGATGTACGGCGGCCAGATGTGGGTCGCGATGGATCCGCCCACTCAGGAGCAAACGCCGCAGATCGGCACGCTGTTCATCCGGAGATTTGCCGTGCGAGGCGAACCGGCCCTCGAGAAGGTGGTATCCGGAGCGCCCGGCGCGGCCGGCTCGAGCGGGGTGGATTTCTCGGAGATGCGCGCGGATTTCACGCGTTTCCCCGGAAAGATGTCGGTCCGCGAGGGCGTCGTACGTGGCCCGCTCGTCGGCGCGACGGTCGAAGGGAACATCGATTACCTGCGCGACGAAGTTCATCTGCGCGGCACGTTCGTGCCGTTCTACGGCCTTAACAACATGTTCGGGCAGATACCGGTTGTCGGTCTGTTCCTTGGCGGCGGCAACAAGGAGGGACTGCTCGGGATCACCTATGAGGCGGTCGGGCCGCCGAGCGCTCCGCGCATCACGGTCAATCCGGTCAGCGCGATTGCGCCCGGCCTGTTGCGCAAATTCATCCCTTCGCCGGGGACATTCGATCCCAATTTCCTTCCGCCAACGCGGTGAGGTTATTTCGGCTTGAGTTGGAAATGGCGCTTCTTGCCGATCGACAAGATATGGACGCCTTCGGGCGTGGCGTTGTCGGTCGTTAGTGTCAGCTTTTCGTCGGTCACGACGACGCCGTTCAATTTTATCCCGCCATTCTTGATTTGACGCCGCGCTTCGCTGGTTGAAGAGACAGCGCCAGTCTGAACAGCGGCAATGAGAACCCCTATCGGATGTTCTACGACGACAGTTGGCAGTGTTTCGGCTGGCGCGCCTTCTTCGAAGGTTTTACGCGCGGTTTCGGCAGCCTGGTTGGCTGCGTCGCGGCCGTGGACGAGGGCGGTCGCTTCGGTTGCGAGAATCTTCTTTGCCTCGTTGATCTCGTTGCCTTTGAGAGCGGCCAGGCGTGCGATCTTGTCGAGCGGCAGCACGGTGAATAGCTTGAGAAAACGCACGACGTCACCGTCCTCGGTGTTACGCCAGTACTGCCAATAATCGTAAGGGCTCACCAGGTCGGCATTGAGCCACACGGCTCCAGCTGCCGTCTTGCCCATCTTGGCGCCCGACGAGGTTGTGATCAGCGGCGATGTCAGCGCAAACAATTGCGCATTCAGCATGCGGCGGCCGAGGTCGATGCCGTTGACGATGTTTCCCCACTGATCCGAGCCGCCCATCTGCAAAATGCAATTGTAGCGTTTGTTGAGTTCGACGAAGTCGTAAGCCTGCAGCACCATATAATTGAATTCGAGAAACGACAGTTCCTGCTGGCGCTCCAGTCTCAGCTTCACTGAATCGAAGGAGAGCATGCGATTGACCGAGAAATGGCGGCCAACGTCGCGCAGAAAATCGATGTAGTTGAGCTTGTTGAGCCAGTCGGCATTATTGCTCATGATGGCATTGCCGCCGGCGTCTTCGAATTTCAGGAATTTCGAAAAGACCGCGCGGATGCCCTTTAGGTTTTCGTTGATCGCCTCGTCGGTCAGAACGCGGCGGGTTTCGTCCTTGCCCGATGGATCGCCGACACGGGTTGTTCCGCCGCCCATCAAGGCAATGGGGCGGTGTCCCGTCTGCTGCAGCCAATACAGCATCATGATCGGCAGGAGCGAGCCGACATGCAGGGAGGCCGCGGTGCAGTCGAAACCGATATAGGCGGTGATCGGTCCCGCCTTGGCGCGAGCGTCCAGAGCCTCAGGCTCCGATACCTGATGGATGAAGCCACGCTCCGCAAGGACGTTGAGAAAATCGGATTTATACGCGCTCATAGCCGGGCTCCCGGGCGGCCTTCGTCGGTTCTGTCGGCGGGTGGTGTAACAGGTCCGGCGTCGGATTCAACAACGCATGGCCGCGAAAAGAGGGGCCGCCGTTCGGAACCCCCGGTGCGACGCACTCCACGTCATTTCTTTTTTAGAAATGCCGCGCAAAAACCTGCATCGAATTCCCGGTAGTTGTTGGTGATCTCTTCACCCTTGCGAATGGTGCGCTTTGCCACGATGTGCCCGTTTCGCCAATGCGTATTGGCATTGTCCGAATGATTCATGTGGTGATCGTGGTCGCTGGTCAGCAGGATCTCGCCGTCGACCCGGTATCCGTAATTCCAAATGTAGTCCCGTGCCGGTTTGGGCAATTTGGCGAATTGCGTCGGTGAATAGACCCGGTCGAAACCGTCGACGAAACGCCAGACCTTCGTGCCTTTCCGAATGGCCTGGCCCGCAAAAACCCCAAGACCGTGGATGGCGCTCTTATCGAGGTAAGTCTTAACAAGGAGCATGGGTCATTTCGCGGACCGATTGCCGCGTATCGCCAATTCGCCCATCGAAACAAACGCTGCGAACCGGCGGTCCGGCCAAAACTCATGCTGCCGGCTTGCGCTCTGTCTTCAGCCGCTTGTCGAGATAGGCGCTGATTGAAGTAAGCAGCGCTTCCACCTTGCCGTCAAAGAAATGATTGGCGCCTTGCACAACCTTTTGCTCGATCACGATCCCTTTCTGGGTCTTGAGCTTGTCGACCAGCGTCGTGACGTCCTTGTGCGGAACCACTGCATCTTTGTCGCCATGAATGATCAGGCCGGACGAAGGGCAGGGGGCTAGGAAGGAGAAGTCGTAAAGGTTCGCGGGCGGACAGATCGAGATAAACCCTTCGATCTCCGGCCGGCGCATCAAGAGCTGCATGCCGATCCAGGCACCGAACGAGAAGCCGGCTATCCAGCAGCTCTTCGCTTCCGGATTGATGGTCTGCGCCCAATCCAGCGCGGCGGCCGCATCGGACAATTCGCCCTGGCCGTGGTCGAAAGACCCCTGGCTGCGTCCGACGCCGCGGAAGTTGAACCGCAGCGCCGAGAACCCGCGGTGCACGAAGGCGTAGTACAGTTGGTAGATGATCGGGTGGTTCATCGTCCCGCCGAATTGCGGGTGCGGATGCAGGACAATTGCGATCGGTGCGTTCTTCTGTCGCGCCGGATGATACCGTCCCTCGATGCGTCCGGCGGGACCGGTGAAAATTATCTCAGGCATGGCTATCGACCTCGAACCTAGCTTGTCGCGCCGCATGGCGGCAGCAGGGTGTGTTGCGGCCTGGCTGCACTGACAGAACCGGGCGCTTAGTTTAGAATTATTCTAATTATACGAATTCCCCTGTTCCCGGCCTCCACACACGCTATAAGGGCCGGGCAATTTCGGGCTTCTAACACGATCCCCAGGGCAAAAAGCAAGCTTTTTGCGGGTCCTAAGGGGGAAACGGTAATTAGGTATCGTGAAAAGGGTGTCTGAACGAGCATATTTTGACTGGAATGCCACGGCTCCTCTCCTGGAGGAGGCGCGGGTTGCCATGAGCGCGGCCCTGGCTCTGACCGGTAATGCGTCGTCGGTGCACGCCGAGGGTCGGGCCGTCCACCGTTTGGTTGAGGAGGCCCGCGAGCAGGTTGCCCAGCTGGTCGGAGCCGACGCGAAAAACGTCACGTTCACGAGCGGCGCGACCGAAGCCAACATGCTGGCGCTCACCCCCGCATTTGAAATTGCCGGACGGAAGGAGCCGCGCGACCGGTTGTTCGTATCCGCAATCGAACATCCTTCAGTTCGTGCCGGCGGTCGTTTCCCGATCGGGAGCGTCGAGACGTTGCTGGTCACCAGCGACGGTGTTGTCGATCTGGATGCTCTCTCTCTCTCTGTGAAGAAAGCCGCGCGGCCTCTGGTATCGGTGATGCTCGCCAACAACGAAACCGGCGTCATTCAGCCGATCGCGCGAATTGCGGAGATCGTGCATGCGGCGTCCGGGGTGCTGCATGTGGATGCCGTGCAGGGCGCCGGCAGGATCGACTCGGATATCACGAGGCTTGGCGCCGATCTTCTGAGTATCTCTTCGCACAAACTGGGTGGTCCTCAAGGCGCCGGGGCGCTCGTTCGCCGCGGTGACGTTCATATCGCCGAGCCTTTGATAAAGGGCGGCGGCCAGGAACGCGGCCAGCGGGCAGGCACCGAGAATGTTGCCGCCATCGCCGGATTTGGCGCGGCGGGCGCGACGGCAAAGCTGACCGAAACAAGCCGCGCGGCAGCGATGCGTGACCGGTTGGAACAAGGCATCAAAGCTGTCACGCCGCACGCGGTGGTCTTCGGTGATCGTGCCAAAAGGCTGCCCAACACGAGCTTGTTTGCAGTTCCAGGCGTAAAGGCGGAGACCGCCATAATCGCCTTCGATCTCAACGGGATAGCCGTCTCATCGGGCTCGGCCTGCTCATCGGGTAAAGTTCAGCCGTCGGATGTCCTGGCGGCCATGGGCGTGGATCCCGCACTGGCGCGCGGGGCCATCAGGGTCAGCCTCGGTCACAGCACCACCGAAGCGGAGGTCGATCGTTTCGTTGAAACTTGGAATACCGTTGCGGGATCACTACTTAAGGAGAGACGCGGCGTCGCCGCCGCCGCCGCCTGAACAGGCGGCATTGGCGTAAACCGCACATCATCAACCATGGGAACCAGCGCAGAAACGATAGCGCGAGCACCATAACCGACAAATCCAACCCGCGGTCCTTGCAACCGTGAGCGGAGGGAAGCATGCCGGCAGTTCAAGAGACCGTCGAACAGGTCCGCCGTATCGACGTTGATCAATACAAATATGGGTTCGAGACCAAGATCGATTCCGAGAAGGCCCCCAAGGGCCTGTCGGAAGACACGATCCGTTTCATCTCGGCCAAGAAAAACGAACCGGAATGGATGCTAGCCTGGCGGCTGGAAGCCTATAAGCGTTGGCTCACTATGCGGGAGCCGACCTGGGCGCGCGTCAACTATCCGAAGATCGATTATCAGGACTACTATTATTATTCCGCGCCGAAAAAAACCTCGCTGAAGTCGCTCGACGAGGTCGACCCGGAAATTCTGCGCACCTATGAGAAGCTCGGCATTCCGCTTCGCGAACAGGAAATCCTGGCCGGCGTCGAGCGTGGCGATGGCACGCGCTCGCGTGTGGCGGTCGATGCGGTGTTCGACTCTGTTTCGGTGGCCACAACCTTCAAGGAAGAGCTGAAAAAGGCCGGCGTGATTTTCATGCCGATCTCGGAGGCGATCCGCGAGCATCCCGAACTTGTGAAGAAATATCTCGGTTCGGTCGTGCCGACCTCCGACAATTTCTTCGCGACACTTAATTCCGCTGTGTTTTCGGACGGCTCGTTCGTCTATGTGCCGGAAGGCGTACGCTGCCCGATGGAGCTCTCGACCTATTTCCGCATCAACGAGAAAAACACCGGCCAGTTCGAGCGCACATTGATCATCGCCGACAAGGGCGCCTACGTCAGCTATCTCGAGGGCTGCACGGCGCCGATGCGCGACGAAAACCAGCTGCACGCCGCGGTGGTCGAACTGGTCGCGCTTGACGATGCCGAGATCAAATATTCGACGGTGCAGAACTGGTACCCCGGCGACGCGCAAGGGAAGGGTGGCATCTTCAATTTCGTCACCAAGCGTGGCGACTGCCGTGGTGCGCGGTCCAAGATCTCCTGGACGCAGGTAGAGACCGGTTCGGCAATCACCTGGAAATATCCGAGCTGCATCCTGCGCGGCGACAATTCACGCGGTGAGTTCTATTCGATTGCGATCTCCAACGGTCACCAGCAGGTCGACAGCGGCACCAAAATGCTGCATCTCGGCAAAAACACCACGAGCCGCATCATTTCCAAAGGCATTGCGGCCGGCAAATCCAACAACACTTATCGTGGCCTGGTCACAGCACACCGCAAAGCCACCGGGGCGCGTAATTTCACGAACTGCGATTCACTGCTGATCGGCCACGACTGCGGCGCTCACACGGTGCCCTATATCGAGGCAAAGAATTCCTCGGCAACGTTCGAGCACGAGGCGACCACGTCGAAGATTTCCGAGGACATGCTGTTCTACTGCCGTCAGCGGGGCATGTCGGCGGAGGAGGCGACCGCGCTCGTTGTCAACGGTTTCGTTAAGGACGTGTTGCAACAGCTGCCGATGGAATTCGCGGTCGAGGCGCAGAAGCTGATTTCAATATCGTTGGAAGGCTCGGTGGGCTAGGCGATGGCGCGCTATTGGTTCAGGCCAAGACGGTACGGCCACGGTGCGGCTCCGGTCACATGGGAAGGCTGGGTCCTGACCATCGGGGTGGCCGCCGTCATCGTCCTGTCGATCGTGGCGATGAATCTTCTGGCGGATAGATCGAATGTCGTTGCCTGGCTTGTGTGGGCAGCATTCATCGGGGCCGTAGCGTTCTTTATGGTTCACATCAGCCGGCAACGAACACATGGCGAATGGCGCTGGCGCTGGGGTGACCGCTCCGGCGACACCGAAATACAGAAATAGTGCATTTAATTGTGTGAGGATGAAGACGTGTCGTTTCTTGAAGTGAAAAATCTGCATGTCGAGGTTGAGGACAAGAAGATCCTCAATGGTCTGACTCTGTCGGTCGAGAAGGGCCAGGTCGCGGCCATCATGGGCCCGAACGGGTCGGGCAAGTCGACACTCGCTTATGTGCTGGCCGGCAAGGACAACTACAAGGTCACCGACGGCGAGGTGTTGCTGAACGGGGAAAATATCCTCGACATGTCGCCCGATGAGCGCGCGGCGAAGGGTGTTTTCCTTGCTTTCCAATATCCGGTTGAAGTGCCGGGTGTCGCCACGATGACATTCCTGCGCACGGCGCTTAACGCACAGCGCAAGACACGTGGCGAGGCGGAGGTTTCCACTCCGGAATTCATGAAACTGGTGCGCGATACCGCAGCTCATCTCGGCATCAGCCAGGAAATGCTTCGTCGCGCCGTCAACGTCGGCTTTTCCGGCGGCGAGAAGAAGCGCAACGAGATCTTACAAATGGCGATCTTAAAACCGCGGCTCGCCGTGCTCGACGAGACCGATTCCGGCCTCGATATCGATGCACTCAAGACGGTGGCCGAAGGGGTCAACCGTCTGCGCTCGCCCGAACGCGCGATGGTCGTCATCACGCACTATCAGCGCCTGCTCAACTTTATCGTGCCCGACGTTGTGCACGTGATGGCCAAAGGCAAGGTCGTGAAGTCCGGCGGCAAGGACCTTGCTCTTGAGCTGGAAGCAAAGGGCTATGCGCAATTTGCCGACGAGGCGGCCTGACGCCATGAATGCCGAACTGCGCGCGATAAAAACCCCAGCCGAGCAGGCGCTCGGCGCGGCCTTTGCAAAAGCCCGCGGCACCTTGCCGGGCAAGGGCACGATTGCCGCGATGCGTGAGGACGCCTTCCTCCAGTTCGATACCCGTGGGCTTCCGCATCGGCGCGTCGAGGAATGGAAATACACTGATCTGCGCGCGCTGATGCGCGATCTCTACCCTTTGGCGACGCCGCCTGATTCCGGCGCGCGCGCAAGAGCAAAGAACGCGAGCAAGTCACTGGGAAGTGTCGAGTGTCGCCGCCTGGTCTTTGTCGACGGCGCTTTTGTGCCCGACATGTCCGACCTGGCTTCGGAGCCCGGCATCGCCATAGACACGATGGCCAACGCACTCGGCAAAAGCGATCCGTTGGTGGCCGCCCATGTCGGCCGGGCCTTTGCGACCGACGACGTGGCGGTGGCGCTCAACACCGCGTTAATGAGTGACGGTGCCGTGATCCGTATATCCGCCGGCGTCACACTGAAGCGGCCGATCAATCTCGTCTTCGCGACGGGTAGCGACAAGCCAACGTCTGCGTTTGTCCGGTCGTTGGTCGTGGTGGAGAAGGGCGCCAAGGCCACCATTGTGGAGATCCACGAGAGCGGCGATGCGCAAGTCAATGCGGCGCTTGAGCTGGTGGTCGGCGACGAGGCGCAGGTCGACTACATCAAGATCACGCAGGCTCGCGCTTTGCATGTCGGGAGCCTTCTCGCCACGGTCGGCGCGCGCGCCCATTTCAACAGTTTCGCTTTCACCAGCGATGCCCGGTTGGTGCGTAACCAGAGTTTCATCCGCTTTGCCGGAGAAGGCACAAAAGCCGGCATCGGCGGCGTCAGTCTGCTGCGGGGCAAGGATCATGTCGACACCACGCTGCTGATCGAACACGCCGCAGGTCATTGCGAGAGTCGCGAGCAATTCAGGGCGGTGCTCGACGACGAGAGTCATGGCGTGTTCCAAGGCAAGATTGTTGTCAAACAACATGCTCAGAAGACCGACGCGAAAATGATGACGCGCGCGCTGCTCCTTTCCGACCAAGCTGAGGCCGACAACAAGCCAGAGCTAGAAATCTTCGCCGATGATGTCGTTTGCGGCCATGGCGCCACTGCCGGCGCGCTCGATCCGGGTCTCAAGTTCTATCTGATGTCGCGCGGCATCCACGAGAAGGAAGCTGAAGCGCTGCTAGTGCAGGCTTTCGTCGGCGAAACAATCGAGGAGATCGCCCACGAAGGAATACGCGACGCGCTGATGATCGCGAGCCTGAAATGGCTGGGCGGGCGGAGTTGACTATGCATCCGGCGGTCAGCAACGGCTCGTACGACGTCAACAGGATTCGAGCGGATTTTCCTGCCCTCGCAATGCAGATTTATGGCAAGCCTCTGGTCTATCTCGACAACGCGGCGTCGGCGCAGAAACCGAAGCAGGTTCTCGATCGGCTGCAGAAAGCCTACACCGAGCAATATGCCAACGTGCACCGCGGTCTCCACTATCTCGCAAACGAGGCGACCGAGGCCTATGAGGGCGCGCGTGAGACGGTACGCGCATTTCTGAACGCCGCCCGCAAGGAAGAAATTATCTTTACCCGCAATGCCACCGAAGCGATCAACCTTGTCGCCTACACTTTCGGACGCGAGCGCATCAAGGCCGGGGACGAAATCGTGCTTTCCATTATGGAGCACCATTCCAATATCGTGCCGTGGCATTTCCTGCGTGAACGTCAGGGTGCGGTGATCAAATGGGCGCCGATTGACGACGAAGGGAACTTTTTGCTCGACGAATTCGAGAAGTTGCTCACGCCCCGGACTCGGATGGTGGCGATTACACAGATGTCGAACGCGCTTGGCACGGTCGTTCCGGTAAAGGATGTTGTGAGGCTCGCGCATGCGCGCGGCATTCCGGTACTGGTCGATGGGGCGCAGGCGGCAGTGCACATGGATATCGATGTGCGCGATATCGACTGCGACTTCTATGTCTTCACCGGTCACAAGTTATATGGGCCGACGGGCATCGGCGCGCTCTATGGCAAATACGAGCATCTCGCGACCATGCCGCCTTTCAATGGCGGCGGCGAAATGATCCACGAGGTGTTTGAGGATCGCATCACCTATGGCGAGCCGCCCCACAAGTTCGAAGCGGGCACTCCGGCAATCGTACAGGCGATCGGGCTCGGCGCAGCGATTGATTACGTCAATTCGGTTGGCAAGGCACGCATTCGCGCGCACGAGACCGGCTTGGTGAAGTACGCGCATGATAGACTTGGTCAGATCAATTCGCTGCGAATCATAGGCAACGCGGCGGACAAGGGTCCAATCGTCTCATTCGAATTGAAGGGCACTCACCCGCACGACGTCGCGACAATTATCGATCGTGCGGGCGTGGCCGTACGAGCCGGCACCCATTGCGTGATGCCGCTGCTTGCGCGTTACGGCTTGACCGCCACATGTCGCGCGTCGTTTGGCATGTATAATTCGAAAGAGGAGGTGGACACGCTTGCCGCCTCGCTCGTCAAGGCTCAGGAATTTTTCGTATGACGGAAGACACGCAGGCCAACGCATCAGTAACGGAAAAGCCGGCTGAAAATGCCGCAGTGGTTGGCTCGCCGGCCCTGCCGCAGGATGAGCTCAACAAGCTGACCGATGACATCGTCGCGGCTTTGAAGACCGTTTATGATCCTGAGATTCCGGCCGATATCTACGAGCTGGGTCTCATCTACAAAATCGATATTGGCGACGATCGGGGTGTCAAAATCGACATGTCGCTGACATCGCCGAATTGCCCGGCCGCGCAGGACCTGCCGATCATGGTGGAGAATGCGGTGTCGAGTGTGCCAGGCGTGAAGGAGACCAAGGTGGCTGTCGTATGGGATCCGCCATGGGATCCAAGTCGTATGTCCGACGAGGCGCGACTAGTGTTGAATATGTGGTGAGTTGAAGTTGAAGCGGCGAAACGCCAAATAAAGGGCTTACGAGGGATGACTATGACGATGCCACGACCCCGGCCTCAAGTGATGCGGCTTACCGATGCCGCCGCGACGCGTATCAAGGACGTGATGGCGCGGGCAGGAAAACCCGTGGCCGGCGTGCGCGTTGGCGTCAAGAACGGCGGCTGCGCGGGCATGGAATACACAATGGAGTATGCCGAAGCGGTCAATGCGACGGACGAAGTGGTCGAGGATAAGGGCGTGAAGATCCTGATCGATCCAAAGGCCGTGCTTTTCCTGCTCGGGACCGAGATGGACTACAAAACCGACAAGCTGTCGGCGCAATTCATTTTCAATAATCCGAACCAGACGAGCGCGTGCGGCTGCGGTGAATCGGTGCAGCTCACGCCGGCGAAAGACGCAAACTAGGCCTGCTACGCAACTTCAGCGGTGCTGTCTGTCGCGACCTCGGGGTCGGTCTCGCAAATCACGCGGTTGCGGCCATGCCGTTTTGCGGCATACAGGCACGTATCGGTGCGCTCAATAAGCGACTGCCGGTGTCGCCCTTTCGTAACGTACCGACACCGATCGATATCGTCATCCGGCCGAGATGTTCACCGGTCGAGCGTTTCATCAACTCCTTGGCCATCACTGCCCGGCGGATGTGCTCGGCAACCGTTACGGCCGCCCGCAAATTGGTGTTCGGGAGAATGACGGCGAATTCCTCGCCACCATAGCGTGCCGTTGTGTCCTTACCCTTTACATTGCGTTTCACCGACATCGCCACAAGGCGGCCTGGTCGCCGGTCAGATGGCCGAAGTTATCATTGAAGGTCTTGAAGTGATCGATGTCCGTGAGCATCAGCGACAACGCCTCGTTTGCTTCTAGCGCTTCCGCTATCGACTTCTCCAAGGTGATGTCAAAGAATTTTCGGTTGGCGACTGGGTAAGCGGATCGGTCAGACTTTCGGTGCGCACGGCCTGTTGATTCAGCGCAGGGTGGTAGCCGCTCGCATAGGCGTACCAAATTTCGTAATTGCGCGGAGTTGCAGGCTGGCGCAGCGCCTTCATCTGTCCGAGAGCAATGTCTGCGAACGCCATTGTGCGTTCGTAGTCTTCGACACGCCCGCCATTGCTGAATATCCCCAGTTGCAAGCCGGTGCTTGCGGAGGACGGCGCTCCGACACCTCTCTTTCGGACGGTATGCGAGGGATATGAATCGGGGGTAAATTTGGAACCGATATGCAATCAACGGTTGCTAAATAGCATCCGCACCGCCCGGTCAGGCTTTGACCGTAAACGGCCGGAGCAAAAAGGCCGGGAGATGGCCTCCGTCGTTTTCTTGTGCTTGTTGATAAGGCGGTGTCTTGGGAGCAGCTGCATTCTTTTTTGTCTGATGTGCTGGTCCGCGCCCGCGACTTCGGGCGCGGGGGGCTTCTGTGCGAGATCGCTGGCCGTGCTCCCGGGCGGGCGGGCTTTCGACCGCTTCGGTCACCGCCGGTTTGTCCAGCCACGGAATGGTCTGGCCGATCAGCCGCTCGATGGCGTTGACCGCCTTGCTGTCGATTGGGGCGACGATGGTGATCGCAGTGCCGCTGCGCCCGGCTCGACCGGTGCGACCGACACGGTGCACGTAGTCATCTGCGTGATGCGGTACGTCGAAATTGAGCACGTGACTGACCTCGGGAATGTCGAGGCCGCGGGCGGCGACGTCGGACGCAATCAACAATTCGGCTTCGCCGCGGCGAAAACGGTCCAGGGCCGCCATGCGCGCGGGCTGATCCATATCCCCGTGCAGCGCGACCGCATTGAATTTATGGCGGAGCAGGGAGCGATGGAGGTTGGCGACCTCGCGCTTGCGATTGCAAAATATGATCGCGTTCTTGAAGCCAGAAGCGGAACGGATCAATCCGCGTAACGTTTCGCGTTTCTCATGCGGGTCCCGACCGGTCGAAACCAGAAATTGCGCAATTGTCGCGGCGGTGGTGGCCGGCTTGGTGACCTCGACACGCACAGGATTGTGCAAAAAGGTATCGGCGATACGCTGGATCTCCGGCGGCATGGTGGCCGTGAAGAAAAGCGTCTGCCTCGTGAACGGGACCAGTTTGCCAATTCGTTCGATGTCGGGGATAAAGCCCATGTCGAGCATGCGGTCGGCTTCGTCGATGATGAGAAGCTCGCAGCCCGATAAAAGCAACCGCCCGCGTTCGGAGTGATCGAGCAGACGGCCAGGCGTGGCGATCAATACGTCGACGCCTCGCAGCAGCTTAGCATCCTGATCGTCGAATGAAACGCCCCCAATGATCAGCGCCACGTTGAGCTTGTGGTTTTTGCCGTATTTTTCGAAGTGTTCGGCGACCTGTGCCGCGAGCTCACGCGTCGGCTCGAGGATCAGCGTGCGCGGCATGCGCGCGCGTGCGCGACCTTTTTCCAGCATTGTCAGCATCGGCAGCACGAAGGCTGCGGTTTTTCCGGTACCGGTTTGCGCAATGCCGAGCACGTCGCGCCGCGCGAGCACGTGCGGGATCGCCTGGTCTTGAATCGGGGTTGGCGTTTTGTAGCCAGCCGTTTTGATGGCGGCGAGAACTTTGGCGGATAAGCCCAGATGTGAAAAAGGCATATAACCTCAGAAGCCGCCCAGAGCGCGCTGGACTAACAAAAACCAGTTGCTATGCGCGGGGGACGGCCGAATCTTCATGTCAGACCGGTTGCAGGCAACATAGGGTTCGAAGAGCCAAAGTCAATGCTTGGAATAATGATAAGCCGCATAAATTCTTAATCTTTTGGCTTTGAAACGCATGATTGCGGCAATTTACTGCTGTATCCGGATCGGCACCAGCCTTGTTGCACCATGCCTTGTGCAATGCTTTCCGGTTCGCATCCCTTTGCCTTGGCGGGCACGGGGCCTATAGGTGACCGCAAAATTATCGCCGGAAGCACATGATGCGCACGCAAGTCGGAATTGTCGGAGCAGGGCCCGCCGGACTCATGTTGGCAAGGCTTCTGCATCTCCAAGGCATCGAATCGATCATCATCGAAAATCGCAGCCGCGATTACATCGAAAATCGCATCCGCGCCGGACTAATCGAGCATTGGGCCGCCGACTTGCTCGCCGACGTAGGCGTCGGTAGCCGCATGCAACGCGAGGGAATGCTGCACTGGGGAATCAATATCGGCATCAACGGCGACCTGCACCGCATTGATTTCAAAAAACTGGTGAACAAACGTATTACAATCTATGGGCAGCAGGAAGTCGTGAAGGACCTCGTGGAGCGCCGACTTTCCGATGGTGCGCCGCTTCTGTTTCAGGTCGACGACGTCACGGTGCACGATCTGAAAACGCAAAGGCCGAACATTCGCTTCAAACATGACGGCTGGCCGCAGGAAATCGATTGCGATTTCATTGCCGGCTGCGACGGATACCACGGCGTCTGCCGACCAAGTATTCCCGACGGGGTGCTCAGCGTGTTCGAGCGAGACTATCCATTCGGCTGGCTCGGCATCCTGGCGGAAAGTCCGCCGCCCGATCACGAATTGATCTACTCCTACACAGATCGCGGCTTTGCGCTTTACACCATGCGTTCTCCAACCCTGGCGCGACTTTATCTACAGTGCGATCACGATGAGGAGATTGAGCATTGGCCTGACAACCGGGTTTGGGATGAATTGCACAGACGGCTCGGAGGGGCTCGCAAACTCGCAGAGGGCAAAATGCTGCAAAAGGGCATTACGCCGATGCGCAGCTTTGTCGTGGAGCCTATGCAGTATGGTCGCCTTTTCCTCGCGGGCGACAGCGCGCACATCGTTCCTCCGACCGGCGCGAAAGGGATGAACCTCGCATTTGCCGATGTGGTTATGTTGTCGCGCGCTTTGGACGCCTACTACAAAAACAAAAGCAATGATGGTCTGGAGAATTATTCAACAAGGTGCCTGCGGCGTGTTTGGTATGCCCAGCGCTTCTCCTGGTGGATGACGCAGAGCATGCATCGTTTCCCGAACGAGTCTGCCTTCGACCGCCGGCGGCAACTTTCCGATCTCGATTATCTTATGAGCTCGAATGCGGCTGCCACCTCGCTGGCGGAACAGTATGTGGGCCTTCCGGTGGGTTAGTCCTGCAGCACCGAACGAAGCGGTCGGCGCAGGAGCATGATTGCGACACCGGCTGCGGTCGATATGAGCGCGAGCATCAGGAAAAAATTGCCTTTGTCCATGCTCGACCAGAACATGCCGAGATAGCCGGCAAGAAATCCGCCGACGAAGCTCGTGGCGAGCCACACTCCCATCATCATCGACAACAATGTCTTCGGCGCGATCTTCGTCACGAGCGAAAGGCTGGTCGGGGAGAGATAGAGTTCTCCGATCGTGATGACGATGAAATACAGGAAGAGCCATAGCCAGCTGGCCTTGCCAGTGCCGGCGCTCCAGGCCGCAGTCACCATGACCAGATAGGCGAGCGCATTGAGCAAACAGCCTATCCCGAGTTTCGTACTGGTCGACGGCTCGTTTTTTCCCTGCCAGCGCCACAGAGCAACTATGAATGGCGTGAATGCAAAGATCATGAAGGGATTGAAGGCCTGAAACCAGGTCACCGGAATTTCGCCGCCCAAAAAATGCCGGTCGGTGAATTGGTCCGCCCAGAGCGTGATCGTGTTGCCTTGTTGTTCGTATGTCGCCCAGAACAGGCTGACCGGTGCGAATAGCAGCAGAAGTGCTGCAATCGATTGCCAGGCTTTTGCATCGAGCTTGCTGTCTGACGTGGCGCGTTTCTCGAATGCATCGCGCGGCAGGTGCGGCGTTGCGGAGAGATAAATGACAAGACCAAGGGTCATCCCAATTCCGGCGGCCGTGAAACCATAGTGCCAGCCAAGGTTTTCACCGAGCGTGCCGCAGACAAGCGGGGCGAGAAAAGCGCCGAGATTGATGCCGACATAGAAAATCGAAAAAGCACGGTCTCGACGCCGGTCTCCAGGCGGATAAAGTGAGCCGACCTGGGTGGAAATATTTGGCTTGAAAGCGCCGTTTCCGAGAATAAGAAAACCGAGAGCAAACAGGAACAAATGTTCGAAGGCCATCATGAAATGCCCGATGGCCATCAGAGTCGCGCCGATGATCACTGTGCGGCGCTGTCCGAGCACGCGATCGGCCAGCAATCCACCCAGAATCGGCGTTAAATAGACCAGGCCCGTGTAGAAGCCGTAGATCTGCGAGGCGAGGGGCTGCGGCGCCAGCGGGCCAAATACGAATTCCAATCCATGTTTGAAGGGTGCAAGGCCAATGACGTCGGCAGAGCTTTGCGGCGTGAACAAGTATTTGACCATATAAAGCACGAGAAGGGCCCGCATTCCGTAATAGGAAAAGCGTTCCCACATCTCAGTCGCAAAAAGATAAGAGAGTGCGCGGGGATGGCCGAAAAGCTCGTCGCGCGCGCCGGGGTGGTAACGGAGAAAGGCGCGTATAGAGGCCATGTTAGTTCCGGCAAGATGATTGCTGCGCAAACAATATCACAGTAGGACAAACATGTTTTCCAGCGGCCAAACTCGGTGTACGGTTTTTGCAAGTCTCACCGGGGAGCATCAAGCGGGGTTGTAATGAGGAGGGGTCGCACTAGGATCGTTTTTGCGATGTCCGTATTGCTTGCGGTTTTGTCCGCCGGGCAATCGCTTGGGCAAATCGACTATCCGAACCGGGCGATCCATTTCATTGTCGGGTTCGCCGCCGGTGGCGGGAATGATCTGTTCGCGAGGCTCGTTGTACAGAAATTCCAGGAGAATACCGGCGCAACCGCGGTGGTCGAGAATCGCGTCGGCGCCGGTGGACGTATTGCTGCCGAATTCGTCGCGCGTCAGCCGACCGACGGGTATACGGTTCTCGTCGGTGCAACCGGACAAATGTCGATCGCCACCGCAATTTTCCCGGATCTTGGCTACCACGCGAGCAACAGTTTCGTTCCGCTGAACATGATCGCGTCGTTCCCGCTGGTATTGGTGGTGCCGGCCGATCATCCGGCGAAGGATGTGAAAGAGCTCATCGCATGGGCAAAGGCCAATCCGGACAAGTCTAATTACGGCACATCGTCTCCGGCCTTCACCATTGCAAGCGAGCTGCTCAAGCTCAAAAGCGGGATGCCTGCCGTGGCGATTCCTTATAAGAGCAGCAATGAATCGAACCTGAGCGTGGTTTCGGGACAAAGCCTGTTCACCATTTCGGACGGGCCGCCGGTCATCCCGTTGGTAAAAGCGGGTAAAATCCGCGCGCTTGCGGTGACCGGGTCGGAACGCTCACCTGAACTCGCCGACGTGCCAAGCATGGCTGAAGCGGGTTTTCCGGATGTCGACACCCAGCTTTGGAGCGGCTTCTTCGTACCCGTAGGTACGCCGGCCCCGATCGTGGACAAGCTCACGACGGAATTGGGCAAGGCGCTTGCCGATGCGGCTGTCCAGGAAGGTCTGAAAAAAATGGCGGTGAAGCCGGGCGGGCCCACGGGGAGCGAATTCAAGAAACGGATTGATGCGGACATCAAGTCATTCGCCGAAGTCGTGAAGGCCGCTAACCTGACTTTCAAATAGGCTTCTGCCGGTCTGTGCGTTGCTGCCAGCCGTCGCTTGCGTTAAAGCATTGCCGCGGCTCCGACCGCTGCTATTGTACGAAGCGGGTAAAGTGGGGATACCATGCGGCCGGTCGCAGCGTTTGCGTTGCTCGTTGGAGTTTTGGCCGTTCCCAGTAGTGCGAACGCTGAATCTGTCGAAGAGTTGTTTCGCCATTTCAGTTTGTTCGGAACCTGGGCAACGAATTGCAAGACACCGCCAACGCCTGCCAATCCTCACGTCAGCATTACCGTGCCGAGCGCGGGCCTGGTCCTGGAGGATCACAATCTTGGTCCTGACTATGCCGTCAATCGTTACAGCGTTCTGTCAGCAGAGCAGGTATCTCCAACGAGCGTGGCGGTCAGCGTGATCTTCCAGCCTGGTACCGACGCTGAAGAGCGACAAAAGCTCATTTTCGCTGTGCGTGACAAAACACGCCGTACCATGTTCAATCAGGCCGATGGCGGCACGGTGCGAGTCAAAGACGGAATTGCGCTTGCCCGAGGCAGCAAAACGCCGCTGTTGCGCAAGTGCGAGGAAAGCAACGTCAGCCACTGACACCTTCGCACGCCTGTGCCGCGCGTCGGACCTATTGCCAGCCGGGAACATTGCGCATATCGGGCAAATGGTGGGCAATGCCTTTGTGGCAATCGATGCAGGTCTTCTGACCCGTGAACAGAAACCGCTGGTGGGCCTCGACGGCGCGCGGGCTCTGCCGCGTAATATCCATCGATTGCGCACTGTGGCAATTGCGGCATTCCAGGGAATCGTTCGCCTTCATGCGGGCCCATTCATGAATCGCCAGTTCCAGGCGATGATCCAGGAACTTTTCGCGCGTGTTGATCGTGCCAAAAAGCTTTCCCCAGACTTCCTTCGATGCCTGCATCTTGCGTGCGATCTTGTGTGTCCATTCGTGCGGAACGTGGCAATCGGGGCAATGGGCACGCACGCCAGATCGATTGTTGTAGTGAACCGTCGTTTTTAGCTCCTCGAACACATTCGAACGCATTTCATGGCACGAAATGCAGAATGTTTCGGTGTTGGTGAGTTCAAGGGCGGTATTGAATGCGCCCCAGAAGATTATTCCGGCGACGAATCCCGCAAGCACCAGAAATGCCAGGCTGAATACGGAGCTTGACCGAATCAATACGCCCCAGACTTCGCGTGCAAACGAGAGTGCTCGCCTCCAAAAGGACGGCCTCGACACATCTGTCGTTGTCATCGCGGTCTCCCCGGCGCGGCTCCCTTCAGCACAGTGTCGATGTCGACGAAATCATTCTCGACCGGAGTTCGTACGTTGTGTTGCGGCACGTGACACTGGGTACAGAAATAGCGGCGAGGCGAAATCGAGGCCAGAAACTGTCCGTCACGATCGGAGTAATGCGTAATGCTGATCATCGGCGCCTGGGATTCGCGAACGCGCGTTCGCGCGTGGCATGACAGGCACTTGTTCGCATTGGTGCTGATCTCATAGCCTTCTGTGGAATGCGGAATGACAGGAGGCTGCTCCGGATAATTGCGCGGCTCGCGAACTGAAGAGTTCTGTTCCGGCGTCATGAGCGGCGGTGGGCCTTCCTGGTCAAGCGGGGTGGCTCCGCGCAAGGCTGAGAATGTCTCCGCCATCACCACGCTCGAGAGCAGCGCCATGAAGGCTGCGGCAGCAAGTAATTGTGACCGGTTTGCCATCTACCGCCCCCTAAACGCGCTCAATGCGAACGGCGCATTTCTTGTAGTCAGTCTGGAGGGAAATCGGATCGGTGGCGTCGAGCGTCACTTTATTGATGAGCTGGCTCTCGTCGAACCACGGTACGAATACGACGCCGCGTGGCATACGGTCTCGCCCTCGCGTCTCGATCCGCGTGCGGATCGACCCGCGCCGCGATTCGACTTTCACCTCGTCGCCGCGCCGCATATTGAGCTTGGCAGCGTCGTCGGGATGCATGAAGCAGACCGCATCCGGAAATGCGCGATAGAGCTCGGGGACGCGGCGGGTCATCGAGCCCGAATGCCAATGCTCGAGCACGCGGCCCGTTACAAGCCAGTAGGGGTAAGTCGCGTCCGGAGATTCGGCGGGCGGCTCATAGGGCAGGGCGAAAATACGCGCCTTGCCATCGGGGAATCCGTAAAATTCGACACCTTTGCCAGGCTTGACGTACGGGTCGAGGCCCTCTCGGTAGCGCCAGCGCGTTTCTTTGCCATCGACGACCGGCCAGCGCAGTCCTCGGACCTCATGGTAGGTATCGAAGGGCGCAAGGTCGTGTCCGTGGCCGCGGCCGAAGCCGGCGTACTCTTCAAACAATCCCTTTTGCACGTAGAAGCCGAATGCCTTCGATTCTTGGTTGTCAAAGTCCGAGGCCATGTCAGACAAGGGAAACTTGTCGATCTCGCCGTTTTTGAACAGAACCTCGAAGAGAGTCTTGCCTTTGTACTCCGGCTTCTTGGCAATCAGCTCCGCCGGCCACACCTCTTCGATCTTGAAGCGCTTGGAAAATTTCATCAGCTGCCAAAGATCAGAACGCGCTACGCCGGGAGCGTTCACAAGCTGATGCCAGAAATGCGTACGCCTTTCGGAATTGCCGTAGGCGCCTTCTTTTTCGACCCACATGGCAGTCGGCAGGACCAGATCTGCGGCCTGTGCCGTGACTGTCGGATATGCTTCGGATACAACGATGAAGTTCTCGGGATTTCGGTAACCCGGGTATGCCTCTTCGTTGGCGTTCGCAGCGGCCTGAAGGTTGTTGTTGACCTGAACCCAATAGGCGTTGAGCTTGCCGTCGCGCAACATGCGGTTCTGCAACACGGCGTGATATCCGGGCTGCGGCGCGATTGTGCCCTCAGGCAGCTTCCATATCTTCTCCGCTATATCGCGATGCCCCTTGTTGGCCACCAACATGTCGGCTGGCAAGCGATGTAGAAAATGTTCCGACCTCACGTGCCGTGCCGCAAGCGGACGGTTGGCCGGTGAGCGAGAACGGACTGTTGCCGGGCTCCGAAATCTTTCCGGTTAAGAGATGAATGTTATAGACGAGGTTATTGCACCACACGCCGCGTGTGTGCTGGTTGAAGCCCATCGTCCAGAAGCTGACGACCTTTGTCTTCGGGTCGGCGTAAAGTTCGGCGAGTTCGCGAATACGATTGACCGGGACACCGGACAAGCTCGCGGCTTTCTCCAACGTATATTCCGAAACAAATTTCGCATACTCCTCGAATGTAATATCGGTCGCTTCATTCGCCTTCGAACGACCAGAAGCTTTCTGCTCCAACGGGTTGTCCGGCCGCAATCCGTAGCCGATGTCGGTCTGTCCGCGCTTGAAAACCGTATGCTTGCTGACGAAGTCCTTGTTGACGCGGTTCGTCGAAATGATGTGATTTGCGATGGCATTCAGGATCGCGAGATCGGTTTGCGGCGTGAACACCATCTGAATATCGGCGAGATCGAAGGATCGATGCTCGAATGTAGAAAGCACCGCGACACGAACATGCGGCGCGCTGAGCCGGCGGTCGGTGACCCGGCTCCAAAGAATTGGGTGCATCTCCGCCATGTTCGAGCCCCACAGCACGAAAGCGTCTGCGGATTCGAAGTCGTCGTAGCAGCCCATTGGTTCGTCCATGCCGAACGTCCGCATGAATCCCATGACGGCCGACGCCATGCAGTGACGCGCATTCGGGTCGATGTTGTTTGATCGAAAACCGGCCTTGAACAGCTTATTGGCCGCATAACCCCAGATTGTCCATTGGCCCGACCCAAACATGCCGACGCCGCTCGGTCCGCGCTTTGCAAGTGCACTCTTGAACTGCTGCGCCATTGTGTCGAAAGCCTCGTCCCAGGACACCTGGGTAAATTCTCCGTTCTTGTCGTATTGGCCGTTCTTTTTGCGCAAGAGCGGATGGGTGAGCCGATCATGGCCGTACATGATCTTGGAAAGAAAATATCCTTTGACACAATTCAAGCCGCGATTGACCTCGGCCTTTGTGTCGCCGTGCGTGGCAACCACGCGGCCGTCTCTGGTTGCGACCATGACGCCGCAGCCTGTACCGCAAAAGCGGCAGGGCGCCTTGTTCCATTTCAATTCGGTAAAAGATCTGTCGGTGATGAGATTCTGAGCAGCGACAGGGGCAGGCAATCCTCCGGCCGCCGCTGCCATCGCAGCGGCTTCCAGTTTCAGGAATTCGCGGCGGTCCAGTCTATTTTTCTTTGTCATCGCCGGTCTCCTTTTACGTTCGGGCTCAGTTGTCATCGGTGCCCTGAAACACCAGTGCGGCGGTCAGTACGTCGGGCATCGATGATATGGTATTGAGTGTTTCGCCAATGGATCCGGCATTCGGAGCCTCGATGACGACGACCAGTTTACCTTTCGGATCGCGATTGTAGATCTGCGCGCTTCAATTGCGCGCGCGGCGGCACTGAGTCGCTCAGGTCGCGCCTGAACAAGGATGCTTGCGATTTCTACGGCATGGTCTGCGTCGCCGCTCGTCGTCCAGCGACCGTTGATGAACTTACGGCGGTCAACGTTACGCGTGAACGGTGTGTCGGCCACAGCGCACCTCACTTCGCAGGCGGGCCGGGCGGGCCATTGATGGCCTGATATATCCAGACAGTCAGGCCCCAGGTCCCGACCGTGGCGACTGCGAGCGCCGGCATTACGAGGGCGGTGACGAGTAGAAAGGCGTAGATTTCCATCCGTCGCTTGTGCGACGCATTGTCACCCGAGTTTGGTGTGCTCGACATTGTATTCCGGCCCGACGGTCTATCGACGCTCGCCTGACAAAAACGATATCACTATCTCTTAGAACCTCATCCTATTTTCTTATTGATTTGGATCAATGTGGGCAGAGGGCAGCAGCAGGCAACGACTGTGAACACGTCAGGCGGCAATTAGTCGCGTGTACGGCCGCTCCCAAGGACAAGATCGACCTTTTCCAGCAGCCGCTGGAAATTAACAGGCTTGGTATCGAACTCGTCGCAGCCGGCCGCAAGCGCCTGCTCGCGCGAGCCCGCCATCGCGTGTGCGGTGAGTGCAATGACAGGTATGTGCCGGGTTGCCGCATCGTCTTTAAGGCGTCGCGTTACCTCCCAACCGTTCAACACCGGCAAGTCGAGGTCCATCAGAATGATATCGGGCAATTCGGCTTTGGCTTTGGCGTAGCCGGCCTCACCATCTTCGGCTGTCAGAAATTCAAATCCGTCAAGCAATTCGAATTGCATTCTCATCATGTAGACATTGTCATCGTTATCCTCGACGTACAGTACTTTTGTCACGAAGCCATCTCCGACAGGTTCTTGCGACGTGCATTCGTCACCGCCAGGCGGACGGTCTGCACGAGGTGTGCCGGATCAAACGAACTCTTCAGCAATATTCCTTCGACGCCGGAATTGAGCCGTGCCCGGTCGGCGGCAGTGAGATCCAGAGCCGTGATCACGATAACGGGAATCCGACGCCACTCAGGTCGTTTGCGCAAGGCTGCTATGAGTTCAAATCCATCCATTTCCGGCATCATCAGGTCGATCAGAATGATGTCGGGAATCTCCTTTTCCAGGAGATCGAGCGCCACCCGACCATTGTCGGCTTCAGTGACGCGCCACTGTTGCGGTTCCAGTACCGATCGAATCGACATGCGTTGAGCCGGATCGTCCTCGACCATCAACACGCGCGTTCGTCGCACGCGGGCCTGAAACGGCCGTAGCAGGGCAATCAATTGGTCGCGGTCAATCGGCTTCGTGAGATAGCCGGCAGCGCCGAGCGCCATACCCTTTCGCTGCCGGTCGGTAATCGTTGCCATGACAACCGGAATGTCGGCAAGCTCCGGATTGCCGCGTAGCGCCGCCAATACAGTCCAGCCGTCAAGGTCCGGCATGAGCACATCCAGCGTAATTGCCATTGGGCGCAACTCGCCGGCACGCCTCAGTCCGTCGAGCCCGCTATTGGCGGTCGCAACCGAGAATCCTCCCTCCCGAAGATGATTTGTAATGAGCTCGCGTGCTGTCGCATTGTCATCAACGACGAGCACGCAATCGCCGAAAGTCCGGGGCTCGAGATGCTGATCACTCCGCCGAGGTCGCCCTCGTTGCCTCCTTCTTTCGGATAGCCCGTCACATCGATGTCGCCTTTCGGGCCTCCGTGACACGACAGGCAGGAGGCTGCGTAGTATTCCGGCACGGCCATGCGGAACGCCTGCCGGCCCCTGCTGTCAGCAACTGCTGAGAAATCCTTGCCTTTAGGCCAGCTCGCGAGTAGGAATTTTTCCGTTATGACTTTCTGTTCCCACGGGTCTGCGCGCGCCTTGAGATTGCGGATTCGATCAGAGGGTGCGGTCACCTTCACATCCGCTTCCTGACCTGCACGCCTGCTGAAGGCCTCGTTCACAAGTCGGCCAAATGTCGCGGGGATAACGCCTTGAAGCCAAGCCCTTTCTTGTTGATCGTCTGCTGATTGGCATTCACGACCTCGACAATCGAATCCATTTGCGCACGCAGCAACCGTCGGACGGTTCCACTCGTCCCCGATCTTACTGAAAGTCTTTTGGAACTGGATCGCGACGATTAAACGTCGAGCAAATCCGCGCTCGCGAATTCTGCCTTTTCCTGGATGAATTCGAAGCGCGCTTCGGCCTTTGTGCCCATCAGGCGTTCCACACTGCGCGCGGTCGATTTCATCTCTTTGTCCACAAGGACCACGCGGAGCAGCGTGCGTTTGCCGGGATCCATCGTGGTTTCCTTGAGCTGGGCCGCCATCATCTCGCCCAGGCCCTTGAAGCGGGACACTTCGACCTTTGCGTTGGGATGGAACTCTTTCTTGAGGAGCGTTTCCTTGTGCTTGTCATCGCGCGCGTAGAAGATCTTGCCGCCATGCGACAGTCGATACAAAGGCGGCACGGCCAGATAGAGCTTTCCGCCTTCGATCAGTTTCGGCATCTGCCGATAGAAGAAAGTGATAAGCAGTGACGCGATGTGCGCGCCGTCCACGTCGGCGTCGGTCATCACGACCACCTTCTCGTAGCGAAGGTCCTTCTCGTGATAGTGGGTTCCGGTGCCGCAACCGAGTGCCTGAATGAGGTCGGCGAGCTGCGCATTCTGCGCGAGTTTTTCCTTGCCGGCGGACGCAACGTTCAGGATCTTGCCCCGCAGGGGCAAGACGGCCTGCGTGCGCCGGTCGCGCGCCTGCTTGGCCGAACCGCCGGCACTGTCACCCTCGACAATGAAAATCTCCGAGCCTTCAGACGCCGACGAGGTGCAGTCGGCGAGCTTGCCGGGTAGGCGCAGTTTGCGCACCGCAGTCTTGCGGGCGATGTCCTTTTCTTGCCGGCGACGAAGGCGCTCTTCGGCGCGCTCGATGACGAAATCGAGCAACTTGTTGGCTTGCAGGGGATTGCCGGCAAGCCAGTGGTCGAAAGGATCCTTGATCGCCTGCTCAACAATGCGCTGCGCTTCGGCCGTGGCCAGGCGGTCTTTGGTTTGGCCCTGAAATTCGGGTTCGCGCACGAAAACCGAGAGCATGCAGCCGGCGCCGGTCATGACATCGTCGCTGGTGACCGGCGCGGCACTCTTTTCCTGTCCGACACGAGCCGCGTGGTCCTTCAGTCCGCGCAGCAGTGCCGTACGCAAACCGGATTCGTGTGTGCCGCCATCGGGCGTGGGAATTGTGTTGCAGTAAGAGTTGAGAAAACCGTCTGTGTCGGCAGTCCAGGCCACGGCCCATTCGACCGCGCCATGTCGGCCGGTCTTGCCCGCCGATCCCGTGAAGATGTCCGGGTGCACGAGCGTCGCACCGGCGAGATTGGACGCGAGATAATCCTTCAATCCGTCGGCGAAATGGAACGTGGCCTTTTCCGGCACGTCCTCGACGCCTTTAAGCAGGGCCTTGTCGCAATGCCAGCGAATTTCAACACCGCCATAGAGATAGGCTTTCGAGCGCGCCATCTTGAAGACGCGCTCGGGCTTGAAGGCGGCCTTGGGACCAAAAATGTCGGGATCGGGCTTAAAGCGCACCCGCGTGCCACGCCGGTTGGGCGCGCGACCGGCTTTCTCCAATTTGCCCTTTGGCTTGCCGCGCTCGAACGCCATTCGATAGAGCTGCTGTTCACGCGCGACCTCGACTTCCATTCGCTCGGACAGCGCGTTGGCGACCGAGACGCCAACGCCGTGCAGGCCTCCGGACGTCTCGTAGACCTTCGAGTCAAACTTGCCGCCCGCGTGCAAGGTGCACATGATGACTTCCAGCGCGGACTTGCTTTTGAATTTGGGGTGGGGGTCGACCGGGATACCGCGGCCATTGTCCGTCACGCTGACGAAGCCATTTGCGTCCATCTCCACTTCGATCCAGTCGGCGTGGCCGGCCAATGCCTCGTCCATCGCATTGTCGATGACTTCGGCGAATAAGTGGTGCAGCGCCTTTTCGTCGGTGCCGCCGATATACATGCCGGGTCGTCGGCGGACGGGCTCCAGTCCCTCAAGGACTTCAATGTGCTTGGCGGTATAGCCGGCTTCGGCACGCGTTCCGCGCGCGGAAGGCTTTGCGCGCGTCATCTTGGCTCGCGCGGACGCCTTCGGGGCCTTGCGGGCGGATGACTTTCCGCTTCGTGGCATGTCGAAAAGGTCAGGCTGTTTTGCGGGCTTTTTCTTGGTCGCTGTCTTGGCCATAGAAGCCTTCAAATAGGGTCGCGGCGAATCAGTTGCCAGCCACTATGCCATGGCTGCACAGTCTTCACGGCACAACCTGCGCTGTAGCGTTTAAGATTGCGTTTCAACGGATTTCCAACCTGTGCACCCTGTTTCACATATTTCTGATTTACTTGCTATTCTGGCTTCAATCTGTATCTTCCCGTTTCATGGGGCTACAGCCAATTGCACACACTTTGTAGCCCTACAGTAGCCCTGGAGGCATCATGTCCCACAACCGGTATTTGACCGATAGGACTCTGAAGTCCTTGGCGCCAGCGCACAGGGGCCGACGTTATGAGTTGTGGGACACGATCATTCCCGGATTCGGCGTCCGGGTGAATGACGAAAAGGACAGGGCGCGCGGGGGCAAGGCGGGCAGAATCACTTTCGTCCTGTACACGCGATTTCCGAAAAGTCCGCACCCAACTCGTCGTGCGCTAGGCCGCTACGGTCAACTCACGCTCGAAGCAGCCCGCGAGAAGGCGGCGCGATGGCGCGCCATGATCGACAAAGGCATCGACCCGGCCGCCGCGGAAGAGGAAGAGCGTCAAGCGCGACTGAGGCAGATGGACAACACTTTCGCGTCGGTGGCGGAAAAGTTCATTGAGTACATCAAGGCCAACAAGGAACGGAAAGCCAAAGACGTAGAGCGAGAGCTACAACCGTTTATCAGATCGTGGGGTCATCGTCCCATTGCCAGCATCAAGCCATCCGACATAGCGCTGATTATCGAGGCCACCGTAAAGCGCGGCAAACGTGCACAGGCGCACAACCTATTCGGTCACATTCGCAGGCTTTTCCGGTGGGCCATTCCGCTCTACGTCGAACATTCGCCATGCGCACAATTGAGCCAAAAGCGACTAATCGGTGAGCGTCAACGCCGGGACAGAATCCTATCGGACGCTGAAATCGCGGCTCTGTGGAAGGCAACCGAGCCAATGGGGTATCCGTATGGTCCGCTATATCGGTTGCTATTGCTGACAGGCTTGCGCCTCAGCGAAGTTTCGGAGGCGTCTTGGCAAGAATTCGACTTCAACGAGCGCGTCTGGACGATACCGGCTGCGCGCATGAAGAAAACGGGCAGCGAAGCAAAGCCCCATATAGTGCCGCTAACCGATGCAATGCTCGAAGTGATCGAAACGCTGCCGCGCTTCGAGAGCGGCAAGTTCCTGTTTTCCAGCCAAAGCGGCCTAAGGCCGATAAAGGCGGTCTATTTCAGTGGGCCAAAAATCAAGCTCGATGAATTGATGCGGCAGCTTTTGGAGGTTGCGCAACCGCCCGACTGGACTAACCACGATATTCGCAGAACTGTCCGCACGAAGCTCTCGGCCCTGCGCATTCCCGAAGAAGTGCGGGAAGCCGTGCTGGCCCACGCGCGCCCGGGAATCAAGGGGCACTATGACATGCACCATTATCTCGACGAAAAGCGTGATGCGCTGACGCAATGGGCGGCCAAGCTGCGCGATATTGTCGAGCCGTCAAAATCTGTCGTGGTTGATTTGAGATCGCGGCGATGAAAGCAGACGTGAAGTCTGTTGCTCAGCGTGAAAAAGAAGCCCTTGAGTGGGCAATTAACTACTTTCGCGATGAAGACTGCGCTGCCGATTTAGAGCCGGCAGATGATGTTGAAGTAGTAGCTCTTTTGATGGCTCGGGGAGACTACCCGGAGCGATTCGATCAGTTTATATCCGGTGTCATTTCCCGTGCGTTCGGCAAACGAGGCCCGGTACGTTGGGATCCGCGCTCAACTGCACGCAGCTTGTGTCAACTTGCCTCCACATTGATGTCAAAGGGAGACCCGCTGCCGAAACCATTGGAAGATTTCATTATCGATTTTTTGGATGATCCAAATTTGGAGAATTTCCCTAGCGCTTCAGGGCGCAAGAAGCGCCCTAATACGTTTCGCGATCTAAGAATAGTTCGAGCTATAAACCACATCGTGGGAACGTGGAAATTTCGAGCGACACGAGCGCGCCGAAAGGACCCGGCCAAAGGGCTCTCCGCTGCGTCAATAGTAAAAGACGCCTTAGAAAAGTCCGGCCTTCACCTGACGGAAGACGCCGTAAACAAAATCTGGAATGGAGTTAAAGACGACCCGTGGGCGGTCCCCCCGTCACTGTAGGAAAGAATAGAGACAATTGCGTAGGATGATTTAGCGCGGCCACTCGTGCCATACGCTCCGCAGACGCCTTCATGGCGCTACGGAGCAAATTCAATGCGTCTCATAGACTATGACAATCTAAAGCCACTCAAAGGCGTAAATTATTCCAAGGTACAGCTGTGGCGCCTTGAGCGGCAGAAACGATTCCCTAAACGCATCTCGGTAGGCCCACAGCGATATGCGTGGGTCGAATCAGAAATCGACCAGTGGATTGCCGGACGTATCCGCGCCCGCGATGAGGCGATCCGCGCCCGCGATGAAGCGGCTGCGTGATGACGAGTGTTCCCTTCTGGGTCGCGCAGTTGTGCGCTGAAATCGGCGCGGCCGAAAACGCAGAGCTGGCACGTCGTGCCGTCTGGGACGCCTTCGACAAGATTG
>DATDLC010000062.1:0-3324 GCA_036519515.1 Pseudolabrys sp. | reverse complement strand
CAACGATGCGTCGCGCCCAGTCCAGTACGCGCTCGCCTTCGGCAGTGAAGCCTTGAAAACGCGAACCGCGATTGACCAGCAGCACGCCGAAGGTTTCTTCCAACTGTTTTATTCCAGCCGACAAGGTCGGCTGGGTGACCCCGCACGTCTCTCCCGCCCGCCCAAAATGCTTCTCGCGGGCCAAGGCAAGGAGAAATTCGAGTTTTTCAAGCAACGGCCGCCCCGATCCTTGCACGTCCGCTCATTGATTGAATTATTCGATTAAGACCACATCATCAGAAAATACAAGGACGAGAAGGATATTGATAGAAAATATCTATTAGGATCAGAAATACAAGGACGGAAACGATATTGATCGAAAATATCTATCGGACGATTTGCGAGTACGGCTTGCAGGCAGTGATTTAGTGGGTTTTTCTGTAGTTAGGAGGGAGAGAAATGAGCATCACGGAGCAGCTGCCCCCCAAGGACGGGCGAGGTGGCAGGCGTCGCGCGCCCCGCACGCCAAAGGGCCGTCAAGTCGACCCGCAGGCGCTGGTTGAAGTGCGTGCACTCCTGACCGATCGGTCGCGCCGGCGCGATCTCCTGATTGAGCATCTGCACCTCATTCAGGATCAGTACGGCTATCTTTCTGCCGCGCATCTCGCGGCCCTCGCTTCAGAAATGAAGATGGCGCTCACCGAGGTCTATGAGGTTGCGACCTTCTACGCACATTTCGATGTTGTGAAGGAAGGCGAACTGCCGCCGCCTCCGGTTACCGTTCGTGTGTGCAACTCATTGTCGTGCGCTATGGCCGGCGCTGAGAAACTCATGAAGGAAGTGGCGGGCAAGCTCGGACGCAAGGTTCGTGTTGTGCAAGCGCCCTGCATGGGCGGATGCGATCGCGCCCCGGTTTGCGCGGTCGGCCATGTCCAGACGTTCAAAGCAACAGTCGACTCGGTGGTCGCGGCAGTAAAAAAGAAACCGCATGCGCATGCGTGGAAGCCCGACGTCGATTTCGACGCCTATCAAAAGGCCGGCGGTTACTCGCTCCTGAAAAGCGGTTTGACTGATAAACGCACGCGCGATGAACTGATCAAGATCGTAAGCGATGCGGGGCTGCGTGGCCTCGGCGGCGCGGGTTTTCCGACCGGCCGCAAATGGGCACTGGTGCGTGCGGAGCCTGCGCCGCGAATGTTTGCGGTCAATGCCGACGAAGGCGAGCCTGGTACATTCAAGGATCGCTACTACCTGGAACGCGATCCGCACCGGTTCATTGAAGGCGTGCTCATTGCAGCCTGGGTCGTTGAGGCGCGCGAGACATATATCTACATCCGCGACGAATACCCGGAACTTCGGCTGATGCTTGCCGACGAAATTGCCAGGATCGAAAGCGCCGGGCTGTCGCCTCATACCAGGCTGCATCTGCGGCGCGGTGCCGGCGCTTATATCTGCGGCGAAGAATCCGCGATGATTGAATCGATCGAAGGCAAGCGCGGGCTGCCGCGACATCGTCCGCCTTATGTCGCGCAGGTCGGTCTGTTCGGGCGTCCGACGCTTGAGCAGAACGTCGAGACGATGTTCTGGATTCGGGACATCATTGAGAAAGGTGCCGAGTGGGCGACGTCGCAGGGCCGACACGAGCGCAAAGGTTTCCGCAGCTTTTCCGTCTCGGGCCGCGTGAAGAATTCGGGCGTCAAGCTGGCGCCGGCCGGGATAACCATGCGTGAGTTGATCGACGAGTTCTGCGGCGGCATGCAGGACGGCCACATTTTCAAGGGCTATCTGCCGGGCGGACCTTCGGGCGGAATCCTGCCGGCCTCCATGGCCGATATTCCGCTCGATTTCGGAACCCTCGAAAAATACGGCTGCTTCGTGGGGTCGCACGCGGTTGTGATCCTCTCCGACAAGGACGACGTCAAGGCTGCCGCGTTGAATCTGATGCAGTTCTTTGAGGATGAGAGCTGCGGCCAGTGCACGCCCTGTCGTGTCGGGACCGAGAAAGCGGCCAAACTGATGGCCAAGGCCCCGTGGGATGTGAAGCTGCTCGAAGAGCTGTCGACCGCGATGCGTGACGCGTCGATTTGCGGCCTTGGTCAGGCGGCACCGAATCCGCTGTTGTGTGTTTTGAAATATTTTCCGGATGAATTGTCGAAACCGCTAGGGAGCTGGTGACGGCGAAAGGCAAAGGCGATGAGCGCGGGCAACGGCAAATCCAAATCGGTGACATTCGTCCTCGACGGCAAAGAGGTCGAGGCGCTTGAAGGCGAGACCATCTGGCAGGTCGCCAAGCGGCAGGGCATCGAAATTCCGCATCTGTGCTATTCGCAGGAACCGGGTTACCGCGCCGACGGCAATTGTCGTGCCTGCATGGTCGAGATCGAAGGCGAGCGCGTGTTGGCGGCGAGCTGCATTCGCAAGCCCACCGAAGGCATGAAAGTGAAGGCAACTTCCGACCGCGCCAAGACCGCGCGGCAGATGGTCTTCGAGTTGTTGATTACCGACCAGCCCGAGCGGACGACCTCGCACGATCCGCAATCAAAGTTCTGGAGCTGGGCGGACAGGATGGGCATCGACGTTGGCCGCTTCCCCGAGCGCGAGAAAATGCCTTCGCCCGACCGCAGCCATCCTGCGATGGCCGTCAATCTCGACGCGTGCATCCAGTGCAATCTCTGCGTCCGCGCCTGCCGCGAAGTGCAGGTCAACGATGTCATCGGCATGGCCGGCCGTGGCCACAGCGAAAAGATCGTCTTCGATTTCGATGACCCGATGGGTCAGTCGACCTGTGTCGCGTGCGGCGAATGCGTGCAGGCCTGTCCGACCGGCGCGCTGATGCCGGCGACTCTGGTCAACGACAAGAATATCCGCACGGAATTTCCCGACCGCGAGGTGCACAGCGTGTGCCCCTATTGCGGCGTCGGCTGCCAGCTGACGTATCACATCAAGAACGACAAGCTTTTGTACGTGACCGGCCGCAACGGCCCGGCCAACCAGAACCGGTTGTGCGTGAAGGGCCGCTTCGGCTTCGACTACATCAGCAATCCGCAGCGCCTGACCAAGCCGATGGTGCGCAAGGATGGCGTGGTGAAAGCTGCCGACGATCTGGTCGACCCGTCGAAACCATTTAAGCACTTCCGCGAGGCGACATGGGAAGAGGCGATGGAACGCGCCGCTTCCGGCTTGAAAAAAATTCGCGATCGCGACGGTCCGCGCGCGCTGGCCGGCTTCGGCTCGGCCAAGGGCTCGAACGAAGAGGCCTATCTTTTCCAGAAGCTGGTGCGTACCGGCTTCGGCTCGAACAACGTCGACCACTGCACGCGGCTCTGCCACGCGTCATCGGTCGCG
>DATDLC010000061.1:0-14010 GCA_036519515.1 Pseudolabrys sp. | reverse complement strand
CCCTTGAGGATGCGGTCGACGTAGCCGGCCGCTTGCCGATACTGGTCGGTCCGATCAGCCCCGTAGGAGATCAGGCCGCCAGCGGCGACGAAGAAGCGTTCGTAGTAGACCGCGGGTAGCTTGTACCGGGCCGCCAGCGCGATGATCAGATCGTGATGAAGAATCGACATCCCGCTCGCCGTCAGGATCAGACCGCCATTTGGAGCGCTCGCGATTGCCGCGATGGCGCGCTCGATCTCGCCGGCGTCGCGCATGTTGACCGGGTTGACCTCCACCCTGAGCGACGGCGCTACGGCCTGGATTGCGCCAAACTGGCCGGTCCCGGAGGGTGAGGCGGGATCCCGAAAGACCGCCACTCGCGTCACGCCCGGCGCGATCTGCTTGAGCAGCTCCAGCCATTTCCCGGCCAGACTGAATTCGAACGTGAGGAAACCGGTGGCATTGCCGCCCGGCCGCGCCAGGCTTTCGACGAAGCCGGCACCGATCGGATCGACGACGATTGGGAACACGATCGGCACGGTGCGGGTCGCCTGCAGCAGCGGCCCTACGGTCGAGGTGCCAGAAGCCAGGATGACGTCCGGTGCGAGCGCGACCAATTCCGCCGCTTGTTTGCGAATTTCGGCGTGATTGGCCGTGGCCCAGCGGATGTCGATGCGCATGTTGCGGCCGATGGTCCAGCCCAATTGTGCCAGCGCTTGCAGGAATGCCCCGACCCAGGTCTGAAATTCTGCATCGTTTGCGGCTGCGGGCAGGATCACGCCGATGCGGCGCGTACGCTCGAGCTGCTCCGCGCGGGCGGCGAGCGGCCACACTGCCGCGCTGCAAAGAAGTGTGATGAACTCGCGCCGTCTCATTGCCTCCCCCGAGGCTTAGGACAACGCTTCGTAGCGGCTTAAAAAAGGTTCGGTAAGAGACGGCCCGATGTCCGCTTTGGGTCATAAGCGGACATTTTGCAGCGCAATCGTCATGTCCGCTTACCCCCGAAAGCGGACATTCCGCGCAGCGAGCAGCATGTCCGCTAAGTGCCAGAAGCAGACATTCCATCATTCATTCAATTACCGCATCGGCGCGGTCGAGTAGCGATGGCGGAACGGTGAGGCCGAGCGCCTTGGCCGTTTTGAGGTTGACCACCAGCTCATAATTGACCGGAGCCTGTACAGGAAGCTCGCCCGGCTTCTCGCCCTTGAGGATGCGATCGACATAGCTCGCGGCAAGTCGAAACTCATCACGCATCTCACTTCCGTACGACAGGAGGCCGCCTTGTTGTGGGAAGAAACGCCAAGGATAGACGACCGGAAGACGGTAGCGGGCAGCCAACGAAATGATCTCCGCGCGATGCACGTTTAGGAACCCATCCGGTATCACGATCAGTCCACCATTTGGCTCGCGAGCCTGCGTCGCGATGACGGTGTCGAGGTCAGCCTTATCGTGAACAGGCGCTAAGATCATCTCCACTCCATAGGAGGCTGCGGCTGCCTTGAATGTGTCCAAGTAGATTTTGACATATGGCGCCGTGGCCGGGTTGAACATGAAGGCGGCGCGGTTGACGTGCGGCGCAATCTCCTTGAGCAGCTCTAGCCACTTGCCGGTGATCGTCGGCTCCATAATAGTGAAGCCGGTAGCATTACCGCCCGGCCGCGCCAAACTTGCGACGAAGTTGCTGCCTACCGGATCGGCAACGATCACAAAAATGACGGGGATGGTACGTGTCTGTTGCAACATCGATGCGGTCGGAGGAGTGTTTTGCGTAAGAATGATGTCGGGCCGGAGCGCGATAAGTTCCTTCGCGGATCGTTGTCTCATCTCCGCGTCATCGAGCGCCCCCCAACGTGTGTCAATGTTGATATTGCGCCCTTTGATCCACCCGAGCTTCTGGAGCCCCTGCCGGAATGCGTCTAAGTAATCCTTAAATTCCGGGTCGTTCTCAGTATGCGCCATCAGTACGCCGATACGCCGCATCCGTTCGGTTTGCTGCGCACGCGCTGCTCGCGGCCAAATGACCGCTGCCGAACCAACCACGCCTTTGATGAAATCCCGTCGTCTCATCGCCTCCCCTCAAAGGCTCAGGACGGAGCATCGTACAGCGTCAAACGAGCAGACTGGAAGGGGGACGCGACGACTACGGATGTCCGCTTTGGGTCATTAGCGGACATAAGGCGCTCAAATCCTCATGTCTGCTTTACCCCCGAAAGCGGACATTGGTGCGAGTTGAATGGGACGCGAATTGATTAACGCACCGATGGTTCTGGTTTAGGCGAAACAGGTTAGTTGGATCATACTTTTCTTTGAGTGCAGCGAGCCGAGCGTATTTTTCAGGGCCCGGCCGCTACGGTCGTGGCTATCGCGGGTTGATCGGCGTGACCGCCGGCGCGAATAGCGTCATCGCGTCGCTTGCGGGCAAGCGCGGCCTCGCCACCGATGGTTTCGTGATAAAGCGACAGGCGGTCGAACTCGTCTTGCTGCGGCGGGGCAATAGCGATGTCGCTATAGGTCCAACGGTCGGGCGCGGTGAGCGCCTCGTCCAGCGCGGCCCTGAGCTGACGATAGACCCGAAGATAACCCCAGATCTTTTTTAGCGTCTCCCAGCCGTAGCGAGGATAAAATATCAGTGGGTTCTCGATGTTTGCTCCGAAACGACGGTCACGGCGAAACTTGAGCCGGAAGGCGCCGCCTTCAAGCGGGTGCACCCCCTCAAACAAGATCATCAGGTAGAACCACAGTATGGTTTTAAGCGTGGTGCCGGGGCGTCCGAGCTTGCAGGCAGCAGAACGACGCAGAATCGTACGCACGTGCTCCGGTGTGTAGAAAGCCGACCAAGCCGCACGATAGGCCTCCTCCCATTCCCCATCATTCATTTTGGAATGATGCGAGACGCGGTGATTGAGGTCATACTTGTTCATGTCGGGGTCCATCCAGATGCCTGCCTGCAAAAGCACCTTGTGGTCCTCGGATCCAGGTAACGGAGTGAGAAAGAAAAACTCCAGGATATCGAGTGGCAGTTCCCGTTTGATGATCTCGACGTCGCGGGCGATCGATTCCTTCGTGTCAACGGGAAAACCGAGAATATAACCGGCGTAGGTAATTGCGCCGTGATCGCGCCACTTCTGCAGCATCTCGCGGTATTCAGTAATCTTGTTCTGCCGCTTCTTGGCTGCGATGAGGTTGTCGGGATTGATGTTCTCGAGCCCGATGAAAACGCGGCGTACGCCAGCTTGGGCGGCTTTTTCGATGAAATTAGGAATCTTGTGGCACAGCGTATCGACCTGGATTGTAAAGCCAAGGCCGGGAAACTCGGTCTTGCGCAAATGGATGATACGATCAAACAGCAGTTCCCAATCGCGATTGCGCGCAAAATTATCATCCGTGATGAAGAATCGTTTGATGCCTTGTGCGTGGTTCTCGCGAATGATTTTTTCAAGATCGTCCGGCGTGCGAAAACGGCTCTTGCGGCCTTGCACATTGATGATGGTGCAGAACGAGCACTGATAGGGACAGCCTCGCCCAAGGTCGATACTGGAGAGAGAGCCTGAGGTCCTCCGAACATGCTTCCGCGGCAAGAATGGCGGCGGCTCGCCAGTCAGCGCCGGCAGTTTGTCCATGTGATTGTAAAGGGGCTTGAGCTTTCCGTTCCACGCATCCTGCAGAACTTCATCAAGGCGCCCTTCCTCGCATTCGCCAGCGAAGAAAGAAATCCCCATCGCCTGGGCAGCGATGATGTCAGGCGGCAGTTTAGGTAGCATCGCTATGCAGCCCGACACGTGGAATCCGCCGATACAAACAGGCAGGCCTGCAGCGAGGAATGGGCGCGCAAGGTCGACCGAACGAGGAAACTGGTTCGATTGCACGCCAACCAAGCCGATCAGCACACGGCCGCCTTGCTTGCGGACCATACGAATGATCCGGTCGGGCCTTACCCTCCGGTTGGTCTCATCGTAAGTGTGCAGGCGGATTTCAACATTCGGCCCCAATACCTCGCGCCGGCGCGCGTCTTCGGCAAGTGCGTTGAGGCAGGCCAATGTGTTTGAGGGAATGGCAGAGCGAACCCACTGGATGGGGTAGCCGTCATCGTCGTAATGCGACGGCTTGATCATCACAAAATGGAGTAGTTTCGCGCCCGTGGAAGCCCACATCCCGCTACCGCCCCAAGTCCTGCTCACGGTCGTGACGCTACCACACAACGGGCATCTTCAATTGCGGTTTTTCGATTTCAGGCTGCGCTACTTCGAACCCAGGCCAACGGGCCGATATTCAAGGAAGAACGCAGCGCGACGTCCCCTGAGTGCCAATAGCGGACATCAGACGCTGCTGCGCTCTCTCATTTCGAGGGTTACAAGCCGCGCCAATAACGTGGCCGGATAAAGTTGACCAATTATGCTTTCGATGTTGCATAGGCTCCGCGCAACCGGATGCACGGGAACAATGTCGCCGAATCCCGTCGACGTCAGAGTGACAAAACTCAAATAGGTGACCGAGTTGGCAAGGGCTGGATCGTCGTCGAATGTTATTCCCTTGAACGCATCGGGAACCGACAAGCCGATCAATACGAACAGCGCGCCAAAGGCGACTGCGATGAGCAGATACAGCAGGATCGCGCCGATTATCCGGTGGTAGGTGACGCGGCCACGCCTGAATACAGCTTGGGCGACGACCGCTCCGAGGGTGATCGCAATGGCGAACCAGGCCGCTGCCAATATGTAAATGTTATATGGCCATGGGGGATAGAACAGGCGCAACAAGAAGACGACGACGTTAGCGGCAAGGCACATCGACATCACGGCAAATGCCGCGGGGTGATCAGAAATAATGAGCATGCCAGCCATGATTGCTAACAGGGTGGCAACGAGGAAGCCTTGAAACGCAAAGATGCCAATTGCCTGAAGCGGTGAAAATACAAACATTTCGAGCGCAATAAAGAGAGCCAGCAGCGTAAGCAGCTGGTCGGTATATTTTTGCCGTAGTCGGCGTATCTCGCTTATGGGGTTCACGATTAGGCGTTCCGAAATCGCGGCCAATGCCTATTCTCCTCGACGTCGCTTAATATTTTGCTGCTGTCTGACGGCACGGCGGTAAAGAGCACCAAGGCTGGGGTGTCCGCTTTACCCCCGAAAGCGGAGATTGAAAGCCCCGCACGGCAGCGTTCGTCCGGCGTGCCTTCTAAAGGCTACCACCTGACCTACGAAACGCCGATAATCGGAACGTGGTCACAAATGCGGCTGAGGGAGAAATTCAATGCCGACCAAGGTCAACGTTGAACTGATTGTCGTCTGGGCTTGCGTGGGGTTTTTTACCGGCGCGGGTTGGGCCGTTGCCACATGGCTCGTGGGGCGCATCCTTGGCCTGACTCATCTCTAGTACTCTGCGCGCGTGCAATTGACAGACCTTGTCCGATTTCCCTCATTAGCGGACATTCGTCAGACTTAGCGATTTTCAGGATTCTGGCGGCGTGTAGTCACTGATGACTGCGAGTATGTTGAATGTGGCAGCAAGGATAAAGACAACAGCAAACAACGTGGTCCACATATCGAGCCCCCCTGTGCCCGTACACAATTTGAAAGTTCTCCCCAAAATGCAGCAAAAATACGGGACCCACCTTGATACCCGTGCGGCAGAAGGGCCACTAAAGGTATGCGATGCGGGTCAAGGAAATGGGATTCCGGAGTTAGTCCACTCACGGCGCGAATAATCCGACCAGCAGCGCAAAACCTAGGATCGCGGCAAGCATTGAAATGCTGACTGTGTGCATCGAGAGTACTCCTTCCTAACGAGCACCCTTCCCTGCATATTTCGATCGCCATTCGCTGTGTGAGCGTCGTCACATTGCCCGCGATAATTGTTCGGGGTGGGGCTTATCTGCTTTTAAGCTAAAAAGTGGACATTTCGGCGCGCAGTCAGACTCTCCGCTAAACGCATAAGCGGACGTCCAACACAGTTGCCGCTGGTTAGTTCAGGGCCCGATCACCATCGTCCAATAATAAACGCCGCGCCCTACCGCGTGCGCCACGGCCTTGCATCCCGGCAAGCGCATGTTGGCCGCGTGGCCGGCGACGACCACCACATTGCGATTGCCGCGCTTCGCGTCTTCACGCCTGTCGCAACGTTCTCGGCACGCGCGCCCCGGCGCGCGCGATCCATAAAGCCAGCGTGATCCATCGAGCCCGCGCCGCGCCATGTCGTTGGAATGTTCCTGCGCCAGCTTCTGCATTGTGGCGCAGCTTGCGCGGGCCTCGATGGTTGCAAGCAGCAGCACGAACAAGATCATGGCGAACTTCATGTGACCCCCCAAGGCAGAGCGACGAACGTCGTCGATCTCCGGGAAATCTACCGGCTCGGGCTGCCCTCCTCAAAGGGGGTGTGCGAATCGCCGAATGCCCGCTAGGGGCCAATTGGGGGACGCCATCTACGCGAAACAGGCCGCCTCCCCTCTCCGGGTGGCTCCGGCTTCAAGTAGACGATCAGGCAAGCAATACAAATTCCAAGTCCGACGAACGGATACTTCAACGCCAGAACCGCGGCCACTCCGAAAGCGCATAGGGTCACAATCGAGCGGTAGCGCATTGTCTTTCGCACCCTGCGCGGAACTCCATCCACCGGAGTGCGGTCAATCAGCTCCCAGATCAAGCAAATGTAGGTCGCATTCACCAGGAAGAATACCGCCGAATAGAAAGCGACCGGCTCCGGCGCCAATTCGCTGGTCGCCATCCACGCGGTAGAGAACGGAAGCAATGACATCGAAAACAAATGCGCGAAATTGAACCACATGAGACGAGAGGTCGCCTCCGTGGCGTAGCGCATGAGATAATGGTGATTAGCCCAAACGATAGCGATGAAGAGGTAGCTCACGGCATAGCTCAACCATGAGGGCTAAAGCGACAGGAGCGCCTTGAAGGTGGGAAGCTCCGGTGGGTGCAGCTCCAGAACCAGCACCGTTATAAGGACCGCGAACACACCGTCAGAGAACGCGCTCAATCGCTCAGGTGTCGCCTTGTGGAGCACGGTCGCACCAATTCGCGGTTATCGCCTGGCATACAAAGTTGAAAGCAGACAAAAGTTCCGTCCGCTGTGCCGCGGCGCTTCGCAGGATGGTGCGATCTTGATGAGAGAACCGGGCCCGTCGCCGCTTTTCTAGTGCTGTGGGCTCACCGATTGCGTTCTTCTTACGACGATTATCCCCAAGGAGGCATCGTCGTGAGGTTGGGCGTCAAATCGGAGGCCTTTATACGGCCGTCGGGGTTGCCGTCTTCGTCAATGTCCACGCTCGACCAGGCACCGGATTGCCCAACGATTCTGACATTAGCATTTCGCGGCACGTTTTTGTCGGATTTGCAGCTTTGACGGTCGATCGGCCCACCGGCTCCGGCAATGTCCTGAACGACCGGTGTTACACGAAGCGCGAAGCGACGCTCGTCAAAAATCATCTGGTTCCGGCTTGCGTCGACTTCTCCCGCTCCCCACGCGCCAATGCTGGCTACCCTCGGGTTCTGCAGGTTCGTATCAACGTCGAGGCCATCTGAGCATTTGCCGGGCGCGCCGAACCACCGGCGGTCAACCTGGTTTTGAAAAAGATGCCATTGTCCGCTGTTATAGAAAGCGACGGTTCCCTCGTGTGACCGCGATGCGGATATCCAATTATACGCCACGAGCTTTTCTTCACGCAGGATACGGTTGACGAACCCGTTCCCGTACACCCCGATCGCATAGCGGCTGCCAACCGTCTGACCGATGACACGGAAGTACTCGAGAACGGCGTCTACGGAGGCGCGATTCACATTGAAGTCGACTCCGAAATAGATTGCAGATCCTTCGGGCTGTCCGACCAACTTGGCCTGTTCGAGCGCGGCCTTTGCATCGGCCGCGACTTCCGCTTTTGCCGAACCGGTATCTTCCAATCCCTTGAGAAACTTCTCGGGAAGATTGTTTCGATACTGGTAGAGAGAAACGATCGAAAGGCCGTTTCTTATCAGCACGGTCGGCTCGCGGACGCCGTCGATCATATTGCCGTCCGACGCCATGATCTTCTCGCGCAGACCCGGCTGGGTCTTTCTCGCGAAAAATCGCACGACAACCTTCACATTCTGGGCTGACAACTTCGCCGCAACCTTTGCGGCGTTATTCGGGGTGTCGATAATGGCAATACTTGCCGCATCGTTCGGTTGCCCAACCGCCAAGTCGGCCGGCACCAAAGCGCTGGCAAGCAGCCCGCTGGTGAATGTTCTTCGCGATATGACTGGCATAGCCCCCCTCAGAGCCGGTCACCCTTTTTGCTGGGCCTTGATCTCGCTGAACTTCGACAGCGCTCGGTCAAATATATCATTGAAGAGCCACATCGAATCAAGAATTTCGCGCATGGTTGCCGATGTTTTTGCTCTGTCAGCCTTGCCGAAGGCAAACATGCTGTTATTGCGCAAGTATCCCATGATTCTCGGCTCAGATATTCTAAAATTAACCAAGTCCCCTGAGTTGAGCGCGGACTTGGCCGGACTGGGAATGATCTGGATAAGCTCAAAAAATCTCACTTGATCGATCGGATTTGGCAACGCTTTCATGATCGCCGGTATACGGGGGAAAAGGTCCGCGTGCGCGTTCATGAGACCGTTCCTCACAGCGGTCCAGTGATTATACCGCTGATCTGAATTGCCAACCCGCGCCTCTTCCTTGTCGTCGCGCACGTTCAGTTTGGGATCAAGCGCTGCCACCGACTTCTTGATTGCCGCCCATTTCTTCTGACCGTTTTTGTCTTCAGATACTCCCGTCTGAAAACTTCCTTTGTAAGAGTTCGAGCGCGCATTACCGATGTTTTGATTGCCATCGGTCTCGGCAAAAAAGACGGCCAGACTGATCCGGCCCGCCACTTCGGCATGCGCTGCATCGAGGCCCTTGATCCGCCCAATGACGGTCCCCAGGTCGACAACGTCTTTATATGGCGTATCGGATTTCTGCGCGTTGGCGGGCGGCGCCTGCATGATGCCGAGAAGATGCTTGTACTCGTCGATAAGCGGTTCGTTGTCGGCATCGAAATATGCCGGAGGAATTTTATATTTATTGGGCCTCCCGATTCTGGATGGTAGTACGTCGGTGAGATCTTTGTACGCGCCCATCATGTTGACGCGGGCAAGGTAGAGCGCCTGTCCCGGTACGTCGGGCAGCTTCTGATTTGAATTGATCTGTGCGCGCCGCTCGCCGAGGATCGATCTGAAGTCCTGGACCGTCTTGTTGTAGGCGTTAAGCGCATCCGACTGCGACTTCGTGAGCGCTGCGGGCTGACCTGACGCGAGGGAAACGAAACCGAGATTGCCGATGTTGACGGGAAGCCCGGCCAGATACGCGAGGCCGCAAAGTCCGATGACCGCCAAGAAACGAGGACAGTTCACAGCTCGCACAGACCCCCTGCCGGTAATTGCAATCGGAAAAACGAAGATTAGTGCCCCTCAATTTCAGATCAAGGGATCGCAACGCGTGATTATCAGACATGACACCTGTGTCGAACCAGTGTCGCGCAGGGAAATACGGTCGCAATGGGCCCGCTTGGGCTAATTGTGAACAGCGCAGGACGACGCACGTTGCATTTTTCCGGCGGCTCATTCATTGTTGATGGGGATGGAGTCCCCCGATAACCGCCGCGAGGCTGATGACTCCTGCCGGGCGCTTGAGCGTCGGTAGGAGATCGTTTCCCCCGACAGGTGCCCTACACAGGAGGGGCACCGTGCCAAGATTGATCCCGTGGGATGTTTGGGTTGCCGCCGCAATTGCTGTTGCCCTCGGCCTGGCAGCGATTTTCGATCTGTCATCCTCAATCTTCATCGTCATCTATATTGGCCTATGCGCCTATATCGCCGCGCAAACCATTGGCAATGAACTCGAGTGACGAAACAGGGATCGAACGCGCACATTCCTGGTGCACCGGATACCGCCATCGCAGACCCGGCATGGAACCTGCCCGAAAGGGCATATTCGTCGCGGATGTGATCTACAGCACAGATTTGGGAATACCCCGAGCCATAGTGCAGGCAGAAAGTGACCGCCGCGCCGGGAGAGTCCGCAATGCGGATGCCTGTCTTATCTTATTTCCTGATTGTTGGGGCCGCCCTCTTTGGCGTGTTGACCCTTGTGAGCAATCGCATCGAGCCGAAGCCGCTGCCGGTAACGCAGACGATCGGCCTACGGCCCCCATACAAGGCCCCACCTGAAGACGCTCACTCGGCGGCACCAAGCACCGTGAATTTGCATCGGAATATCGACACTCTAGCTATGTGCGATAGTCCGGCGAACGGACTGACTGTTTAATATCGCAAGAAAAGAAAAACCCGGGGATTGCCCCGGGTTTTTGCGTCATGATTTCGGTACGCCGACCAATTACTTGCTTACCTTGTTGTTCCGCTGCGCCTGCTCGGGCTTCATGATGTCTTCGGGCGACAGCTTCGGCAATAACTGCTGCTCTATGACGACAAATAAACACGCCGGGGTAGAAAAAATCCCAGCTGTTATTGGCACGCGAGGCCACAGACCACGGAGGCTTGCAATGTTGAACGATATTATTACCGCAGATCAGCTTTCGCTGGTCATTTCACAGGCCGCAGCGCCTGCCTTTCTGCTGGGGGCCATAGCCTCTTTCCTGTCAGTCCTGTCACGCACATGAGCCGTATCGTCGATCGATCGCGCATCATCAATGCGATCCCGGACAGCGACCCGCAAAAGGCCGAACTGAAAGTCCATCTCCCGGAACTGCGGCTTCGCGCGACCCTCGTGATCCGGGCGATCTATTGGGCGGTCGGAAGTGGAATCACGACTTGCCTGCTCATGATCGTTGCCTTTGTGGCTGCGTACATTGGTGCCCGGCATGAGCCGTCCGCCGCTATCCTCTTCACTCTGGCGCTCGGGCTGTTTACGGCTTCACTGATCTCTTTTGCGCGCGAAGTCAAAGTCGCCTTGAATCAAAACGATCTTGCCTGAGATCTGACCCATCATTGAACGGGAGATCCCGATGACAATGTTCGACCTACAAAAACGGGTCGCTTTCGTAACCGGCGGAAACGGGGGCATCGGCCTTGGCATGGCCAAGGGGTTGGCCTCAGCCGGCGCCTCGGTCGTCATCGCGGGCCGCAACAAGGCAAAAGCACAATCGGCACTATCCGAGCTGCGCGCACTCGGCGCGCAGGCCGATTTTGTCGATCTCGATGTTCTTGATGGGGCATCTTGCCGCGAGGCTGTCCAGCGCACCGCAGAGCGGTTTGGACGTCTTGATATCCTCGTCAACAACGCGGGGACGACCGTTCGCAAGCAGCCGCAAGACCTGACGGCGCAGGACTGGCATCTGGTCATGGATACGAACCTGACCAGCGCGTTCCTGTGCTCGCAGGCCGCCTATCCGCACATGCTGCGCGCCGGAGGCGGCAAGATCATCAATATCGGATCGATGATGTCAGTGTTCGCTTCGTCCTATGCAGCGCCCTATGCCGCGAGCAAAGGCGGCATCGTGCAATTGGCGCGCTCGATGGCGGTCGCCTGGGCCAAGGACAACATTCAGGTCAACGCGATCTTGCCTGGTTGGGTCGATACCGACCTCACGCGACAGGCGCGCGAGCAGGTTCAGGGGCTCAATGAAAGGGTGCTTGCGCGCACGCCGGCCCAACGCTGGGGCGCGCCCGAGGATTTCGCAGGCATCGCTGTTTTTCTGGCGTCACCCGCTTCGAATTTCATCACCGGCGCGGCCATTCCGGTCGATGGCGGATACTCGGTGCAGACGTGAAAGACTCGGCCCCGCCGCCCGTGCGATCTCAAAAAGGCTTGTCGCCGATGATCGTGCAGCGGCGCATCACGCGAATCTCGTTCGCCTCATCGAAGCCGGTCGCGCGATGCAGCGTGCAACGATTGTCCCATACGAGACATTGGCGCGGCGCCCAGCGGTGCGTATAGACACGCGCCGGCTCCGTGATCATCTCGTTGAGTTCTTCGATCAAGGCGCGGCCTTCCGCATAGTCCATGCCTTCAATGCTCTCGGCATGATCGCCTAGAAAGATCGCCTTGCGTCCGGTCTGCGGATGCGTGCGCACGATCGGATGCGCGACCGGTGGAACCTTGGCCTTCTGCTCCGCCGTCAACGGATCCTCGCCGTGCCGGCGCGTACGGGAAAAGTCGAAGTTATGGATGGCGCACCGTCCTTCGATTTTGGCCTTGATCGCGGCGGGCAGCAGATCGTAGGCGGAATACATGTCGGCGAATTCCGTTTCGCCGCCGCTTGCCGGCACGATCTCCGAATACATCATCGTCGCCTGTCCGGTCCGCTCCTTCCAGGAGCCGTCGGTGTGCCAGTAGAGCGTGCCGCGGTCCGGATGCTTGCCGCTCGGCTTTCCGTCCTTGTCGCGGTTGGACAGCATGTAGATTTCCGGGTGCTCTTTGTATCCGTGATATTGGCTAAGCACGTGCACCTGCACCTCGCCGAAATTGCGCGCGAACGCGACCTGGGTCGCCGGCGGCAGGTCGACGTCACGAAACAGGATCAGCTCGTAGGCAAGGAAAGCTTCGTAAACCTTGGCGAACAGCGCCGGCGACACCGCTTCCGCCAGCGTGATGTCGGTGATCTCGCAACCGAGCACCGGATGCAGCGGCTTGACCTTGAATGCCCAATCGCGCTGGGGCCGTCTCGAATTTAACTGTGTTTGTGCTTGTGCCTGGGGCATGACCATCCTACCGCGGGTTCGGCACCGCGCAGGTTATGATAGCGCGAGTGGTTCCCTTGGGTATCAGAGTATAGCAGGCCGGCAGCCGCGCCGAAAATAAAATTCCACGCTGACGGAAAGTGGCAAGATCTAGGAAACCGGTTCGCCTGCTCGGCGGTTATGAGCGATGGGAAATTCCAGGCCCATTCGAATCCGTTGAGCGCGTGTCGCGGAGAAAGGAGAATGAGATGGCTAATGCCCTTGCACACATGACGAGCCCCGATAGCTGGAAAAATTGGAAGAGCTGGAAGAAAACACCCTACCAAGGTGTCGTGAAGCGGGATTGGGTTCCGACCGGGCGCATCGATTTCGCGACCAATCTGAATGGCAATGGCGACGCCGATCAGCCCAGCGAATTCAAGCTGCTCGTCGAAGAACGCAGAATCGTCGAAAGCATCGCCGGCAATGAAAATCTGGAGATCCAATGGAGGCTGGCGACACTGAAGGAAGCGAAGGCCGTCGTCACGCAGTACCATAAATATCTCTCGGAAAACTCCTTGATCAAAACGGTCTTCGACGAAACCACGATCCTGCCTCCACCGAAGAGGGTCCAGGCAAAAACCGCGGATACACACGAGCCGGCGCGATCGACTAGTTGAATGTACGCAGCAGCTGGTCGGCGATGGGCTTGAGCAGATAGCTCATCATTGTGCGGCTGCCGGTCTGCAGAAAAACCTCGACCGGCATGCCGGAGACGAGCTCGAGGCCGCGAATTGATCGGGCCAGCTGAAAGCTTGCTCGAGTTTGGCGTCAAGATTTTGGTGATTCGTGCCATTACTGCCGTGTCAATGATTCGCTGCTTGGCAAGACATACAAATACTTCGCCAAAGCGTGTAATATTACCCCGGCGTTTGACAACGACTCAGTCATAGGGGTGTCGGCGATGACGTGGGAAAAACCTACGTGATGACACACGCAGACGAATGAGCCGAAATTGTCCGGCAGACCGATGCGGCTCAACCCCCAACCCACGTCATCGCCACCAACGCGGCGGGGGACCAGCCACGGCAAGCACGGAGAGGCGATGTCGCCTTCATCTGCTCCGGTAGCAAATCGTCAGCGTCAATCCCGCCCGCCGCGGAAATCCCGCGAACGGAAGCGGCTGCCTAAACAGGCAAGCACTACACCCTCGCGCCGGCCGACCGTCAGATACGTTCTGATCGCCACAGCGACATGGTTGATCGCAGCGGGCGCTTATTACTTCGTATTTCAACATGACATCGTCTCGCGCTTGATGGACGAACAGACGGAGCTGCAACTCACTTACGAAGACCGAATTGCAGACTTGCGGTCGCGA
>DATDLC010000060.1:0-6268 GCA_036519515.1 Pseudolabrys sp. | reverse complement strand
TTTGCGCTCGACGAGAACGGCGCCGATTTGCCTCTCCAACTCCTGGATCTGCATTGATAGCGCCGGCTGTGAAATTGAGCACTGTTCGGCGGCCCGGCCAAAATGCAGACTTTGGGCGAGCGCATCGAGGTAACGCAGTTGGCGCAGAGTCACATCATTCATCAGCCGAGAACCCCGGTGAAGTATCTAACTTAAAAGGGCACCACTCCCGCCGTTTGCGCTACGGGTGGACGCTGAATTCACCACAACGGTGGCCGACTCATTCGTCAATCTTGTTGTAACCAGCGGCTGACCACGCCGCCGATTATGCCTCCGACGATCGGAGCCGCCCAAAATAGCCAGAGCGACTGGAGCGCCTCTGCGCCTCCAAAGATAGCTGTGGCCGTCGATCGTGCTGGATTGAGCGATGCATTCGACACCGGGATCGCGACTAGGTGAAATAGTGTAAGCGCAAGTCCGATCGCGATTGGCGCAAAACCGGCGGGCGCACGCTTCGATGTGACGCCGACGATTACTATCAGAAAGAGTGCCGTTATGACGACTTCGATCAGGCCGGCAGAAAGCAGCGAGAATCCGGTGCTGCCTCCATAGAGGTTGGAAATCGCTACAAAAGTATTCCATTTGCCGGCTGGAGCACCAGCCAGAATAACGTAGAAGATTATAGCGGCGGCAGCTCCACCGAGAACCTGCGCGAGAATGTAACCGACCGCCTTGGTGCTATCGAAGCGACCGCCTGCGATCAAGCCGATAGTTACGGCTGGATTGAAATGTCCGCCAGATATGTGACCGACGGCGAAGGCCATAGCCAAGACCGATAAGCCAACTGCGAATGCGACCGCGATAAGACCAGCGGATGGCGCAGAAAACAGCCCTGCACCGCAGACCGCGGTGACTAACGCAAAAGTGCCAATGAATTCAGCACCAAGCTCTCGCGACATTATACAGTCTCCGCCCCTCGCTTCAGCCCCAGGCAACCATCAGGTGCCGCGTGTAGGCCATGGTCTAACAAGTACACGACCAACGCAACTGGCGGCACAGCCATCTCGGCACGCTGAACCGATTTCATGGTTGCACGAGACTAGTTTCGGATGACTCCATCGACTCAATACATCCTGTCCCTGCGAGGTCGCCACAAGACCCGTGTCAGCGACGTTACTGAACGGACCCGCGCCTGAATATCAAATGATAGGTTGTGATCAGGTGGCTGCATCCCGCATCGTCAACGCCCCGTGAGGGAGGGGGCCTAGAAATCGCCCAAATTCGCTGAGCCAAAGCGATGACAAAAGTTTGAGGTCTCCATAACGAGGGAAGGCGCGAATATGGAAATTTTAGATCGAATCGACTGGGCTAGTGTGAACTGGCTCTATGTCGCCGTGCTGACGGCCCTCGTTTTTTTCTCAACGTTGATCGGTGCGCTGCTCTCATTCAAACGGACTTTCCGCACCGCTATTCTGTCGGCCCTATTGTTTGCGGCAGGCTTCGTATTCTGGACCTACTACCCGCATGGTTTGCCGCTGCCGACATCGGTAACGAGCCAGAAGGCGCCGGACTCTCTCCGCTCCAACGAACGACTCTCTCCGCCCCGATGAGGTCTATCAATTATAAGAAGTGACCTCGTGGCTGTAGTAAGGGACAAAATACGTGAAACGTCGAGCAGTTGTTGGAGTGATGGGGTCAGGCGATAAAGCCCAACCGCAAGACACGGTGACCGCCTTCGCTTTGGGTCAGGCGATCGCTAAGGAGGGCTGGGTCTTGTTGAGCGGCGGCCGTGTCGACATAGCGAATTCGGCGCGCTGCAGATCCTTGTCGGCTTGGACTTCTGCCATCGATAGCGGGATGGTAGCTTCCAGCCGCCGCATGGTCAGCCGCACCGCGCGGTCATGGACAAGAGGCGCGACGATGAGCACGCTGAGAGCCGCAAGGAGAAATCCGATCCCGAAATACATGATCGATTCTATCATTTGAGCGATCATGGATAGTCCCTACGACTTAGTTGACTGTCCGAAGGGGTGGTGCACCGACGCTGATGCGAAGATCAACAAGGACCAGAGCCAAGATCATTTGGAATGAAGTCTGCGTTGAGGCATTGTCTTCGTCTCCGAGCCAGTTGTGGGACTTTGGTCAGGAACGCTATTGTTGCTGCTGACCAGAACGACCGGCTGCTGCGCAGTTCTTACAGAGTTCGCTGAATCCTTCGCGCGCGGGTTCCGCGGTGGCAGAGGGATTTGGTCCGGTCCGTTCCAGGCGAGCAAACCGGCGGCCTCCTGGCACGGTGCCGGCCGCGGCAGCTTCACCGGCGGGCTGCCGGTTTGGGCGACGGTCCACGTCTCCGCCGGCCAGCCGGTGATCGTCTTGACGTAGTGTTGCGTTTCCTGCGGCAGCTTGCCTTTTTTGGCGAGCCAATCTTCGACGCGCTTCGGGCCCGCATTGTAGGCAGCGGCGGCGAGGCCAAGATTGCCGAACTTCTTGGACAGATCGCGCAGCAGGCGCGCCGACTCCGGTATCGCTTGCAGCGGATCGAACGGATTGTCGAGGCCCCTTTCGGCAGCGGTCTCCGGCATGAATTGTGCGATGCCTAGCGCGCCGGCCGAACTAATGGCGTGGGGTCTGAAACTGCTTTCCTGATACAACAGGCGAATGAAGAAAGGCGCAGGCAAATCGTTGCTGCGCGCCGCCCCGGTAAGCGCGTCGCAGATTTCCTCCGGCGAGCGGTAGATGATTGGCTTCAGAAGTAGACCAAGCGGGGCCAGTGGCAGTGCGAGGGCTGCATATGTGTCGCCGAGCGCTGGATCCGCGCCGATGTTTTCCGATAGTTCGCCCAACACTCTCGGTGGTTCGCTCAATACTTTATTTGTTGCACTACTGGTGAAGTTGTCCGGCGGCAGTGTTGGATCAGGTCCGGTCGCGCTTGACCATGTCATCAGACAAAGGCAGGCATGAACGAGCAGGTGCCGCATTTCCTCGAGTCCTTGGATTTCGCCAGGCCACCATCAAAGGGGTCGGCCCGGAGCGGTCTTCCAACAAAAGTACTCGAAGGGGCGTCGAGGCCGGGAACATACGCTTTGTTAAGGTTAACGGCGCTGCGGCTGCGCGAAGGCCAGATCTCATTTTTGTATCGAACCTCGCCCACGTAGAAACGATTACGCAGCATGTAAAAGAGAGGACCTTGTGTGAAAGGAACGCTGCCACTGGTGCGGCCTGATCCGCGACCAGGACGGCATTTACGGCGTTGCACTCAGACGTCGGTTAGAGGCAATGGGCATCCGGGGCCGGCCGATAGCCAGTGGCTCGCCTTGGCAAAACGGCTTTGCCGAACCCTGATCGTCATTGTCGTAGGGGAGGCACACTTGCGCAGAATCCTTCGAAGTTATTGCCGCTACTACAACGAAATCAGAACCCACCGCTCTCTGGACAAAGACGCGCCGCTCAGGCGTCCAATTCAGAGCGTCGGTACCATCAGATCCCGCGCGATCCTGGGCGGACTCCACCATCATTACGCTCGCGTTTAGGTTTTCGGTACACACAACCGAAAATCTTATCCGGCGATGATTTTAGATTTGGTTGATAAAATTCCCTGTTCGTGCGCCAGTATTCCGACATGAACCCGCAGGCAGAGCGATCAACTCAGGAGGTGCTGGCCGGCCTCGTCGAGCGCGTCACCTACCACAACGCCGAGAACGGCTTTTGCGTTCTGCGAGCAAAAGCGCGCGGGCATCGAGAGATGGTGACCGTGGTCGGCCATGCCGCAACCATTGCCGCCGGCGAGTGGATCACCGCCTCGGGCGAATGGGTCAACGATCGTATGCATGGTCAGCAGTTCAAAGCACGGTTCTTGCGCACCTCGCCCCCGACCTCGGCCGATGGCATCGAGAAGTACCTCTCGTCCGGAATGATCCGCGGCGTCGGCCCGGTTTACGCTAAGAAGCTTGTGCGCGCCTTTGACGAGAAGGTATTCGACGTCATCGAGGCGACGCCGGACCGGCTGCGCGAGGTCGACGGTATCGGGCCCGTTCGCGCTGCCAGCATTCTTTCTGCCTGGGCTGAACAAAAAGCGGTGCGAGAAATCATGGTCTTCCTGCACAGCCACGGGGTTGGCACGGCGCGGGCGGTGCGGATTTTCAAGACCTATGGCGCCGACGCCATCCAGGTCATGACCGAAAATCCGTATCGGCTGGCGCGCGACATCCGCGGTATCGGTTTTAAGACCGCCGACGCGATCGCGATGAAGCTCGGCATCGAGAAGGCCGCGATGGTCCGTGTGCGCGCCGGGATTTCATATGCCCTGACCGATGCCATGGATGAAGGCCATTGCGGCTTGCCAACGGAACAGCTAATGCCGCTGGCCGAGAAGCTGCTCGAGGTCCCGCAGGAGCTCATCGGCACCGCGCTCGATCTCGAGCTGCGGGAGGGCACTGTAATCTCCGACTCGGTCGGTGAAACGCCGTGTGTATTTCTGGCCGGCCTGCATCGCGCGGAGCGCACCATCGCCCAACGAGTGATGCGGCTGGCGAACGGCACGCTGCCTTGGCCGTGGATCGATCCGGAGAAGGCCTTGCCATGGGTCGAGAAGCATATCGGTCTCGCCCTTGCCGAAAGCCAGGTTGCCGCGATCCGGCTCGCATTGAAGTCCAAGGTTCTGGTCATCACCGGCGGTCCGGGCGTCGGCAAGACCACTATCGTCAGGGGAATCCTGCGCATCCTGGCAGCGAAGGGCACCGAGATTTTGCTGTGTGCCCCGACCGGCCGCGCCGCCAAGCGGCTGACCGAGGCGACCGGCTTCGAGGCGAAGACCATCCACCGGTTGCTCGAGGTCGACCCCAAGAGCGGCGGCTTCAAGCGCGGTGACGACCACCCCCTCGACTGCGATCTGTTGGTCGTCGACGAGACCTCCATGGTCGACGTCATGCTGATGCAGGCGCTCTTGAAGGCGGTGCCAGATAATGCCGCATTTTTGATTATTGGCGACATCGACCAGCTTCCTTCGGTCGGGCCCGGCCAAGTGCTGGCCGACATTATTTCGTCCGCTGCCGTGCCGGTGGTGCGCCTCATCGAGGTGTTTCGACAGGCCGCGCAGAGCCGCATTATCACCAGCGCACATCGCATCAACCAGGGCTCTATTCCCGATCTCAGCCCGCCCGGCACGGATAGCGACTTCTACTTTGTGCAGGCGGACGATCCGGAGACCGCCGTCGGCCGCATTATTGAACTGGTGAAGACGCGGATCCTCAAACGATTCGGCCTCGATCCGATCCGTGACATCCAGGTGCTCTGCCCGATGAACCGCGGCGGCGCCGGCGCACGTTCATTGAACATCGAGCTGCAGGCAGCGCTCAATCCAGCCGGCGATCGCAAGGTCGAACGTTTCGGCTGGACATTCGCCCCCGGTGATAAAGTGATGCAGATCGAGAATGACTATGACAAGGAGGTCTACAACGGCGATATTGGCTACATCGACGACGTGGACGACAATGCGGGCGAGATCGTTGCGAGCTTCGACGGCCGGTCCGTCACTTACGGATTCGGGGAACTCGATATGCTGGTGCCCGCTTACGCGGCGACCATTCATAAAAGCCAGGGCTCAGAATATCCAGCCGTGGTCATCCCGGTTCTCACCCAGCATTACGCCATGCTGCAGCGGAATCTTCTCTACACCGGCGTCACACGCGGCAAGCGGCTTGTTGTGCTGGTTGGGCAGAAGAAGGCCGTCGCCATCGCGGTGCGCAACGTCTCGGGCCGCCGGCGGTGGTCGAAGCTAGCGGAATGGCTGCAATCGTGGCGAGACCAAGACGGTCAGGACAAAACATAGCAGCGCGATCATTGTGCGCTTACTGATGAGGTTTTCGGTACACACAGGTATTCGAGCATGTCGAGGTTCTCCTCCCCCGGCACGCCGAAGATATATTCGACCCCCTCATTCTCGAGGACGCGTATGAAAATATCGGAACCTTTGATCGCATGACTTGTCATAGAACACATCCTCAGGCGTTGGTGTAAGACGTGCATCGGACATCAACTTGGCGTTTTAATTCCACGATTTATGCGTTTGTCGCATTTGCATTGATGCCGACCCAAGCAACCGCTCAAAATGCTGGCGATATATTTAATTGCGGTGCATTCCGCCGACCGCGTCGTCGTCAATCGCATCGATGCCGAGGAAAAGACCGCCGGCGGCATCATCATTCCCGACACCGCCAATGAGCGATCGCGGCATTATTGCCATTGTTGGGGTGGCCTACATGCTTGAGCAAGTCCCGCCGGCATAATGACA